>DASZOL010000059.1:0-101930 GCA_035550795.1 Candidatus Methylomirabilota bacterium
GGAGCTGCCCCTAGTACGAGAGGACCGGGGTGGACGCACCGCTAGTGTGCCAGTTGTCCCGCCAGGGGCAATGCTGGGTAGCTATGTGCGGCAGGGATAAGCGCTGAAGGCATCTAAGCGCGAAACCCGCCTCAAGATGAGACCTCCCAGGCGCAAGCCTCTGAAGGCCCCTGGAAGATGACCAGGTTGATAGGCCGGAGGTGTAAGCCCCGTAAGGGGTTCAGCTTACCGGTACTAATCGGCCGTGCGGCTTGACCGCGGATTGGCTTCGTTCCAATCCATTCGACGTGACGGCGCTCGAGGATCGCGTATGAGGATTGCCGATTCCCGGCGGTCATACCGGAGGGGCCACACCCGTTCCCATCCCGAACACGGCAGTTAAGCCCTCCAGGGCCGATGGTACTGCGCTGGTAGCGGTGCGGGAGAGTAGGTCGCCGCCGGGGTACTTCCACGAGGGGCCCGGATCTCAAGATCCGGGCCCCTCGTCTTTCTGGAGCGTGTCGAGCGGAGGTCCCCGCCGGGGCGTCGGCGCGGCGCGCGCCGGGGGCGCGACCGCGTTCTCGCACGGGGGGGGGCCCGGGGGGACAGCAAGGAGCCGGAGTGCGTAGGCCCGGCCTGCGGGCGGGGACAGGGGAGCCTCGATCGCGAACGAGGAGTCCGCGCCGGGCAGGGGACGACCGAGTCGTTCGCCCGCAAACGCCAGCAGGGAGGCCAGGACTCCCGGCTCTCGGCGCGGGCGCCAGGCCACCAGGCACTGGAGCGCCCCAGGTGGCGTCGGCACGACGAGGGCCTCGATCTCCGGCGTGAGGACGCGACTGTCGGGAAAGTGGAGCCGCAGGTTGCCTCCGAGCGGAACGTCGGCCGCGATGATGGTCCCGCCCCGGAAGCCGGCGGCTCGGATCCCGGCGGCGAGCTCGCGGATCGGCAGGTGCAGGCGCGACGGCATGCCGAGCGATGGCCCGCTCCAGACATCCGCGAAGCGGACGCCGAGGGTGAGGATCCCCACGGCGAGCAAGGCGCGTGTGAGCCGCCGGACGGAGTCGGGTCCGAGCGCGGCCGCAGGCGCGCGAAGGAAGAACGCCAGGGGCGCCACCACCAGGAGCGCGAGACACCATCGGGCCTTGAACACCCGCACCCCCACGAAGGGAACGCTCAGGACGAGGGTCGCGACGAGGACGACGAGGTAGCGTTCGAGGAGCCGCCGGGTCGCGGAGCGCAGGGGGTCGGGGTCGGCTGCAGACCGGCGGACGGCGGGGACGAACAGCGTCACGATGACGACCAGGGGCCCCAGGAACGCCACGAGGTCGGTGAGCACCTGCACCAGGCCGATCCCCGCGCCGTCGAGCGGTCGCGTGCCCAGGCGGAGCTTGTCCGTCGCCGACAGAAGGGCGTGATGACCGGCCAGCCACGCGAGATGCGGGCTGACGGCCGCCGCGGCCGCCAGGACGGTCACTGCGCTCCGGCGGTCGAGGAGCGCGGCGCGGAACGTGGGAACGGACAGCGCCGCGCCGAGGAGCCCCCCCGCGAAGAGGACGAAGTTGTACTTGGCGAGGAAGCCGAAGCCGACGAGCCCCCCGAGGGCGGCGTACCGCCAGACCTTCGGCGCATCGGCCAGCGCCACGAGCGCATGGACCGTCAGCATAGCCAGGGCGGCGGCGAGCACGGAGTGCGTCAGATCGCGCGGCGCCTCCCAGGCCACCGCGGGCACCAGCCACAGGGACAGCGCCGTGACGGTGGCCAGGTCCGGGTCGCCGCGGAGGCGCCGGGCGGCCAGGTACGTGCCGCCGTACACCCCGAGCAGGCAGGCGTGCTTGAGGACCGCCAGTCCGAGGACGCCGACGCCGAGCATTCGGAAGACGCCGTGCTGGAGCCAGGTGTAGAGGGGAGGCGCCTGGCCGTAGCCGAGGGCCAGCGACTGGGCGAGGAGGAGCTGCTCGGCCTCGTCGTGCTCGACCGCGTCGGGAGCGAGGAGCCGGATGCCGATGTGCAGGAGGGCGTAGGCGACGAGAATGAGACCGAGCGGCACGCCCGGGTCCTGGCGGCGAGCGCCTAGCCGGGCGTCCACGCCCGAGGTCCAGACAGGCCCGCGATCACACCCGCGCCCGGGACCGAGACCCTGGTGGGCGAAGTGATCCTCGACTGCCCGGGGTCGGGCCGGCGACGGTCAGGCGGTGCCCTGAATCCCGCCACGTCATCCGGGTGCCATCGCGGACGCGTCGTGCTGGCCTCCGGCCGGATCCCGCCGGCGCCGCTCCGCTCAGAGGATCGTCCCGAGGACCGTCATGTAGAAGGCGTTGACCAGGGCGAACAGCGGCCCAAGGATGTAGCGGGTCGCGCCGGAGAAGACGAGCAGGAGCAGGATGAGCGGGCCGTACTGCTCCAGGCGCGCGAGGAGCGGCCAGGAGCGCCGCGGGAAGAAGTACGGGAGAAAGTGGCCCCCGTCGAGCGGCGGGAGGGGGATCAGGTTGAAGATCGCGAGCCCGAGGTTGAACGTGTAGACGAAGCGCAGCATCCCCGCGACCGGCCGGGCGACGAAGGGCGACTCGAGGTAGCGAGCGGCGAGCACCAGCGCGAGGAGGCCGATGAACGCGACGACGAAGTTCGAGAGCGGTCCGGCGGCGGCGACCCACGCCATGTCGCGCACCGGTCGTCGAAGATTCCGCGCGTTGACTGGCACCGGCCGAGCCCAGCCGAAGCCCGCGATGACGAACGCGAGCGCACCGAGCGGATCGATGTGGGGGAGCGGGTTGAGGGTCAGTCGACCGGACAGCCGTGCCGTCGGGTCGCCGAGTCGGTCCGCGACCCAGCCGTGCGCGACCTCGTGCACCGTGACCGCCAGCAGCAGGGCCGGGACCATGAGGAGAAGCACCTGGACGGCACCCGCCGGATCCCGCAGGAAGCCGTCGATCATTCCTCAGCCTGCGCGGCGGCCCGCCCGGACGAGGCGGGGAGCGAGAGCGGAGCCTCCGGTCCTCCTGGTCCAGCCAGACGCCGAGGTCGATGAGCCTGCCCCCGCGGGAGCAGACGGGCCGCGCGGGATTTCCCGACCACGCGACCGGTCGACCGCAGGTCGGGCAGTGCGGGTCGGCTCGCCGGCCGCAACGAAGTATCGATCACCGCTCCATCGTAGACACGGGATCCGCGGCCGGCAAGGGCCGCGCGCCCGTCGCGGCGCCGGCGCCCGTCGAAGGCGCCTCTGCTATACTGTTCGCCGGTTCGCGGCCGACCCGTTACGGCATCCTCCGTTTTCAGGAGACCTCTACATGAACGTGATGCGCTGTTCGTTCGGCCGCCGAGCTGCGGCGTTGCCGGTGGTCGTCTGTCTGCTGGCGATCGTGCTGGGCCTGGGGGCGCTCGCCGCCCCGGCGCTCGCTCAGACCGCTCCGCCGGCCGCAGCGCCCCACGCGGGAGGTGGCGAGGCGAGCCTCCGCATGCCGGACATCGGGCTGATCGAGCTGATGGGCGTGAACGGGCGGACGCTCCTGCTCGCGGGGCTCGGCGTGTGCGTGCTGGGGCTCGTGTTCGGGCTCGTGATCTTCAGGCGCGTCAAGAGCTTGCCGGTCCACCCGGCGATGCGTGAGATCTCGGAGCTGATCTACGAGACGTGCAAGACGTACCTTGTGACGCAGGGCAAGTTCCTCCTCATCCTCGAGATCTTCATCGGACTCATCATCCTCCTCTACTTCGGCGTCCTGCTCCGGCTCGAGCCCGTGCGCGTCGTGATCATCCTGCTCTTCAGTCTCATCGGGATCGGCGGGAGCTACGGCGTCGCGTGGTTCGGCATGCGGATCAACACCTTCGCGAACTCGCGCACGGCGTTCGCAAGCCTCGCGGGCCGGCCCCTGCCCGTGTACTCCATCCCGCTCGAGTCGGGGATGAGCATCGGGATGCTGCTGATCAGCGTGGAGCTCTTCCTCATGCTGTGCATCCTTCTGTTCGTGCCCGGGGAGTACGCCGGGCCGTGCTTCATCGGCTTCGCAATCGGGGAATCGCTCGGCGCGGCGGCCCTCCGGATCGCTGGCGGGATCTTCACGAAGATCGCGGACATCGGCTCGGACCTCATGAAGAGCGTCTTCAACATCAAGGAGGACGACGCGCGCAACCCGGGGGTCATCGCCGACTGCACGGGTGACAACGCCGGTGATTCGGTCGGCCCCACCGCAGACGGCTTCGAGACCTACGGGGTGACCGGCGTCGCGCTCATCTCCTTCATCCTCCTCGCGGTGAAGGACCCGACGGTTCAGGTCCAGCTCCTGGTTTGGCTCTTCATGATGCGCGTCCTGATGATCGTGACCAGCGGGGCGTCCTACCTGATTAACGAGGCGGTGACCCGGAGCCGCTACGCGGGCGCCCGCGAGATGAACTTCGAGGCCCCGCTCACGTCTCTCGTGTGGCTGACGTCGGGCGTGTCCGTTGTTCTCACGTACCTCGCCTCCTACCTTCTGATCCCGGGTCTGGGCGACGGCACGCTGTGGTGGAAGCTGTCCACGGTCATCACCTGCGGGACGCTGGCAGGCGCGATCATTCCCGAGCTCGTCAAGATCTTCACGTCGACCGAATCGGGGCACGTGCGCGAGGTCGTCACGTCGGCGCGCGAGGGTGGGGCCTCCCTGAACATCCTGTCCGGGCTCGTCGCGGGGAACTTCAGCGCGTACTGGCTGGGCATGGTCATTACCGCGCTCATGGGCGTCGCGTACCTGGTGAGCACCGGGGGGCTCGGGAGCATCATGCTGGCGCCGGCGGTGTTCGCCTTCGGGCTGGTGGCCTTCGGCTTCCTCGGCATGGGGCCCGTCACGATCGCGGTGGACTCCTATGGCCCCGTGACGGACAATGCGCAGTCGGTGTTCGAGCTGTCGCTGATTGAACAGGTCCCCGGCGTCCGGCAGCAGATCCGGAAGGATCACGGGTTCGACGTCGACTTCGAGCGGGCCAAGGCGCTCCTCGAGGAGAACGACGGCGCCGGTAACACGTTCAAGGCCACCGCGAAGCCCGTCCTGATCGGCACCGCGGTCGTCGGCGCCACCACGATGATCTTCTCGATCATCGTGCTGCTCACCCACGGGCTCTCGGAGAACCTCGACAAGCTGTCGCTGCTACACCCGCCGTTCCTGCTGGGCCTGATCAGCGGCGGCGCGGTGATCTACTGGTTCACCGGCGCGTCGACCCAGGCCGTGTCGACCGGGGCCTACCGGGCGGTGGAGTTCATCAAGGCGAACATCCGGCTGGAGGGAGCGACGAAGGCCTCGGTCGAGGACAGCAAGCGCGTCGTCGAGATCTGCACGCAGTACGCGCAGAAGGGGATGTTCAACATCTTCCTGACCGTCTTCTTCTCGACGCTCGCCTTCGCATTTCTCGAGCCGTACTTCTTCATCGGCTACCTGATCTCGATCGCGCTGTTCGGCCTGTACCAGGCCATCTTCATGGCGAACGCGGGCGGGGCGTGGGACAACGCCAAGAAGGTGGTGGAGGTCGATCTCAAGGAGAAGGGCACGCCGCTGCACGCGGCGACGGTGATCGGCGACACGGTGGGGGATCCGTTCAAGGACACGTCGTCGGTGGCCATGAACCCGGTGATCAAGTTCACGACCCTCTTCGGGCTGCTGGCGGTGGAGCTGGCGGTGACACTGACGGCGGAGGGCGGCGCCGGGATCAGCCGGACGCTGGCGGCGGCCTTCTTCGTCGTGTCGCTCGTGTTCGTCTGGCGGTCCTTCTACGGCATGCGGATCGGCACGCTCGCGCGCTGACGGGGCCCGCCGGTGATCGAGTACTTCCTCCGGCTCCTCAGCGATCCGGCCGCTCTCTACGAGCTGGTCCGCTGGGGGGGATACGTCGCGCTCGTCGCGATCGTGTTCACCGAGACGGGGCTCCTGGTCGGCTTCTTCCTGCCGGGCGACTCCCTGCTCATCACGGCCGGTCTCGTCGCCGCCGCGGGCGGCCTCGACATCTGGCTGCTCAACGGGCTGCTGGTGGTGGCCGCGATCGCGGGCGACAGCGTCGGGTACGCAATCGGCTACCGCGCAGGGCCGCGGATCTTCACGCGGGAGGACTCGCGATGGTTCAGCCGCAACCACCTGGTGCGGACGCGCGAGTTCTACGAGCGCCACGGGGGCAAGACCATCGTCCTGGCGCGGTTCATCCCGATCATCCGCACCTTCGCGCCCGTGGTCGCTGGCGTCGGCCGGATGGAGTACCGGCGCTTCCTGGCATACAACGTCCTGGGCGGCGTTGGCTGGGTCTCCGGCCTGACGTGGGCAGGCTATCTCATGGGCCGGACCATCCCGGACATCGGCCGTTACATCCACATCGTGATCGCTATCGTGGTGATCCTGTCCGTCATTCCGATTGGCGTGGAGTGGTTGCGAGCCCGCGCCCAGCGGGACCGCGCCGCGGTCCGGGAGCGATAGCGTGGTGTTCCGGCTGATCCCGCGCGAGGAACGGTTCTTCGACCTCTTCGAGGAGCAGGCGCGCAACATCGTGGCGGCCGCCGGACGGCTCCGCGAGATGATCTTCGACTTCGAGGATGCGCCGGCGAAGGCCATGGCCATCAAGGAGCTCGAGCATGCCGGTGACGTGCTGACGCACGACCTCATCCGGAAGATCAATACGACGTTCGTCACGCCCTTCGACCGGGAGGACGTGTACGCACTGGCGTCGCGGCTCGACGACGTGCTGGACCTGGTCGAGGCGGCCGCCGACCGGCTGGTGCTCTACCGCATCAAGGAGCCGACCTCGGGGGCTCGGGCTTTCGCGGACGTGATCGTGAAGACCGCGGACTCGGTGAAGGAAGCCGTGGGGTGCCTCCGGGCGTCGAGCAAGGCGTATCACAATCACTGCGTCGAGGTGAACCGGCTGGAGAACGAGGCCGACCGACTCCTGAAGGAGCTCATCGCCGCCCTATTCGCGGACGTGACCGACCCGATCGAGGTGATCAAGTGGAAGGAGATCTACGAGACCCTCGAGGAGGTCACCGACCGATGCGAGGATGTCGTGAACGTGATCGAGGGCATCATGCTGAAGATGGGCTAGGCCCGCCGGCATGGAGCCCGCCGCCCTCATCGTCTTCATCATCGCCGTCGCGCTGCTGTTCGACTTCATCAACGGCTTCCACGACGCGGCCAACTCGATCGCGACCGTGGTGTCCACCCGGGTGCTCAGCCCGACGCAGGCGGTCGTCTGGGCGGCGTTCTTCAACTTCGTCGCGGCGTTCGGGTTCGGTGTCAGCGTCGCACGGACGATCGGCAAGGGCATCGTGCATCCGGAGAGCGTGGACGCGCTGGTGATCCTGGCGGCCTTGCTCGGTGCAATCACGTGGAACCTGATCACTTGGTACGCGGCGATCCCGTCCAGTTCCTCGCACGCCCTTATCGGTGGCCTGGCGGGCGCTGCGGTCGCGAAGGCCGGCGTCGCAAGCCTCGTGCCGGCCGGCCTGATCAAGACGGCGCTCTTCATCGTGCTCTCGCCCCTCCTCGGGCTCGTCATCGCGTTCACCCTGATGGTCAGCGTAATGCGCGTCTTCCGGCACGCGTCCCCCAGTCGGATCGACCGCCTCTTCCGGCGCCTCCAGCTCGTGTCCGCCGCCTTCTACAGCCTGGGACACGGGACCAACGATGCGCAGAAGACGATGGGGATCATCGCGGGGCTCCTGTTCGCGACAGGCCACCTCGGTCCGGAGTTCCACGTGCCCGTGTGGGTCATCCTGTCGGCGCACGCCGCCATCGGCTTGGGAACGCTGGCTGGGGGCTGGCGGATCGTCAGGACCATGGGGATGGGCATCACCCGGCTGAAGCCGGTGGGCGGATTCTGCGCGGAGACCGCCGGGTCGCTCATGCTCATCGGCACCGCGGTGGCCGGCATCCCGGTCAGCACGACGCACACGATCACCGGGGCCATCGTGGGAGTCGGCGCCACCACTCGCCTCTCCGCGGTGCGCTGGGGTATCGCCGGGCGAATCGTCTGGGCGTGGATCCTGACGATCCCGGCGTCGGCGCTCATCGCCGGCGTGAGCCTGACGCTCCTCGGCTTGCTGCGCTAGGGCTCCGTGGGACGGCGGCGGCCGGCCACGCCCTGGCGCCGGGCGGGCCAGCGGGCGGTGGCGGTGCTGGTCGGTCTGGTGGGGGGACTCGTCGGCCGGCTGCCTCCCCGGGCGGCGCACGGTCTCGGGGTCGGCCTCGGTCGGGCGGCCTACCGGATCCTGCCGGGGCGCCGCCATGTCGCGCTGGACAACCTGACGCTCGTCTACGGCGACAGCCTGTCCCCGGCCGCCCGGGCGATGCTCGCGCGGCGGTGCTTCGAGCACCTGGGACTCACGACGGTGGAGTGCTGCCGCCTGTTCTTCGGGTCCGCGGAGCGCGTGCTGCGGCGGGTACGGGGCACGGGGACGGAGCACATCGCGAAGGCGCTGGCCCAGGGGCGGGGCATCTTCTTCCTGACCGGGCACTTCGGGAACTGGGAGCTGCTCGCGGCGACGCATGGGCTGGCGGGCTTCGGGCTGAGCGTGGTCGTGCGGCCCCTCGACAACCCATACCTCGATGCCCTGATCGCTCGGGCGCGCGCGCGGAGCGGTCTCCGGGCCATCTCCAAGCGCGAGGCGGTGCAGGGCGTCCGCGCGGCCCTGGCGCGCGGGGAGTGCATCGGCATCCTGCTGGATCAGGATGCGGGACGGGAAGGCGTCTTTGTGCCCTTCCTCGGTCATGCGGCGTCGACCTCGCGCGCCCTTGCGGTCCTGGCCCTGAAGACGCGGGCTCCCGTCGTGCCAGCGTTCATCCACCGGCTTCCGGACGGGAGCCACGAGCTGGTCCTCGACCCGGAGATTCCGCTGGTCATTACGGGCGACCTCGATCACGATATTCTCGTGAACACGGCCCGCTTCACGGCGGCGATCGAGCGCCACGTCCGGGCCCATCCGGAGCAATGGTTCTGGGTGCACCGGCGCTGGAAGACCCGGCCCGCATGACGGGACTTCGGCCGCGGGCGTGTCGGGCGCTGGGGATGACCCTCCTCGTGCTCGGGACCGCGGCTCCGGCGAGGATGGCCGGAGCGGTGGGCGAGGATCCGGCCGCCGAGGTCACCGAGGCCCTGGAGAACCTCGGCGCGCCCGGCGGCGTGTGGGGCCGCCTCTCGATCGAGGAGGAGTCCCCGGTCGGAGCCTCGACGCCGCTCAGCGGCGTCGAGGTCACCCTCTACCCGGCCACGCCCGCCCTCGTCACGGAGCTGGAGCGGATCCGGCAGAGCGCGCGGACGTCCGGCGCGCAACACGAGTCCGCCGTGTCGCGAGTCCAGGCCGCGCTCGCTGCCCACCAGGGGCGAATCGACCGGCAGAACCCTACGGAAGGCGATCTGGTCGCGGAGCCCCCGGCCCTGGCGCCCCCTCGGCCGGTCACGCCGTCCGCTTCCAAGGCACCGGAACCGCGCCCGTTCGCCCCGGCCGCTCCCAGGACGTCGGCCTCGCCGCGCTTGCGGAGCGGAGCGGAGCGCCCGGGCAGAGTGGCCACGCCGACGGACAGCGCCGAGGAGCATCCGCAAGCCTACCACCCGTGGCGTCAGCGAACGGACCCTGCCGGGCTCTTCGCCTTCGACGGCGTGCCCTCGGGCGACTGGGTCGTCGTCGCGATCCGGGTGTCCGCGTACGGAGGCGCCAAGCTCCGCGGCGAGCCGCATCCCCGGACGCCGGGACGTGGCGTGCGATTTCTACCGCGGGCGACCAGCCCCGCGAAGGAGGCGGAGGTCTGGGTGACCCGGGTGCGGATCGTGGCGGCCGATCGGATTGGCCTCGACCTGACCGACCGAGCCCGGTGGCTTGTGGGACCCGTGCGAGTGGCGCGTCCGCTCGAGGTCCCGTGAGGAGCAGATCCGTTCGTCTGCAGTGACGCCTACTTACGCGCCATCCACGCGGTGTTTTCCGGTTGACAGTGGCCCGGGGCGCGTGCTAAGAATGGCGCGGTTAGTCGTCCAGCTGTCCTCCGAATCGATCTTCATGAGGGTGCGATCGTGGTGCTGGTGGAGCAAGTTGTCGCTCACCGGGGTGACGCTGGTCGCCGCGGCCACGACCCTCTGTCCGCTCCCGGCCGCCGGCTTCCCGGGAGGCCTCGCCGGAGCCGATAGCTACCTGCTCGCGGCCGTCCCCGAGCCCCCGATCCCGCCACGCCCCCCGGGGCAGCCCGACCTTTTCGCACCCGAGGACGCCACCGTCCCGGAGCCGACCGAGGACACCGCCGCGGAGGGCGACGCGACAGAGGTCCAATCCGGGGCGCCCGCCAATCGCTTCGATGAGGAGCGCCTCGACGTGCAGCCGGAGACCGGCTCGACCGTCCACGTGCCGCCCGGACTGCCGGTCCCCACCTATCCTGTGGTGGTCAACGCCCCGGTGGAGGCCCTGATCGATCACTTCGTCGCCAGGGATCGCGAGCGCTTCGGGATGTGGATCTCGCGGTCGGGCCGCTACCTGCCGATGATCCAGCGGATCTTCCGGGAGCGGGGGCTGCCCGAGGAGCTCGCCTACACGGCGATGATCGAGTCCGGATTCTCCCCCCGGGCCGTCTCACGGGTTGGCGCCAAGGGGATGTGGCAGTTCATGGAGGCCACGGGGCGGCGCTACGGCCTCGTCATAAACCGGTGGCTCGACGAGCGGCTCGATCCGGTCAAGTCCACCATGGCGGCCGCCGAGTACCTCGGCGACCTGTACGGCCTGTTCGGGCACTGGTTCCTGGCTCAGGCTGGATACAACGCGGGCGAGGCCCGGGTGGGGCGCGCGATCCAGCGCGCCCGGACGAGCGACTTCTGGGCACTGACCCAGACGCGGCATCTGCCGGACGAGACCAAGCTCTTCGTCCCGCAGATCCTCGCCGCGGCCGTGATCACGCGTGCGCCCACGCGCTACGGCTTTGACGTCACGCTCGAGTCTCCGCTCGCCTATGACGAGGTGACCATCCGGCGGGTCCTCGACTTCGATACGATCGCGAGCCTGGCGGCCGTCACCGTCGATCAGATCCGCGATCTGAATCCGGCGCTGCTCGCCCGGATCACGCCGCCGTTCGGCAGCTATACGCTCCGGTTGCCGCCGGGCGCCGGGGCCCGGTTTGACGCGGCGCTCCAGGCGGCGGCCCCGTCCAGCCTTCCCGTGTGGACGGTGCACCGGATCGGGCGCAACCAGTCCCTGGCCGAGATCGCCCGGATCCATCGGGTGACACCCCAGCGACTGGCGGAGCTGAACCACCTCCCGGGCGGTCGGCTGCGCGGGATCCGGGAGCTGGTCGTGCCGGCGTCGACCAGACGCCCCCCGGGCGCCGCGGCCCGGACCGAGCCCGCCCCCGGAGCTCCGCGCGAAGTCGTGGTCCGCAAGGGCGACACGCTCTCGGCGCTTGCCGCGCGGTACCGGGTCACGCCACAAGCCCTCGCGCAGTTGAACGGGATGGACCTCGACGACCCGCTGGCCATCGGGGCCCGGCTCCGCCTGACCTCGCAGTAACCTGCCCGCGGCTTCCGGACCCTTCCCGACCTCGGCGGCCTTCCCCGCGGGGGCGGACTGCCGCACAATAGACGGGCGGGCGCCACTCCGCGGATCGCACTTCGAGCCCACGAGGAGGGACTGCCATGAGACGCGGCGACCGACCGGAGACCACGACAGTGCGGCGGATCACGCGGCGAACCTGGCTCCGGAGCGCCGCGATGACGACCGGCGCGGCGGCGACCGGCGGCCTCCAGGGCATCCTGGCCCACGCCCAGGCGCCCGCCGCGCCCCGGGGGACGCGGCTCCACCTGCTGCAGTGGTCGCATTTCGTCCAGGCGGCGGACATCCTCTTCGACCAGCAGGCTGCCGAGTTCGGAAAGCAGGCCGGCGTGCAGGTTCAGGTCGAGCGGATCAACCAGAACGACATCCAGGCGCGGGCGACCGCGGGGATCCAGGCGCAGACCGGGCCCGACATCATCATCATCGCGAACAACCACCCGCTCCTCTACGAAGCGGCGCTGGCGGACGTGTCCGACGTGGCCGAGGAGATCGGGCGGCGGCAGGGCGGCTGGTACGACTACGCCAAGGTCAACACGTTTTCCGGCGGGCGCTGGATCGGGGTGCCGCAGTTCATCATCTCGTGGGCGATCACGTACCGCGAGGACTGGTTCAAGGAGCATGGCGTCAAGTATCCCGCGACGTGGGACGAGTTCCGCGCCACCGGCCGCGTGCTCAAGGCCAAGGGAAAGCCCTTCGGACAGGCGTTTGGCCACAGCATCAACGATCCCAACAACTGGTGCTACCCGCTCGTGTGGATGTGGGGCGGCATGGAGGTCGAGAAGGACGGGAAGACGGTCGTCCTCGACACCAAGGCCGTCGTCGAGGCCGTGAAGTTCAACAACGCGCTCTGGAAGGAAGTCTTCGACGAGGGCGGGCTCGGGTGGGACGACTCGAACAACAACCGTGCGTTCCTCTCGTCCGACATCTCGCTGACCGGGAACGCCCCCAGCATCTACGTGGCCGCCCGGAAGCAGGCTCCGGACGTCTACCGCGGCACCAATCACGGCCACTTCCCCCCGGGGCCGGCCGGCCGGTTCTACTGGTTGCCGGCCTGGAACAGCTGCGTGATGAAGTATTCGAAGAACCAGCAGGTCGCCAAGGACTTCATCCGCTTCTACATGGACCGGCCCCAGTACGACAAGTACTTCGAGACCATGGATACGTTCGGCATCCCGGGGACCAAGATCTACTTCGACCACGCGCTCTGGACGAAGGACCCGAGGACCACGGTCTTCCGCGAGACGCTTCAGTCGGCCCGGCAGGTCGGGTACGCAGGCCCGGCCGGGCGCAAGGCGACCGAGGCACTCTCGAAGTTCATCATCGTCGACATGTTCGCCCGCAACCTCCAGGGCACGTCGCCGGAGGACGCGGTCAAGTGGGCCGTGGCGGAGCTGCGCAAGGTCTACGGAGCCTGAGGCCGGGGCGCCGTCCGGTACCGTGCAGGTTGAGGTCCGCCTCTTCGCGAATCTGGCCGACTACCGTCCCCCCGGGCCCCGCCGGGGGGCGACCCGGGTCGAGCTCCCGGAGGGGGCGACCCTCCGGGAGCTTCTCGACCGCCTCCGCATCCCGGACGAGCTCCCGCGGGTGCTCCTGGTGAACGGTTGCGACGTCGCCCCCACCGCGCGGCTGTGCCCCGGTGACGTCGTCGACGTGCTGCCTCCGCTGGTCGGCGGCTAGCCGCGGGGCGCCGCCGCTGGCAGGATGATAAACTCGATCGACGCGATTTTTCGGACCGGAAGCGCATAGGATCCCGGTGGGCCTCCCGGACTTCAAATCCGGTGTCGGGTTCTAGACAAGCTCGAGGTGGGTTCGACTCCCACGCGCTTCCGCCAGCGCCCGGTGGTGGGAGCACTTGCGGTTGAGGGGAGGAGGCACAGGGAGATGGCCAAGGCGCGCAAAGGACAGCCGAAGCGAGGCAGCGGGCGCCCGGTCGGGGCGGCGGCGCCCGTCTCCCGCTTCGCGTTGACGCGTCGCCAGCGGCGGCGGCTCACGTGGGGGGCGGGCGCCGTGGCGATCCTGGTCGTCGTGGGGATGGGCGGCTGGCTGTACGCACGGGTCCGCGGGCCGAGCCCCGGCGAGTTCGTCCCGAGCCTCGGGAACGAGCACATCCCGACGGCCGAAACCCCTCACGTGGCCTACAACTCGGACCCGCCCACCTCGGGCCCCCACCTGCCGCACATCGCGCCCTGGGGCGTCCACACGCGGCCGCTAGTCAAGGAGCTCCAGGTGCACAACCTCGAGGACGGCGGCGTGGTCGTCAACTACAAGCCGCAGTGCGCCGACCAGGTGCAGGTCGGCCTCCGCGGGATCGTGGATCGCTATCGGGACCGCGTGGTGCTGGCCCCCTACCCGGGGCTCGATCGCTGCATCGCGCTGACGGCGTGGACGCGCATCGACAAGATGGACGCGCTGGACGAGCGGCGCGTCTCCCGCTTCATCGACGCGTACCGCGGCATCGATCACCACCCGCGCTGACGGTATGAGGGGACTGGCCGGGCGGTGCACGCTTGCGGGCGCGACGGGGCTCCTGGCCCTGGCGGGCTGCAGCCGCGCCTACGTGGCGCCCGTCTTGCCGAGCGCGTACACCGAGCAGATCGAGGCGTCCTACGACGCGGTCTGGCGAGCCCTCGTCCGGGCGCTGGCGCGGGAGAACGTGCAGATCCGGGCCATCGCGCGCGACTCGGGGGTGATCGCGTCGGAGGCCGTCCCGACGACCATCGGCCTGTACGCGGACTGCGGCCGCTTCGGGGACGAGCGCGTCCAGGGGGACGCGCAGGTCGCCTTCACGATCTTCGTGGAGGCCGTTTCGAGCGCGCAGACGGCGGTGCAGGTGAACACGCGGATGCGCACTGATACCTACACGCGGGGAAGCGGCTCCCCCAAGCCCCGTTCGGGGCTTCCGTGCGCCTCGACCGGTCGCTGGGAGGCGAACCTTCTCGACACCGTGCGGGCGCTGCTGAGACCCTGACGTGGCCGGTCCCCGCCCCGCGCCCCGGCGTCTGCCGGCCGGCGTGACGCCGGGCGCCGGCGATCTGGCCCCGCTCGCGGCTCAGCGCCGGGAGCGGCTTCGCGCGCTCCCGGCGGTCGACGAGATGGTGCGGGCCCTGGGCGGCCGGCCCCCGGCGCCGCGGGTGCGCGTGGTCGAAGCCGTGCGGGCGGTGCTCGCGGAGCGCCGCCGGGCGGTACTGGCCGCCGCGACCCCCGGCGACCTCGACGCGCTCGCCCTCGAGACGCCGGCGCTCCTGCCCCGGGTGCGCGCCGCGCTGGACGCGGCCGGCGCCTGGAGCCTCGACCGCGTCGTCAACGCCACCGGCGTGGTCCTGCACACGAACCTGGGCCGGGCGCCCCTGGGTCCGGCGGCGCTGGCGCGGCTCGCCCTCGTCGCGACGCGGTACTCGAACCTCGAGCTCGACGTCAGCACGAAGACGCGCGGCTCCCGCCATGACCACGTCGCTGGCCTTCTCTGCCGACTCTCCGGCGCCGAGTCCTCGCTCGTCGTCAACAACAACGCGGCCGCCGTCCTGCTGGCGCTCGAGTCGCTCGCACGGGGGCGCGCCGTCGTGGTCTCCCGCGGGGAGTTGATCGAGATCGGCGGCGCCTTTCGGATCCCGGACATTCTGGCCCAGTCCGGGGCGCGCCTCGTCGAGGTCGGGACGACGAATCGAACGCGTCTCTCGGACTACGCGGGAGCGATCACGCCCGAAACCGCGCTCCTCCTCAAGGTTCATCCATCGAACTACCGGGTCGTCGGCTTCACGGAGGGCGTCACCACCGCGGAGCTCGTGGACGTGGGGCGGGGGCGCGGCATCCCGGTCCTCGAGGACCTGGGCTCCGGCTGCTTCCTGGACCTCCGCCCGTGGGGGCTCCCGCGCGAGCCGACCGTCCCGGAGACGGTGGCGGCCGGCGCCGATGTCGTCACGTTCTCGGGCGACAAGCTGCTCGGGGGCCCGCAGGCGGGGATCGTCGTGGGCCGCCGCGCGCTCCTGGAGCGCCTGCAGAACAACCCGCTCAGCCGGGCGCTCCGGATCGACAAGCTCACGCTGGCCGCGCTCGAGGCGACCCTGCGGGCCTACGAGGATCCGGCGACGGCGCCGCGCGAGATTCCGGCCCTCCGCATGCTGAGCGAGCCCGCGAGCCTCGTCCGCCGCCGGGCGGGCCGGGTGCTCCGCCGGATCCCCGTTGCGGCTCGGGCCGCGCTCGGCCTCGTGGTCGTGGCCGGGCGGTCCGAGGTGGGCGGGGGAGCCCTTCCCCTGGCCGAGCTCCCGACCGCCGCGCTCGCGCTTGGCACCGCTGCACATCCGCCCGGACCCCTGGATGCCCGGCTCCGGGCCGGTCACCCCCCGGTGATTGGCCGCCTCGCCGAGGGCCGTCTCCTGCTGGACTGCCGGACGGTCATGGACGACGAGGTCTCACTCCTCGCCGCTGCCCTGGCGGCGCTCGTCTAGTCCGTCGACCCGTGCGCCACGTCGTCATCGGTACCGCCGGCCACATCGACCACGGCAAGTCGAGCCTCGTCCAGGCGCTGACCGGCATCGACCCCGACCGGCTCAAGGAGGAGAAGGAGCGCGGCATCACCATCGACATCGGTTTCGCCCATCTCGACCTGGGCGAGGGACTAACCCTCGGCATCGTGGACGTCCCCGGGCACGAGCGGTTCGTGAAGAACATGCTGGCAGGCGTGGGTGGGATCGACCTCGTCATGCTGGTGGTCGCCGCGGACGAGGGCGTGATGCCGCAGACGCGGGAGCATCTCGCCATCTGCCAGCTCCTCCGCGTCCGGAGCGGCCTGGTCGTGCTGACCAAGGCCGACCTGGCCGAGCCCGAGTGGCGGGAGCTCGTCCAGGAGGACGTCCGCGGCTTCCTGGGCGGATCCTTTCTCGACGGCGCGCCGATCCTGCCCGTCTCGGCGAAGACCGGTGAGGGACTGCCCGCGTTGCGCGAGGCGCTCGCCACGCTCGCGCGGGCCGTTCCCGTGCGCGACACCGACGCGACGTTTCGCCTCCCGATCGACCGCGTCTTCACGATCCGGGGGTTCGGCACGGTAGTCACGGGCACGGTCGCGGCCGGCCGGCTCGCGCTGGACGAGCGGGTCGAGGTGTACCCCCGAGGCCTTCAGGCCAAGGTGCGCGGCATCCAGACCCACGGGCAGCCCGTCTCGACGGCGGTCGCCGGTCAGCGCGCGGCCGTGAACCTCCAGGGTGTCGAGCGCGCGGCCATCACGCGGGGCGACGTCCTCTCGCTCCCGGGGCTGATCGAGCCCACGTACATGCTCGACGCCACCTGCGAGCTCTTGCGCGACGCGCCGGCGCCGCTCCGGACGCGCCAGCGGGTGCGCCTCCACGTCGGGACCAGCGAGGTCATGGCGCGGGTGCATCCAGTCGCCGGGCCGACCATCGAGCCGGGGCAGACGGGGTATGTCCAGCTGCGCCTGGAGGCGCCTGTCGTCGCGCTCCCCCGGGACCGGTACGTGATCCGGAGCTATTCACCCATGGTGACGATCGGCGGCGGCGAGCTGCTAGACGTGGCGCCGTCCAAGGCCCGGCGCGGCCCCGCCCTCGCCGGACGCCTGCGGGCCCTGGGGGCGACCGATCCCTCGGCGGTCCTCGAGGCCCACGTGCAGCGCATCGGCGGCGGCGGGGTGCGCACGGCCGAGCTGCGGGCCCGGACGCCGTTCGGCCCCGAGGCGCTCCGGGGCCACCTCCAGGATCTCGTGGCGCGCGGGCGGATCTTCGTCGTCGACCGCGAGTGGTACGTCCACTCGGAGAGCGCCGAGCGTCTCCGCCGGGAGACCGAGGCGGCGCTCGCGGCCTTCCACGCGCGGGAGCCGCTCAAGCCGGGGATGTCGAAGGAGGAGCTGCGTACGCGGCTGGGGGGGCTCGAGGAGCGCGTCTTCCTCGCGCTGCTGGATCGCTTCGCGGCCAGCGGCGTGCTCGTCGTCGATCGAGACAAGGTCCGCGGGGCCGGCCACGCCGTCCGCCTCACACCGGAGCAGCAGGCGGCGTCGGACCGGATCGAGGCGGAGTTCCGGGAGGCGGGGGTGGCTCCGCCGACGCTGGACGAGGCGTTCTCGAAGCTCGGGCTCGCGGGGCCTTCGGCCCAGGCCGTGGCCCAGCTCCTCGTCGACGGCCGGAGGCTCGTGCGCATCCGGGAGGGACTCTACTTCCACGCCGAGCCCCTGCAGGAGGCGGTCGGACGCGTCGCCGCCTTTCTCCGCGAGCACCGGGCGATCACGCCCCAGGAGATCAAGGACCTCCTGGGGATCTCACGGAAGTACGCGATTCCTTTGCTGGAGTGGCTGGACAGCCAGCGGCTGACGATCCGGGTGGGTGACAAGCGGGTCCTTCGAGAGGGCGCGGCGGCGGGGAAATGACCCGTCCGGGATTGCCAGAGTCGGTTCATTGACACGCGGCTGAAACGGCGTAAGGTAGGGGCACTTCACGGCGGAGGGGCTCGTATGTTCGGTCTGGGTTACCAGGAGCTGATGATCATCCTCGTCATCGTCCTGCTCCTGTTCGGGGCGCAGAAGCTGCCCGAGCTGGCGCGAGGACTTGGAAAGAGCATGTCCGAGTTCAAGAAGGGGCAGAACGAGGAGGACACGACCGCCAGGGCGGAGAAGGGCCACGAGGAAAAGAAGGGCGCCTGACGTCCTCCCGGCACTACCCTGTTTCTGGCCGACCCGCTTCACGCCGCCCCTGTAGCGCTGACCGTCACCGCCATGACCATCCCATCCGGGACCGTCCCAGACCGCCAGCAGTGATGCCGCGAGCGGACTGGCTCCTGGCGCTGGTCATCGGCGGTCTCACGGTGGCGAGCCGCTGGCCCTATCGGGCGCGCTTCCTGCCGACCTGGGACGCGGTTCAGTTCGCGCTCGCCCTCGATCGATTCGACGTCGTCCGGCATCAGCCGCACCCGCCCGGCTACATTCTCTACGTGGCGCTTGGCCGGCTGTTCGCGTCGGCGCTCTCCGATCCCGCCGTCACGCTCGGAACCGTCGCCATCGTCGCGAGCGCGGTCGCGGTCCTTCTGCTCTATCGGCTGGGGTGGCAGCTCTACGGGCGCGGCGTTGCGACCCTGGCCGCGCTCGGGCTTGCAGTGAGCCCGCTGTTCTGGGCGTACGGGGTGGTCGGTCTCTCGTACACGGCGGAAGCCGCGCTCACCACGGGGATTGCCCTGAGCGCGTGGGGGATGCGACAGGCGAGCGTGCGGGCGCTGATCGGCTCCGCGCTGCTGCTCGGGCTGGCGGGCGGGGTCCGCCAGTCGCTCCTGCTCATCCTGAGCCCGCTCTGGCTCGGGATGGCGTGGCGGGGGTTCCGTCGGCCCGGGCCGGTACTTGCCGGTGTGGGTCTCATCGCGCTGGCGGCGACGACCTGGCTCGGACCGATGCTGTGGCTGACCGGCCTCGGTCGATATCTCGGCGCGGCGTTCGAGCTCTACGCGTCGACGGTGCACGCGACGACCCTCGTCGGGGGTGGGTGGTCGCGCAACGTCCTGGGCCTCGCCGAGGCGCTCGTCGTGGGGGTGGGCGTCTTCCTGCCCGTCCTGGCGTGGGGCCTGCGCCGGGGGCCGGCGCGTCTCACGGGCGGGCGCGATCACACGGCCTTCCTGGCCCTGTGGACGCTGCCGGCCCTGGCCGTCTACGCCTTGGTTCACCTGGGGCAGCATGGCTACCTGCTGGCGGTGCTGCCGGCCTGCTACCTCCTGGTGGGCCGCGCCCTGATGGAGCTCTGGCCCAGAGAATCGGGGGGGCCTGCGCCCGCGACCCCGCGCGTCGCGGCGGCGGCCGGGCTGGTGGCCGTTCTGCTTCT
Source organism: Candidatus Methylomirabilota bacterium (assembly GCA_035550795.1). Taxonomy (GTDB): domain Bacteria; phylum Methylomirabilota; class Methylomirabilia; order Rokubacteriales; family DASRDR01; genus DASRDR01. Next base: position 19,312 of record DASZOL010000059.1, read on the forward strand.
GGCGCACGTGGCGTTCTTCACTGCGGGCCAGCCTGTCGACGTGCCCGTTCCGGCGACTGGCGCGCCCACGCGCGAGAGGACGCTCTCGGAGCTCCGGGCACTCTATCGGTTCCGCCTGTGGAGCCACACCGCCGCCGGGCTTCGCGAGCAGGAGGCCGTGATCGGGGACTACGTGGCGACGATTCGCTGCCAGTTCGATCCGCGCGACACGGTGCTCGTGACGGAACTCGGGAATCCGCGCTCCTATCCATGGTTCCGCCACGTCATGTACTACCTGCCCGAGTACCCGGTCTATCACTTTCGACTTGGTGAGCCGCGCCCGGGATATCTCGCCTCGCGAGAGCTCGTGAGCATGGAGGTCGTGACCGAGCGGCGGGTGTTCCTGCCGCTGACCACCCGCCGGCTCGTCTGGGTGGTCGACGAGTGGCATCCGGGGTTGCCCCGGCCGGCGGGGCTCGAGAGGCACCCGCTCTCGCACGGTCGCGCGCTCTACGTGCTGCGGCTCGGGCGGCAGGCGGTCGACCACGCCGGCTACTCCCTGGTCCCCGTGACGAAGCTCGCGCACCTGCGCTAGGGCGGCATGGCCGCCTGGCCGGCCCCCGGGAGCCTTGACCGGCGGGACGTCCTGATCCTCGCCGCGGGCGCGCTGGCCGTGTCCGTGTTCCTTCTCGCGGAGCGCCGGGTGGCGGGCGCGCCCGGCCTACCGCTCGACGACGGCTGGATCCATCTGACGCTCGCGCGCAACCTGGCGACGGGCGGCGGCTTCGCCATCAACCGGGGCGAGCCGGTATCCGCGTCGACGGCCCCGCTCTGGAGCGTCGCCCTGGCGGGTCTGGTGGCGCTCGGCATGCCGGGCCTCGCGGCCGCGAAGGCGCTCGGGCTCACCTGCTGGGCGGCCACCGGCCTCGTGACCCGACGCCTCGCGGCGACCGTGGGGCTCGGATCGAGCCTCGCCACCGGCGCGGGGCTCGCCGTCGTGGCGCTGAGCCCGCTCGTCTGGGGGGCGCTCTCGGGCATGGAGGTGCCGCTCGCGACGCTCTGTGTCGGGCTCGGGGCATGGGCGATCGCGGAGGGTCGCCCGGCGCTCGGGGCCGGAGGGCTCGGGCTGGCGACCCTCGCCCGCCCGGAGGCCGGGCTCCTGGTCGGGCTCCACGTGCTCGGCGCCGGGGCATGGCGGGAGGCGCTCCGCCGGGCCGCTCTGGCGGGCGTGGTCATCGCGCCCGCCGTCGCGTTCAACCTGGCCGCAGGGGGTCGACTGGTTCCGGCGAGCGCCGCCGCGAAGGTCGAGGGCGGGCTCCTGGGGCAGGCCGAGGGCCTGGCGGATGCGTGGCGCGTGGCGCTGCACCAGGTGACGGCGTTCCTCGTGGAGTGGGGTAGGACCTTGCTCCAGGATCACGTCGCGCTGCCGGTGCTGGTGTTGATCGGGCTCGCGGCCGGTCGCGCGAGCCGTCTCCGCTGGCTCTCGGCCGCGCTGGTTCTCCATCCGGTCGCGATGGCCGTGGTGGCCCCGTACCGGGGTCCCGGCTTTCAGACCGGACGCTACTCCGCGCATCTGCTTCCGCTCGCCGTGGTGGTGGCATGCCTCGGCCTGGGGCGGGTGCTGGAATGGCTTGCCACCCGGCGCCTGCGCGCGGCGGTCGCGGCCGTGCTCCTCGTCGGGCTCGCCTGGCGCCTCCCCGCCGGCGCCCGGACCTACGCCTGGGGCGTGCAGAACGTCAACGCGATGCAGGTGCGTCTCGGACACTGGGTGGCGGCTGAGACCCCGTCGGACGCGCTCATCGCGGTCAACGACGTCGGAGCGCTCTCGTACTTCGGGAGGCGTCGGATGATCGACCTGATCGGACTCGGCACGCCCGAGATCCTGCCGTACCGGCGGGAGGGCGTGGACGGCATGCTTCGCTACCTCGGCCGGCGCTGCCCGGAGTATCTCGTCATCTTCCCGGCGTGGTTCCCGGAGCTTGCGGCGCGGACCGACCTCTTCCGGCCAGTGACCGGAGTCACGCTCCCGCACAACGTCGTCGCCGGCGCCGCGACCATGACGGTATACGAGACTGCCTGGCACCGGAGCCGCTGGCCTGCGGGCATCGCCTGTCCGGGCACCGGCGCCGGCTGAGCCGGCGACAGTCACCCGGGCGCGTGGCCGCCCGACGCTAGCGCCGCTCGCTCAGAGGGCCCATTCCTTGACACAAGTACGCATGGATGCTAGGCTTTCGTCCACTGCGCGGCAGGGCGTCTGCCGCGCAGTTTTCCACTCCGATGGACTACAAGGCGACGCTTCACCTCCCGCGCACCGAGTTCCCCATGCGGGCGAACCTGCCCCGGCGGGAGCCGGAATTCCTGCGTCGCTGGGACGCGGAGGACCTCTACGGCGCGCTTCGCGCTCGTGGCCGGGGGCGCTCCCTCTGGGTCCTTCACGACGGCCCGCCGTACGCCAACGGCCGCATTCACATGGGGACCGCGCTGAACAAGGTTCTCAAGGACATCGTCGTCAAGTCGCGCCGAATGCTCGGCCACGATGCTCCGTACGTGCCGGGCTGGGACTGTCACGGGCTTCCCATCGAGCACCAGGTCGACAAGGAGCTCGGGCTCGACAAGGCGGGGAGCGACGTGCGCCGCGCCATGGACCCGGCCGAGAAGCGCCGGCGCTGCCGGGCCTACGCTCTCCGGTTCGTCGACGTCCAGCGTGAGGAGTTCCGGCGGCTCGGGATCCTCGGGGACTGGGCGCACCCGTACCTGACGATGGCGCCCGCCTACCAGGCGACGATCGTCCGCGAGTTCGGACGGTTCGTCGGGCGGGGTCTCGTCTACAAGGGGCTCAAGCCCGTCCACTGGTGCATGCACTGCAAGACGGCGCTCGCCCAGGCGGAGGTCGAGTACGAGGAGCAGGAGACGCCGTCGGTCTACGTGAAGTTCCCGCTCGTGACGCCTCACCCCGCGCTCTCCGACGCCCCGCGGCCGTCGGTCGTCATCTGGACCACGACGCCCTGGACCCTGCCGGCGAACCTGGCCGTCGCGGTGAACCCCGGTGAGAAGTACGTGGCGCTCGGCACGGGTGACGAGACCCTGATCGTCGCGGCGGGGCTCGCCGAGCCGTTCATGCAGGCGGCGCGGCTCAAGTCCGCCCGCCGCCTTCGAACGCTGGAAGGAACCGAGCTCGTCGGGCTTGAGTACCGGCACCCGTGGATCGACCGCACCGGCCGGATCGCGGCGGCCTCCTTCGTCGCGATGGACGCCGGGACCGGTCTCGTCCACATCGCGCCGGGCCACGGCGAGGAGGACTACGAGCTGGGCCGGGCGCTGGGGCTGCCGATCTACAATCCGGTCGACGACGACGGCCGCTTCGTGCCGGAGGTCGCTCACTTCGCCGGGCTGACGGTCTGGGACGCGAATCCGCGGATCGTCGCCTTGCTGAAGGAGCGGGGGGCGCTGGTCGCCGAGGTGCCGCTCACCCACACGTACCCGCACTGCTGGCGCTGCAAGAACCCGACGCTCTTCCGGGCTACCGAGCAGTGGTTCATCACGCTCGACCAGGCGCCGCGGGGTGGTGATGCGGGCACCCTGCGGGAGGACGCGCTCGCCGCCCTCCGGACCGTGGAGTGGATCCCGCCGTGGGGCGAGGAGCGCATCACGAACATGATTGCCCACCGGCCCGACTGGACGATCTCGCGCCAGCGCGTGTGGGGCGTCCCCATCGTGGCGTTCTACTGCGAGGCGTGCGGCGCGATCCTCCTGGAGGAGGCGATCGTGGAGCACGTCGCCGCCCGGATGGAGGCGGGCGAGGGCGCCGACGAGTGGTACCTCTGCTTGCCGGCGGAGCTTCTCCCGCCGGGGACCGCGTGCGCCAAGTGCGGCGGCGGCGCCTTCCGCAAGGAGACGGACATCCTCGACGTCTGGTTCGACTCGGGATGCAGTCACGCGGCCGTCCTCGAGAAGCACCCGGACCTTCGGTGGCCGGCGGACATGTATCTCGAAGGCTCGGACCAGCACCGCGGGTGGTTTCATTCCTCGCTGCTCGAGGCCGTGGGCACGCGCGGGCGTCCGCCGTACCGCGCGGTGCTCACCCACGGGTTCGTGGTCGACGGCGACGGGCGCAAGATGTCGAAGTCCGTCGGCAACACCGTGGCGCCGGACGACGTCATCGCGAAGCACGGGGCGGAGGTCCTGCGGCTCTGGGCGGCCGGGGAGGACTACACCGCCGACATCCGGCTCTCGGACGAGATCCTCGCCCAGCTCGCGGAGGCCTACCGGCGGGTCCGCAACACATGCCGGTTCCTGCTGGGGAACCTGGCTGACTTCGACCCGCTGACGGACGCCGTCCGGGACCGTGCGCTCACGGGCCTGGACGGCTGGGCGATGCTGCGCCTCCACCGGACGATCGAGCGGGTACGCAGGGCGTACGAGACCTACGAGTTCCACCTCGCGTTCCAGACCCTCCACAACTTTTGCGCGGTGGATCTCTCGGCGCTCTACCTCGACGTGGTGAAGGACCGCCTCTACACGTCGGCGGCGACCGCCCCGGAGCGCCGCGCCGCCCAGACGGTCTGCTACCGGATCCTCGACGCGCTCGTCCGTCTGATGGCGCCCATCCTCACGTTCACGGCCGAGGAGGTCTGGGATCACCTCCGCGAGGCCGACAAGGCGCGGAGCGTCCATCTCACCGACTTTCCCGCGGCCGATCCGGCGTGGCTCGACGAGAGCGTCGAGCGTGGGTGGGAGACGTTGCTCCGGGTTCGCGGCGAGGCGGCGAGGGCCCTCGAGCAGGCGCGCGCGGCGAAGCTGATCGGCGCGGCGCTCGACGCCCACGTGACGCTGTACGCAAGCGAGCCCCAGCTCCGGCTGAGGGTCGAGGAGGCTGGCCGGCACCTGCTGCGGGAGCTGTTCATCGTCTCCAGCCTCGACATCGTGCCGGATGCCCCGCCGGCCGGCCTCGTGACGGCCTGGGACCGGGTAGTGCTGCGCGAGACGGCTCTGTCGGGTCTCGCGATCGAGGTGCGGCACGCGGAGGGGAGGAAGTGCGGCCGGTGCTGGACGTGGAGCTCCGCGGTCGGGCGGGATACCGACCATCCTGCGCTCTGCGAGCGCTGTCTGCCGATCATCCGCGCAGGCACGACCTGATGATGCTCGTCCTGGGCCTCGCGACGGCGGTGTTCGTCGCGGACCAGTTGACGAAGAAGTGGGCGCTCGCGCGGCTCGACGCCACCCACCCGGTGGTGGTGATCCCGGACGTATTCCATCTCGTGCTCGTCATGAACCCGGGCGTCGCCTTCGGCATCTTTGCAGGGATCCCGCCGCGGTGGCGCTGGATCGTGACCGTGTTCTCGCTGACCGCCCTGGCACTGCTCGGTTCGCTCGCGTTGCGGATCCTGCCGCGGGGGAGCGCCCTCACGCGCGTGGCCGTCGGCCTCGTGTTCGGGGGCGCGGCCGGCAATCTCCTCGACCGCTGGCGGTTCGGCGCGGTGGTGGATTTCATCGACGTCTTCTGGCGGACCTACCATTGGCCGGCGTTCAACGTGGCCGACTCGGCGATCACCGTGGGCGTGTGCCTGCTTGCCATCGAGCTCGCGTTCGGGCGGGACGATGTCCCGCGGCCCGGCGCCGCCGGCGCCTGAGCCGGCGGCGGTGCCCGGCGCGCCGGCGCGTCGGCACTTCGTCGTCGAGCCCGCGGCGGCCGGCGGGCGGCTCGACCGGTTCCTCCAAGCGCGCGCGCCGGAGCTCTCACGCACGCGGCTGCAGGCGCTGATCGCGACCGGGCAGGTGCAGGTGACCGGAGGCCACGCCAGGGCGAGCCACCGGCTGCGGGCGGGCGCGGAGGTGACCGTCGAGGTCCCGCCCCCCGAGCCACTGGCGCTTGTGCCGGAGGCGATCCCGCTCGACATCGTCTACGAGGACGCGGATCTCCTCGTGGTGAACAAGCCGGCGGGCCTCGTCGTGCACCCGGGGGCCGGTCATCGCACGGGCACCCTCGTGCACGCCCTTCTTGCGCACTGCGGACCCGGGCTGTCGGGAGTGGGCGGCGTCCGGCGGCCCGGGATCGTGCACCGGCTGGACCGGGGGACCTCCGGGCTCCTCATGGTCGCGAAGACTGAGCCCGCGCACCTGGCGCTCGCCCGCCAGCTGAAGGCGCGGACCGTGGAACGGCGGTACCTGGCGCTGGTTCACGGCCGACTCCCGCACACGACCGGCATCGTGGAGACGGCGATCGGCCGGGATCCGCGGGACCGGCTCCGGATGGCGGTCCGCCCCGCCGGGGCGGGCCGTCCGGCGCTCACCCGGTACCGTGTGCTCGAGCAGTTCCTGCGCCCGGTGCCGCTCGCGCTGCTCGAGGTCACCCTCGGGACCGGGCGGACCCATCAGATCCGCGTCCACCTCGCCCATCTCGGGGTGCCGGTCGTCGGCGATCGCACGTACCGGCGCCGCGGCATGGCGCCTCCCGACGTCGAGCTCGCGGCGCACGTGGCCGGCCTGAACGGTCAGGCGCTACATGCCGCGGTGCTCGGGTTCCGCCATCCCGCAACCGGCGCGCCGCGGCGCTTCGAAGCGCCGCCTGGACCGGCCCTCGCCACGCTCCTGGCCTGGCTCCGCCGGCTGTCCCGGACCCCGGGTGGGCACACCCGCGTGCGCTAAGATTGAGTCCATGGGTGACCGGGCGCGACAGCACGGGGGGCGGCGGGTCGTGGCGATCGGGGGGGGCACCGGGCTCCCGGTGGTCCTCGCGGCCCTCAAGCGCTATCTGGGCGGGTACGTCAGCGCGCTGACCGCTGTCGTCACCGTGACCGACGACGGGGGGAGCTCGGGGCGTCTCCGCGAGGAGTTTCACGTGCTGCCCCCGGGGGACATCCGGAACTGCCTGGTGGCCCTCGCCGATGTCGAGCCCCTCATGGCGGAGCTCTTCCAGTTCCGGTTCCCGGGCGACGGGCAGCTCGCCGGCCATAGCTTCGGGAACCTCTTCCTGGCCGCCCTCACCCAGGTCACCGGCAACTTCCTCCAGGCGATCCGTATTTCCGGCAAGGTGCTGGCCGTGCGCGGCACGATCTTGCCCTCGACGCTGGACGTCGTGCAGCTCGGCGCCGAGCTTGCCGACGGGCGCCGCGTTCTGGGCGAGTCCCACCTGACCGGGCAGGGCGTCCCCATCCGGCGTGTCTTCCTCGTTCCGGCCGAGGTCAGGGCTCTGCCGGAGGTGTTCGAGGCCATCGCCCACGCCGATGTCGTGGTCCTGGCCCCAGGTTCGCTCTACACCAGCCTGATCCCGAACCTGCTCGTCGGGGGCGTCGTGGACGCGCTGCGCGCCGCGGCGGCGCTCAAGATCTGCGTGGCGAACCTGATGACGGAGCCGGGTGAGACGGATGGGATGTCCCTCGGGGATCACCTGGACGCGGTGTACGCTCACGGCGGCCGTGGCGCGATCGACGGTATCGTGACGCACGGGCGACCCTTTCCCCCGGACGTAGTGGCGCGCTATGCGCGGGCGGGCGCGAGCCCCGTGAAGCGTGACCGGGACCGCGTGCGGGCGCTGGGCGTCTGGGTCGCCGAGGCGGACCTGGCCGGCCCCACCCAGCTGGCACGGCACCATCCCGAGAAGCTCGGTAGGGTGCTCGCCCGGCTCATCCGGCACGGCGGCCCCGCCCGGCGGCCGGCGGCCCTGCGTGCCTAGGTCGGTCGGCATGGGCCGCCCGCCGACGTCGGCCGCGCTCCCCGAGACCTGGGCGGTGATCCTCGCGGCGGGCGAGGGCAAGCGCATGCGGTCGGGGCGGCCCAAAATCCTGCACCTCCTGGGAGGTCGGCCGCTCGTCCGCTATCCTGTGGTCCTCGCGCGCGAGGCTGGCGTCGCGGGAACGGTTGTCGTCGTCTCCGGGGGCGCCGACGCCGTGAGGACCGCGCTCGCCGACCTGGGTCCGGGCTTCGTCGAGCAACCGGAGCCGCGCGGCACGGGACACGCCCTCCTTCAGGCACGCGCGGCGGTCCCGAAGACGGCCACGGAGCTCCTGCTCCTCTACGGCGACGTCCCGCTCCTGACCCGGCAAACCCTTGCCCGGCTCCTGGCTCGCCACCGCGCGCGCGGGGCGGCCGCGACGGTCCTGACGTTCCGGCCTGCCGATCCCACCGGCTATGGACGCGTGCTGCGCGCCCGGGATCGCAGTCTGCGGGCCATCGTCGAGGAGCGCGACGCGACACCTGCGCAGCGCCGCGGCCGCGAATGCAACTCGGGCATCTACTGCTTCGACCCTCGCCGGCTCTGGCCGGCTCTCGAAGCTGTCGCGCGGCACGCGCCGGCCAACGCCCAGGGGGAGATCTACCTGACGGATGTCATCGAGCGGCTGGTGCGCCGGGCGACCCGGGTCGAGGCGGTGAGCGTGGCGGATCCGCGCGAGGTCGCCGGCGTCAACGACCGCCGGCAGCTCGCCGTGCTCGAGGGGGTCCTGCGCGCACGGACGATCGAGGATCTCATGGCCGCCGGAGTCACCGTCGTCGACCCAGCCGCCACCTACGTCGACACGACCGTGACCGTCGGCCGTGACACGGTCCTCCACCCCGGGGTACGCCTGGCCGGAAGCACGGTGATCGGAGAGGGATGCGTGATCGGGACGGGCTCCCAGGTGACCGACACGGCCCTCGGCGATCGGGTCACCCTCCGGCCCTACTGTGTGCTGGACGGCTCACGCGTCGAAGCCGACGCGACGCTGGGCCCGTTTGCCCGCTTGCGTCGTGGCACGCTGGTCGAGCGAGCGGCCGACATCGGTAACTTCATCGAGATCAAGCAGGCCACGATCGGACGCGGGGTGAAGGCGCACCACGTCGGATACATCGGCGACGCCACCGTGGGCGAGGGCGCGAACATCGGTGCCGGCGTGATCACGTGCAACTACGATGGCGAGCGCAAGCACCGGACGCAGATCGGTGCGCGCGCCTTCGTCGGGACGAACGCGAGCCTCGTGGCCCCGGTCACGATCGGGGACGACGCCTACGTGGGCGCGGGGTCCGTGATCACCAGGGACGTGCCCCCCGGGGCCCTGGCCATGGAGCGTGCGCCGCAGCTGGTCAAGGAGGGCTGGACCGAGCGGCGACGCGCCCGTCCGCGGACCAACGCGGCTCGGCCGGACGTGGCACGCTGACCCTGCCGGGGTGACAGATTGCCGGTCCCACCACGGACCGGCTGGGGGTGAAACGCCGGCCGGGCCCGGGAGTTGCCAGGTGGCAACAATCCAGGGGCATCTGACCGTCTCGCCCACGTGGGATTGCCCCCCGGGACGGCAACGGCGAGCCCATCCAGGCTGGCACGAGGGTTGCTCAACCTTGCGCCAGCAGCGAACTCTCGAATGAGGTGACGAGGCGATGTGTGGGATCGTGGGGTACATCGGTTCGGCCGGGGCCACCGGGATCATCCTGGACGGACTCAAGCGGCTGGAGTACCGCGGCTACGACTCTGCGGGGGTGGCCATCGTGTCCGACGGCGTGCTCCAGGTCCGGCGGAGCGCCGGCAGGCTCCGAAACCTCGAGTCCGCCCTCCGGGAGCGCCCGCTCGACGGCCCGCTCGGCATCGGGCACACGCGCTGGGCGACCCACGGCCGCCCATCGGAGGAGAACGCCCACCCGCACACGGACTGCACGGGCTCCATCGTGGTCGTCCACAACGGCATCCTGGAGAACTACTTGCCTATCAAGACCCGGCTTCAGGCCGACGGGCATACCTTCAAGTCGGAGACCGACACGGAGGTCTTGGCGCACCTGGTCGAGCACCACTGGGCCCAGGCCGGCGGCCTCGCCGAGGCTGTGCGCCTGGCCCTCCAGGAGGTCCGTGGCGCGTACGCGGTGGGCGTGGTCTCGGACCGCGAGCCCGGGGCGCTGGTCGCCGCCAAGACCGGAGCCGGCGGTGTGGTGGTCGGGCTCGGGGAGGGAGAGTACTACGTGGCCTCGGATGTTCCCGCCATCCTGGCGCACACGCGCGACGTCCTGATCCTCGAGGACGGGGAGATGGCGGTCGTCACCCGGCAGGGCGTTCGGCTCCAGACGCTCGCGGGCCGGGCGGTCGAACGGCCGGTGACGCACATCACCTGGGATCCGATCATGGCGGAGAAGGGCGGTTACCGCCACTTCATGCTCAAGGAGATCTACGAGCAGCCCCGTGCGATCACGGACACGATGCGGGGCCGCATCTCGCCCGAGACCGGCGACTGCTTCCTGCCGGACCTCAACCTCACACGGGAGGAGCTTCGCGGGTTCTCACGGGTGGTGCTGGTCGCGTGCGGCACCTCGTACCATGCGGCCCTCATCGGCCGCCAGATCATCGAGCGGCTCGCCGGGATTCCCGCCGACGCGGACATCGGCTCCGAGTTCCGATACCGCGACCCCCGAGTCGGCCCGGACACGCTGGTCGTCGCCCTCTCGCAGTCGGGGGAGACGGCGGACACCCTCGGGGCCGTGCAGGCGGCCAAGGCCAAAGGCGCCGCCGTCGTCGCCATCTGTAACGTGGTCGGCAGCGCGCTCGCGCGCGAGGCCCATGGGATCCTGTACGTCCACGCCGGGCCCGAGATCAGCGTGGCCTCGACGAAGACCTTCACCGCGATGGTCACCGCGCTCTATCTCCTGGGCCTCCACCTCGGCCGGGTCCGGGGAGAGGTGTCGCCCGAGGGGGGACGGCGGTACCTGTCGGAGCTGCTCGAGCTGCCTCGCCTGGTCGAGGCGGCGCTGGGCACGGAGGAGGCAATCGCCGATCTCTCGCGCGCGCTCGGGCACTTCCGGGACTTCCTCTACCTGGGTCGCGGACTCCACTATCCGGTCGCCCTCGAGGGCGCGCTCAAGATGAAGGAGCTCTCGTACCTGCACGCCGAGGGCTATCCCGGCGGCGAGATGAAGCACGGCCCGATCGCGCTCATCGACGCGGACATGCCGGTGGTGGCGCTGATGCCCCACGACAGCACCTACGACCGGATGCTCGCGAACATCGAGGAGGTGCGCGCGCGCGACGGCCTGCTGATCGCCCTCGCCCATCCGGACGACACGCTGATCGCGAGCAAGGCACGTCACGTCCTGCGCGTGCCGGCCGCGAGCGATCTCCTGAGCCCGATCGTCATGAGCGTCCCGCTCCAGCTCCTCGCGTACCATGTCGCGGTGCGCAGGGGCTGCGACGTCGACCAGCCGCGGAATCTCGCGAAGAGCGTCACCGTCGAGTAGCGGCCGGCCGCGGCCCGTCCGCCCGCAATTCGGTGTACCCTGGCTGCTCGTGGGCCTGCGTGCGCGAGCGGACGTCCGATCGGCAGAGGTGGTCGCTCCGGTGGGGCAGCGCTGATGTCGGAGCCCCGCGATCCCACCGGGCCGCCCGACGTCGGGGCGCTGCTCGCCGGCCTCAATCCAGTCCAGCGGGAGGCGGTCCTGCACGTGGACGGCCCCCTGCTCGTCCTGGCCGGGGCCGGTAGCGGAAAGACGCGCGTCATCGCGCAACGCATTGCGTACCTGGTGGCCTGCGGTGTGGACCCCCGGCAGATCCTGGCGGTCACGTTCACGAACAAGGCGGCCGGGGAGATGGCGCAACGGGTGGCGGCGATCCTCGCGGCTCGGCCCGGCGCCGGCCGGCCTCCGCTCGTGGCCACCTTCCATTCCACGTGCGCGCGCGTGCTCCGGGCGGAGATCCACCACCTCAAGTACCCCCGATCGTTCGTGATCTACGACGAGGACGACCGGCTCGCGCTCGTGCGCGAGTGCTACCGGGAGCTCGGGCTCGACGAGCGGGCCCTCACCCCCGCCGGGGCCATTGCCCGGATCTCGCGCGCGAAGAACCAGCTGCTCGGGCCGGAGGAGGCCGCGGCGGCGGCGCGGGGCCCGCGCGAGGCCGACGTGGCGCGTCTCTATGCCCACTACGCCGCTCGCCTGCGGGCGCTCGGGGCGCTCGACTTCGACGACCTCCTGGGCTTGACGGTCGAGCTGTTCGCGCGCCATCCCGACGTCCTGGGCTACTACCGGACGCTCTGGCGGTACGTGCTCGTCGACGAGTACCAGGACACAAACGCCGCGCAGTACCGCCTCCTGCGGCAGCTGGCGGGCGTCCACCGGAATCTCTGCGTGGTCGGTGACCCGGACCAGTCCATCTACCGGTTCCGGGGGGCCGACCTCCGCAACATCCTGGATTTCGAGCGTGATTTTCCCGGCTGTCGGGTCGTGCGCCTCGAGCAGAACTACCGCTCGACGGGCCGCATCCTCGAGATCGCCGCGGCGGTGATCGCGCACAACCAGGCGCGGAAGGACAAGGGCCTCTGGACCGAGAACGCGCGCGGTGAGGTAGCGCGGCTGTTCCGGGCGCGGGACGAGGGCGAGGAAGCGCTCTGGGTGGCCCGGACCGTGGCCGAGCTCCGCGCCGAGGGCCAGCCGCTCGACGGCGTCGCGGTGCTCTACCGCACCAACGCGCAGTCGCGCGTGCTGGAGGACGCCTTCCGGATCGCGGGGCTTCCCTACCACATCGTGGGCAGCGTGCGGTTCTACGAGCGGAAGGAGATCAAGGACGCCCTCGCGTACCTCCGGCTGGCCACGAACCCCGCCGATGACCTCGCCTTCCGGCGCGCGCTGGGAGCCCCTCCGCGGGGGATCGGGCGCGCCACGCTGGCGCGCGTGGAGGAGCTCGCGTCACGGGCCGGGACCCCGCTGCTGACGACGGCCTCCCGTGCCGCGGAGGAGCTCGGCGGGCGGGCCGGCCGGGCCCTCGGGGAGTTTGTGCGCCTGATCGGAGAGTTGACGTCCCGGGCCGTGCCGGGGCCGCTCGGCGAGCGCGTGGCGGCCCTCGTGGACGGCTCCGGGTTACGCGCCGCTCTTCGCCGAGAGGGTACGGCCGAGGCCGAGAGCCGACTGGAGAACCTGGACGAGCTGGTCGTCGCCGCCGAGGAGTTCGCCGACCGGTCCGAGGGGGGCGACCTCGGGGCGTTCCTGGACTCCGTTGCGCTGATCGCCGACGTCGACGAGCTCCAGGAGGCGCGCCCCGGCGTGACGCTCATGACGCTCCACTCGGCGAAGGGACTCGAGTTTCCCACAGTGTTCCTCACCGGGCTCGAAGAGGGGGTGTTCCCGCATGGCCGGGCCCTCGAGGACGAAGAAGGCGTGGAGGAAGAGCGTCGACTGGCGTACGTGGGGCTCACGCGCGCGAAGGAACGGCTGTTCCTGTCCTACGCCGCGGAACGCCGGCTCGGCGGGTACGCGGGCCTGCGCGAGCCCTCGCGCTTCCTCCTCGAGATGCCGGCCGAGGCCGTGGTGCCCGTCGGCGGGCGTCGCCCGGATGCGGCGCCCGGTCGGCCGCCGACGTGGCCCGGGCGCGTGGCCGAGCCGGGCCCGGACCCCGGCCCCGACCCGGCGGACGAGTACCCCCTGCGCGTGGGGGCGCGGGTCCGCCACGCGAGCTGGGGGGACGGCATCCTCACCGGGATCCAGAAGGACGGGGAGGACGTCGTCGTCTCCGTGAACTTCGCCTCGGTCGGACGCAAGCGGCTCGTGCTGAAGTACGCTCCGCTCGAAGAGGTGTAGACTCGGGGACGCCCGGGCCGCGGCGCCGCTCTTGCCGGGCGTTCCGGACCGGGGTCGATCCTGCACCCCGGGGCGGCCGCACCGGGCTTCTCGGCGTCACCCAGCCCGCGGTGCCAGGAGAGCCGCGAGGTCACGCATGAGCGACGTGAAGATCACGCTGGCCGAGGTCGAGCACGTGGCGCGGCTCGCGCGGCTCGCGCTTGGCGCCGAGGAGAAGGAGCGGCTGCGGAGCCAGCTCGACGAGATCCTCGGCTACGTGGAGCAGCTCCGCCGCGTGGATACGACGGGAGTCGAGCCGACCGCGCACGTTCTCCCGCTCGTCAACGTCATGCGCGATGACGAGGTCCGGCCCTCCTATCCGCTGGACGCCATGCTGGCAAACGCTCCCGATCCGCACGACGAGCAGTTCCGGGTCCCCCGCATCATGGAGGAGTGAGCCGTGACCGACTGGACCCGGCTCACGATCCATGAAACCGTCCAGGCGCTGCGGGAGGGCCGGATCTCCGCCCGGGCCCTGGTCGAGGCCTACCTCGCGCGCATCGCGCTCCTCAACGACACGCTGGGCGCCTACCTGACGGTGGCGGCCGAGAGCGCGCGGGCCCAGGCTGAGGCGGTCGACGAGCGGTTCCGGCGAGGCGACCCGGCGCGACCGCTCGACGGCGTGCCGCTCGCGATCAAGGACGTGCTGTGCACCCGCGGCATCCGCACGACCTGCGGGTCGCGCATTCTCGCCGATTTCGTCCCGCCGTACGACGCCACCGCGATGGTGCGCCTGGTCGGCGCCGGCGCCATCGTGCTCGGCAAGACCAACTGCGACGAGTTCGCCATGGGCTCGTCGACGGAGAATTCCGGCTTCCACGTGACCCGGAATCCATGGGGGCTCGACCGGGTTCCCGGCGGGTCCTCCGGCGGCTCTGCGGCGGCGGTGGCGGCCGACCTGGCTGCCGGCGGCCTCGGCACCGACACCGGCGGCTCCGTGCGCCAGCCCGCCGCCCTGTGCGGCGTGGTGGGACTCAAGCCGACCTACGGGCGCGTCTCGCGCTACGGCTTGATCGCGTTCGCCTCGTCTCTCGACCAGATCGGCCCGCTCGCCAAGGATGTCCGGGACGCCGCCCTGCTCCTCGAGACCATCGCCGGGCCAGACCCCCTGGACTCGACGGCGGCGGGCGAGCCGGTGCCCGACTGCCAGGCGGCGTTCGGACGTGGCGTCCAGGGCCTGACCCTCGGCATTCCGGACGAGTACTTCGTTGCCGGGCTCGACCCCGAGGTCGAGCACGCGGTCCGCGACGCGATCAGCATGCTGGAGCGCTGCGGCGCCCGGACTCGCCGCGTCTCGCTGCCGCACACCGACGCCGGGGTCGCGACCTACTACATCGTCGCCCCTGCGGAGGCGTCCTCGAACCTGGCGCGTTACGACGGCGTCAAGTACGGGCTCCGGGCGGCCGACGGGCGCGATCTCGTCACCATGACCGCAAGCACACGCGCGGCGGGCTTCGGCCCGGAGGTGAGGCGCCGGATCATGCTGGGCGCCTACGTGCTTTCCGCCGGGTACTACGAGGCCTACTACGCCCAGGCCCAGCGCGTCCGCACGCTCATTCGCCGCGACTTCGAGCGCGCCTTCGCCGAGGTCGATGCGATCGTCTCCCCGACGGCGCCGACGCCCGCCTTCAAGATCGGCGAGAAGACCGATGATCCGATCGCGATGTATCTGAACGACGTGTTCACGATCCCGGCGCCGCTGGCGGGCGTGCCGGCCATCTCGGTGCCCTGCGGGTTCTCGCTGAGCGGACTCCCGATCGGGCTCCAGGTCATCGGGAGGCCTTTCGACGAGGCGACGCTCTTCCGCGTGGCGGGCGCCTACGAGACTGCCCGCGGCGCGCCGCGGCGCCGCCCGGAAATCGCCACGACGCCCGGAGCGCACGCCACGTGAGCGCGCCCTGGGAGACCGTCATCGGCCTCGAGGTTCACGCGCAGCTGCTGACGCGCTCGAAGATGTTCTGCGGCTGCGCGACGGCGTTCGGCGCACCGCCGAACCACCAGACCTGCCCGGTCTGCCAGGGGATGCCGGGCATCCTGCCGGTCATCAACCGGCGGGCCGTCGAGTTCGGGATCCGCACGGCCCGGGCGCTCCATTGCCGGATCAACGCGGAGTGCCGGTTCGCCCGCAAGCACTACTTCTATCCCGACATGCCGAAGAACTACCAGATCAGCCAGTACGAGGCGCCGCTCGCCGAGGACGGCCGGCTGGAGATCGAAGCCGACGGTGTCGCGCGCCGGATCGGGATCGAGCGCCTCCACCTGGAGGAGGACGTCGGCAAGCTCACGCACGAGGGTGGAGTGTTCGAGTCGGCGAGCGCGAGCCTGGTCGACTTCAACCGGGCCGGCGTCCCACTCATGGAGATCGTCTCCCGGCCGGACCTCCGCTCTCCGCTGGAGGCCGCCGAGTACCTGCGAAGCCTCCGGACGATCCTCCGGTACCTCGGCGTGTGCGACGGGAACATGGAGGCGGGCTCGCTCCGGTGCGACGCGAACGTGTCGGTCCGGCGGGCCGGCGCGACTGAGCTCGGCACGAAGGTCGAGATCAAGAACATGAACTCCTTCCGGCACGTGCGGGATGCCCTCGACCACGAGGCGGCACGCCAGGTCCGCGCGCTCGACCGGGGCGAGCGGGTCGCTCAGGAGACGCGCCTCTGGAACCCGGAGCGGAGCATCACCGTGCCCATGCGCTCGAAGGAGTTCGCCCACGACTACCGGTACTTCCCGGACCCCGACCTGGTTCCCGTGCAGCCCGATCCGGCCTGGGTCGCCGCGATCGAGCGGGAGCTGCCCGAACTCGCGCGCGCGCGCCGCCAGCGCTTCGTCGAGGAGTACGGCCTCCCGTCCTACGACGCGGACCTTCTGACGGGCGACCGCGCCCTCGCCGACTACTTCGAAGAAGCCGTGCGGGTCCACCCCAACTCGAAGGCCCTCGCGAACTGGATCGGCTCTGAGCTTCTGCGCGAGCTCAAGGGGGATCCCGCCGCTGTCACGGGCTCGCCCGTCCGCCCCGCGGCGCTGGCGCGCCTGGTCGCCTTGGTCGACGAGGGGACCATCAGCGGGAAGATGGCTAAGGAGCTCTTCGAGCGGATGGCCCGCACCGGGGAGGACCCCGACGCAATCGTCCGCCGGGAGGGTCTGCGGCAGGTCGCCGACGAGGTCGCGATCGGCCGGGTGATCGACGAGGTCGTGGCCGCTCACCCGAGCGTGGTGGCGGACTACCGCCGGGGCAAGAAGCAAGCGGCCGGATTCCTCGTCGGACAGATCATGAAGGCCACCCAGGGAAAGGCTAACCCCCAGGTCGTCAACCGGCTTCTCGCCGGGCGCCTCGCCGCCGGCTGAGCCCCGCGGCGCGGGGCCGTGGCCGGGGTGGCTGACAGAAAAGCCGGCGGGCCTCCGGAACCCCGTTTCTATAATGATGGTGGCCCCATGCTCGAGCTCCGTGGCGTCTCCAAGGTCTATCGGCGCGCGGCGGGCGGGCGCGTCGAGGCGCTGGCAGACCTCTCCTTCGAGGTCAAGCCGACCGAACTCGCCGTCCTGGTGGGTCCGGGCGGCGCCGGCAAGTCGACCCTGCTCCGGCTGATCACCGGTGAGGAGCGTCCGACGCGAGGCGTCGTGCTGGTGGCCGGCACCGACGTCGGCGCACTCGGGGCGCGTGGCCTCGCGCGCCTGCGGCGGAGCCTCGGGGTCGTGAGCCCGGGCGGGCGCCTGCTCGCGGACCGCACGGCGCTCGGCAACCTGACGTTTGTGCTCCGGGCGCTCGGCACAGGTTCGAGCGAGGCTCGCGAGCGCGCCCTCGCGGCGTTGACCGAGGTTGGGCTCGGCGCCGCCCGGAGCGCGCTGCCCCACGAGCTCGCGGCGGGCGAGTGCCACCGCGTGATGCTCGCGCGCGCCCTGGCGACGCGCCCGAGGCTGCTCTTGGCGGACGAGCCCACGGCGATACTCGACGCCGCGGCGGCCGCGATGGTGGTCACCGTCCTCCGAGGCCTGTCCCTCAGGGGGACCACCTGCCTCGTCGCCACCCGGGCGGTCGAGGTCGCGCGCGCGCTCGAGGGACGAACTCTCGAGCTCACGGCCGGGCGGCTCCGGCCTGAGGGCGGCCCTGTCTAGCTTTCTCGCTGGCGCGACGCTCCGTAGCTGCCGGCGGGGCGGCTCCGCCGCCGTGGCGACGGCGGGGGTCGCGGCGCTCGCCGTGCTCGTGGCGGGGGGGACGCTCGCGGGCGATCTCGCGCTGGGCCTGTCCGAGGCCGCGTGGCGGGCCGAGCTCCGGGTCGTGGCTCGCCTGCGGGACGCCGGTCCCCGGCCGGAGGACCCGGACGGGATCGTGGCGCGAGCCCGGGCCCTCCCCGGGGTCGCGGAGGTGCGGTACGTCGGCCCCGCGCTGGCCCTTGCGGAGCTCCAGCGGCTTCTCGGCGCGCGGGCCGCCGGTCTCGATCGCCTCCCCTCGAATCCACTGCCGCCTCGGATCGAGGTGACTCCGGCGGCGACGATGGGCGCGGCGGACCTCGAGGCGCTCGTCGCGGCGCTGGACCGTTTGCCCGGCGTGATCGACGTGCAAGCCGCCCATGGCTGGGTCGAGCCGCTCGAGCGGCTCAGGCGAGGGCTGCGTCTCGGAGGGCTGACGCTGGCCGCGGCCCTGGGCCTCGTGGCTCTGGCGGCGGCCGCGGGAGCCACCGCGGCCGCGCGACGGGCCGGCCGCGACGAGGCGAGCATCCTGCGGCTTGCCGGCGTGTCGGAGCTCCGCCTGACCGCGCCGCTCGTGCTTCCATCCCTGGGCCTGGCAATGCTGGGGTCCTTGCTGGGCCTCGCGCTGCTGCTGCTGGCCTCCGAGCCGGGCGCCCCCTGGGCCGGGAGCTGGCTCCGGGCGGTGCTCGGGCTGGACCCCCTGCCGCTCCTCCCGTCGTCCTGGCTGGCGGGGTTGGCCGGAGCAGGCGCCGCGCTGGGACTGGTCGGCGCCCTGGCGGCCGGCCGTTCCTGAGCGCCGGGGTGTGAGGCGCTCTGGCCGACCGCTGCGCCGCCTCCTGCTCGGCCTGATCGTCCTGACCGCCGGCTTCGCCGGCGCGAATGCCGGCGCCGGCCCGCCACCGACCGGTCGCCAGAATCTCAAGGCCAAGCAGGACGCCCTGGGCGAGGTGCGACGCCAGCTCGACGAGGCGCGCGAACGGGCCTCGGCGGCGCGGCAGCGCGAGACGTCGCTCCTCGCGGAGCTCGAAGGGATCGACCGCACCCTGGCCCAGAAGCGCGGGGCGCTCCAGCAGCTCGATCGCCGGATCGCCCAGGTCGAGGCGGAGCTCGATTCCCTCGAGGGCCGCCGCGATCGCGTGGCCGAGGATCTCGTGACCCAGCAGGCGGCGCTCTCAGCGCGACTCGAGACCCTCGCCCGGATGGCGGCAGCGCCGCCGCCGCCGCCGTGGGCCGTCGGGCCCGCCACGCTGGCGCGACAGCGAGCGGTCGTCGACCTCGCCGGCATTGCCCGGGACGACCTCGCCCGCCTCGCGCGGTACGACGAGACCGCGGACCGCCTGGCCGCGCGCCAGGAGGCCACGGCCCGCGCGCGCCGAGAGCTCGTCGAGCTCCGGGACGCCGTGGCGGGGGAGCGTGCCCAGGTCGCGGCGCAGGCAGCACGGCGGCGCGTGTTGCTCCAGACCGTGCGCGGGGACCGCGCCACCCAGGAGCGCCTGGCGGACGAGCTGACCGAGGCCGCGCGCCGGCTGGAGACGCTGGTTCGAAGCCTGGCCCGCCGCGCCCCCGCGAGGCGGGCCGTCGCCCGGGCGACGCCGGCGCCGGCCCCCGGGCCCGCGGCCGGCTTCGGGCGCGACCGGGGCCAGCTTCCCTGGCCGACCGAAGGCCGCGTCGTGACGGAGTACGGCCGAGAGACCCACCCCCGCTTCGGGACCGAGACCGTCCGCACGGGGATCGACATCGAAGCGCCGGAGGGAACACCGATCCGGGCGGTGGCGGCCGGCACCGTGGCGTATCGCGGCTGGCTGAAGGGTTATGGTAACCTCTTAGTCCTGGACCACGGGGACGGTTACTACACGCTGTACGCCCACGCCTCGCAGATCCTGGTCGACGAGGGAGACCAGGTGAAGGCCGGCGCGGTGGTCGGCCGAGTCGGTGAGACCGGATCGGTCGACGGGCCGCGACTGCACTTCGAGGTTCGCTACCAGAGCCGGGCAGAGGACCCCCAGCTCTGGCTCCGGCGCCGGCCCTGATCGGCCCGGATCGGCGCGCGGGCGCCCCAGTCGTCATGGAGAAGGAGTCGGTCATGCGTGCGGGGAAGCCGGTCGGCAAGGTGATCCTGACGGCGGCCGTACTAGCGGTGGTGATGCTGTCGCTGGGCGGCACGAGCGCCTCGAAGGGTGTCGACCGTACCGCCACCTACGAGCAGCTCAAGCTCTTCACCGACGTGCTGTCGATCATCCAGAACCAGTACGTCGACGAGACCGAGCCGCGCGAGGTCATCTACGGAGCCGTCCGGGGAATGCTCCGCGCCCTCGACCCGCACTCCTCGTTCATGGACCCGGAGAGCTACCGCGAGATGCAGGTCGAGACCTCGGGGAGCTTCGGCGGGCTCGGGATCGAGATCACGATCCGCGACGACCAGTTGACCGTCGTGGCCCCCATCGAGGGCACGCCCGCCTGGCGGGCCGGGATCCAGCCGGGCGATCGCATCTTGAAGATCGAGGGGCTCGTGACCAAGGACATGAGCCTGCCCGACGCGGTCAAGAAGATGCGCGGCCCCAAGGGAACGAAGGTCACGGTCACGATCGGTCGCGAAGGCACCCGGGAGCCGTTCGACGTCACCCTCACGCGCGAAGTGATCCAGGTCCAGAGCATCAAGAGCCAGGAGCTCGAGCCGGGGATCGGCTACGTCCGGATCCGTCAGTTCCAGGAGCGCACCGCGCCGGACCTGGTCGCGGCGGTCGAGAAGTTCGACAAGGGCGGGAACCTGGCCGGCCTCATCGTGGACGTCCGGAACAACCCGGGCGGCTTGCTGTCGGCGGCGGTCGAGGTCTCGGAGGAGTTTCTCGGCGACGGCAAGCTGATCGTCTACACCGAGGGCCGCGTCCGGAACCAGAACATGCGCTTCACCGCCCACGCGAAGCGCGCGATCACCGACGTCCCGCTGGTGGTGCTCGTCAACCAGGGCTCGGCGTCGGCGTCGGAGATCGTAGCCGGGTCGATCCAGGACCACGGCCGGGGCGTGGTCCTCGGCCAGCAGACCTTCGGCAAGGGGTCGGTGCAGACGATCATTCCGCTCGCGGACGGATCGGGGCTTCGCCTGACCACGGCCCGCTACTTCACGCCGAAGGGCCGCTCCATCCACGGCAAGGGCATTACGCCGGACATCGTGATCGACCCGCCGAAGGACGAGGTGACGGCCATCAAGCCGGGCGCCCCGCCGCTCGCCGAGGCGGAGCTGATGAAGCGGGACGTCCAGCTGCAGCGCGCGATCGAGATCCTGAAGGCGTCTCGGATCCTCGACAAGACCAAGCCGACCGCCAAGGTCGGCTAGGGTCCGGGGTCCCGGTCGGCCGCGGCCGGCCGGGACCGCGGTCCTCGTCCCCCGCGCATGGTCGTCCTCGGCATTGAAAGCTCCTGCGACGAGACGGCCGCGGCTGTCCTAGCCGACGGGACGCTGCGGTCGAACGTCGTCGAGTCCCAGGACCGAATCCACGCGCGCTACGGCGGCGTCGTGCCGGAGCTCGCGTCGCGCCGGCACCTCGAGGTCGTGCTGCCCGTGGTGACGCGCGCCCTGGATGACGCCGGCGCGCGGCTCGGCGACCTCGACGGCATCGCGGTGACGCACGGGCCGGGCCTCGTGGGCTCGCTCCTGGTTGGGCTATCGGTCGCGAAGGCCTTTGCCTATGCGCAAGGGCTGCCCCTCGTCGGGGTGAACCACCTGGAGGGGCACATCTACGCCGGCCGCCTCGCCGATCCGACCCTCGAGCCGCCGTTTCTGGCGCTCGTCGTGTCCGGAGGCCACACGGCCCTCTACGCCTGCGCGGCCCCGCTCCGCTACCGGCTGGTGGGCCAGACGCGGGACGATGCCGCCGGCGAGGCGTTCGACAAGATCGCCAAGCTTCTCGGGCTCGGGTATCCCGGCGGTCCTGTGGTGGAGCGCACCGCGCAGGCGGGCGACTCGAAGGCCATTGCCTTCCCGCTTGCGCAGTTCCAGGGCGGCGCCCCGGACTTCTCCTTCTCGGGGCTCAAGACGGCCGTGAGCCTGTACGTTCGTCAGCACGCCCCGCTCTCCCCGGCCGCGATCGCCGACGTGTGCGCGTCGTTCCAGGCCACGGTGGTGAAGATGCTCGTGCGGAAGACGATCCGCGCGGCCCGGGGACTTGGCATCCGCCGCGTCCTGCTCACGGGCGGCGTCGCGGCAAACCGCGCCCTCCGCGCGGCCCTCGAGGTCGAGTGCGCCGAGCGCGGGTACGGCTGGACCGCGCCGCCTCCGCGCCTCTGCACCGACAACGCGGCGATGATCGCCGCGGCCGGCTGCGCACGGCTCGAGGTGGGCGAGCGGGCCGACCTCTCGCTCAACGCCCAGGCGACGCTGCCGCTGGCGTGATGCCTGTGACCGGTGGCGGCCCGGTCTCCGAGGTCGATCGGCTCCTGGCCAGCCTGCCGGATGCCGTCATCGGCGTGCGGCCCGATCTCACGGTCTTCCTGTGGAACGCTGCGGCCGAGGCCCTCACCGGACGCTCCGCGACACGCGCGCTCGCGCGGCTCCTGCCCGAGTGCCTGGGGGCCGAGGCCCGGCTGATCCGGCACCTGAGCGAGACGCTCCGCCTGGCCGAGGGCCGCGCGGAGCCGGAGTCCGAGGTCATGACGACCGACGGGCGCGCGGTCCCGGTGAGCGTGCTGACGGCCCCGATCCACGGGGCAAGCGGGGGGCTTCGCGGCGCGGTGGCCGTGCTGCGCGACCTGTCGCGAATCCGGGCGCTCGAGGCGGAGGTGCGGCGCGGCGAGCGGCTCGCGGCGCTGGGACAGATGGCGCTGGCGCTCGCGCACGAGATCCGGAACCCGATCGGCGCGATCCGGGGCGTCGCTCAGCTGCTGGGCGACGAGCTCGGAGGCGCCGGTCCGTTCCGGGAGCACGTGACTGTCATGCTCGCCGAGATCGATCGCGTCAACCGCGTGATGGAAGCGCTGCTGGATCTCGGCCGGCCCCTGACCTTCACCTTCGGGTTCGTGAATCTCCACGAGCTGCTCGATCGCGTCTGCCTCCTGGCCGAGCCCGCCGCGCGCACTCACGAGGTCCAGCTCCTGCGCCGATACGATCCGAGCCTGCCGGCTCTCTGGGCCGACGTCGACCGGCTCATCCAGGTCTTCCAGAACCTCGTCCAGAACGGAATCGAGGCCATGCCCGGCGGGGGGCGGCTCACCCTCACGACCCGCCTCGCGCTGGATACCGTGTTCGGGGGCCGCGTGGACGCGGGCGCCGGGCCCCGCCCGCTGGTCGAGGTCCAGGTTGCGGACGACGGCGAGGGCATCCCGGTCGAGCTGCTCGACCGGGTCTTCGACCCCTTCGTGAGCACGAAGCCCCGGGGCCTCGGGCTCGGTCTGGCCCTGGCGCACCGCATCGTCGAGGAGCACCACGGCGCCCTGCGGGTCGCGAGCACGCCGGGCAAGGGGACCACGTTCAGGTGCTACTTGCCGATCGCGCCGACCGTGGGGGCGGCGATACCGTCCGGGCCGGCCGGGAGCGATGTCCGGCAGTCTGACTCCTCCCCCGCCGGGACGCGATGACGGCCGCCCGGATCCTCGTCGCCGACGACGAACCGTCGATGCGCTGGCTCCTCGAGCGGGTGCTCCGGCAGGCAGGCCATTCGGTCACCGTCGTGGAGGACGGCGCCGGCGCGCTGGCGCAGGCCCAGGCCGAGCCCTACGACCTGGCCTTCGTCGACGTGCGGATGCCGGACGTCGACGGGCTCGAGGTGCTCTCGCGCCTCAAGACGTCGGCGCCGGACACGGCGGTGATCGTGATGACGGCTCACGGCAGCGTCCGCTCGGCGGTCGAGGCGATGCAGCGCGGAGCCTATGACTACCTCACGAAGCCCTTCGACAACGACGAGGTGCGGCTCCTGGCCGAGCGCGCGCTTTCGGCGCGCGCGCTCGCGCGCGAGGTCGTCGAGCTGCGCACGGGCATCCAGGAGGTCTGGGAGTTCGGCGCGCTCGTCGGCAAGTCGCCCCGGATGCAGGGGGTCTACAAGACCATCGGTCGGATCGCCGGCACCGACGTGACGGTCCTGCTGCGGGGTGAGTCGGGCACGGGCAAGGAGGTCGTTGCCCGCGCGATCCACCACTACAGCCGGCGCGCCGGCAAGCCCTTCGTCGGCGTGTCGTGCGCGGCCATCCCGGCGACCCTTCTCGAGTCGGAGCTCTTCGGTCACGAGCGGGGCGCGTTCACGGACGCCCATCAGCGTCGCCTCGGCCGCTTCGAGCTGGCGCACGGCGGCACCATCTACCTCGACGAGGTGGGCGACCTGGGGCCCGAGCTCCAACCGAAGCTCCTGCGGGTGCTCCAGGAGCGGCACCTCGAGCGCATCGGGGGCGGCGAGGCGATTCCGGTGGACGTCCGGGTCGTGGCCGCCACCAACCGCGACCTGGAGGCCCTCATCCGGGGGGGGCGCTTCCGCGAGGACCTCTACTACCGCCTGAACGTCGTCACGCTCACCCTGCCGCCGCTCCGCGAGCGGCTCGAGGACGTCCCGTTCCTCGTGGACCACTTCCTCGGGAAGTACGGGGCAGAGCTCGGTGAGCGCGCGATCGCGACCGAGGCGCTCGATCACCTCATGGGTTATGGCTGGCCGGGGAACGTGCGGGAGCTGGAGAACGTCATCCAGCACGCGATGGTGATGGCGGCGGGAGGCGTGATCCTGCCGGAGCACCTGCCGGTCGCCCCCGGGACGGGCCCCCCCCCGGCCGCCGCCGGGACCCTCGAGCAGCTCGTCGAGCAGAAGCTCGCCGAGTGCGTTCGCGGGCTCGGGCGGCGCGAGTCGGCCAACCTCTACGACCTCCTGATCGGCCTCGTGGAGCGGCCACTGCTGCGCGCGGTGCTCCGGGAGACGGGTGGCAACCAGCTGCGCGCGGCCGCGCTGCTCGGGATCAACCGCAACACGCTCCGCAAGAAGCTTCATCAGCTCGGACTCACGGCAGGCGGCGCCGACAGCTGACGCGCGCCGGGGCGGAGACGTCACCTGAGCGGTCGCCCGCTCGGGCGACCGGCGCCGCCCGCGCCGGCCCCGGTCTCCCCTCTAGGCTCCGGGGCCGTAGCGGATCACGTACGCCCGCTCGGTCATCACCAGGCCGCCGGTCATCAGCGCGTCGATCTTCCCGAGAAGCTGCTCGATGTGCTGCGGCGTGTCGACGGTCTCGATCCCCACCGGGAGATCGGTTGCGAGGCGCTCGATGCTCGCGGTGTGAGGCACCCGGTCGTGCCCGTACCCGGCGCAGCCCTTCAGGACGGTCGCACCGGCCAGCCCCTCCTGACGGAGGAGCTCGAGGAGCCGCCGGTAGAGCGGCTGGTGGTCCACCGTCCGGGACTCTCCGAGGTAGATTCGGACCAAGACCTGCTCGCCTTCGATGCCGCGCATCACCGGTGTCCCCCGCGGGCGCTCGGTGGATGGCCGAGGATCCGATCACTGTAGCATCGCCCCGGGCCCGCCTGCCGCCCGGGCGGGCGGCAGGCGTGAACTCCCCGAATGCGGGGCGTCTCGGGCGCCGTCAACATGGCTGCGGAGGTCCCGCCCGGAAACGGGCGCCCTCAGGCGCGCGGGGCGTCGTACCGGATGACGCGAACCTTCTCCATAGTGATGAGCCCGCCTCCCATCATGGCGTCAATCTCCGGCAGGACCTTGGCGAGGTGCTCCTGGGAGTCCACAACCTCGATGACAAGCGGCAGGTCGGCGGATAGCCGCAGAATGCTCGCCGTGTGGAGGAGCGAGCGGGCGCCGAAGCCCGCAACCCCCTTCAGCACCGTCGCGCCGGCGAGCCCGTTCCGGCGGAACAGCTCGACGAGGGACATGTAGAGCGGCCGGTGCTCCCACTGGTCGGACTCGCCGATAAAGATCCGCATGAGGACCTGCTCGCCCTCGAGTGTGCGCATGTCACACGCCCCCCCTGAACCCGACCAGCATCCGGCCAACCGCGATGCCCAACACGCAGGCGGTCAGGCAGGACGCGGGCGTCACGACCACGTTGAGCCAGGCCTGATACCAGGCAGCGCTCTCCATGAGCCGGACCGTCTCGTAGCTGAACGTCGAGTACGTGGTCAGTCCGCCCATGACCCCGACCGTCAGGAACAGGCGCGTCGTGTCCGGGATCAGCAGGCTCGTCGTCCCCACCTCCTGGATGAGACCGATGAGGAACGAGCCCAGCAGGTTCACCGCCAGGGTCCCGTATGGGAACCCCGGTCCGAGCCACTGGACCATGAGCCCCGAGATGGCGTAGCGAGCCCCGGTTCCAACGGCACCTCCCACACAGATGAGCAGCAGTCGCACGTCGCCCCCTCCTCCTTTCGAGGCCAAGGTCGGTGGACCGGCCGGACGAACCGCCTGCACGTCGGACCCCGGGGCCTCGGTCTCCCCGACCGACCAGATCGCTGAGAAGGTGGCGACTCGGGCAAGTCCGTCTCCGCCCTCCAGGTTTCCGACGTGCCCATGTCGCCCCCCGGCGAACAAAAAACTCCTACCGGGAGCGACCCAGTAGGAGTCATCAGCCGCCCTGGCGGCGGCAGTTTCAGGAGGCGAACCCCATCGCCTGTGTCGCCACTATACGCCTGGCCCCTCCTGAGCCGTCAAGGTCAGCCGCGCCAGGCCGACCTTGCGCTTCCACGTTGGCGGAAAGCGCGGTGTATGCTGCCGCGGACGGGCGATGGCCTCCGCGAGCGGGACGACATGTGGACGGCGCGCGCGCCTTGACACCCCCCGGGGGGTCCGCTAGGGTAGGACCGCACGTGAGAACGGCCCGGGGGGCGCCCCGGGCCGCGCTGCGTCCGCACCCGATGGCCGCACACGGATGATCCACCTCGTCTGGCCGATCCCCGCGCTGCCGCTCGCGGGCGCCCTCATCAACCTCGCCTTCGGGCGCCGGCTCGGCCGCCGCGCGCACTGGGTGGCGGCGCCCGCCGTCGGCCTGGCGTTCGTCATGGCCCTGCTCGCCTTCGAGCGCGTCTGGCGCGCCCACGAGACCTTCACGGGGCCCCTCTTCGACTGGATCGTCGCCGGAGCGTTCCGCGCCCCCGTGACGATCCAGCTTGACCAGCTCTCGGCCGTGATGCTCCTGGTCGTGACTGGCGTGGGCTTCCTCATCCACGTCTACGCGATCGGCTACATGCACGACGAGCCCGACTACCCGCGCTTCTTCATCTATCTGAACCTCTTCGTCTTCTCGATGGTGATGCTCGTGCTGGCCGGGAACTTCCTCCTCCTCTACGTCTTCTGGGAGGCGGTGGGGCTCTGCAGCTACCTGCTGATCGGGTTCTGGTACCGGCGGGAGTCGGCCGCGGACGCGGGGAAGAAGGCCTTCATCGTCAACCGGGTCGGGGACTGCGGGTTCGCCCTCGGCGTCATGCTGCTCTGGACCGCGCTCGGGACGCTCGAGTACGGCGAGGTGTTCGCCAAGGCTCCGACCCTCGCCGTGGGGACGGCCACTGCGATCAGCCTCCTGCTCTTCCTGGGCGCGTGCGGCAAGTCGGCGCAGCTGCCGCTCCACACGTGGCTCCCCGATGCCATGGAGGGCCCGACGCCGGTCTCGGCCCTGATCCACGCGGCAACCATGGTGACGGCCGGCGTGTATCTCGTCGCGCGGGCGCACGCGCTCTTCGAACGGTCGGGCGTAGCCCTCGACGTGGTGGCGTGGGTCGGCGTCATCACGGCCGTCTTCGCCGCGACGATCGGCCTCGTCCAGACGGACATCAAGCGCGTCCTCGCCTATTCGACGGTGAGCCAGCTGGGCTACATGTTCGTCGGCGTCGGCGTCGGCGCGTACGCGGCGGGCGTCTACCACCTGGTCACCCACGCCTTCTTCAAGGCGCTCCTGTTCCTGGGCGCCGGCTCGGTCATCCATGCCCTCTCCGGTGAGCAGGACCTCCGGAAGATGGGCGGTCTCGCCCGGCGGCTCCCGCTCACGTGGTACACGATGCTCGCCGCCACGGTGGCGATCTCGGGGCTCCCGCCGTTCTCGGGGTTCTTCTCGAAGGACGAGATCCTTGCGGGCGCGTTCTTCGCGGGGAAACCCGCCGTATTCGGGCTCGGCCTCGTTGGCTCGGCGCTGACCGCGTTCTACATGTGGCGGCTCGTGTTCCTCACCTTCCTGGGCCGGTCCCGGGTCGACCACGAGGTGGCGCACCACGTCCATGAGTCGCCGCCGGTCATGACGGTCCCCCTCGCCATTCTCGCGGTGCTCGCCGCGGGCGCGGGCGTCTGGGGGCTGCCGGGCGAGCACGGCTCCGCGATCGGGCGGTTCCTCGCGCCCGTGCTGGCCGGCGGCAACGAGGCGGGCGCGGCCCCGCACGGGCCGGCCTGGAGTCTGATGGCGGTGTCGGTCGCGGCCGCCCTGGCCGGGCTCCTGGTCGCCTGGCGGATGTACCTCGGGGGCCGCGCGGATCTCGCGAGGATCGGGACGCCCCAGAACGCGGTCCACCGCCTTCTGCTCAACAAGTACTACGTCGACGAGCTCTACGATCGGGCGGTCGTACAGCCGATCCTCGCGCTCTCGCGCTGGTGCGCCGAGACACTCGACGCGCGCGTGATCGACGGCGCCGTCGACGGCGTCGCGCGCACCGTCGAGCGCACGGCGGGGAGGCTCCGCCGTTACCAGACGGGCTTCGTCATGAACTACGCGCTCTCCATGCTGGCGGGCGTCGTGGCGCTCCTGGGCTGGTTCCTCTGGCCGTGATCGCGCCCCCCGTCCCCGGCCGCCGCCCGCGCTCCCCCCTCGCCCCGGCCCGGGCCGGCGGGCTCGCGCAGCTCCGGACGAGGCGCCCGTGCTGCTGAGCACGCTCGTGTGGCTGCCGACGCTGGGGGCGACGGCCCTCCTGCTCCTGGACCGTCGAGACACGCGCCGCCTGCGCCAGGTCGCCCTTGCCGTGACCACGGCGACCCTCGTCGTTTCCGGGCTCCTGTGGATTGGCTTCGACCGCGCCCGGCCCGGCATGCAGTTCGCGGAGCAGCGCGCGTGGATCCCGGGGGCCGGGATCAGCTACCACCTCGGGGTGGACGGCATCAGCCTCCTCCTCGTCCTCCTGACGACCCTCCTCACCCCGCTCTGCATCCTGTCGGCCTGGACGCAGATCACGACGCGCGTGAAGGAGTTCCTCGTCGCGATGTGCCTCCTCGAGACGGGGATGCTCGGCGTCTTCGTCGCGCTCGACCTCTTCCTCTTCTTCGTCTTCTGGGAGGCCATGCTGATCCCGATGTACCTGATCATCGGGGTCTGGGGCGGGCCACGCCGCGTGTACGCGGCCGTGAAGTTCATCCTGTACACGATGGCCGGCTCCGCCCTGATGCTGCTGGCCATCCTGACCCTCTACTTCATCCAGGACGCCCGCACGGCGTCGTTCGACTACGCGGCCATGATGCAGCTCCGCATCACCCCGAGCCTCCAGGTCCCGCTGTTCCTGGCCTTCGCGCTCGCCTTCGCGATCAAGGTGCCGATGGTCCCGTTCCACACCTGGCTGCCCGACGCCCACGTCGAGGCGCCCACCGCGGGCAGCGTGATCCTGGCCGGCGTACTTCTCAAGATGGGCACCTACGGCTTTCTCCGGTTCGGCATGCCGATCTTCCCCGACGCGGCGGTGCGGCTGGCCCCGCTCGTCGTGGGCCTGGCCCTGGTCGGCATCCTGTACGGCGCGTGGGTGTCGACGGTGCAGTCCGACATGAAGAAGCTCATCGCCTACTCGTCGGTGAGCCACCTCGGGTTCGTCATGCTCGGCCTGTTCACGTTCACGGCCCAAGGGCTCCTCGGGGGCATCCTCCAGATGGTGAACCACGGGCTCTCCACGGGGGCGCTCTTCATCCTCATCGGCATGATCTACGAGCGACGCCACTCGCGGCTGATCGCCGACTTCGGCGGGCTGTGGGCGGTCGTGCCGGTGTTCTCGGCGATCCTGATGCTCGTGACCTTTTCGTCGATCGGCCTCCCCGGCCTCAACGGATTCGTGGGCGAGTTCCTGATCCTGGTCGGGGCGTTCCAGTGGAGCTGGCCGGCGGCGGTGCTCGGCACCGCGGGGATCGTCTTCGCGGCCGTGTATCTGCTCTGGATGTACCAGCGGGTGGTCTTCGGGGAGCTGCGACACGAGGAGAACCGCCGACTGCCCGACCTCAACGCGCGGGAGATCTGGACGCTGGCCCCGATCCTGGTCCTGATCGTGTGGATCGGAGTCTACCCGAAGCCGTTCACCGCCGTGGCGGAGACCGCGGTGGCCGACCTCCTCCAAGTCGTGCGCGACAAGCGGGCGGCCGTGCCGGCGGCGTGGCACGCGTCCGGGGAGACGACGCCACGGTGACGGCAGGGCTTCCCATCCTCGACTGGCCGGCGCTCTACCCGGTCCTGCTCGTGACCGCCGCGTGCTTCGCCTGCCTGCTCCTGGACGCGACACCGCAGGGCGCCCGGCCGGGCGTCCTCGCTGCCACGAGCGTGCTCGGAGTGGCGGGGGCGGTCGTCGTGTCCCTGCTTCTCTGGGACGGCCCGGTGAGGAGCTTCCAGGGCATGCTGGTCGCCGACGGCTTCGCCCTCTTCTTCAACGTGGTCATCGGTGCGGCCACCATCCTCGTGCTGCTCCTGTCCGTCGGGTATCTCCCGCGTCTCGGCGTGGCGGCGGGCGAGTGCTACGCGCTGGTCCTCTTCGCCACCATCGGCATGATGCTCATGACGTCCGGAACGGACCTGCTGGTCGTCTTCCTCGCCCTCGAGCTCATGTCGCTGTCCCTGTACGTCCTCGCGGGCACCTTCCGGGCCCGGCCCGAGGGCCACGAGGCGGCCCTGAAGTACTTCCTGCTCGGGGCCTTCGCGAGCGGCTTCTTCCTCTACGGGATTGCGCTGCTCTACGGGGCGACGGGAACGACCAACCTGACGCGGCTCGGGACGGCGCTGAGCGCTCCGGACGCGACCCGGAACCCGATGGTGCTGGCGGGGCTGGCGCTGCTCCTCGTCGGGTTCGGCTTCAAGGCCTCGGCCGTCCCCTTCCACCAGTGGGCCCCCGACGTCTACCAGGGCGCGCCCACCGCGGTCGCCGCGCTCATCGCCACCGGGTCCAAGGCGGCGGCCTTCGGAGCGCTCCTCCGCGTCTTGATCGCCATGCAGGCCCTTCAGGCGGACTGGGGGGTGGCGCTCTGGATGCTGGCGGCGCTCACGATGACGATCGGCAACGTGGTGGCGCTCGCCCAGGCGAACGTGAAGCGCCTCCTGGCGTACTCGTCGATCGCTCACGGCGGCTACATGCTTGTCGGGATCGCCGCGGGCCTTGGCTCCGGCACGCCTGCGGTCCTCTTCTATCTCGGTGTCTACGCGGTGGCCTCGGTGGGGGCCTTCGGCACGATCCTGCTCCTCGAGCGCGAGGGGGAGGAAGCCGTCGATCTCGCCGCCTATGGCGGTCTGGCCCGGCGGCACCCGGTCCTGGCCTTCGGGTTCACGGTCTTCCTGCTCGCCCTGATCGGCATGCCGCCCACTGCGGGGTTCGTCGGTAAGTTCTACCTGTTCAGCGCGGCGATCCAGCGCGGACTGGTCTGGCTCGCCGTGATCGCGGTTCTCAACTCGGTCCTCGCGGCCTACTACTACCTCCGCCTCATCGTCTACATGTACATGCGCGAGCCCGAGGGGGCGCCGACGACGGCCCTCCTCACCCCGGCGGCATCGATCGCCCTCGCCGCGTCCGCGTGGGTCACCCTCCAGCTGGGGCTGTGGCCGGGGCCTGTCCTGGCCATGGCGCAGCGCGCGGTCGCGCCGCTCCTCCCGTAGGCGTGCGCGGGATGTCTGCCCACACGCCCCTGAACCCGGCCGGGCTCCCCGCCCCGATCAGCCACTACTCGAACGGCGTCAAGGCCGGTGACACGATCTACGTCGCCGGGCAGGTGGCGCTCGACGGCGAGGGTCGCCTGGTCGGCCCGGGCGACGTCGTCGCCCAGACCCGGCAGGCGCTCGAGAACATCCAGCGCGTCCTGGCCGCCGGCGGCGCGACCCTTGATGACGTCGTGAAGGTCACGGTGTACCTGGCCAACGTCGACGACCGTGCGCGGGTCAACGAGGTGCGCAAGGCCTACTTCGGCGCCAACCGGCCGGCGAGCACGCTCGTCGAGGTCAGCCGGCTTGCCCTGCCGGGACTCCTCGTCGAGATCGAGGCAGTCGCCGTCGTTCCCCCGCGCCCCTGACCGTCTCGGGCGCGGGCTCGTCGCCCCCCCTGACGGGGCGGCCGGACCCCGTCGTCTTGACACCCTTTGCGGGGGCCGCCTAGAGTGTGCCGTGATCTCACCGCGCTTCCCGTATCGGGGGTTCATCTTTGACCTGGACGGCACCGTGTACCTCGGGGAGCGGCTCCTGCCGGGGGCGCGTGACGTCGTCGCGGCCCTCCGCGCCGACGGGCGGCGCGTGTGCTTCCTGTCGAACAAGCCGATCGAAAGCCGCCGGGACTACGCGGCGAAGCTCACCCGGCTCGGCATCCCCGCCACCCTCGAGGAGGTGATCAACTCGTCGTACGTTCTCGCGCGCCACCTCGCCCGCGAGGCGCCCGGGTCGCGCTGCTTCGTGATCGGAGAGCCGCCGCTCGTGGAGGAGCTCCGGGCGGCCGGACTCGCGCCGGTCGACGACGCCAAGGTAGACTACGTGGTGGTGGCGTTCGACCGGACGTTCGACTACCGGAAGCTCAACGTGGCCCTCCAGGCGGTCAAGCGCCACGGGGCGCGGCTTGTCGGGACCAACCCCGACCGGACGTGCCCCGTCGAGGGCGGCGAGATCCCTGATGCGGCGGGCATGATCGGGGCGGTGGAGGGTGTGACGGGACAGCGGGTCGATCCGGTGGTGGGCAAGCCCTCGGCGATCACGCTCCGGGTGGCGCTCGAGCGGATCGGCCTTCCCGCCGCCGACTGCGCCGTCGTGGGCGACCGGTTGGAGACCGACATCGCGATGGGCCGGGCCGCGGGCCTCGCGACGGTGCTGGTCCTCACCGGGATCACCCGGGCGGGCGACCCGGCCATCGCGCGCTGGAACCCCGACCACGTGGTCAGCTCGCTCGAAGAGATCCTGGACGGGGCCGCCGCCTCCGGGAGGGCCGGGTGAGCGACAGCCCGGGGAGCCCGGGCGAGCCTGTGGGCCGCTTTGCGGGCCTGGACCGCGAGCTGTTCGATGCCCTCATCATTGGCGGGGGCATGGCCGGCGCGGGGGTCGCGCGGGACCTCGCGCAGCGCGGCCTCTCGTGCGTCCTCGTCGAGAAGGCTGACTTTGCTGCCGGGACGACCTCCCGGTCCTCGAAGCTGATCCACGGCGGGCTCCGGTACCTCGAGTTCTTCGACTTCCGGCTCGTCCGCGAGTCCCTGCGCGAGCGGGAGACGCTGGCCCGCCTCGCCTCCCATCTGGTCCGCCCGCTGCCGTTCCTCCTGCCGGTCTACCAGGGCGGGCCGCGCCGCCTCATCAAGGTGCGACTGGGGCTCCGGCTCTACGACCTGCTCACCCCGGGCAAGCGCACACCGCGCTACGGAACCGTGGACGCGGCTCGCGCGCGCGCGCTCGAGCCGTCGCTCCGGCCGGAGGGCCTGCTGGGCGCCGGGTACTACTTCGACGACCTCCTGCTCTCGCCGGAGCGCCTCTGCCTCGAGAACGTGCTCTCGGCCCGGCGGGCGGGGGCGCACGCGCTGAACTACGCCCAGGCGGAGGAGTTCCAGCGACGCCCCGATGGCGGCTGGACGGTGCGCGTTCGTGATCTCGTCGGCGGCGACGTCGTGACCTTGCAGGGGCGGGTGCTCGTCAACGCCGCCGGGCCCTGGGTCGACCGCGTTCGCGCCCGGGCGGGCCTGGCGGACCGCGGGGAGCGCATCCTGCGGACGACGAAGGGGGCGCACGTGCTGCTCCCGCGCCTCACCGAGCGCGCGGTCTACCTCGCCACCGAGGATGACCGGCTGGTCTTCGTGATTCCCTGGCGGGAGTTCTCGCTGGTCGGGACCACTGACACCGATTACGCGGACAGCCCCGACCGGGTGTGGGCGACGAGGACGGACGTCCAGTATCTGCTCGAGGCGGCGCGCCGCCTGCTCGACGATCCGCGCATCACCGAGGCGAACGTCGCCTATGCGTACGCGGGCGTGCGGCCGCTCACCTTCGACGGGTCGACCGGGACGCGCGCCTCGTCGGTCTCCCGGCAGCACCGCGTGGTCGCCGAGGGCTCGGGGGGCCGCTTCCTCTCCGTCACCGGCACCAAGCTGACGTGCTTCCGGAGCCTGGCGGAGGAGGTCGGCGAGACCGTGACGCGGCTGCTCGGTCGGGGCAGCCGCTCCGACACCGCGCGGATCACGCTCGACGGGCAGGACGACGAGGTCGGGGCCCTCGAGGTCCGGGCGATGCTGGACGTGACCGAGGCGGTGCGGAGCTCCGGACTCGAGCCCGAGCAGGTCGAGGCGCTTGTCAACACCTACGGGCGCCGCGCTGGAACCGTGCTCGACGCGGCGCGGCGGCAGCCCGGGGGCGCCGAGCGCCTCTGCAAGAACGCCCCTGAGATCGCCGCCCAGCTGCACTGGGCGGTGGAGAGCGAGCTCGCGGTCTCGCTCCAGGACGTGCTGCTGCGCCGGACCGGAATCGGGACGGGACCGTGCCTCGGCCTGGACTGCGCCCCGGCAATCGCCCAGCGGATGGGCGCGCTCCTCGGCTGGAGCGCACGCCGCATCGAGGCGGAGCTCGACGCCTACGAGGGCCTCGTCCGCCAGGGCCTGCGCTTCCGGAGCGAGTGACCGCGGTGGCGTCGCGCGCCCGTCATGGAAGCCAGGTATGATGGGCGCTCGGACCGACCGTACGACACGCCCGAACGATACACCCATGGATGCGGGAGGGTGCAGGCCATGACGCGATCAGGACGCTGGTTCCCCCTGCTTGTCGCGCTCGCCACCGTCGTGCTGGCCCTTGGCCCCGGAGCCGGCCTGGCGGAGGCAGTGGTCGAGATCCAGTGGTGGCACGCGCATACGGCAGCCCTCGGCGAGTGGGTGAACGACCTCGCCGACGGGTTCAACAAGTCGCAGTCCGAGTACAAGGTCGTCGCCGTCTACAAGGGGAGCTACCCCGAGACGATGACCGGGGCCATCGCCGCCTTCCGGGCCAGGCAGCATCCCCACATCGTCCAGGTCTTCGAGGTCGGGACGGCGACGATGATGGCCGCGAAGGGGGCGGTCAAGCCGGTCTACGAGCTGATGGCCGACGCCGGCGAGAAGTTCGACCCGACCGCCTACCTGCCGGCCGTGGCCGGCTACTACACGACCACGGACGGGCGGATGCTCTCGCTGCCCTTCAACAGCTCCACGCCAGTCTTTTACATCAACAAGAACGCCTTCAAGAAGGCCGGGCTCGATCCCGCCAGGCCCCCGCGCACGTGGCCCGAGGTGGGGGAGGCCGGGAAGAAGCTCCAGGCCGCCGGCTATTCATGCGGGTTCACCAGCGAGTGGATGGGGTGGACCCAGCTCGAGAACTTCTCCGCCTGGCACAACCTGCCGATCGCCACGAAGGCGAACGGATTCGGTGGCATGGACGCCGAGTTGCGTCTGAACAGCCCCACTCATGTCAAGCACATCCAGCAGCTCGGGGAGTGGCAGAGGACGAAGCTCTTCGACTACGGCGGCCGGCGCGGCGACAGCCGGCCGAAGTTCGTGAACGGGGAGTGCGGCATGTGGATGGGGTCCTCGGCCGCCTATGCGGCGCTGTCAAAAGAAACGAAAGGCAAGTTCGAGTTCGGTATCGGCATGCAGCCGTATTGGCCCGACGTGGCCGGCGCTCCCCAGAACTCCATCATCGGGGGCGCCTCTCTGTGGGTGCTGGCAGGGCACAAGCCCGCCGAGTACAAGGGCGTGGCGAAGTTCTTCAGCTACCTGTCCTCGCCGGAGGTGCAGGCGGCCTCGCACCAGCGGACCGGATACCTCCCGATCACCCTGGCGGCCTACGAGCTCACGAAGAAGCAGGGGTTCTACGAGAAGAACCCGGGGACCGACACCTCGATCCGGCAGATCAACAACAGGCCGCCCACGGAAAATTCCAAGGGGATCCGCCTGGGCAACCTTCCCCAGATCCGGGACGTCATGGACGAGGAGATGGAAGCGGTGTGGGCGGGCAAGAAGTCCGCAAAGGAGGCGCTCGACACGCTCGTGTCGCGCGGGAACGATCTCCTGCGGCAGTTCGAGCGGGCCAACAAGTAGCCGCGTGATCGGGCGCGGGCCCATCGCCTCACGGGGCGCGGCCCGCGCCCGCTGACCCGTGCACAAGCGCGTCGTCTTCCAGCACCGGATCCTGCCGTACGTGCTTGTCGCCCCCCAGCTCCTGATCACACTCGTCTTCTTCATCTGGCCGGCCGCGCAGGCGCTCTTCCAGTCCGTCCTGCTCGAGGACGCCTTCGGGCTGTCGACCCGCTTCGTCTGGCTGGAGAACTTCCAGCGATTGTTCGGGGATCCCAACTACCTGAACGCGTCGCGCGTCACCCTGGTCTTTGCGGTGGCGACCGCCACCCTGGCGATGAGCCTGGGCCTCCTGCTTGCCACGATGGCGGATCGCGTGCTCAAGGGCGCGACGGGCTACCGGACGCTCCTGATGTCGCCCTACGCGGTGGCGCCGGCGGTGGCCGGCGTGCTCTGGCTGTTCATGTTCAACCCGGTGGTCGGCATCGTGGCCCATCTCCTGCGCGGGCTCGGCTACACGTGGAACCACCAGCTCAACGGCGGCCAGGCGCTGCTCCTGGTCATCATCGCCGCCGCCTGGAAGCAGATCAGCTACAACTTCCTCTTCTTCCTCGCCGGGCTCCAGGCCGTCCCCCGGTCGGTGATCGAGGCGGCCGCGGTGGATGGCGCGGGCCCCGCGACGCGATTCTGGCGGATCGTCTTTCCGCTCCTGTCGCCGACGACCTTCTTCCTGGTCGTCGTGAACGTGGTGTACGCCTTCATCGAGACCTTCGGGATCATCCACACGGTCACCTCGGGCGGCCCGGCCAAGGCAACCGAGACTCTCGTCTACAAGGTGTTCAACGACGGCTTCATCGGACTCGACCTGGGCGGCTCGGCGGCGCAGTCGGTCGTCCTCATGGCCATCGTCATCGGGCTCACGGTGGCCCAGTTCCGCTACCTCGAGCGCCGGGTCCAGTACTAGCCTTGGTCGAGCGCCGGCCGGCCTGGACCCTCGTCACGCACGCGGTGCTGATCATCGGCATCCTCGTCGTGGCGTTTCCCGTGTACGTGAGCCTCGTCGCCTCGACCCATACCGCGGAAGATCTCGTGGGCAAGGTGCCGCTCTGGTTCGGTGACCGCTTCCTCGAGAACTACCGAACGGTCCTCGGCACGGGCATGCGGGCGGCCGGCCCGACGCCGGTGGGCGTCATGATCTGGAACAGTCTCGTGATGGCGGTGACCATCGCGGTCGGCAAGATCGTGATCTCCATCCTCTCAGCCTACGCGATCGTCTACTTCCGCTTCCCGCTCCGCATGGTGTGCTTCTGGATGATCTTCCTGACGCTCATGCTGCCGGTCGAGGTGCGAATCATGCCCACCTTCAAGGTGGTCGCCGATCTGGGGCTCCTCAACACGTTCGCCGGCCTGACGATCCCGCTCATCGCCTCGGCCACCGCGACGTTCCTCTTCCGGCAATTCTTCCTGACCGTCCCCGACGAGCTGCTGGAAGCCGCTCGCATCGACGGGGCGGGCCCGGTGCGCTTCTTCGCCGCCATCCTGGTGCCCCTGTCCCGGACGAACATCGCGGCGCTGTTTGTGATCCTGTTCATCTTCGGGTGGAACCAGTACTTGTGGCCGCTCCTCATGACGACCCAGGAGGGTATGTACACGGTCGTTCTGGGCATCAAGCGCATGACCGCGGCTGCCGAGGCGGCGTCGAACTGGAACCTCGTGATGGCGACGGCGATGCTGGCCATGGTGCCGCCGGTGACCATCGTGGTCCTGATGCAGCGCTGGTTCATCAAGGGCCTGATCGAGACCGAGAAATGACGCGGCTACGAGGGGACCGGATCGGCGTCCTCGGCGTCCTGGCCGCCGCCGCCCTCCTGGCGGTGGGCTGTGCCGCCGGCTCGTCGAAGCAGGCCGAGGAGCAGGAGAGCATCCCGCGTCCCGAGTGGCGGGTCGGCGACCGGTGGGTCTTCAAGCGCACCGCCCTCACCGGCGCGACGGCCGTGGTCACGCACCAGGTCGCCGCCGCGATGACGGAAGGCTACAGCGTCCGGGTCCTGGGGCTCGCCTCGGAGGTGACGCGGCAGTGGACGCACGACCTCCACTTGATCCAGGAGACGCTCGGGGACGGGAGGCTCGTCCGCTACGACCCGCCCGCCTCGTTCTTCACGTGGCCGCTCAAGCCCGGGGACACGTGGGAGCAGGAGTTCCAGTACACGGACGGGCGGAACGACGGCCGGTACGCCAACATCTGGAAGGTCGCCGCGACGATCGAGCCGATCGACACCGTCGCGGGCCGGTTCTACACGCTTCGCGTGGAGCGCTGGAGCGGATCGCAGCGGCTCGAGGCCTACTGGTACAGTCCCCGGATCCGATACTGGGTCCGGCTGGAGGACTATCTCCGTGGCTACGTGGAAGAGCTGGTGGAGGTCCGGTCGTGGTCGGGGTCGTGATGACCGGCGAGGCGATCGGGCACGCGCCGGGATCGCCGTGGTCTTGGCCGGCATCCTGCTGATGGCCTCCGCGCCGCCGGCCGGCAGCACCGCGGGGCGGCCGGCCATCGCCGCGCACCGCGGGGGCGCGCGCCTCTGGCCGGAGAACAGCCTCACGGCGTTCCGTGGCGCGCTCGGGCTCAAGGCTGACCTCGTCGAGCTGGACGTCCACCAGACGCGTGACGGCGAGGTGGTCGTGGTCCACGACCCCACCCTCGAGCGGACCACGACAGGGCGCGGCGCCGTCCGCGACCTCACGTGGGCCGAGCTCGCCGCCGTCACGGTGCGCGGGACCGCCGAGGAGCGGCTGCCCCGGCTCGCGGAGGTCCTGGCGCTCCTCCAGCCCGCGCCCGCGGGCCTCCTTCTCGAGATCAAGGCGGGACCCGGAGGAGACCGATATCCTGGCATCGAGGAGCGTGTGCTGGGGCTCGTGGAGGCCGCGGGCCTCGCCCCCCGGACGACGGTGATGGCGTTCGACTGGAGGATCCTCGAGCGCCTCCGCGCGCTTTCCATGTCGATCCGGCTGACGGGACTCCTTTCCCAGCGCGGGGCCGAGCGGTTGGGCGGCATCGGGTCGGCGGCCCTGCGGCTCCGTGCGCTCGGCGTCAACGATCTCGGAATCGAGCAGACGCTGCTCACGCCCGCGGCGGTCAGTGCCGCGCGCGACGCCGGGCTCTCGATCGGGGTGTGGACGGTGAACGAGCCGGAGGAGCTCCGCCGGGCGCTCGCGGCGGGCGTGGACTACGTCACGACCGACCGGCCGGACCTCGCCCTCCGGCTGCGTGACGCGCCGCCCTGACGACGCGGCCGCAGCTCCCCGGCGCGCCGTGACCGCGGTCCTGGCGCTCGATCAGGGGACCACCGGGTCGACCGCGCTCGTCGTGGGCGACGACGGAACCGTCCTCGGGCGCGGCTACCGCGAGCTCCCCCAGTACTACCCGCAGCCCGGCTGGGTCGAGCACGACCCGGCCGAGATCTGGACGACGCAGCTCGACGCCGCCCGGACGGCGCTCGCCGCGGCGCGGGTCCCCCCCCGGGACGTGGTGGCGATCGGCATCGCGAACCAGCGGGAGACCACGCTCCTCTGGGACCGACGAACGGGCGTGCCGGTCCACCGCGCGATCGTCTGGCAGTGCCGCCGGTCGGCGCCCCTCTGCGAGCGGCTCCGGGCCGATGGGCTCGAGCCGCTCGTCCGCGCCCGCACCGGGCTCGTCCTGGACGCCTACTTCTCGGGAACCAAGATCGCGTGGCTCCTCGACGCCCGGCCCGAACTCCGCGAGCGGGCGCGCCGGGGCGAGCTCGCCTTCGGCACCGTCGACACCTGGCTCCTCTGGCAGCTCACCGGCGGGCGTGTCCACGCGACCGATCCCTCGAACGCCTCGCGGACGCTCTGCTTCGACATCCGGCACCTGGACTGGGATGCGGAGCTGATCCGGCACCTCGGCATCCCGCGCGAGGTCTTTCCAGCGGTGCGGCCCTCGGCGGGGGTCTTCGGCGAGACGATCGCCCGGGAGGGGCTGCCGGCCGGCATCCCGGTGGCGGGCATCGCCGGCGACCAGCAGGCGGCCCTCTTCGGGCAAGGGGCGATGGCCCCCGGGGAGGCGAAGAACACGTACGGGACGGGGTGCTTTCTGCTCCTCAACACGGGCTCGACGCCCGTTGCGTCCAATTCCGGCCTCCTCACCACGGTGGCCTGGTCCCTCCCGTCCGTCGGGGCCGGCTCCCCCGCCGTGTCGTACGCCCTCGAGGGCGCGATCTTCGTGGCCGGCGCGGCCGTCCAGTGGCTGCGGGACGGGCTGGGCCTGATCGGGACGGCCGCCGAGACCGAGGCCCTGGCCCGCTCGGTCGCGGACACCGGCGGCGTCTACCTCGTGCCCGCCTTCGTGGGCCTCGGCGCCCCTTACTGGGACATGTACGCGCGGGGAACCCTGGTCGGGCTCACGCGCGGGACGACGCGCGCCCACGTCGCGCGAGCGACGCTCGAGGCCATCGCGTATCAGACTCGCGACGTGCTCGACGTGATGGCCTCGGAGGCGGGGCGACTGCCCGCAGAGCTCAGGGTCGACGGCGGCGCGACGGAGAACGATTTCCTCTGTCAATTCCAGGCCGACGTGCTTGGCCTGCCGATCCTGCGACCGCGGATTCGCGAGACGACCGGGGTCGGGGCTGCCTACCTGGCCGGGCTCGGCGTCGGCCTCTGGCCCAGACCCGAGGTGCTTCGCGACCTCTGGCGGCTCGACCGGGCCTTTGAGCCCTCCATGCCCGCCGAGCGCCGCGCGGCGCTCTACGCCGGCTGGCAGCGCGCTGTTGATCGCGCCCGGGGCTGGGCCCGCGAGGGGGACTGACCCCCGGTCGACGATCGGGGATTCCGTCGGGGTGGCGGGAGTGTTACCGTCTTGTGACGCCGAACGCGAAAGAGGGAGGGAACCGTGTCCTACATCGCCGTCGTGCTCACGCTCGTCGCGCTGTTCGTCCCAGCCCCTGCCACCGCCCAGGCAGCGATCGAGGACGAGCTGGTTCTCCAGACCCCGGTGTCGAAGTTCGTGGTGGACGCCGCGCTCAAGGCCTTCGCGGACTACGCGAAGGAGAAGTGGAACGTGAGCGTCAAGACGAACGCCCAGTACGCCGGGACGCCGGTCTCCTACGGCCGGATCGTCGAGTGGAAGGGGAAGCCCGAGGCCGACATCTTCTGGGGGGGTGAGTCGGCGCTCTTCGACAAGCTCGCGGAGCAGAAGCTCCTGGTCAAGCACGAGCTGCCGAAGGAGTCCGTCGACGCGATCCCGGCCGGCCTCGGCAAGCCCAAGCCCATTCCGCTCAAGGACCCCGCCGGGTTCTGGGTGGGAACGGCGCTCGAGCCGTACGGGCTGGTCTACCATCCGCGGCTCCTCCGGCGGCTCGGCGCCCCGGAGCCGAAGGACTGGGAAGACCTCCTGCACCCGAAGCTCAAGGGCAACGTCGCGCAGTGCGCGCCCACCCGCTCCTCGTCGAGCCACGCGACGTACGAGATCATGCTCCAGAGCCGGGGCGAGCAGCCCGGCTGGGAGTGGCTCAAGCGACTCGGCGGCAACACCGGGATCTTCACGGCCCGGAGCCGCGACGTGCCGTCGGTCGTGGCCAAGGGCGAGTTCGCGGCCGGTTTCGCGGTGCCGTCCTACATG
Organism: Candidatus Methylomirabilota bacterium; assembly: GCA_035550795.1. GTDB lineage: Bacteria > Methylomirabilota > Methylomirabilia > Rokubacteriales > DASRDR01 > DASRDR01. The sequence goes on from DASZOL010000059.1 coordinate 60,856, forward strand.
GCGTTCGAGGAAGTGCTGGCGGGGTTCGACATCAAGTTCGTGGCGCCGAAGAACGCCTTCGTGACCCCCGAGCCGATGGCGATCCTGGCGGGCGCGAAGCATCCCCGGGCGGCGCGGGCGTTCGTCGAGTTCCTGCTGACGGAGCGCGGCCAGCGCGTGTTCATGGAGCGCGGCCTCTTCCCGATCACGCCGAAGTACAAGGTCCAGGGGCCGCCGGGCTCGGTGGCCGAGAAGGCCGTGGAATTCACGGGGGGGGTGCGCTCCTACTTCGAGACGGAGACGACGAACGTCTACGACGACGACATCGCCCAGAAGCGCTACCAGGAGGTGAACGAGCGGTTCCGGAAGGAGATCGAAGCCAACTGGGACCAGCTCAAGAAGTAGGCGCCGACCGCTGACCCGGTCATCTGGCACCCACAGGAGGATCGAATCCGTGCGCGTGTTGATCAGCCTCGTGAGCCTGTGCCTCGTCGCGGGGGTCGCGGTCCCCGCCGGGGCCGAGAGCCCGCTTGAGCGCGGGCGCTACCTGGTGGAGGTGCTGGGCGCCTGCGGCAACTGCCACACGCCGAAGGGGCCTGAGGGCAGCGACCTGCCCGGCAAGCACCTCGCCGGAGGCTTCCGGTACGAGGAGCCATTCGGCACCTGGATTAGCCCGAACATCACCCCGGATCCCGAGACCGGGATCGGCCAGTGGACGGACGCCCAGCTCATCCGGGCCATCCGGGAAGGGAAGCGCCCGGACGGCCGGACGCTCGGCCCCCCGATGCCGTTCGCTCTCTATCGACGGCTGGCGGACAGCGACGTGAAGGCAATGGTGATGTACCTGCGCACGGTCACGCCCGTCCGGGAGGCCGTCCCGCGAAGCCAGTACAAGATCCCGCTCCCCGACTCCTACGGCCCGCCGGTCGGCGCCGTGCCGGACCCGCCGCGGCACGAGCCCGTCAAGTACGGCGAGTATCTGGCGGGTCCGGTGGCGCACTGCATGGAGTGCCACACCCCCTTTCTCCCCGAAGGTCGACCTGATGCGGGTCGGCTGGGCGCCGGGGGCTTCGCGTTCCGCGGCCCATGGGGGGTGAGCTACGCCGCGAACCTGACGCCGTCCGCGGAGACCGGCCTCGGAGCCTGGAAGGACGGGGAGATCGTCGCCGCCATCTACGGCGCGCGCCGGGGCGGCGGCCGGGTGCTCCCACCGATGCCGACGCAGCACTATGCCAAGGGCATCGCGGAGGAAGACCTCCGCGCGATCATCGCCTACCTCCGGTCCCTCCCGCCGATCCGGAACAAGGTGGCGGCGCCCGAGCCTCCGAACAAGCCGTGAGTCCCGGCGGGCCTGGACCTGCCCGCCGGGGTCCGGGCCCGGCGCGGGCCGCATGAAGATCACGGTCCGCGAGCTGAGCAAGCGATTCGGCGCCGTGCTCGCCGTCGACGGCGTCACGCTCGAGATCCGAGACGGCGAGCTCTTCACCCTTCTCGGCCCTTCGGGGTGCGGCAAGACCACGCTCCTCCGCCTCATCGCCGGCTTCCACCGGCCAGACCGGGGCCGCATCCTGTTCGAGGACCGCGACGTCACCGACCTCCCGCCCTATGCCCGCAACATCGGCATGGTCTTCCAGAATTACGCGCTCTGGCCCCACATGACCGTGTTCCAGAACGTGGCCTACGGTCTTCGGCTGCGGCGGCTGCGAGGCCCCGCGCTTGCCGCCCGGGTCGTCGAGGGGCTCCGCAAGGTCAACCTGTCCGGCCTGGGTGCCCGGTACCCGGGCCAGCTCTCGGGCGGGCAGCAGCAGCGGGTCGCCCTGGCGCGGGCCCTGGTCCTCAACCCCGACATCCTGCTCCTCGACGAGCCGCTCTCGAACCTGGACGCGAAGATCCGCGTCCAGGTGCGGGCCGAGATCCGGACGCTCCAGCAGGAGCTGGGAATCACGACCGTGTACGTGACGCACGACCAGGAGGAGGCGCTCTCCCTCTCGGATCGCGTGGCGGTGATGCGGGACGGCCGGGTGCTCCAGCTTGGGCCGCCGCGCGAGCTCTACGAGCGCCCCCGGACCCGCTTCGTGGCCGACTTCGTCGGGACGAACAACCTCGTGGCGGGCGTCGTGGTCGAGGCCGCGGGCGACGGGATGTCCGTGGACACGGCGCTCGGACGCTTCCGGGCGCGGTCCCCGCAGGGAGCGGCGGCTCTCCCGGCGGGCGACCGCTGTGTGCTTGCGATACGGCCGGAGAACGTCGCGCTCGCCGCCGGGGAGGCTCCGGCCCCCGGGGGTGGCAACCACTGTGCCGGCCGGATCGCCTTGGCCGCCTACCTCGGGAACACGCTCCGGTACGACGTGGCGACCGCCGGCGGGCTCACGCTGAAGGCGGACATTCGGGACCCCTGGCATCATGACGTGCTCGACCGCGGGACGCTGGTCACGCTTAACTTCCCGGCCTCGGTGACGCTCGCCCTCCCGGAGGAGCGGGTCTCCCCCGGAGCCGGCCGCGTGCGCGCCGATGTCGAGGAGGGGAATCCGCTCGGCCAGCGGCCCGTGGCCCCGGCCTCACCGGCGCTTCCCGCGCCGGACCTGGACCAGGGGTGAGCCCGGACGCGCGCACCCTCGCCCTGCCACGCGCCGCGGCCGGCCCCGCCGGGCGCGTGGCGCCGGCCCTCGGCGTCTTCCTGATCTGGGCGTTCCTCGCGATCTTCCTCCTGTACCCGCTCGCCCGGATCTTCTACGACGCGGTGACGGACGATGCGGGCGCGGCCACGCTCGGCCACTTCCGCGCGTTCTTCACCGACGGCTACTACCTGCGATCGTTGTGGAACTCGCTGCTGCTGGGCGTCGGTGTCGTCCTCGCGTCGTCCGTGCTCGGGATCGGCATCGCGTTCCTCCTCGTGCGCTACGAGTTCTGGGGACGGGGCTTCTTCTCCTACCTGACGCTGATCCCGATCATCTCACCGCCGCTCGTCGGCGTTCTCGGCTTCGTCTTCATCCTGGGCCGGGCCGGGACCGTGAACGTGCTCCTGATGGACTACCTCGGCCTCGTCCAGCCGATCAACTTCATGTACGGGCTCCACGGGATCCTGCTCGTCGAGACCCTGCATCTGTTCCCGATGATCACGCTCAACGTGGTGGACGCGCTCGGGAAGGTCGACCCCGCGCTCGAGGAAGCGGCGGAGAGCGTGGGCGCGCGTGGCTGGCGCAAGCTCTGGACGGTGACCTTGCCGCTCACGACCCCGGGGTACCTGGCGGGGGCCCTCCTCGTCTTCATCTGGACCTTCGCCGACTTCGTGACGCCGCTCGTCGTCGGTGTCCACGATCTGCTGGCCTCCCAGGCCTACCTCAACATCGTGCAGTTCGTGGACCGGCGCCTCTTTCGGATGGGCATCGTGATCTCGGCGCTCCTGGTCCTGCTGGCGATCGCGTTCCTGCTGCTCGCCCGCCACTACGTGGCGATCAAGGACTACTCCTCGCTCGCCTATACCAAGGTCGAACGCCGCCGGCTTCCGCCCGCGCTCCAAGCGGTCGTCGTGGGGGCCCTCTCGGGCGTCATGCTGCTCGCGTTCCTGCCCTATCTCGGGATCATCCTGGCCGCGTTCGGCCGCGGGTGGTCGCTGACGCCGTTCCCGACCCACTACACGCTGCAGTTCTTCGAGCGCGTGCTCGTCGAGACGCCGAAGTACGTCACGAACAGCCTCCTCTACGCCCTCCTGGCCCTCGTGCTCTGCGTCGTCGTGGGGCTCTCGATCGCCTGGGTGCTGGCGCGGACGCGCCTTCCGGGCCGCGGGGCGCTCGACGCCCTCAACACGCTGATCCTGGCGATCCCCGGGACGGCGATCGGGATCGCGTACGTCCGGGCGTTCCACGGGGAACTGCCCGGGCTCGGCGTCCCCCTGACGAGCCTGTGGGTGATCCTGCCGCTCGTCCTCGCCGTGCGCCGGCTACCCTACGCGGTCCGCGGGAGCTACGCCTCGCTGCTCCTGGTGCATCCCTCCCTCGAGGAGGCGGCGGGCAGCGTGGGCGCCTCCCGCTTCCGGTCGTTTCGCGACGTGACGCTGCCGCTCATCTGGAAGGGCGTGTTGGTGGGCGGCCTCTTTTCGTTCATGACGTCGCTGCAGGAGGCGTCGGCCGTGCTGTTCCTGTCGCTCGGCGGGTGGGAGACCATCACGGTGGGCATCTTCAACTTCTACATCGCCGGCAGCACGAGCGAGGCGGCGGCGCTCGGCGTGGTCCTGATCGTCGTGGCGGCCGTCTGCGTGGTGGCGATCAACCGCATCGCGGGTGCGCGGATGGGGGGGATGTTCGGCTAGCGCCACGCGGCCCCGATCGGGCGGGGGCAGCGCGCCCCTCCGGCGCGCTGGGATCTCAGGCCCCGGCCGGTCCGGCCAGCATCCACGCACCGAGAGCCGCGCTCGCGAGGCCGGCCGCCGCCTGGAGCGTCAGCTGGAGGCGCGCTCCCCGGCGCCCCGCCACGGCCATGGGCAAGCCCACGAGGCCGCTCAGGAGCAGCATCCCCGCCGTCGAGCCCAGACCGAACATCAGGATGTAGGCGAGGCCGCCAAGCAGCGACGGGATCGAGCCCACCACGAGCAGCGTGAGCGCGGCGCTCCCGGCCATCCCGTGGAGAAGGCCGACCAGGAATGGGCGGCCCCCGAGCCGAAGCAGGTGGACGTGCCCGGCGTCGGACGACCCCAGATGGAGATGCACGTGCCGATGCGGAGTCCCGCCATGGACGTGCTCGTGCTGGTGAACGACGAGCGAGCTGCCGGCGCGCAGGAGCACGTGGCCGCCCAGGGCCACCAGGACCAGCCCGACGGTCCGCTCCAGCGCCTCCTCGACGCCGGGGGCGATCGTGAGCCGGAACGCGATCACGGCCACGCCCGCGGCCAGGAGGGCCACGGTGTGGCCGGCGCCCCAGAACGCGCCGAGGAGACAGGACCGGGCGACGCCGCGCTCGCGTGTGACCAGCGTCGAGACGGCTGCGATGTGATCGGCGTCGAGGGCGTGCCGGAGGCCGAGAAGTAGCCCGAGCCCGAGCGCGGTCGCCAGCGAGGCATCCATGGCGAGGTCCCTCCGTCGCGTCAGCGGCCGAGCGCCTGGACCGTGATGACGAGGCCCGCCACGGTCATCACCGCGGCGGAGGTGAGTGGGAGCCAGCGGTGAACCAGGAGCCCCTCGCGGCCCGCCCCCTCGAAGCGACCGACCAGCCGGCGCGTGCACACGACCAGGAGGCCGAGCGCGATCAGGACCGTGGCCAGCCCGGCGCTGAACGCGACGATGAGCAGGAGGCCGAGGCCGACCCGCCGGCCGGCGACGGCGCTCAGGAGTACGACGAGGGCCGCGGGGCACGGCACGATGCCACCCGAGACCCCGAGGGCCACGAGCGAGCGCAGCGAGACCGGACCCTCCGGGAGGTGATGATGGTGTCCATGGTGCCCCGGTCCGTGGTCGTGCCCATGCGGGGCCGCGCCGTCGTGCGTGAGGCCGTGGGGCGCCCCGGGGTCGTGCACGTGCGCGTGCGCCGCGTCCCGCCAGCGGACAAGCCGCCGGTACATGAGGTTCACGCCGAGCGCCACGATCAGCAGCCCGGATGCGACCCCGAGCCCCGGGTACAGGCGCTCGGGCACCACGTACTGCGAGGCGTAGAGCGTGACGGCGCCGAGGAGATAGACCCCTGCGGTATGAGACGCGGTCACGACGAGCCCGAGGAGGCACGCGTGCCACGCCGTGCCCCGCGCGCCGACGAGATAGGCGGCCACGACCGTCTTGCCGTGGCCGGGCTCGAGCGCGTGGAACATTCCGAGGCTCGCCGCGACCGCGAGCGCGAACAGGATCGTGCCGACGCCCAGGGGCCGGCCCGCGATGAGCGCGGTGAACGCGTCGCGCGGTGTGCCCCGCACGTTGGCGGCGAGCCCGGACGTCTCGGTCGGGACGTGCGCCGCGGGGGGGCTGACCGGGGCCCGGGGCGCGAGCCCGGCGGGATGCTGGCGCTCGGGCGTTCGATCTCCCGCGAGGGCGTCCGGCGGCCCGGCGGTGGGCGACTCCCCCCCAGGGTCGTGGCCTCGCCCCGATGCGCGCCCGGGCGCCCCGGGTGCCGCCGGCCGATCCTGCCGAGTGACCCGCGGAACGGCTGGACGCGACCCGGCGCGGGCGACCTCGGCAACCGGCCGGCTGAAGACCACCCGCGCCTCGATCGCCTGCGGTGGACTCTCGGACGACTCGGCGGGGTAGTCGGCCAGCGCGCGGCTCCGGTCGCGCTCGGGCGCGGTGCTGCCGAGGAGCGTCACCCTCGGCCCCGCCGTGGCGACGATCTCCTTCCAGCCTGCGCGCCCGGGGTAGTTGTCATCCCGATAGGTCAGCGCGGAGATTGACGCCGCCGTCGCGGGTGGCAGGTCCGCGCGGTACACGGCTCCGAGCTTGAGCGTCGGAAGCCCGCCCGCTCCGGGCGGGAAGATCAGCTCGCTCGCCTCGGCCCGGAGCGGGAGTCGCCGTCCGTCCAGCTCGACGACCAGGCCGCCGGCCAGGGCCTCGACGGTCCGGTCGAGGTACGCGCGCACCCGCGGATGCCCGGGCTCCGAGGGCAGCGCCGCGGCCTGGAGCACCTGGAACGTCGGGATCTCGGCCAGGTCGAGGACGTAGTGAAGGCGGACGCGCTCCGGCTCGACCTGGATCGCCGCGTAGTGGCTGATGCTGAAGTTGCCCATCGGGTGGGCCGCCACCGGCGCGGGTGTCGCCAGCACAAGCGCGGCGAGGAGCGAGGCGAGGCCGCTAACCCTCATGTCCTGCCTCCCATCGCCGGCCGCCGGCCCGGGGGTTCAACGTTTCGAGCGTCCGGCGCGCGTCCTCAACGTGACGCGGGTGGAAGTGAGGGTTCGTCGCGAGGGCCAGGCGAAGGTAACCCGCCGCGGTCTCCGCGTCCCCGAGGGCCAGCTCGATCATGCCGGCGTGATAGAAGAGCCGGGCGTCGCGCGTGCCCAGCCCGAGCGCCGCGGTCATCTCGGCGCGTGCCGCCGCCGGTTGACCGGTCTTGTAGAGCGTCCAGGCCAGGAGATCGTGCGCGTGGACGTCGCGGCGCACCTCGAGCTCGCGCCGCGCGAGGTCCATCGCCTCGTCCAGCCGCCGGTCGTGATCCACGTAGAACCAGGCGAGCTCTCGGTTGTAGAGGATCCGGTTGACCGCGCTCAACCGGCCGATGTGCTCGGCGAGCGCGTACTGGCGCTCGGCCGCATCCGCCTCTCCGCGCACCGCGTGCAGATCGCCCAGGGCGACCACGTAGTCGAGCTGCGGGATCACCGTGATGGCCTGCTCGAGGAGCCGGACCGCCTCGGCCGTGCGCCCCCGCGCCGCACGGACCTGGGCCAGTCCCGCGAGGGCGCGGTGGTAGCCGGGGAACGTCGCCAGGGCCGCCCGGTACGCCGTCTCGGCGGCGTCGAGATCGCCCCGGCCCCAGTGCTCCTGACCGAGCTGCCACTCGGCCCAGGCGAGCGTCTCCGGGGGCCGGCCCCCGGCCCGGCCAAGAAGCAGTCCATGCTCAAGAGCGGCGATGGCGCCCCGAACGTCGCCGCGCAGGCTCGCGAGGGCGGAGCGCCGGACGTGGGCGTAGAGATCGTCGCCGGTCTCGATCATCCGGCGGTACGCGGCTTCGGCCTCGGCGTAGCGGCCCACCTCGATGTGCGCGTCCCCGAGGACGCCCCAGGCGTGGCTGTCGGCCGGGTCGATCGTCACCGCGCGGGTGGCCTCGCGGGCGGCCTCTTCGAACTCGTGGCGCGAGTAGAGCACGTAGGCGAGATGCCGGCGCGCGCTGGCTTGCTCGGGCTCCAGGGCGAGGGACCGCCGGAGAGCCCGCTCGGCGAGTCCGAGCCAGGTCGGATCGGCAGTGAGACGGAACTTCTGCACGTAGGCGTCGCCGAGCCGGTAGTGGGTCCAGGGGTCAGCCGGCCGCCGGAGCAGGCGGTGCTGGTAGCCGGCGATCGCGCGGTCTGTCCCGCCGTCGTCGCCGGCCGCCGGCGCCAGGCTGGCCAGTCCGAGCAGCGTCGCCGCGAGCGTGCCGGCCCGGAGGTAGGAAATAGGTCCCGTCCGACGCTTCGTCATTGGGTCGTCCGGTGGCGTTCAGGGAATCGGGGCCCCGCACGGGGTCACGCCCGGGTACACGGCGCCCTCACCGCAGTCCATGTGACGGGGGCTCCGCCCGGGATGGGGTGACGGCAGGAAGGGAAAGGTCGTGGCGATGCCGTTCGCCGTGACTGAAGAGCTCTGGGTCCCGATGTTGAAGTTCACCCCGTCGCCGAGCCGCGGAAAGCTCGCGAAGGCGCCCGGGTCATTGAGCGTCAGCAGGATGCCGCCGACCACCCGAAGCGCGATGTCCGTCACGTCGTCGTTCGGCCGCCGGCCGTTCGGGAAGCCCGCGGGGTCGCCGGCGAGGACCCCCATCCGCTTCTGGAGCTCGGGCGTGGTCGGCGGCGTGCCCAGGTTCAAGCGCAAGAGCTCCGAGCACCGGTCGTTCTTGCCGCACGTGCCGTCCCCGCCGTACTGGAGGAGCGCCGCGACCAGATCGGTGCGCCCCGCCGTCGGGAACTGGGTCCCGTACCGGAGGTTCAGCACCGTGGCGAGGCTCGAGTTGAGGTAGAAGCTCAGGAACTGCGCCTCGTCCTCCGGGTCGGTCGCATTCCAGCGGTCCTTGCGGTCCGTGCTGATGATGAGCTCGTTGACGAGGGGGTTGGCCATGCGGGCGACCTGCACCCAGTCGCCCGAGCCGAATGACGTGCCGTCATCGCGCCGGTGGAGGTTCTTGGGCCGGCTCGTCGAGGCGTACAGGCCCACCACCGCGTTCGGGTTGCTGGTGAGCTCGGAGATCGGAATCTCGATCGCGATCGTGTTGACGTTGAAGCCGGAGAACGTGTCGACGCCGAACGGGCTGACGGTGTCGTCCTCGTCCTCGTCCTGCGCCAGGATCGGCGGGTTGCGCCGGAGGTTGACCGTGTCGAAGGTCGCGCCGAGGTCGATGTAGAAGGTCTCGTCCCGCTGCCCCGCGAAGACCCGCCCACCGTTCGCGAGCGGATAGATGCCCTGGGCGGCCAGTGCCTCGTAGTTCGGGATGGTCAGCGGGCCCACGTTCGAGGGCACCGCCACCATCTCCTGGGTTCCCAGCTCTCGCCGATGTCCGTTCCGGATCTCGGTCACCGTGTAGGTCTGGCGGATGCCGATGCCGGCCGCGTCGGGACCGGACAGCGCGGTGATGGGCGGCACGCCGGCGTACCCCACGGGGAGCTTCAGCGTCTTCACCGTGCCCCGGATCCTCGTCCTGAAGCGGACCTCGTAGACGAGGTTCTCCGCCGTTCCGTTGCCGTTCGTGTCGAGGTGGAAGGCGTAGCGGACCTGATCGTCGAAGTTGAAGTAGTTCGGACCGGAGCTCGGCTCCTGGCCCGGGATCACGTTCATGACGAGCACGACCCGGGTCGGATCCTCCCAGCTCCGGAAGAAGTACACGTCGGTGATGTCCGCCGCCGGGTCGAGCGCGATCAGTGGCGCCTCCCGGTGGCTGGCTGCACGAGCGGAGCCGACCAGAGCCAGGAGCTGCAAGACCACCGCCAAGACTGCCAGGGCCGAAACCGTGGACCGATGTCGGACGCGTTGCATGACCGCCTCCTGTCGGGTGATGTGGATGGGGCCTCATCGCTCCTACGGGCGGCGCGGGTCTCGCGGATTGCGGGCATGCCTAGGACGGCGAAGGTTGGCGGATTGGCCGACGGCTCCGGGGCTCGCCCCGGATCGGGGGGCGGCGCAAGCGGGCCTGGGTGCATCTCGCGCCGACCGGCGCGCTGTCGCCCCGCGGCTCCCTGTCAGAGCGTGATCAGACCGCGGCGAACGCCGCGGCTCACCGCTTCGGTCCGGCTCGCGGCGCCGAGCTTTCCGAAGACTGCGGCCACGTGGAACTTCGCCGTGTGCTCGCTGATGCCGAGCCGCTCGGCGATCTGCCGGTTGGACAGCCCCTGGGCCAGGAGCTCCAGGGCTTCACGCTCACGCGGCGTGAGCGGCTCCGACTCCTCCCCGAGGGGCTCGGCCCCCTCGGCGCCCCGCGAGGGGAGGAGCCGGGGCACCAGCGCCGCCGGGAGAACGGTGAACCCCTGGGCGGCCGCCTCCGTCGCCGCGCGGAGCTCGGCCGCCGTGACGTCGCGCGAGACGATGGCCCAGCCCCGCAGGGGCAACCCGCGGAGGGCCCGTGCGGGCCGCTCGTCGTCGGCCAGCGCCACGACGGCGCGCGTCCCGACCCCGCCAAGCGGGCCGCCGCCCATCGGGAGCCGCTCGGCATCGGCGATCACGACGACGTCCGCGTCCGGCGGGGCGCCGTCCGGCGTCGGCCCATCGCCGACCACGACGATCCCTGGTCCCTCGAGTCGGGCGCGAAGCCCGAGGCGCTGCGCGCCGGCCCGGGCCGCGACGAAGACGCGGATCATGACCCTTCGCCGAGCCACTGCCGTACGACGTCGCTCGGGATGGCCACGGCGAGGTCGCCGCCGATCACCATCGTGTTCAGCCCGACGACCTGGCCCCGGGCATCGAGCAGCGGGCCCCCAGAGTTGCCCGGGGCGAGGCGGACATCCGAGCGAATGAACGTCTCGACCCCGGCTCGGCCCGGGACCGGAAGGGTGCCGAGGGCGCTCACCACGCCGGCCGTCACCACCCACGGCTGCCCCCACGGGTGGCCGACCGCGAAGACCAGCTCGCCGACCCGGAGGCGCGCGGAGCGGCCGATCGGCGCCGGCACCAGCTCCGCCCCCGGGACTTCGAGGAGCGCCAGGTCCAGCCGCCGGCTGGTGTCGAGGATGCGCGCGGCGTGCGCGCGACCGTCCACCGACAGCACGCGTAGCGCCTGCCGTGCTCCCGCGACGACATGGTGGTTGGTCACCACGGCCTCGGGTCCCCAGACGACCCCTCCCGCGCCGGCCGGGCCGCGGCCGTGGACGCGGACGATGCTGGGCTGCACGCGATGGAGGACCTCGGGGAAGAGGCCCGCCCACCCTGCGGCGGCCGGCGTCGCCTCGAGTACGGGGCTCACCGCGCTCGCCCGGGCCGCTGGCCGACCGTCAGCTCGAGGGTGGCCAGGGCGCCGCCGCGAAGGACCTGGACCGCCAGGGGCCGGCCCACGCGATCGCCCCCCAGGAATGCCTGGAGCGCCTCACCATCCTCCATCGCCTGGCCGTCGACGGCGACCAGGATGTCTCCGAGCAGGAGGCCCCCCCGGAGCGCCGGACTGTCGGGCGCAAGCTCGACGATCAGGAGCCCCGTCTCCTGCGTCCGGCCTCCGCGCTGGCCGGCGGGAATGCGGACCGGCTGGCTGCCGATCCCGAGCCATCCCCGCGGCACGTACCCCTGCCGGGCCAGAGGCTCCGCCAGCCGCCAGGCGACGGCCACGGGCACGGCGAGGGCCGCGCCCCCGGCCAGGCCGGTTGTCAGGATGCCGAGCACGGCGCCACGGGCATCGATCAGCGCGCCGCCCGAGAAGCCGGGATACGGAGTCGCGTCGGTCCGGAGGTACTGCTCGAGCGTCCCCCCGCGTGTCCGCACCGGCCCCCCGACCGCGCTCACGATGCCGATGCTGGCCATGAGCTCGCGCCCGCCCGGCCGACCGACCGCCAGGACGAATTGCCCCACCCGGGCCGACCCCGAGGCGGCCGTGGCCGGCGGGGCTGTCAGGCCGGGCACGCGGAGCACGGCGAGGTCGCTGGCGAGGTCCCGGCCGACGAGCTGGGCCGGGAGCGGCGACCCGGCCACCGTCTCGATGGTCAGATCGTCCTCACGCTCGATGGCGTGCTCAGCGGCCAGGACGAGGGTGGGCGCATAGATCACCCCGCTGGACGGTCGTCGCGGGCGGCCATTCACCTGGACCACCGCTGGACCGGCGTGCTCCACGGCGTCGGCCAGCTGGTCGGATAGCGTGCTCAGAGCGTCACCGGCGTGGGCAGCGTGGGCCATTGCGACATCCTCCTGGGGCCACGATACGTGGGCGGTCAAGATCGCGCATCCGCCGAACGGGGAGGTCGGCGCGCGCCCGAAGGATCGGACCGAGGGGGTGACCCGGCGGGCGCGTCAGGTGGCGCGAACCTCGCTCCTCGATCGACGTGCGGGACGCCGGTTGTCAGGGGTGGGGTGCTGTGCTAGTGTTCACAAGCGTCCCCTACCGCCCCTTGGGAGCATGGGTGTGAGCGCAGCCGAGCCGGGCCAGTCGAACCGACGCTGGATCCGGCAGCTCGGGACTCTCAGCGGGGTGGGGCTCACGCTGGTGATTTCCACCGTCCTGGGCTTGTGGGGGGGCTACGTCCTGGACCGGTGGCTGGGCAGCGCCCCGTGGCTGATGCTGGTGGGGCTCTTGCTCGGCATCGCGTCGGGCTTCGTCAATCTCTTCCGCGCGGTGGGACTCTTCGGCCGCGAGGGGAGGCAGGGTGAGGGTGACGGTTCCGACTGACCTGACCCGTGGAGTATGGCTCCTTGCCGGGGCGCTGGCACTCGGGCTCGCCGGTGCCTGCGGCTTCCTCCGCGGCCCAGCGGACGCCGTGGGGGTGCTCATCGGGAGCGCGCTGACCCTCCTGAACTTCGGCGGGCTCGCCTGGGCGATCGATCGGGCCCTGGCGGGGCGGATGTCGTCACGGCCCGTCTGGCTCGGGGCGAGCGGGCTCCGGCTGGGGCTGCTCGGTTGCCTGGCGGGCGTGGCTGTGACCCAGACCGGTCTCGGCCTCGCCGGCCTCCTCCTCTCGCTGACCCTCGTCCCGGTAGCGGTGATCCTGACCGGTCTTCGGGCCGGACGGGTCGCCTGAGGACGGCGTCGGTGCACGAGCTCGAGCCCCCCCTCTTCAACACCTTCGGGCTGCCGCATCACGTGGCCTTCGGGTGGCTGGTGATGGCGCTTCTCATCGTCGTCGCGTACCTGGTGCCGCGCCGGCCGGCGCTCGTCCCGCGGGGACTCCAGAACGCGGCGGAGGCGGTCCTCGAGTTCGTGATCGAGCTGATCGACGACGTCATCGGGCGCGAAGGGCGGCGGTTCCTGCCGCTGATCGCGACGCTCGGTCTCTTCATCTTCGCGTCGAACCTCCTCGGCCTGGTGCCCGGCTTCACGGCGCCGACCGACAACGTCAACACCAACCTGGCGTGTGCCCTCGTGGTGTTCTTTTCCTATCACTGGATCGGGATCCGGGCGCACGGGCTGGGCGCCTACCTCAAGCACTTCGCCGGGCCCATGCCGGCCCTGGCGCCGCTGATGGTCCCGATCGAGCTGATCAGCCACCTCGCGCGGCCCCTGTCGCTCACCCTCCGGCTCTTCGGCAACATGCTCGGGGGCCACATCCTGCTTTCCATCGTCTTCTTCATGACCGTGGGGCTCTCGACGTGGGCGCTCTCGGGAGCGGCGGGCGCCCTCGGCCTCGTGGTCGGCGGCATAGGGACCATCGCGACGATCCTGTTCACCGTCGGCTTCTTGTTCCCGTTGAAGCTCCTGGTGGCATTCCTACAGGCGTTCATCTTCTGCATGCTCTCGATGCTCTACATCGCGGGCGCCCTCGAGTCCGAGCACGGCTCGGAGCACGGGCACGGAGCTCCGGGGGATCGCGGCGATCACGCGGGACACGACGGCCCCGGGGCCGTGGCGCCCGCCCATCACTAACGGCGCCCCCGCCGCCGACGCGGCCTGGGGGCCCGGGCGGAACGGGGAAGGAGGAGAGAAGGTGCGTATCGTCGCAGTCATGCTTCTGGGGCTGTCCGTGAGCCTCGCCGAGGGCGTCGCCTACGCGCAGGACGCGGCGGCGACGGGGTCCTGGGTCGGGCCGTTCACGGTCATCGCGGCGGGCATCGGGATGGCCCTGGCGGCCGGTCTCTGCGGCCTCGGCCAGGCGCGCGCGATCGCTGCGGCGCTGGAGGGCATGGCGCGCCAGCCTGGCGCGGCGGCCCGGATCCAGACCGCGATGATCATCGGTCTGGCGCTGATCGAGTCGCTCGCGATCTACACGCTGGTCATCGCGATCATCCTGCTCTTCGCGAACCCGTTCAAGTAAAGGCGGCGCGCCGGGCGGGCGGCTCCGCGCCGTCCGTCCGGCCCGCCGTGGCGCTGCGTATGCCGCGTTCCGGAGGTCGCCCGCCACGCATCCCGGAGATGACCGTGCGGCGCCTGTCCGTCTACTTTCGATGCCTCGCGCAGCTTGAGGAGGACGGCGTCAAGACGGTCTCCTCGCAGGAGCTGGCCGCCCGGTTCCACCTGAACTCGGCCCAGGTCCGGAAGGATCTCGCCTACTTCGGGGAGTTCGGCATCCGGGGGATCGGCTACGACACGACCACCCTCCGGGCGGAGATCCAGCGGATCCTGGGGCTGGACCGGGAGTGGCGCGTGGTGCTGGTCGGATTCGGCAACCTCGGGTCCGCACTCTTCCACTACCGTGGCTTTGCGCGTCAGGGCTTCCGGATCGCGGCCATCGTCGACGACGACCCGGCCAAGATCGGGCGCCGGGTCAATGGGCTGTCGATCCAGGCTCTGGCCGAGCTGCCGGGCGTCGTGAAGGGTCAGGCGATCCAGATCGGCGTCGTCGCGGTCCCCGCCGAGGCGGCGCAGACCGTCGCGGACCGGCTGGTTGCGGCCGGCGTCCGCGCCATCCTCAACTTCGCGCCGGCCCGCGTCAAGGTGCCGAAGGACGTGCGGCTGCAGAACGTCGACCTGTCCATCGAGCTGGAGAACCTGTCCTTCCACCTCGGGCAAGCGCTGCGCTGAGCAGAGTCATGGCGTCGCTGGTCACCGCCGCCCCCCCCACCCTCGACGCGTGGGGCGACCTCGTCCCTGCGCGAGCGGCCCTCGCGCGGGGAGCGAGGCGGGTCGAGCTGCAAGGGCTGTGGGGCTCGGCGGCGTCCCTCGCGCTGGCCGCGCTCCTCCCCCCCGACCGCGCCGCGCTCGTGGTCGTGGCGGACGAGCCGACGGCGCTCCGGACCCTCGACGACCTGCGAGCCTTCGCCGCCGCGCTCGGCCGGAAGGCGCCGGGCGAGGTTGTCCTGATACCCGTTCCGCACGCTGCCCTCTGGCGCGACGGCGGGGCGCGGGAAGAGGACGCGGGCCGCGTGGGGATCCTCGGCCGGCTGCTCCGCCGGGAGCCGCTCTGGATGGTCGTGCCCGCCCGCGGGATCGAGGCGTCGCTCCCGGCCCCGGCGGCCTTCCGGCGCCAGGTCCTCACGCTCGCGCCGGGCGACGCGATCGACCGGGAGGCGCTGGTCGAGCACCTGCAAGCCGCGGGCTACGAGCGGGTGGAGACCGTGACGGGGGTGGGCCAGTGGGCGGTCCGGGGCGGGATCGTCGACGTCTTCTCACCGGCGGGCTCCCTGCCCGTCCGGGTTGAGCTGACTGGGGACGACCTCGAGTCCCTTCGGACCTTCGACCCGACCACTCAACGCTCGACGGGGGCGGTCGCGGCGCTCCTCGTCCTCCCAATGCTGGCCGGTGCGGCGGAGGACGGCGGGGGCCTCGGGCCCTACCTGCCCGCCGACGCCCCGGTGGCGGTCGCCGACCCGGCCCTCCTCGTGCCCGGGGCGCCTGGGGCGGCTGCGCTCTCCACGCTCGGCGACCGCCCGCGGGTGGACTGCGGCGTGCTCGTGACCGACGCGCCCGACGCGTTCCGTCTCGAGACGCGGTCGATCGAGAGCGTCCGCGGCCAGTTCCGGCGGCTTGAGCCGGCGCTTGCCGCCTGGCGCGGTGAGGGATTCCGGGTGCGACTCCTGGTTCCCGACCCCAAGACGGCGGACCGGCTCCAGGAGATCCTCCGGGATCTCGCGCACGAGGCGCCGCAGCTCACCGAGCTGCTCGGGCCCGAGCCCCTCGCGGTGCTGGTAGGGGGCGCTCACGTCGGGTTCGAGTGTCCGGCGCTCGGCCTGGTGTGCCTCACAGAGACCGAGCTGTTCGGGCACCACCGCACGATGCGTCGCCGGCCGACCTACCAGCGCGGGGCCGCGATCGCGGCGTTCACCGACCTCGCGCCGGGCGATCTGGTCGTCCACGTCGAGCACGGGATCGGCCGCTACGCGGGGCTCGTGACCCTGGCGGTGGACGGGGATCCCGCCGACTACCTCCTCCTCGAGTACGCGGAGGGGGCGCGCCTCTACCTGCCGGTCCAGCGGATGGCCGCGGTCACCAAGTACGCGGGGTCCGGCGACGCGGCGCCGCGCCTGGACAAGCTCGGGGCCACGACCTGGCAGCGGACGAAGGAGTCGGTGCGCGCCTCGCTGCGAGAGATGGCGCAGGAGCTGCTGCGCCTCTACGCCGAGCGGCAGGTGGTCGAGGGTCTAGCCTGCGCCGCTGACACGCCCTGGCAGCACGAGTTCGAGGCGGCGTTCCCCTTCGAGGAGACGCCGGACCAGCTCGAAGCCATCCGTCAGGTCAAGGCCGACCTCGAGCGCCGCCAGCCCATGGACCGGCTCGTCTGCGGGGACGTGGGCTACGGCAAGACCGAAGTGGCAATGCGGGCGGCCCTGAAGGTCGCGCTCGACGGCCACCAGGTGGCCGTCCTGGTGCCGACGACGATCCTCGCCGAGCAGCACTGGAACACGTTCCGCGAGCGCTTCGTGCCGTATCCCGTGCGCGTCGAGATGCTCTCCCGCTTCCGGTCGCCCGTCCAACAGAAGGCGGTACTGGCGGGCCTGGCGGCGGGAACCGTGGACGTCGTCATCGGCACGCACCGCCTCCTGTCGAAGGACGTGGCGTTCAAGGATCTCGGGCTCCTCGTGGTGGACGAGGAGCACCGCTTCGGCGTGGCGCACAAGGAGCGTCTCAAGCAGCTCCGGAAGTCCGTCCACGTGCTCACGCTCACCGCCACCCCCATCCCGCGGACCCTGTCCATGGCGATGTCAGGGATCCGTGACCTCTCCATCATCGAGTCGCCGCCGGCTGAGCGCCTCGCGGTGGAGACGGTCGTGTGCCGGTTCGATCCCCACGTGATCAAGGAGGCGATCGAGCGCGAGCTCGGACGCGGCGGGCAGGTCTTCGTCGTCCACAACCGCATCCAGTCCCTGCCGGCCCTCGCGCGCTTCATCCAGCGTCTCGTCCCCCGGGCGCGGATCGCGATGGCACACGGCCAGCTGCGGGAGGCGACGCTCGAACGAACCATGCTGGATTACGTCGGGGGCGCGTACGATGTGCTCGTGGCCACCGCCATCATCGAGTCGGGCCTCGACATCCCGGCATCGAACACGATCATCATCAATCGCGCGGACCGCCTGGGCCTCGCGCAGCTCTACCAGCTACGCGGCCGGGTGGGGCGTGACCGGCTCCAGGCGTACGCGTATCTCCTCATTCCCGCCGACGGCCGCCTCGACGAGACGGCGGCCAAGCGGCTCCGCGTGATCCAGGAGCTCACGGCGCTCGGGTCAGGCCTGAAGATCGCGCTCCGTGACATGGAGATCCGGGGAGCGGGCAACCTGCTGGGCGCCCAGCAGCACGGGCAGATCGAGATGGTCGGCTTCGACCTCTACCTGAAGCTCCTCGAGGAGGCCGCACGGGAGCTGCGCGGGGAGCCGGTCGAAGACGAGGTGGACCCCGTGGTCACGGTGGACGCGGCCGCCTACCTCCCCGAGGCATACGTGGCGGAGCCCGCGCAGCGCCTGGCGCTCTACAAGCGGCTCGCGGGCGTGCGGACCGCCGCGGAGATCGAGGACGCGGGGCGCGAGCTCCGGGACCGCTTCGGCCCGCTCCCGGAGGCGGCCGCGCGGCTGCTCGACGTCGTGACGCTGCGGCTCGACGCCAAAGCCCTTCGTCTCGAGCGCCTGGAGGTGCGCGCGGGCCACGCGCTCCTCACGTTCGCGCCCAGCACGCCGGTGCCACCGCAGCGCCTGATCGAGCTCCTCCGAGCCCACGGACGCCGGTTGCGGACCGTCCGGGAGTTCGTGCTGGAGGCCACCGTCCCCCGCGGACCTTGGCCGGACACCTTCAAGACCCTCACCCGGCTCCTCGGCGAGTTCCGGGGACCGACGGAGGCACGCCGATGAGGAGAGCGCTGCTCGCGCTCGCGGGGCTGCTCGTGGCGGGGGCGTTCGGCGCCTGCCGCGGGCCGGCTGGCCCGCTGCCCCCGGTGCCGGCGGGGAGCGGCGGGGTCCTGGTGCGCGCCGGCGAGGCGCCGCCCATCCCGGAGACCCAGGCCGTCATCGACCGGGTGGTGGCGGTGGTCAACGGCGACGTCATCATGATGTCCGAGTTGCAGGAGGCGATCGCCCTCTCCAGCCGCGACTCCCGTCCCGCGTCAAACGCGCCCGAGGTCGAGCGGGCGGTGCTGAACCGGCTCGTGGACCATCGGCTTCAGGTCCAGGAGGCCAAGCGCGAGAAGATCGAGGTCACCGAGGACGATCTGCGCAACCTCATCGACGACTTCGTGAAGCGCAACGGCGGCGATCGCGCCAAGATCGAGTCCCAGTTCCAGTCGCTCGGCGTGACCTGGGAATCCCTGCGCCGGGAGCTGCGCGACCAGCTCCTCGCCCAGCGCGTCCGCAGCCGCCGCGTCGTCCGTCGCGCCACCGTCACGGAATCCGAGGTCGACCAGTACCTAGCCCAGAATCGGGACAAGTTCGAGGCCGGCCTCAAGTATCATGCGGTGCACCTCGCCGTGATGGCCGAGCCAAGCACCTCCCCCGCTGCCTGGGAAGCCGCGAAGCGGGAGATCGAGAGCATCGTGACCGCGCTGGCGGGCGGCGCCGACTTCACGGAGCTGGCCCGAAGCCGCGCCAAGGACCCGGCGGGCGGTGATCTCGGTTGGCTGGCGCGGGGCGAGCTGGACGCGGCCTTCGAGCGACCGCTGCTGGCGCTCCAGAAGGGGCAGATCACGGAGCCGATCCGCTCGGGGGCCGGGTACCACATCTTGAAGCTCGCGGACCGCGAGGAGCTCACTGCGGAGCGACTCGCCGACGCGCGCCAGCAGGTCCGTGACCTCCTGCTCCAGAAGAAAGGACAGGAGCGGCTCGACGAGTGGCTGGAAGCCCTCCGGCGACGCGCGCTGATCGCGATCCGCCTGTGACCGGGCCGGCCGCTTGCCCGCGCGCCATTGGTTGACAGAGTCCAGCCGCCGGTGCTATAGATGACTGAGCGTGACGCCACCGCGCGCGCGATCCCCTGACAGTCCTCGCCACACCGCACCTCAAAGGAGCGATCCACAGCCGTGAGCAACCCTCCACCGCCCCGCCATCCGCGCCACCGGTTCCCCCGTCGGCCCGGCGCCGGTCCGAATCCCGGCCCGGAGCGCGAGCGCGTCGTCATGCCCGATCTTCCCGCCGAGCCGAGCCCCAACGAGGTCAGCACCGCCGGCCGGACCGGCGGCCTTATCCTGACCGAGCTGAAAGAGAAGGGGATCCCGGACCTCAACACGATCGCGCGCGACCTCGGAGTCCAGGGCTTCTCCGGGCTCCGCAAGCAGGAGCTGATCTTCAAGATCCTGCAGGCGCAGGCCGAACGCGACGGGCTCATCTACGCGGAAGGCGTGCTGGAGGTGCTGCCCGACGGCTTCGGCTTCCTGCGGGCACCGGACTACAACTATCTGCCGGGCCCCGACGACATCTACGTGTCGCCGTCCCAGATCCGGCGCTTCGACCTGCGAACCGGGGACACCATCTCGGGCCAGGTCCGGCCCCCGAAGGACTCGGAGCGCTACTTCGCGCTGCTGAAGGTCGAGGCGATCAACTACGAATCGCCGGAGCAGGCGAAGGACAAGATTCTCTTCGACAACCTGACGCCGCTCTATCCAATGGAGCGGATTCGCCTCGAGCACAACCCGGAGGACCTGTCGACGCGGGTCATGGACCTCCTGGTCCCGATCGGGAAGGGGCAGCGGGGTCTCATCGTGGCGGCTCCCCGCACCGGCAAAACGATGCTCCTCCAGGCGATCGCGAACGCCATTGCGAAGAACCATCCGGAGGTGTACCTCATCGTCCTCCTGATCGACGAGCGCCCGGAGGAAGTCACCGACATGCAGCGGAGCGTCCGCGGGGAGGTGATCTCCTCGACGTTCGACGAGCCGCCGCAGCGGCACATCCAGGTCGCGGACATGGTGATCGAGAAGGCCAAGCGGCTCGTCGAGCACAAGCGAGACGTTGTGATCCTCCTGGATTCGATCACGCGCTTCGCGCGCGCCCACAACGCGGTCATCCCGTCATCGGGCAAGGTGCTCTCGGGCGGCCTCGACGCGAACGCGTTGCAGCGTCCCCGACGGTTCTTCGCGGCCGCCCGCAACATCGAGGAGGGCGGGTCGCTCACCATCATGGCCACCGCCATCGTGGACACGGGCAGCCGGATGGACGACGTGATCTTCGAGGAGTTCAAGGGCACCGGGAACATGGAGGTCCACCTGGACCGGCGGCTCATGGACAAGCGGATCTTCCCGACGATCAACATCGAGCAATCCGGGACCCGGAAGGAAGAGCTCCTGATCGAGCGGGACGAGCTCCAGCGCCTGTGGCTCCTCCGGAAGGCGCTGTCGCAGCTCAACCCGGTCGAGGCGATGGAGCTCTTGGTGGACAAGCTCCGGATGACCCGGTCGAACAAGGAGTTCCTGGCCTCGATGCAGTCGCTCGGCTGAGATCGGCCTGCTGCCGGCCGGCCGCCGTCCCCGGGGAACCCCGTCCGGGCGGCGGCCGTTGTCGTTTCCGGAGGGGCCCCGCGGGCCCTCACGCCTTGCTGGAGCCGGGCGCGTGTGGTACGCTGGGCAGGCTCTCATTTTCGCTTGTGTGGGAGGACTTTCCGTGAAGGCCGCCATCCATCCCGAGTATGTCGAGACCACGATCACCTGCGCCTGCGGCGAGGTCATCCACACCCGGTCCACCAGCGCGAACATCCGGGTGGAGATCTGCTCGAAGTGCCACCCGTTCTTCACTGGCAAGCAGAAGCTGGTGGACACGGCCGGGCGCGTCGAACGCTTCCAGAAGAAGTACGCCAACCGGAAGCGCTAGCCGCCCCCGGCGCGGGGCCGGGCCCAGGAACGCCGTCCCCGGGGGCCTGAGCGCGGATCGTGTTCGATAAGCTCCGGCAGATCGAAAGCCGCTACGAGGAGCTTGCGACCCGCCTCGCCGAGGCCGCCAACGCGTCCGGTGGGCGCGCGGAGTATGCGCGGCTTGCCAAGGCGGCGGCCGAGATCGAGCCCGTCGTGACGGCGTTCAGACTGTACAAGGACGTCCTCGCGCGCATCGAAGAGGCCAACCACATTCTCGGCGAGGACGGCGACGCGGAGCTCCGGGAGCTGGCCGGCCTCGAGCTCGAGGACCTGCGCGTCCGGGAGCGGGGCCTCGAGGAGCGTCTACGCGCGATGCTCTTGCCGCGGGACGCCCGTGACGACCGGAACGTCCTCGTCGAGATCCGGGCGGGCGCGGGGGGCGACGAGGCGGCCCTCTTTGCCGCTGACCTCGCACGCATGTACACGAAGTACGCGGAGCGCCACGGGTTCCGGCTCGAGATCCTCGACAGCCACCCGACGGGCCAGGGCGGCTTCAAGGAGGTCATCCTGTCTGTTCAGGGCAAGGGGGCCTGGAGCCGGCTCAAGTTCGAGCGTGGGGTCCACCGGGTCCAGCGGGTCCCGGAGACGGAGTCCGCCGGGCGGATCCACACCTCGACCGTGACCGTCGCGGTCCTCCCGGAAGCGGAGGACGTCGACGTGAAGGTCGAGGAGAAGGACATCAAGGTCGACGTGTACCGCGCGTCGGGACCGGGCGGCCAGGGGGTCAACACGACGGACTCGGCGGTGCGCATCACGCACCTACCGACGGGCCTCGTCGTCACCTGCCAGGACGAGCGCTCGCAGATCAAGAACCGCGCGAAGGCGATGCGGGTGCTCCGGGCGCGCCTCCTCGAGCAGGCGCAGGAGGAGCAGCGGTCCCAGATCGCCGCCGCGCGCAAGAGTCAGGTCGGCACCGGCGAGCGCAGCGAGCGGATCCGAACCTACAACTTCCCCCAGGGCCGCGTGACCGACCACCGGATCGGACTCACGGTCCACCAGCTGCCCTACGTCCTCGAAGGGGACTTGGACGAGCTGGCCGAGGCGCTGCTTGCGGCCGAACGGGCCGAGCAGCTCGAGTCGCTCGAGGCATGATGCCGGACGTCGCCGCCGCCTCCGGGCCGACGGCCGCCGTCCTGCTCGACGCCGCGGCTGCGCGCCTCAGCGCGGCGGGGAGCGTGACCGCCCGCCAGGACGCCGAGGCCCTCCTGGCCTGCGCGCTCGAGACGACGCGGCTCGGCCTCTACACGCGGGGCCGGACGGCCGTGCCCGCCGCGGCCCGCGCGGCATTCGAGGCGCTCGTGATGCGGCGCGCGCAGCACGAGCCCGTCCAGTACCTTCTTGGCGAGACGGAGTTCAGCGGCCTCGTCCTGGCGGTAGGCCCGGGGGTGTTCATCCCGCGCCCCGAGACCGAGGAGCTGGTCGCACGCGCGCTCGGGCTCGGCCTCCCGGCCGCCGCCACGGCGCTGGACCTCTGTGCCGGGTCGGGTGCCATCGCGTGTGCCCTGGCCGCGCGGCGTCCGGACTGGACCGTCTGGGCCGTCGAGCGGGCCAGGCTGGCCGCCGCGTGCGCCCGGTCGAACGTGCGTCGCCTCGCCCTCGCCGGGCGCGTCCGGGTGCTCGAGGGCGATCTCTTCGGCCCGCTCTCGGGGCGCGTCCCGGCGGGGCGGGTGGACCTGGCGGTGGCGAACCCGCCCTACCTGGCCGCGCCTATCCTGCCGCGGCTTCCCGTCGAAGTACGCGACTGGGAGCCGCGCGGGGCGCTCGACGGGGGTGCGGACGGTCTCGACGTCATTCGTCGGCTCCTCGCCGGGGCCCCCGACTGGCTCCGCCCGGGGGGCGCCCTCCTCGTCGAGATCGGGGAGGAGCACGGTGTGGCGGCGCGGGCGCTCGCCGCAGCGGACGGGCGCTATGCGGAGGTGATCGTCCACCGGGACTTCCGGGGGTTCGAGCGCGTGCTCGAGGCACGGAGGCGCTAGATGGCGGCCAGACTCGTCATCGAGGGTGGGGTTCCGCTCCGCGGGGACGTGCAGGTGAGCGCGGCGAAGAATGCGGCTCTGCCGCTCCTCGCGGCCTCCCTCCTCTCGGCGGAGCCTGTCGTGCTCGACAACGTGCCGCGCCTGGCTGACGTCGCCACGATCAAGGCGCTGCTGCAGGGGCTCGGCACCGAGATCGAAGAGCGGGAGGGTTCCACCGTCGCGCGGACAGCGGTGCTTCGGTCGGTCGAGGCGCCGTACGAGCTGGTCTCGACCATGCGCGCGTCCGTCCTGGTCCTGGGGCCGCTCCTGGCGCGGGCCGGCCGGGCGCGCGTCTCCATGCCCGGCGGCTGCGCGATCGGGGTGCGGCCCATCGATCTCCATCTCAAGGGCCTGGAGCGGCTCGGCGCCGAGGTCACGCTCGCCCAGGGCTACGTGGAGGCGCGGGCCGCGCGGTTGAAGGGTGCGCGGATCGTGTTCGACCTCGTGACGGTGACGGGCACCGAGAACCTCATGATGGCTGCGGCGCTCGCCGAGGGCACGACGATCCTCGAGAACGCGGCGCGGGAGCCCGAGGTCCCGGATCTGGCGCGCCTGCTCACGGCGATGGGCGCGCGCATTCACGGCGCCGGGACCGAGCGCATCGAGATCGAGGGCGTACCCGAGCTCGGCGGCGCCCGGCACCGGATCATCCCGGATCGCGTGGAGGCCGGCACCTTCCTGGTGGCCGGCGCCATCACCGGCGGCGACGTGACGGTGCGGGACGTGGTGCCGGCCCACCTGAGCGCCGTCCTCGACAAGCTCGAGGCGACGGGCGCCCGGCTGGAGATCGGTGCCGACCGCGTCCGGATCAGCGCCGAGGGGCGGCCCCGGGCCACCGATCTCGTGACCAACCCGTTCCCCGGATTCGCGACCGACATGCAGGCCCAGATGATGGCGCTGCTCGGGCTCGCCGAGGGATCGAGCGTGATCACCGAGACGATCTTCGAGAACCGCTTCCAGCACGCGGCAGAGCTGCGACGCCTCGGCGCGGGGATCGAGATCGAGGGCAATCGCGCGGTGATCCGGGGCGTCCCCGCCTACCAAGGGGCGCGCGTGATGGCCACCGACCTCCGTGCCTCGGCCTCGCTCGTGCTTGGAGGCCTGGCGGCTTGGGGGACCACCGAGGTGTCGCGCGTGTACCACCTCGACCGGGGCTACGAGAGGATGGAGCAGAAGCTTGCCGCGCTCGGGGCGCGGATCCGTCGAGAGAGGTGAGGACGTGGAGTGGGAGGCGGTCAGCGCCACTGGCAACGGGCGTCCGCTCACCCTCGCGCTGCCGAAGGGTCGGCTGCTCCGGCCGGCGCTGGACCTGCTGGGGCGCGCCGGGTTTCAGGGACTGCCGGAGGACGACAGCCGACGGCTGCTGTTCGCGGACCCGACCGGTCGCCTCCGCCTACTGATTCTCAAGCCGCTCGACGTGCCGACGTACGTCGAGCACGGGGCCGCCGACGTCGGGATCGTCGGCAAGGACGTGTTGCTCGAGCAGGAGCCGGACGTCTACGAACCGCTCGACCTCGGCTTCGGCGTGTGCCGGCTCGTGGTCGCAGAGCCGCGGGAGCTGTGGGAGCGCGATGACCCGGCGAAGTGGTCCTGGGTGCGCGTGGCGACGAAGTATCCGAACCTCACCCGCCGGTACTTCGCCGAGCGGGGCATACAGGTCGAGGTGGTTCGGCTCGACGGCTCGATCGAGCTGGCGCCGCTCGTCGGGCTGGCCGAGCGCATCGTGGACCTCGTGCAGTCGGGCGAGACGCTCCGGGCGAACGGGCTGGTCGAGGTCGCCGAGATTCTCCAGTCGACGGCCCGGCTGATCGTCAACCGCGCCGCGCAGAAAACGGCGCACCGCGCGGTCGGCCGGCTGCTGGAGGAGCTGCGCGCCGGGGTCGCACCGTGATCCGCCTTCTCCGTACCGTCGAGCTGTCGACCGACGGCGTGGTAAGGATCCTCGGCCGGCCGTCCGCGACGGTCGATCCGAACGCCGTCGCGCAGGTCGCGGCGATCGTCGACGAGGTCCGGCGGCGGGGTGATGCGGCGCTGCTTGACTTCACCAAGCGCTTCGACGGGATCGAGCTCCGGCCGGAGGAGCTTCGCGTCTCGGCGGAGGAGTGGGCCGCCGCGACCGTCTCCCCCACCCTCGAGGCGGCCCTCGCCGAGGCGGCCAACCGGATCGAGGCGTTCCACCGCCACCAACTCCCGCGCTCCTGGTGGGTGCGGGACGGGCACGGCTCGCTGCTCGGTCAGCAGGTGACGCCGCTCGACCGGGTGGGCTGCTACGTGCCCGGCGGGCGGGCGGCCTACCCCTCCACGGTGCTCATGAATCTGATCCCGGCGCGGGTGGCGGGCGTGCGGAACCTCGTCGTGGCCTCGCCGCCGGCCGCGGAGGGGCATCTCCCGGCGGCGGTGCTGGTGGCCGCGCGGCTGGCGGGGGCGACCGAGGTCTACCGAGTGGGCGGAGCCCAGGCCGTCGCGGCGCTCGCCTACGGGACGGCGAGCCTGCCGCCCGTCGACAAGATCGTCGGGCCGGGGAATCTCTACGTGGCGCTCGCCAAGCGCCTTGTCTTCGGCGATGTCGGCATCGACCTGGTGGCGGGCCCGAGCGAGGTCGTCGTCGTCGCGGACACCACCGCGGAAGCGGCCCACGTGGCGGCGGACCTCCTCGCGCAGGCCGAGCACGACCCGATGGCGCGGGCCGTGTGCCTGACGGACGACGCCGCCCTCGCCGCTCGCGTCGTGGCGGCGGTCGCCCGCCAGTGCCCGGCCTTGCCTCGCGCGGCCATCGCCGAGGCGGCGCTCCGGAGTCACGGCGCCGTGGTGGTGACGCGGGACCTGGAGGAAGCGCTGGCGATCGCAAACCGCCTGGCCCCGGAGCATCTGGAGCTCGCGGTCGCCGACCCCTTCAGGTGCCTGCCGGAGGTGAGGCACGCGGGGGCGATCTTCCTGGGTGTCCACACACCCGAGGTGGTCGGCGACTATCTGGCCGGCCCGAACCACGTGCTGCCGACCGCGGCGACCGCGCGCTTCGCGTCCGGGCTGTCGGTCGAGGACTTCATCAAGCGCTCGAGCCTCATCCACTACACGCCGGCCGGCCTGCGGGCGGCGTGGCCTCACCTCGCCGCGCTGGCGGAAGCGGAGGGGCTCCACGGGCACGGCGAGGCGGCGCGGATCCGTCTGGAAGGCCCCCGCACGCGAGGAGACGACTGAGCATGGCACGACGACGACGGCGACACGGACGGGGACCGAAGCCGGGGAACGGCGCGAGCAACGCCGAGCCCGCGCCGGTCGGGATCGCGGAGGTGGAAGGAGCCATGCGACCCGGCAACGGCGGCGCGCCGGCGGCCGGCCGCGTGGCGCGGGTCGAGCGGCGGACTCGGGAGACCGAGATCCTGCTGCAGCTGAACGTCGACGGCCGCGGCGAGATGGCGATCGACACCACGATCCCGTTCTTCAATCACATGCTGGAAGCGGCGGGAAAGCACGGTCTCCTGGATCTTCGGGTCAGCGCCCGGGGGGACACCGAGGTTGATCTTCACCACACGGTGGAGGACGTGGGTATCTGCCTCGGGAAGGCCTTGCATGAGGCTCTCGGAGACAAGCGGGGGATCGTCCGCTTCGGGACGGCATATGTCCCCATGGACGAGGCGCTCGCCTCGGTCCACGTGGACATCTCGGGGCGGCCTTACTTTTCGTACAACGTGCCGTTCACGAAGACGCGGGTCGGGAACTTCGATCTCGACCTGCTGAAGGACTTCTTCCGCGCGTTTGCGATGAACGCGCTGCTGAACCTCCACGTCAACCTCCACTACGGCGAGAACCTCCACCACATCGCGGAGGCGCTGTTCAAGGCGTTCGGGCGCGCCCTCGCCGAGGCCTCGCGGATGAACCCTCGCATCGAGGGCGTGCTCTCCACCAAGGGCGCTCTGTGATCGCCATCGTCGACTACGGCCGGGGTAACCTCGGCAGCGTCCGCAAGGCGCTGGCGGAGTTCGTCCCCGAGGTCGTGGTCACCGACGACCCCCGGACCGTGGTGCGGGCCCGGGCCCTGGTCGTCCCTGGCGACGGCGCATTCGCGGACGCCATGGGAAGCCTCGAGCGCCTCGGGCTGGTCGAGCCGATCCGAGCACACATCGCGGCCGGGCGGCCCTACCTCGGCATCTGTCTCGGCTACCAGCTGCTCTTCACGGAGAGCGAGGAGTTCGGCCACGCCAAGGGCCTGGACATCCTGCCGGGAGTCGTGCGCCGCTTCCCGCCCGGCCTGAAGGTGCCCCACATGGGCTGGAACCGGCTCTGGCACGATGGCGCGCTTCCGCTCCTCGCCGGGATCCCAACGGGGACGTACTTCTACTTCGTGCACTCGTACTACCCGGACGTGGGGGAGACGCTTCGCGCGGAGGGCGCGCAGACCGCCTACTGCGAGTACGGGCTCCGCTTTCCTGCCCTGGCGGCGCGCGACGGGCTCTACGGTACCCAGTTCCATCCCGAGAAGAGCCAGCGCTGGGGGCTCAAGCTCCTCGGGAACTTCGCCCGGCTCGTGGGCGGCGCGGAGGTGGCCCGGGCGTGATCGTCATCCCGGCGATCGATCTCCAGGCGGGTCGGTGCGTGCGGCTGGTCGAGGGCCGGGCCGACAGCGCGACGGTCTTCGGTGACGATCCCGTCGCCATGGCGCGCCAGTGGGCGGCGCGCGGGGCCCGGCGCCTCCACGTGGTGGACCTGGACGGCGCGTTCGAGGGGGTGCCCCGGCACGCCGTCCTGATCCAGGCGATGGTGGAGGCGGTTCCGGCCGTCCCGGTGGAGGTGGGAGGCGGTCTGCGCGACATCAGGACGCTCGAGGCCACCCTCGGCACAGGCGCCCGGTGGGCCGTGCTCGGGACGACGGCGGCCCTGGCCCCGGCCGTCATGGACGCCGCGTGCGGCCGATGGCCGGGCCGGATCCTGGTTGGGGTCGACGCCGTCGACGGGCGAGTGGCGGTGCGCGGGTGGACCGACGTGCTGCCTCTCGCGGCCCACGAGCTCGTGCGGCGCGCGGCGGCCGCCGGCGCTGCCGGCGTCATCTACACCGACGTGCACCGGGACGGGACGGGCCGCGGTCCGAACCTCGAGGCCACGGCGGCCCTGGCGGCGGGCGCGCCCGTGCCCGTTATCGCGTCCGGGGGCATCGCCACCCTCGACGACCTCGTGCGCCTCGCGGCAATCCCGAATGTCGCCGGCGCCATCGTCGGCCGGGCCCTCTACACCGGGGCCCTCGACCTCGGGGCGGCGAACGCGGCGGTGGCGGCCTGACGCCGATGCTGGCGCGGCGCGTGATCCCGTGTCTCGACGTCAAGGACGGCCGGGTGGTCAAGGGCGTCCGCTTCCTCGATCTTGCGGATGCCGGCGATCCGGTTCAGGCGGCGATCGCCTACGACCGGCAGGGCGCGGACGAGCTGGTGTTCCTGGACATCGTGGCCTCTCACGAGGGGCGTGCGACGATGCTGGAGGTGGTCCGGCGCACCGCCGAGTCCGTCTATCTGCCGCTGACCGTGGGTGGCGGCCTCAGCAGCCTGGACGACGTGCGGACCCTGCTGCGAGCGGGGGCCGACAAGGTGTCGCTGAACACGGCGGCCGTAGCCCGGCCGGAGCTCATCCGGGAAGCGGCGGTGCGCTTCGGCAGCCAGTGCATCGTGGTCGCGATCGACGCGAAGCGGCGCGCCGCCCTCCCGGGGGGGCCGGGGGCTGCATTCGAGGTGTACACGCACGGCGGGCGGCGGGCCATGGGGCGCGACGCGGTCGCCTGGGCCCGTGAGGCCGCCGACCTTGGGGCGGGCGAGATCCTGGTGACCAGCATGGATCGGGATGGCACGCGCGACGGCTACGACCTCGAGCTGACGCGAGTGATCGCCCAGGCCGTCCCGGTGCCAGTGATCGCCTCGGGCGGGGCCGGGACGCTGGCTCACCTCTACGAGGGCCTCGTCGAGGGCAAGGCCGACGCCGTCCTCGCGGCCTCGATCTTCCACTTCGGCGAGCACACCGTGCCGGAGGCCAAGCGCTACCTGAAGGCCCGTGGCGTTCCGATCCGCCTCGAGGAGGCCGCGGCGTGAGCGTCGGCGGATGAGCCCCGCCCGGTGAGGGTGGACTCATGAGCCCGGTTTCGGAGGCCCTTCGCTTCGACGCGACCGGTCTCATCCCGGCGGTGGTCCAGGAAGCCAGCACCGGCGAGGTGCTGATGGTCGCGTGGATGAACGCCGAGGCGATCGAGCGAACGCTGGCGACCGGGCTGACCCACTTCTGGTCGCGGTCCCGGGGCAGGTTGTGGCCAAAGGGCGAGACCTCGGGCCACCGCCAGCACGTGGAGGCCCTGTACGCTGACTGCGACGGCGACACCCTGCTGGTCCTCGTGCATCAAGACGGCGTGGCCTGCCACACGGGGAGCCGCACGTGCTTCTTCACCCGGGTCGACCGGCCCGCCGAGGCTGAGGCGGGGCCACAGGGCGGTCCCGGAACGGGGCCGGGGATCCTCGACGCCGTCGACCGCGTGATCCAGTCCCGGCGGGCGGCGCCCCGGGAGGGCTCGTACGTCTCGGGGCTCCTGGCCGCGGGCGACGCCCGGATGGCCCGGAAGGTGGGCGAGGAGGCGGCCGAAGTGGTGGTTGCCGCGCTCGCAGAGGGATCGGAGCGTCTCGTTGCCGAGGTGGCCGACCTCTGGTTTCACACGCTGGTGCTGCTCGGCGCGCGGGGTCTCTCGGGGCGGCAGGTGCTGACCGAGCTGGGTCGCCGGCACCGGGCGACCGGCGCGCCGCCGCCGGGGACCGCCTCTGCCCCTGCTGGGGAGGAGGGCTAAGGGCGCCCCGGCGTGTCGCTCCGCAGGCTCTCGGCGGTGGCTGCTCTCCTCGCCGGGCTCGCCGGGTGCGGAGGGGTGCGTCTCGATGACGGGCGCTACGTGGTCTCATGGAAGGGCTATCGCGTGGGCGCCCCGGGAGGCTGGACGCAGATCGAAAGCGACGCGGACGTGGCGCTCCGCCGGGCCGACATCTCCGCCGGGTTGATGGCCCATGCCACCTGTGAGGGCAAGCCGCCGGTCCGCCCGCTCCCCGTGCTGGTCCGGCATCTTCGCTTCGGGCTCCGCGACGTACAGGATCTCGTCGAGTCGCCGGTCACCCTGGGCGGGCTTCCCGGCACGGCCCATCGGTTCCGGGCCACGCTGGACGGCGTTCCGGTCGCGGTCCAGGCCGTGACCCTGCGCGGGGCGGGCTGCGTCTACGATCTGATCGGCGTGGCCCCGCCCGACAGGGTCGCCGCGCTCGCGCCGGATTTCGAGCGCTTCTCGACGGGGTTTGCGCTCGGCGGGGTGGCGCGGTGACCGCGGGCTGGGAGCTCGTCGCGCCTCGCGTACGGAACGCCCTGGCCTACTGGGGCGGTCTGGCGCTGCTGACCTGGGAAGTCCTCCGGAACACGTGGCTCCCTCGCCGCTACATCCCGCTCGTCATCGCCGAGTTCGACGGCATGGGCGTGCGCTCGCTCGTCGTCGCCGGCACCGCGGCGATCTTCACCGGCATGGTCTTCGCGCTACAGTCCTCGGTTTACCTCTCGCGCTTTGGCGCCGACCTCTACGTCGGACCGCTCGTGGGACTCTCCGTCCTGCGTGAGCTGGGTCCGGTGCTGACGGCGATCCTGGTCGGGGGAAAGGTCGCCTCCGGGATCACGGCCGAGCTGGGCTCGATGAAGGTGACGGAGCAGATCGACGCCCTCCGCGCGATCGGCGTGAACTACATCAAGCGCCTGATAGTGCCGCGCGTGATGGCCGCGCTGTTCGTGTTTCCGCTCCTGACGGCCCTCGCCGACTTCATCGCGCTGGTGGGCGGGATGCTGATCGCGGTCTACGAGCGGAGGATCGACGTCTATCTCTACTGGAACACGATCTTCTACTGGGTGGTGATCCGCGATCTGGTCACAGGGGTAGGCAAGAGCTTCTTCTTCGGCGTCATCGTCACGCTGATCGGGGCTCACAACGGCCTTGCCATGACGGGAGGGACCGAAGGTCTCGGCCGGGCGACGACGGCGACCGTGGTGCAGGTCTCGGTGGCGGTCATCATCGCCGACTTCTTCCTCACGAAGCTCTTCCTTCTGCTGTGAGCGTGCGCGCGCAGATCGAGCAGCCGGGCCGCCGGGGGGACACTGGGGAGCGAGCCCCCGGCGAGGCGCCGCGCCCCGGCCCGGGGTCGGCGGTGTCGATCGCGGGGGTCTGGAAGGCCTTCGGCGGCGTGCCCGTCCTCCGGGATCTCGACCTCGAGGTCCCGCACGGCAGCACCGTCACCGTGATGGGCGGCAGCGGGTCGGGAAAGACCGTTCTCCTCCGGCTGACCGCGGGCCTGATCAAGCCCGACCGCGGGCGGATCCGGACCCTGGGGGTGGACATCACACCCCTCCGCGAGGAGGCCCTCCTCCCTGTCCGCCGCCGCATGGGCTTCATCTTCCAAGGGGCGGCGTTGTTCGACTCTCTTACCGTCTACGAGAACGTCGCCTATCCGCTCCGGGAGCACTCGACCCTGACGGAGGTGGAAACCGCGGACCAGGTCCACCGTCTCCTGGCCCGCGTGGGCTTGGAGGGGGTCGACGCGAAGCTGCCCGCCGAGCTCTCCGGGGGAATGCGGAAGCGCGTCGGGATTGCCCGTGCTCTGGTGCTCGGCCCGGAGCTGATTCTCTATGACGAGCCGACGGCCGGGCTCGACCCGACGAACGCCCGGCTCATCACCGAGCTCGTCGAGAGTCTGAGGGCCGACGGGGTGTCGGAAACCGCCATGGTCGTGACCCATGATCTCGAGTTCGCGCGCAGCGTCTCGGACCAGATCGCGGTCCTGATCGGCGGGCGGATCGCCCAGGTCGGTTCCGTCGCCGCGGTCCTGGATTCAAGCCAGCCGGAGGTCCGGGCCTTCCTCGGGGGCGAGGCACGCTGAGCATGGACGCGAGCCGGCCCGGGAGGGGGATCGCTCTTCAGGTTCGCGTGGGGGCCTTCGTCTTGGCGAGCCTCCTGGTCTTCGCGGGCCTCGTCTACATGCTGGGCCGTTCGGCCGGTCTCTTCGAGCGGCAGTACCGCCTGATCGCGAGCTTCGGTCAGATCGGAGGCCTCATCCAGGGCGCGACCGTGCGGCTGGCCGGCGTGCCGGTGGGGCACGTCGGGGAGGTCCGGCTGCCCGAGGCCGGCGGCGCCAAGGTGCAGGTCGAGCTCCTGATCGCCCGGCGCGTCCAGGACCGGATCCGGGCGGACTCGCTTGCCCGGATCGAGACGCTCGGGCTCCTCGGCGACAAGATCATCGACATCTCTCTCGGGAGCCCCGGCGCGGCCGTCCTCCAGGACGGCGGCGAGCTCCGGACGGAGGAGCCATTCGATACGGCACGTCTCACCCAGCAGGGGGCGGTGCTACTCCGGAACCTGGTCGAGCTCTCGACGGAGCTGCGGACGACGCTCGCACGGGTTGCGGCGAGCACGGCCGGGGCTGACGTCGCCGAGACGGTGCGGGCGCTCCGCAGCCTGACCGCGGAGATCGAGCGGGGGCAGGGCGTCCTCCACCGGCTCGTCTACGATCGGAAGCTCGGGACGGCGCTCTCGGACGCGGGAGAGACGCTCCGGCAGGTCGGCGAAACCGTGCGCCGGATCGACCGCGCCCTCGCGGATCCGCGGATGGCCGGGCTGGCGGGCGAGGCGGAGCGGACACTCGCCGAGACGCGGGCGGCCGCCGAGCGGGTCAACCGCATCCTCCGGGAGGTCGAGGAAGGCCGCGGGACTCTCCACGCGCTCGTTTTCGACGAGGGCCGGGTCCTGAAGGATCTCGAGGGGGTTCTCGCGCGAGCCGGCACGCTCCTCGCCGGCGTCGAGCGGGGCGAGGGAGCCCTCGGCGTGCTGCTCCGGGATCCGGATGCGACCCGCGCGATCCGTCGGGTGGTGGCGGCGGCCGACGGCCTCGCAGCGGCCGTCGACGGCGCCCGCACCGGCGACAGCCTTCTCCGCGCCCTGCTCGGGGATCCGGCGATCGCGGCGGACCTCCGCGAGACCGCGCGCGGCTTCCGCGAGGTCACTGGCCGGCTCGCCCGGGGCGAGGGCGTGCTCGGCGCGCTCACGCAGCCCGGGGGCGAGAGCAGCATCACGCAGGCGACCCAGGCGCTGACGCGCCTGGCTCAGGTGGCCGAGGACCTTGGCGGCGACGCGAGGCTCGGGGAGACGCTGGTGGACCTGCGCCAGGCGATGGCAGACCTCCGCGCGATCACGGGGCGGATCGAGGCCGGCGAGGGGACGCTGGGGGGCCTGGCACAGGACCCGACGGTCTACGAGAACCTCGCCGCCTTTCTGGAAGGCGCCCAGCGGAGCCTGCTCCTGCGCGCCCTCATTCGCGCCGCCATCGGGCGCGGGACGCCCCCTCCGGGAGCCCCGCCGCCATCTGGCGCCGGGGGCCCGCGACCGTGAGGCCCGCATCCGTCTACCGGTGCCAGGCGTGCGGATTCCAGGCGGGCAAGTGGTACGGTCGGTGCCCCGACTGCGGTGAGTTCAACACGATCGTCGAGGAGCGGACAGGGCCGGCGCGCGGATCGGGAAGCGGACGGCGCCCCGCCCCTGCCGGGGGGACGGCGCTCGGCCCCGCGCCGGTGCGCCTGGCCGCCGTGTCGTCCGCGGGGGCCGCGCGCGTCCACTCCGGGGTCGCCGAGCTCGACCGGGTCCTCGGCGGCGGCGTCGTGCCGGGCTCACTGGTGCTCATCGGCGGCGACCCGGGCATCGGCAAGTCGACCCTGCTCCTCCAGGCCTCGGCCGCGCTCGCGTCGGCGGGGCCCGTGCTCTACGTGTCGGGCGAGGAGTCGGCCGCGCAGGTCAAGCTTCGGGCGGACCGCCTCGGACTCTTCGCGTCGGATCTCTTCATCCTGGCGGAGACCCAGCTCGAGGCGATCGAGACGCACGTGGCGGTCACCCAGCCGCGAGCCCTGGTCGTCGACTCGATCCAGACCGTCTACCTCAGCGACCTGGAGTCGGCGCCGGGGAGCGTGAGCCAAGTGCGCGAGTGCGGGGGGCGGTTCATGGGGCTGGCCAAGGGCCAGGGTGTCGCGGTCTTCCTGGTCGGCCACGTCACCAAGGAGGGGGCTCTCGCCGGACCCCGCGTGCTCGAGCACCTGGTCGATACGGTGCTCTACTT
The DNA here is from genome assembly GCA_035550795.1 of Candidatus Methylomirabilota bacterium. Lineage (GTDB taxonomy): Bacteria > Methylomirabilota > Methylomirabilia > Rokubacteriales > DASRDR01 > DASRDR01. Next base: position 94,983 of record DASZOL010000059.1, read on the forward strand.
CGAGGGGGAGCGGCACGCGACGTACCGCGTGCTCCGGGCCGTCAAGAACCGCTTCGGCTCGACCAACGAGATCGGCGTCTTCGAGATGACGGACGGCGGGCTGCGCGAGGTGGCGAACCCGTCGGCGATGTTCCTGGCCGAGCGGCCTCGCGGAGCGGCCGGCTCGGTGATCATGGCGGGGCTCGAGGGCACACGACCTCTGCTGCTCGAGCTGCAAGCTCTCGTGGCGCCGGCGCACTTCGGAACGCCGCGCCGGACCGTGCTCGGCGCGGACTACAATCGGGTGTGCCTGCTCCTGGCGATCCTGGAGAAACGCGCCGGCCTCCCCCTCCAGAACCAGGACGTGTTCGTCAACGTGGCGGGCGGGGCGCGGTGCCACGAGCCCGCCGCGGACCTGGCCATCACGGTGGCGTCCGCCTCGAGCTACGCTGACCGCCCCTTGGCGCCGGACGTGGTGGTCCTGGGAGAGGTCGGGCTCACGGGCGAGGTTCGCGCCATCGGGGGCCTCGAGACGCGCCTGCGAGAGGCGGCGGCGCTGGGCTTCACCCAGGCGGTGGTCCCGCGATCGAGCTTGGTCGCGGGGGCGCGATACCCCTTGACGGTGACCGGGGTGGCGAACCTGGAGGAGGCGATCGGCCTCCTCGTTGGATGACGCCGTGGAAGGACAACTGAGCATGATGAAGGGGACGGTGACGCCGAGGCAGGCCGATCGGAAGCATCCGTCCGCGCACGCCGTGGTGGCGGCTGTCTGGCTTCTGCTTGCGCTCGCGGTCGTCACGCCCTCTCCCTCCGTGGCGGAATCCCTCAGCCCCGAGCAGGTGATCCGAGCTATCGTGCGAGCCAACGCTGCGCGGGACTTCGCCGGTATGGCTCGGTTCATGGCCAGAGATGAGGACGCGGTCAACTACTCGATCGCCGGGAGCAAGTTCGTGGGGTGGGCTGCGGTGGCGAGGGCCCTGGCGGAGGAGTTTCAAACGGTCTCGCGTCTCGAGATGCCGATTCACGAGCTCAAGGTGTGGGTCCGAGAGGGCTTCGCATACTTCTCGATGGAGCTGGACTACATTCGCTCCATCGGGACCGGCGAGCGCGAGGAGCGGACGCTCATTCCCCTCCGGGAGACAGGGGTCCTGGAGCGACGCAGTGGCGAATGGATCCTCGTGGCCTGGCACGAATCCGTGCGCGCCGCGGCGGGAATGCCGCAGGCCAGTGCGCGTCCGCTCCCCGGGTCCGAGGTCCCGGACCTCAGCGGCGTGTGGCAGGTCCAGGAGACGGACAGGGCCTACGAGGCCACGTTGGATACGAGCGGCAATGGGACGTATACGTGGCAGGGGGGGCAGATCAAGACGATTCGGTTCGAAGGGCGGACCTGGGAGGGAACCTGGCACCAGCCCGGAAACGATCGAGAGGGTGGGTTTGAGCTGCTCCTGTCCGACGACCGCACGCAGGCGCGGGGATCCTGGTGGTACACGCGGGTAGACTCCCGAAGGGTCCCTGCCCGCGAATGGGGTGGTCCGTACGTCTGGAAGCGGATGGTTCCGACCTCTCGATGAGCCCGCGTGGAGCAGGCGGGTGGCGCAGGGCGGAGGGAGAGCAGGTAAGCGTGGGGAACCAGGCACCACGGGGCAGCGCCAGCGGGGCGATCACCGTCGCCCGCGTGATCTTCGTGTCGCTCGTCGGCTACGGGGGATACTTGCTCGTCGAGTCCTTCGAGCCGCCGGCGCCGTGGCTCGTCTGGGCCCCTCTCGGGGTGCTGGGGGGGGCGGTCGCCGGCGTGGCCGTGGTCGCGCTCGAGCAGGCGGCGCGGCGGCTCCCGATGCCGCGGCTCTTCCTCTCCGCGATCGGCGCGCTCGGCGGCGTGCTCCTGGCCCAGCTCGTGGCCTCTGCCCTGATCGTGTTCGTGCCGGCGGCGGGAAGCGCGGGCGGACGCGGCTTCCTGTCGCTCCTGCTCGCCTACATGGGGGTGGTCTTCGTGCTCCGGCGCGAAGAGGAGCTCGGCGGCATCACGCGCATGGTGTTCCCGGGCGCGACGGCCGGAGACGCCCGCTACAAAGTGCTGGACACCAGCGTGATCATCGACGGCCGGATTGCCGACGTCTGCCAGGCGGGGTTTCTCGAGGGGACGCTCCTCGTGCCGCAGTACGTCCTCCGGGAGCTCCAGCAGATCGCGGACTCCTCAGATCCGCTCAAGCGGAACCGCGGGCGGCGGGGGCTCGACGTCCTCCAGCGCCTTCAGCGCCTGCCGGGTCTCCGCACCGAGCTGCACGACCTCGACTTCCCCCACATCCGGGAGGTCGACGCGCGGCTGATCGAGACCGCGCGCGCGGTCGGGGGTGTCATCGTCACCAACGACTACAATCTGAACAAGGTCGCCGAGCTCCACGGCGTGCAGGTCCTGAACGTGAACGAGCTGGCGGGCGCCCTGCGGCCCGTCGTCCTCCCGGGCGAGATGCTTCGCGTCCAGGTCCTTCGCGAGGGGAAGGAGGCCGGCCAGGGCGTGGCCTACCTCGACGACGGAACGATGGTGGTCGTCGAGCAGGGGCGCCGCCACATCGGCCAGACGGTGAGCGTCATGGTCAACACGGTGCTGCAGACCGCCGCCGGGCGCATGATCTTCACCCGTCTGGCGGAGGAAGAGTCCGCGGGCCGCCGGTGAGCCGGCCCGCCCCCGCCGCCTCGGGCGTCTGGATCGTGGTCCCGGCCGGCGGCCGGGGCGTTCGCATGGGGCGGAAGAAGCAGGACATCAAGGTGGCAGCCCGGTCCGTGCTCCGGTGGACCCTGGACGTCTTCGAGAGCACCGCCGAGGTCGAGGGCATCGTAGTCGCGGTCCCCGCCGAGGACGTCCGGGCGTGGCAGCGGCGCCTCCGGGGGTGCCGGAAGGTGCGGGCGGTAGTCGCGGGGGGGGCCGAGCGCCAGGAGTCCGTGGCGCGCGGCCTGGCGGCGGTGCCGCCGACGGCGCCGTGGGTGCTGATCCACGACGGTGTTCGGCCCTGCATCACGCCCGCGCTCGTGCGGCGGGTCATCGAGGCCGCGCAGACGCATGGGGCGGCGATCGCCGCCCTTCCCGTCACCGAGACGTTGAAGCGCGGCGCGGGGGGCCGCGTGAAGGAGACCGTGCCGCGTGACGGACTCTGGGCAGTCCAGACCCCTCAGGGGTTCCGGACCGAGCTCCTCCGCGAAGCCCATCGGCGAGCGACGGGGGACGGCGTCGCGGGCACCGACGACGCCGCGCTCGTCGAGCGACTGGGTGTCCCGGTCCATCTCGTGCCCGGGCTGCCCGGCAACGTGAAGATCACCCGTCCCGACGATCTGCCGCTGGCCCGCCGGCTCCTGGCGCCCAGGGGTCGTGAGACGCGGAGCGGGCGGCGCCCGCGCCGGCGGACCCGGTGACCCGGGTCGGACTCGGGTTCGACGTCCATCCCTTCGCCGAGGGCCGGCCCCTCGTCCTGGGGGGGGTGGAGGTCCCGGCCGAGCGGGGGCTGGGCGGGCACTCGGACGCAGACGTGCTGACCCACGCGGTCGCCGACGCCCTGCTCGGCGCGCTGGCCCTCGGGGATCTGGGTCAACACTTCCCTGACACGGACCCGCGGTACCGGGGCATCTCGAGCCTCCGCCTCCTCGGCGAGGTGATGGACCGGGTGCGAAGCCACGGCGGACGCGTCGTGAACGTGGACGCGACCGTCGTGGCGGAGGCTCCGCCGCTCGCGGGCTGGCTTGACGCGATGCGGTCGCGGCTGGCGGAGACGCTGGGACTGGCGGTCGACCGCGTCAGCGTCAAGGCCAAGCGGGCCGAGCAGCTCGGCGCCCTGGGACGCCGCGAGGGGATCGCCGCCATGGCGGTGGCGCTCGTCGAGGGCGTCGGCTGAGCGGGCGGCCGGCGGGCGAATCCCTGACCGCCCGGCGTCCGTCTTAGAGGGAACCCGAGGCGGAGCTGGGGGGTGATCGTGGGTCTGAACATCTACAGCGGGCTGACCCGGCAGAAGGAGCCCTTCGTCCCGCTCGTACCGGGACAGGTGGGCATGTACGTCTGCGGCATCACGCCGTACGACGCCTCTCACATCGGGCACGCGCGGAGCGCGCTCGTCTTCGACGTGGTGGCACGCCACCTCCGCCACCGGGGGTACCGCGTGACGTTCGTCAGGAACTACACGGACGTGGACGACAAGATCATCGCGCGGGCGGGCCGGCTCGGGATCCCGATCGGGGAGCTGACCGAGCGGCACATCAAGGCCTACCAGGAGGAAATGGCCCGGCTGGGCGTCGAGCCCCCGACGACGGAGCCACGCGCGACCCAGCATATCCCGCAAATGGTCGCCCTGATCGAACGGCTGGTCGCGGCCGGCGTGGCCTACGCGGTGGACGGGGACGTGTACTTCGAGGTACGGCGGTTCTCCCCCTACGGGCGCCACTCGGGGAAGAACCTCGAGGAGCTGCTGGTCGGCGCCCGGGTCGAGGTCGACGAGCGGAAGCGCGACCCGCGGGACTTCGCGCTCTGGAAGGCGGCGAAGCCCGGCGAGCCCTCGTGGCCGAGCCCCTGGGGGCCGGGGCGGCCGGGCTGGCACATCGAGTGCTCGGCCATGGCCATGCACTACCTAGGCGAGACCTTCGATCTCCACGGGGGCGGCGAGGACCTGGTCTTCCCGCATCACGAGTGCGAGATCGCCCAGTCGGAGGCGGCGACCGGCAAGCCGTTCGCGCGCTACTGGCTCTACAACGGGTTCGTGAAGCTCGGCGCCGAGAAGATGTCGAAGTCCCTCGGGAACGTCCTGACGATCGAGGGCCTGCTCCGGCGCCACGATCCGGAGGCGTTGCGCCTCTATCTCCTCCAGACCCACTACCGGAACCCCGTGGAGTTCTCTGAGGAGGGGGTAGAAGGGATGCGCCGGCCGCTCGAGCGGTTCCGCACGCTCGTCGACGAGTCCGCCGCACTGGTGCCCACGACCCGGGAACCCGGGAGCGAGTTCCAAGGGGGCGTCAGGATGCTCCGGGACCGGTTCGAGGCGGCGATGGACGACGACTTCAATACCCCGCAGGCGGTCGGAGCCCTGAATCTTCTGGCCTCGACGCTTTCCGAGGAGCGGGAGCGAGTGCGGACCGGGGCCCGAGGCGGCCATGACTTCGTGGCAGGGGTCGGGGTGCTGATCGAGCTCGGACGGGTACTGGGCCTGTCCATGAAGGGGACGGAAGCCCGGCTGGCCCAGAGCTTCGAGCCCGAGAGCCGCGCCCGCATCGACACCCTGGTCCAGGCGCGGGACGAGGCTCGGCGTCAGCGCGACTGGGCCCGGGCCGATGCCCTCCGGGCGGAGCTCGACGCCCTCGGCGTGGCCCTTGAGGACACGCCGGGCGGGACGAAGTGGAAGCGCAAGATCGGCGCGCCGACCGCACCCTGATCGTGACGGGGCGCCATCCGGTGCTGGAGGCCCTCCGGAGCCGAGCCCGCCCTATCGAGGAGGTGCTGATCGAGGCGGAGGCGCGAGACCGGCATGCGGATATCCTGGCCCTGGCGCGGCAGGGTGGGGTGCGGTGCAGCCGGGTCCCCAGGGTGGCCCTGACGGGACTGGCCGGGACCAGCCACCACCAGGGTGTCGTGGCCCGGGTGGCGCCCCGCGAGTACGCCGACCTGGAGGACCTGCTGGCCCTTCCCGGAGCCCGGGCGGAGCCCGCCCTGTTCGTGGCCCTGGACCAGATCCAGGACCCCGGCAACGTCGGGAACCTCCTTCGAACAGCCGAGGCCCTGGGGGTCCATGGGGTCCTGGTGCCGCGGCACCAGGCGGCCGGCCTCACCCCTCACGTGGTCCGGGCGGCCGCCGGAGCCCTGGAGTACCTGCCCATGGCCCGCGCGGGAAACCTCAGCCAGGCGCTCGAGCGCCTGAAGCAGGAGGGGTGCTGGATCGTCGGAGCCGTGGCCGAAGGTGACGCCCAGGCTCCCTGGGTGGTGGACCTCCGCGGGCCGATTGTCCTCGTCCTGGGAAGCGAGGGTCATGGGCTGCGACCCCTTGTCGCCCGGACCTGCGACATCCTGGTCAGGATCCCCCTGGCCGGGCGGGTGGGCTCCCTCAACGTGGCCGCGGCGGGGGCGGCCCTCCTCTACGAGGTCCGCCGGCAGCGTCACGAGGGGGGCGGTCCAGTCGGGGACCCGCGCCGCAAGAATTGACTTGCCCTGGGGCCAAGAATTGAGTTGACACGTGGGGGCGTGGTACATAGGATGAAGTTTTGTCGCTTGCTGGCGTAGCTCAGGGGTAGAGCGGCTGCCTTGTAAGCAGCAGGCCGGGGGTTCGATTCCCTTCGCCAGCTCCACCGTGAGGAGTCCGGGCGAGCCCGTCCGGACAGCTTCGTAACCGGCGCCGGCCGTCTGCCGGCGGAGTGAGTCCCACTGGAGTCCACGGTTCGCATGGCGAGGTACCCAAGTGGCCAAAGGGGGCAGACTGTAAATCTGCTGGCGACCGCCTTCGGAGGTTCAAATCCTCCCCTCGCCACCATCGTGGGTCCGCCGATCGGAGCAGGCCGACAGCGGGGTCGGGTGGACGGATGAACGCCCGGAGACGCGGGAATAGCTCAGCGGTAGAGCGCCAGCCTTCCAAGCTGGGGGTCGCGGGTTCGAATCCCGTTTCCCGCTCCACGGCCAGTCTGGCGACGAGCCGGCCGGGGCCGGCCTCGCTTGAAGTCGAGAGCATGATCAAGGCCCATGTAGCTCAGTCGGTAGAGCACGTCCTTGGTAAGGACGGGGTCACCGGTTCAAGTCCGGTCATGGGCTCCAGCCTCTTGCCGCTGCGCCGCGCTCGGTGAGCGTCGCTCGAGGAGGATAGCGAGATGGCCAAGGCGAAGTACGAGCGGACGAAGCCGCACGTGAACGTGGGGACGATTGGGCACATTGACCACGGGAAGACGACGCTGACGGCGGCGATCACGAAGGTGCTGCACACGAGGAACAAGGGGATTGCGGTGCGGGAG
>DASZOL010000060.1:0-80296 GCA_035550795.1 Candidatus Methylomirabilota bacterium
ACTGATCCTTGAGCGTGGCGACCACCGCGGGATCGGCCAGCGTGGTGGTGTCGCCCAGGGCCTTGCCCTCGGCGATGTCGCGCAGGAGCCGGCGCATGATCTTGCCCGAGCGGGTCTTGGGCAGGTCGGCCGAGACGATCAGGTCGTCGGGCCGGGCCAGCGCGCCGATCTTTCTCGCGACGTGCTGCTTGATCTCCTCCTTCAGCGCGTCCGAGGTCGGGATCCCGTGCTTGATCGTGCAGAACGCCGCGATGGCCTGGCCCTTGATCTCATGCGGCCGCCCGATGACCGCCGCCTCGGCGACCGCGGGGTGGTCGACGAGCGCGGACTCCACCTCCATGGTGGAGACCCGGTGGCCGGAGATGTTCATGACGTCGTCGATCCGGCCCAGCAGCCAGAAGTAACCGTCCTTGTCCTTCTTGCAGCCATCCCCCGTGAAGTACACGCCCGGGATCTGGCTCCAGTACTGGCGGTGATAGCGCTCCGGATCGCCGTAGATCCCGCGGAGCATGCCCGGCCACGGCCGGCGGATCACCAGGTAGCCGGCATGCGCCGACTCGCCCTTGTCGTTGACGACCTCCGCGTCGATCCCGGGGAACGGCTGGGTCGCCGAGCCCGGCTTGCAGACCGTGGTCCCGGGGAGCGGCGAGATCAGGATGTGCCCGGTCTCGGTCTGCCACCAGGTATCCACGACGGGGCAGCGGCCGCCGCCGATCACCTTCCAGTACCAGACCCACGCCTCGGGATTGATCGGCTCGCCCACGGTGCCGAGGAGGCGGAGCGAGGAGAGATCGCAGCGCTTCGGGTACTCCTCCCCCCAGCGGACGAAGGTGCGGATGGCGGTGGGCGCCGTGTAGAGGATGGTGATGCCGTACTTCTCCACGATCCGCCAGAAGCGGTCCTTGTCCGGCCAGTCCGGCGTGCCCTCGTACATGACCGTGGTCGCGCCGTTGGCGAGGGGCCCGTACACGATGTAGGAGTGGCCGGTCACCCAGCCGATGTCGGCCGTGCACCAGAATACGTCCTCCTCGCGGAGGTCGAAGATCAGGCGGTGCGTCGCCGTCACGCCCGTCAGGTACCCGCCGGTAGTGTGAATGATCCCCTTGGGCTTGCCGGTGGACCCGGACGTGTAGAGGAGGTACAGCATGTCCTCGGAGTCCATCGGCTCGGGCTTCGTGTAGGCGTCGGCTCCCTTCACGAAATCGTCCCACCAGACGTCGCGGTCCTGCTGCCACCCGATCTCCTGGCCTGTCCGCTTGTAGACGATGACCGTGTGAACCTGGGGACACTCCTTGAGCGCCTCGTCGGTGTTCTTCTTCAGCGGCACCAAGCCGCCGCGCCGGTACCCTCCGTCGGTCGTGATGACGACTTTGGCCTTGCAGTCGTTGATCCGGTCGCGGAGCGATTCGGGGGCGAACCCGCCGAAGACGACGTTGTGGGGGGCCCCGATGCGAGCGCACGCGAGCATCGCGATCGGCAGCTCGGGAATCATGGGCATGTAGATGGTGACCGGATCGCCCTTCTTGACGCCGTGGCGCCGCAGCGCCGCGGCGAAGCGGTTGACCTCGCGCCAGAGGTCCCGATAGGTGAGGACGCGGCTGTCGCCCGGCTCCCCCTCCCACACGATCGCCGCCTTGTTGCGGCGGGGGCCCTCGACGTGGCGATCCAGGCAGTTGTCGGACACGTTGAGCTTTCCGCCGACGAACCATTTCGCGTAGGGCAGCTTCCAGTCGAGCGCCTTTCGCCACGGCTTGAGCCACCGGAGCTCACGAGCTTGACGCTCCCAGAACCGGACCGGATTCCGCCGCGCCTCCCGGTAGATCGCGGTGCTCTTCACCCGCGCCGCCTTGGTGAAGGACTTCGACGGCGGGAACCTCCGACCTTCCTTCAGGAGGGCCTCGATGGGCTCGTTGCCTCGCGTGGGTTTCGGCATGGCGCTCCTCGCGTCGTTGAGAGATTTCGCCCCGGGGACGAGGTCGGGCTGCCCGGCCCGGAAGGATTCTACCCGATCCTCGGGCCGCCCGGGACCCGGGGGGCTCCGGCCGCCGGAGCGCCCTCCCGGCGGCCGTGTTAGACTCTCCAGCCGCAGGAGGCCTCCTCCATGGAGCTGGACCTGATTCGGAGCCTGGCCGTCCCCGGCACCACCAAGATCGTCCTCCTTTCGGCGGACGGCCTGGGCGGGTTCCCGGACCCGGCCACCGGCCTGTCCGAGTTGGAGACCGCCCGGGTTCCTCACCTGGACGCGCTGACCCGGCGGGGCGCCTGCGGCCTCCTGCGCCACGTCGGCCCCGGCATCACCCCCGGGAGCGGGCCCGGGCACCTTGGCCTCTTCGGCTACGAGCCGCTGCGTTACCCGGTGGGGCGCGGCGTCCTGGAGGCCCTGGGGATCGACTTCGACCTCCAGCCGGGCGATGTCGCCGCGCGGGGCAACTTCTGCACCGTGGACGGGGCCGGGCTGATCACGGACCGGCGGGCCGGACGGATCTCGACCGAGCGGTGCGTCGTGCTCGTGGATCGGCTGCGCCGTATCCGCGTGCCGGGGGTGGAGATCCTCGTCGAGCCGGTCAAGGAACACCGGTTCGTCCTGGTGCTGCGAGGAAGCGGGCTGTCTGGCCGCGTCTCCGAGACGGATCCCCAGGCGATCGGGCAACCCCCGCTGCCCGTGCACGCGCAGGTCACGGAGGCTCAGGTGACCGCCGACATCGTGAACCGGTTCGTGGCGGAGGCCCGGGTGCTCCTGGCGGACGCCGCTCCGGCCAACATGGTGCTCTTGCGCGGCTTCGACCAGCGGCCCGGGTTCCCGCGCTTCCCGGACGTCTACGGGCTCCGGGCGGCGGCGATCGCCGCGTACCCGATGTACCGGGGGCTCGCGCGACTGGTCGGAATGGATGTCCTCAAGACGGGCAGCACATTCGCGGAGGAGGTGCGGACGCTGCGGGATCACTGGGACGCCTACGACTTCCTCTTCGTCCACTACAAGGACACCGACAAGGCCGGAGAGGACGGGGACTTCGCGGGCAAAGTGGCGGCGCTCGAACGGCTCGACGCGGCGCTGCCGGGGATCGAGGCCCTCGGACCGGACGTCCTCGTGGTGAGCGGCGACCACGCGACCCCCGCAGTCCTGGGGGGTCACTCCTGGCACCCGGTCCCCGTCGCGCTGGCAGGCCGATACGCGCTTCCCGACGCCGTGGACCGGTTCTCGGAGCGGGCCTGCGGAGCTGGCAGCCTGGGAACGTTGCCGGCCCATGACCTCATGCCGCTCGTCCTGGCCCACGCCCTGCGCCTGACCAAGTACGGCGCCTGATCGGGCTCGCCGGGACGAGGGTGTAGACTAGGGTCCGCCCATGCGGCGCGTCGTCGTCTGCCCTACCGATTTTCTCTTCCGCCTCTTCCAGGTCACCTCCGCCAGCGCGGATTCTTGGGTCTTCCTGGTGAGCGACGTGAAGACCCGAACAGGCCTGACGCGTCAGGATGCCAACGCGCTGGCCGGCGCGCTGGACGACCCGGGCCTCTACCGGCGCGCTCACCTGTCCTCGTCTGACCTCGTCATGCTCATGGCCTCTGAACGGGCCCGGCGAGGCCCCAGCCTGGTCCGCATCCTGGAGACGGTGCTCGAGGTGGCGCCCGACGTCCCCGTCCTGGTCGTCCATCAGGGGCCCCGACCGCCCTCCCTGCCGCCCCTGCCGAACGTGAGCACCATCATGCTCGGGCGCACGATGCGCAACGTCCTGCGTCCCGTGATGGACCGTGCTGTCCTCCGGGTGCGCATCGAGCAGATGCGCCATCTGCTGGCTGGCAAGGATCGCGTGGGCATCCTTCTCCAGGACGACCCGGACCCGGACGCCATGGCTTCGGGCCTGGCCCTGAGGTCCCTGCTCGGCCGCACGCGAGCGACGGCGCCGCTCCTGTCCTTCGGCCGGGTGACCCGGCCGGAGAACCTCGCGATGGTGGAGACCCTGGAGATCGAGGTCGACCACGTGACGCCCGAGGGCTTGCGGGCCTATGACGCGCTCGCGATGGTCGACATCCAGCCGGTGTTCTGCGAGGAGGCCCTCCCCGAGGTGGCGGTGGTCATCGACCACCATCCCGAGGCGAAGGGCTGGCGCGCCCCCTTCCGGGACGTGCGGCCCACGTACGGTGCGACGTCGACCATCATGACCGAGTACCTTCGCGCGGCCGACGTGAAGATCACCGAGCGGGTCGCGACCGCCCTCTTCTACGGCATCAAGACCGACACGCTGCACCTCGAACGGAGCGGCACGCGGGCAGACATGGAGGCCTTCGCCCACCTGTATGGGCTGGCCAACCACAACATCCTCCGCCGGATCGAGCGGCCCGAGCTCCCACTCGACGCGCTTGACGCCCTCGGTGACGCCCTGGTCCACCGAACGATCATCAAGAACGCGCTGTGCGCCCACCTGGGCCGGGTCAGCCGGCCGGATCTCATCCCGCAGTTCGCGGACCTCTGTCTGCAGGTCAAGGGCATCGAGTGGTCGGTCGTCTCCGGGCTGACGGGGGACGAGGTGCACATCTCGGTGCGCAACGTCGGGTACGTGCGAGCCGCCGGCGACGTAGTGCAGGCCGCCTTTGGGGACCTCGGCTCGGCAGGCGGCCACCGCTCGGCCGCGAAGGCCGTGATTCCCGCGAGCGTCTGGGCCGCGCGCGTCGGCCCGCTCGACGAAGCCACCATGCGGCGGGCCATCGTGGGGCGCTTCGTCCGTGCCCTCGACGCCTCCGCCACGCCCCCCTGAAAGACGCGAGGGGTTGTCGCGCCCGCCGCGCGTCCGGTGATATGCTGACCTCCGGCAGCGGCGGGGCCTCCGATGGCCTCGGGGGCTCGGTTCGAGGCGTGTCAGTCGACGGCCGTGTCCACGAGCGGAGGACGACGAGCGTGACAACGCACCGCAGGCGGGCGACTCTCATCGGGGCCGTGGCCCTGACACTGATCCCTCTCGCGACGCCGGCACTGGCGCTGTCGCCGTGCGGCGGATCAGGTGCCAGCCGGCTTGCCCAGCTTCCGGGGAACCGTCCGCTGGCCGACCCGATCCCCCACATTCCCATCAACGGCACCGCCGGATTCGTCGTGCCCGGGGCCAACTCGCTTCCCGGCGGCGACCTGTCGATCGGGCTTGGCTACCTGGGCCAGGAGGCCGTCTGCCAGCAGGAGGACGGCGTGTTCGATCAGAACACTCTCTTCCTCGCGCTCGGCTACGGGATCACCGAACGGCTCCAGCTCTCGTTCCAGGCGCCGTACACCTGGTACGAGGCGGACAAGTCCGACTTCTCCGGCAGCGGCCCCGATGACCTGAGCCTCGGGCTCGGATACCGGTTCCTCGATGAGGCCGGCTGGCGTCCGGCGCTCTCGGTGGTCGGATACGCCGTCGCGCCGACGGCGGAGCGGAAGGAAGGCCTCGGGACCAACGAGTGGAGCGCAGGCACCGCTCTCGCCGCCAGCAAGACGATCGTGGGGCCGCTGAGCGCGTTCGCGAGCGCGGGCTACCAGTACAACGGGCGCGGCGGGGCCCAGGTCGACGACCAGTTCGTGTCAGGGCTAGGGGTCGCCTACGCGATCACCCCGAACATCTCGCTCCTCGCCGAGGGGACGGCCAACACCAACTGGCGGAGAGAGGACGACCGGCACTCGGACTGGATCGCCGGGATGAACGCGGGGGTGCGCCTGAAGCTCGGCGGCTTCCTGGTCAGCCTGGCCGGACGCAAGGGCTTCACCAACGACGCGCCCGACTGGGGCGTGTTCGCCCTGGTCACCTACGAGATGAAGGTCGGGACGCCCTTCGGGGCGAAGGGGGCGGCCGGGCCCGGTGCGGGAACCCCGGGCGCGGGCGCGCCAGGCGCGGGGGCGGCCCCGGGCGCGGGCGCGCCGGGTGCAGGAGCGCCGGGTGCGGGAGCCCCGGGCGCGGGCGCTCCAGGTGCGGGAGCGCCGGGCGCTGGCGCGGCCCCAGGGGCCGGAGCCCCGGGCCCGGGAGCCCCCGGTGCCGCGGCCCCGGGCGCCGGTGCGCCGGGGGCGGGGACCCCGGGTGCGGGGGCTCCAGGCGCGGGGGCGGCCCCGGGCGCGGGCGCGCCGGGCGCCAGAGCCCCGGGCCCGGTTGCCGGCTTGCCGCCGGCCGCTCTCCCGCCATCCCTCCGCTCGGCCGTCCGGGACGTCAACTTCGAGTTCGACCAGTACACCCTCACCGACGAGGCGAAGGCCACGCTGGACGAGCTCGCCCAGGCCCTCAAGGCGAACTCCCAGTTCGCCATCACGATCGAGGGTCACGCCGACGAACGCGGGACCGTCGAGTACAACCTGGCGCTCGCCGAGCAGCGCGCTCAGGCCGCCAAGGCCTACCTGATTGCCCTCGGCGTGGACGCCAGCCGCGTGGACACCATCTCCTACGGCGAGCAGCGGCCGGTCGATGCCGGGCACGACGAGCTGGCCTGGGCCATCAACCGGCGCGCCCACTTCCTCGTGAGGGTTCGCTGATGCGACGAACAGGGGTCGGTCCGAGCAGCATGGCGTTCCTGGTGCTCCTCGCGCTCGGCGTGGCCGTCGAGGCGGCCGTCCAGGGTCCGGCGGTAGGCGGCTGGGCGACGTACGAGTGGCGGTCCACGGCCAAGATCGACGTCCCCGTGGTCGTGCGCCAGCCCGCTGCCAGCGGCGGGGCCGAGAGCTGGTCGATCGATCGTGAGGCAATTGCGCCCCGGCCGATCTTCGTCACCTACTCGGTCGTCCGGGGCGACGCGAAGAGCTACGTGCTCCAGATCGTCACGCGGGCGACGGCCGATGGCAAGCCGCTCTCGGTCACCCAGTACACGGTGGACCTGGCCTCTGGCAAGGTCGTGAAGAGCGTGACCCGCGACAAGAAGGGTGTGATCTCCACGCCGGAGGGCGGTTACCGCCCGCTCCGACAGTCCGACGTGAAGGGTACCCCGGAGGAAGTGACGGTGCCGGCGGGGCGCTTCACGGCCGCCAAGGCGCCGTATCGGACCGGAACCGTGTGGGTCTCCGACCTGGTGCCCGCCTTGGGCATCGTCAAGGGCACCTTCTCGGACGGCCAGCTCGAGCTGGTCAAGAGCGGCACGTCGGGCGCCCAGGACCTCCTCCGCTCGTAGTCGATGCAGGGTCTCCTCGCCGTCGTCGCGATCCTCCTCCTCGCGGTCGCCGTCTTTGCCTTTCAGAACCCAGACGCCGTCACGGTTCGCTTCCTCTACTGGCAGATGTCCGCGTCCGTCGCGGTCGTCACGATCGCGGCGGCGGCCACCGGAGCGCTCGCCGCGGCGCTGGCCAGCCTGGCGGCTCGCTTCGTGAAGTGGACGCGCCGTCCTCCGACGCCCACCCGCCCCGGGCCGCCCCCGGTGACCCCTCCACCGGTCGCCCCACCCCCCTCGCGCCTGTAGGAGTCGTCCGTCGTGGATGTCCCGGACGCCGGGCATCTCCTCGATGAGATCCGTCGGCGGCTCCGGGACGACGACCCGGCAGCGCTCGCAGCCTTCCTGTCGGATGCGCACCCCGCGGACCTCGCGGCAGCGCTCCGGGACCTCGATCTCCCCGACCAGGTAACGGTCCTCCGCCAGCTCCCGCGCGAGCAGGCGGGCGCGGTGCTCTACGAGATGGACAACGTGGGCCGCCTCGCCGTGCTGGAGATTCTCGACCGCGGGGAGGTCTCCCGCATCCTCGACCAGATGCCGCCGGACCAGGCGGCGGATGTCGTCGAGACCCTCCCCCCGGAGCAGGCCTCGCGCATTCTCCACGAGATGCCGCCGGCCGACGCGGAGGAGATCCAGGAGCTTCTCCAGTACGGCGAGTCGACCGCGGGCGGCATCATGACGCCCGAGTTCGTCGCGGTCCACGAGGACATGACGGTCGGCGAGGCGCTGGAGTACCTGCGAAAATCCGTCCCCCGCGAGGGGGCCTTCTATGTCTACGTCGTCGACGCTCACGAGCACCTGGTGGGCCTCGTTCCGATTCGCCGGCTCATTACCGCCGATCCCTCGACCCCCGTGCACGCCATCCGGCGGACCGACGTCGTGAGCGTCACCGCCGACACCGACCAGGAGGAGGTGGCCCGGCTAGCCACGAAGCACCGCCTCCTCGCCGTGCCCGTGGTGGACCGCCGGAATCGCCTCCTGGGGACGGTCACCATCGACGACGTGATCGAGGTCATTCACGAGGAGGCGACCGAGGATATCCACCGCCTGGGCGGCGTCTCGGCCGACGAAACGATCTTTGACCCAGTCGGCAAGGTCGCCCGGCGGCGCCTGTTCTGGCTCTTCGTCAACCTGCCGACGGCCCTGCTCGCCGCCACCGTGGTTGGGCTCTTCGAGCCCTCGATCCAGGCGCTGGCCGCCCTTGCCGTCTTCATGCCCATCGTCGCCGGCATGGGAGGGAACGCCGGCATCCAGACCTTCACCGTGATCGTCCGCGCCATGGCGCTCGGCGATCTCACGCTCGCCAACACCCGCAAGGTCCTCTTCAGGGAGGTCATGATCGGTCTCGCCAACGGCGTGGGAGCGGGGGCGGTCGCAGGCGTGATCGTGTACTTCTGGAAGGGCAACCCCTTGCTCGGGCTCATCCTGGGCGTGGCCATGATCACCAACATGCTCGTCGCCGCCCTGGCCGGAACCCTGGTCCCCGTCGCCCTCAAGCTTCTCCGGGTGGATCCGGCGGTGGCGACCGGAGTGGTGGTCACGACCCTCACGGACTGCGCGGGCTTCCTCTCCTTCCTGGGTCTCGCGACGCTCTTCATGCGCTTTCTCTCACCGTCGTAGAGCGCCGGAACTCACGTCGTGGATGTGGTGGCATCCACGAGAAATTCGGTCTTGGCAGGCCGGGAGGGGCGTGATAGAACTGCCGTGTTGTGCGTCCGAACACGGACGCAGGAGGGAGCAGTGTGGACGTTTCGCTAGAAGAAGGACAGGTCCGGCGAGCGTACGACTTCTACTCTCCCGTTTACGATTTCCTCTTCAAGAAGATCTTCGAGCCAGGCCGCCTGGCGGGTATTCGGATGATGGGACCCGGGCTCAGGGGGCGCGTGCTCGAGGTCGGCATCGGCACGGGCCTCAACCTGCCCCTGTATCCCCGGAACATCAATCTGGTCGGCATCGACCTGTCGGAGGGGATGCTCCGGAAGGCCCAGGAGAAGGTCCAGGAGCTCCGGATGGGCACTGTCACGCTGAAGGTCATGGACGCCTCGGCGCTGGACTTCAGCGACGGCGAGTTCGATGCGACGCTCGCCACCTATGTCATCAGCGCCGTTCCCGATCCGGTGGCGGTGCTTCGGGAGATGCGACGTGTCACGAAGCCCGGGGGCACGATCGTCATCCTGAACCACTTCCGGAGCCGGAACCCCGTGATGCGCCACATCGAGGACGCGCTGGCCCCCGTGTGCGCGCACCTCGGGTGGAAGACGAACCTCGCCCTTCCCCCCCTGCTCGAGACCGTCGGCCTCACTCCCGAGGTGGTCCGTCGCGTGAACATGCTGCGCGGCTGGCACCTCGTCAAGTGCATCAACCCCGCCCGCTAGCCGTACCGGCCGGCGGCCCTTCACGACACAGACATCCCTGCTGAGCCGCCGCGCGGGGCGCCGCCGCGTCGGCGCCTGCGGACGATGATCCTCCGGCGGCCGGGCGGCCGGCTGCTGGCGGTCTGGACGCTGACGGGAATCCTCATCCTCCTCGCCGTCCCGGTCGGGCTGCGCACCTCGGCGGCCATCACCGGACTCGCCTTCCTCGTGGAGTTCCTGACCGAAGGCCAGCACCCCTGGCTGTCCCGCATGACGGAGGCTCCCGTGGTCGAGGCCCTCCCGGGGCCGGACGGCGAGGACCTGCGCCCGGATCTCTGGCGCCCCGGCGGCCGGCATCGGGTGCCCTGGCCCGGGCTCGTGCTGGTTCACGGTCTGACTCCGGAGGGCAAGCGTGACGGCCGCTTGGCCTGGACCGCGGCCCGGCTCGCCCGGGCGGGCTTCGCGGTCGCGGTCCCCGACCTCCCGGCCCTCCGGGCGCAGCGGCTGCGGCCGGAGGACGCGCTGATCGTCCGCGAGACGCTGGTGCGCCTTGCCGCGCATCCGGCGGTCCAGCCCGGACCGGTGGTGATGCTCACGGTGAGTGTCGGGCTCGCGCCCGCGGCGCTGGCTCTCGCCGAGCCCGGGCAGGCGGAGCGCGTCCGCCTCCTGGTGGCACTCGGGGGCCACGCGGACGCCCGGGAGCTGATCCGGTACTTCACGACCGGCGCCTACGGCTTCGGCCCGGCGGCCGGGCGGGTGGGCGTGGAGCCATCCCTGAGTACGGCGTTCCTCGCCCGGAATCTCGACCTCGTGCCCGACGCGCGGGACCGCACGGCCGTCGCGGACGCGCTCCGGGGACAGCCGCTTTCGCCCGATGCGGGACCGGGGGCACGGGCGGTCCTCGCACTGCTTCAGAACCGCGACCCCGCGCGCGTGGACGCCCTGCTCGACAACCTTCCCGCCGAGACGCGGGCGCTCCTCGACGCCCTGTCGCCCGCGCGTCACGTCCGGTCGGGGTGGCCGCGCCTCATCCTCGTCCACGGCAGGAACGACCCGGCGATTCCGTTCACCGAGAGCGCGCGGCTCGCCGCGGCAACCGGGGACCGGGCCCGCGTTGTGGCCGTGGAGCTGATCGATCACGTGGAGGGGGCGAGGCCGACGTGGCGCCGGCTGGTCGACCTGCTGAGGCTTTGGAGCGTCTCCTACGAGCTGCTGGCCGGCTGAGCGCCACCCGGCTCGGAGGCGCGGAGGCCGAGCTGGGCGAGCTTCACCAGCAGTGTGTTCCGGTGCATCCCCAGGAGACGCGAAGCGACCGTCTGGTTGCCGCCGGCGCGATCGAGAGCCCGCAGGATGAGTAGCCGCTCGACCTCCTGCCGGGCCTCGCGCAGGTTCAGCTGATCGTCGGCCGCCATCTCGGCCGGAGCGAGCGCCACGTCCAGCGGGATCTGGTCGAGCTGCACGACCGGCTCGGCCGCCAGCGCGACGGAGCGTGCCACGATGTTCTCGAGCTCCCGCACGTTGCCCGGCCAGTGATACCGCTCCAGGGCGTCGAGCGCGCGGGGCGAGATGTCCGTCACCGGCTTTCCGAACTGGCGGGCGTACTTCGCCAGAAAGTGCCGGGCCAGGGGCGCGACGTCTTCGCGCCGGTCGCGAAGGGGCGGAACGACGATCGGCACGACGTGGAGCCGATAGAACAGGTCTTCCCGGAAGCGGCCCGCCGCCACCGCCTGACGCAGATCCGAGTTGCTCGCGGCGATGATGCGGACGTCGACGCGGATCGCGCGCGCGCCGCCCACCCGCTCGATCTCACGCTCCTGGAGGGCCCGCAGGAGCTTGGGCTGGAGGTCGAGGCGGAGCATCCCGACCTCGTCCAGGAGGAGCGTGCCGGTGTGCGCCACCTCGAACTTGCCGAGCTTCCGCGCGTGGGCCCCCGTGAAGGCGCCCCGCTCGTGCCCGAACAGCTCCGACTCGAGAAGCTCAGCCGGCAGCGCGGCGCAGTTCACGGCGACGAAGGGGCGTTCGCGGCGGATCCCCTGCCGGTGGATCGCACGCGCGATCAGCTCTTTCCCGGTGCCGGACTCCCCGGTGATGAGCACCGTGGCCGTCGTGTCGGCGATCTGCCGGACGAGCTCGTACACGCGGCGCATGGCCGGAGACCGGCCGACCAGATGGTCGAAGCCCTCGTGCCGCACCAGCTCGTCCCTCAGGTACCGCACCTCCCGCTGCAGGGTGCGCCGCTCGAGGGCGCGATTGACCACCCCCCGGAGGTCGTCCGTCGCGAACGGCTTCGTCAGGTAGTCGTAGGCGCCCAGCTTCATCGCCTCGACGGCGGTGCGGACGGTCCGGACGGCCGTCACGAGGACCACCTCCAGGCCGGCATCGAGGCGCTTGAGCCGCTCCAGCACCTCGATCCCCTCCATGCCCGGAAGCCGCACGTCGAGAAGGCACACGTCCACGTCGCCGCTCCGGACGATCTCGATGCCGGCGGGGCCGTCCTGGGCCTCGAGCACCTCGCAGACGCCGTCGAGGACCATCCGAACGGACGCGCGGACGCCGGGCTCGTCGTCGACGACCAGGACCACCGGGCGAGGATCGGAGCGTGGCACGGGCGTCGGGGCTCGCCGGCTTACCGGGCGCGAACCGGATCGGGAGGGTGCACGCCAGGCCCCCCTTGCAGCCAACGAGTCGTTTCGAATGCCTCGGGCTCCCGGAGGGAGCGGGGCCGTATCATACGGCGTACACGCCAGGAAGACCAGGGGGGTCCCCGGGCTCGACGACGCGAGGCGACCTCCTACCGACGATCGGTGCCGGCGATGGACCCGCCCCCACCCCGTGCGATCACGACGCCTCGGGCCCGGGTGGCTGGGCACGCGTCCCCTGGAGATGCAGCACCAGGCGCGTCAGCGGGGTAATCGGCGCGACCGCGCACCGACGGACGCCGAGGAGCCACAGGGCCTCATCGCCACCCGGCCCCCCGTCGCGTGCGACGACCAGCCACCGGGCCCGCGCGTGCCGGGGAACGCCGGCCGCGGCCAGGAGCTTCGCCAGCCTCACGGGCTCGCGTCCACCGAAGGGAACCATGCGCTCGCCGGGGCGGGCGACCCGAATCAGCACGGGCGCCGAGGCGGACCCGTCGGCAGGCCGGCAAAGCCCGAGAGCCTCGGCATCGAACCACGTGTCCCAGGCCGCGTCCGGCGGCGGCGACGCGGTCGGAGATTCGACGGTGGCGGTCACCCTAACCAGGTCTCCCGCCCGGGCACCGCCCGGCACGGCGAGGGGTACCGGCCGGGACGGCGCGTCCGGCCGGAGGAGCCAGATCGCGTCCCGGCCGCGCTCGACCACGACGCCGCCGGGCAAGCGCACCCGGGTGCCGACCGCCGCGGTGAGCAGCCCGGCGAGGGCGTCGAGATGGGTCGCGCGAAGCCCGCTGCCGAGGCGGTCAGGGGCGGCGACCTCCACCAACGCCAGGCGGACGGCGGCCTTCGCCGCCCCGGCCGGAAGCCCGTCGAGAGCGGCGAGCGCAAGGCGCCAGCCTGCAGGCGTGGCCGTCAGGTGCCCCGCGAGCCGGGGTCGCACGAGCGCGTCCAGCGCCTCCACGGCTTCCCTCGCAGCCCGGGACACGCGGCGAAGCGCCTCGGGCACCCGCAAGCCCGACTGGGCGCTGAGGAGTGGCAGGAGCTCGTGGCGCACCTTGTTCCTGAGGAACTTCGTGTCACGGTTCGTCGCGTCCTCGACGCTCTCGATCCCGTGGGCGGCGAGGTGGGCGAGAACCGCCGCGCGGCTGACCTCGAGAAGGGGCCGGACGATCCGGCCGCGTCGCACGGGGATGCCCGCGAGCCCGCGGGGTCCGGCCCCCTGAAGGACTCGCATGAGGACCGTCTCGGCCTGATCGTCGGCGGTGTGGCCCAGCGCGATCCTCCGGGCCCCGATCGCCCGCGCGATGCGCGCCAGGGCTGCGTGGCGGGCGAGGCGGGCCGCCTCCTCGGGAGACCGCCCACCGCCGCGCGGCACTTCGATCCGGACCGCGTGGACGGCGCAGTCGAGCCGGGCCGCCAGGGCCTCGACGAAGGCCGCGTCCCGATCCGCCTCGGGCCGGAGACCGTGGTGAACGTGGCCGACGGTGAGCCGGAGGGCGTACTCGCCTCGGAGGAGGACGAGGGCGTGAAGGAGGGCAACCGAGTCGGGGCCGCCCGAGACGCCTACGAGGAGGTGGTCGCCGGGGTCGAGAAGCCCGTACCGGGCCACCGCGGCACACACGGCGTCGGGCAGGAGCGAGGTCGGGGGTCCCTGTCCTCGCCCGTCACCGGCCATCGCCGGCGTTCCATCCCGGCGGCGGCGACTCGCCCTGGAGACCGACCCAGACGGACCCGTCCTCGAACAGCTCGCGCTTCCAGATGGGGACGATGCGTTTCACGGTATCGATCGCGTACTGGCAGGCCTCGAAGGCGTCGTGGCGATGTGCGGCCGACACGCCGATCGCGACGCTGGCCTCGCCGACCAGGAGCCGCCCGATCCGGTGCAGGATCGCGACCTGCCTCACGCCGGGCCATCGCCCGTAGACCGCCTCGCCGATCTCCTTGAGCTTGGCCTCGGCCATCGGCACGTGGGCCTCGTACTCCAGGGCCAGGACCCGGCGCCCGGCGGTGCTGTTCCGCACGACGCCGAGGAACACGGCCACGCCCCCGGCCTCGGGGACGGTGACCGCCTGGGCGACGGCGTCGGCCGACAGCGGCTCCTCGGTGACCCGGTACATCACGCTCCTCCGCCGCTGACGGGGGGAAAGCACGCGACCTCTTCGCCGGGACGCACCGGGCGGTCCGGCTCGACATAGTCGGTCCCGACCGCGAACAGCGTGTGGGGCCGGTAGCGCGTCAGCACGGGATGGGCGACGGCCAGTGCCGCCCAGACGTCCTCGACGGTTGCGCCTTCGGCCACCTCCACCTCGACCCGGCCTCGCCCGACCGCCTCACGGTACCGCGCGAAGAGCGCGACCGGGACTCGCATCCCGCCGCCCGGGGGAGGGACGATCAGGCCTGGAAGGAGTGGCCGCAGCCGCAGCTGCCCTTGGAGTTAGGGTTGTTGATCGAGAAGCCGGAGCCGTACAGGCTGTCGACGTAGTCGATCTGCGCCCCGCCCACGTACTGCACGCTATTGGGATCGACGTACACCTTGACGCCCGCGGACTCGACGACCTGGTCGCCCTCCTGCACGGCGTCCTCCCACCCGAGCTCGTACGAGAAGCCCGAGCAGCCGCCTCCGACCACGCGCAGCCTGAGCCCCCACTCGGGCTTCCCTTCCTCGAGTCGGAGCGTCTCGACCTTCTTGGCGGCTGCCTCCGTCAACGTCACCATTCCTGGCCTCCTCTATCCCCTGCGGCGGTGGCCGTGAGATCGCGATGACCGATCTGCATTATACCAAACGGACGGCGCCCCGCCGGCTCCCCGTCCGAGCGTCACAGCACCCCCGGCGTCGGGGCGAGGACGATCTCCTCGACGAATGCCTCGGGCGGCTGGACGGCGACCAGGAGGGCCGCGTCCGCCACTGCCTCGGGCCGGAGCATCCGGCTGCGATCCGGCGGGCCCGGAATCCGGTCCCAGAACGGGGTATCTACGGCCCCCGGGCACAGAGCGGCGACCCGAACCCCCCGGGCCCGTACCTCGGCCGCGAGGGCACGCACCAGCCCGAGCACTCCGGCCTTGGACGCCGTGTATGCCGCGCATCCGGGAATGGCCCGCACGGCGGCCAGGGACACGACCGCAACGATGGTGCCACGCCCCGCGGCGAGCATCGGCGGAAGCGCCGCCCGGCACAGGAGGTACGTGGCGGTGAGGTTTCCCCGCACCATGTCCTCCCACTCCGCGAGCCGGGAGGCCTCTACGGGGCCGAACGTCCCCGTCCCCTGCGCGGTCACGAGGCAATCCAGCCGGCCGAACCGTGCGAGCGTGGCCTCGACCGCTCGCGCGGCGGTGCTCTCCTCCGCGGCGTCACCGGGCACCGCGAGCGCCGAGCCTCCGGCGGCCTCGATCAGCCCGGCGACCTGGTCGAGCTCTGCCCGCCCCCGCGCCAGGAGGCCAACCCGGGCGCCCTCCCGGGCGAACGCGAGGGCGACGGCCCGTCCGATGCCCCGGCTCGCACCGGCGACGAGCGCGACCTGGCCGGCCAGCCTCAAATGAGCGAGCTCCGGCCCTTGAGCAGCTCGACGAACTCGCTCCGCGTCATCGGACAGTCCCGGAAACTCCCCAGCATCGCCGACGTCACGGCCTTCGAATTCTGCTTCTCCACGCCCCGCATCATCATGCAGAGGTGATTGGCTTCGATCACGACGCCGACGCCCTTCGGGAGGAGGGCGTCGTGGAGCGCCTGCGCGACCTGGGTCGTCAGCCGCTCCTGCACCTGGAGCCGACGGCTGAACATCTCGACGAGGCGCGCCAGCTTGGAGAGCCCCAGGATCTTGCGGTCAGGCACGTAGGCGACGTGTGCCTTGCCGAAGAACGGCAGCAGGTGGTGCTCACACAGCGAGTAGAAGTCGATGTCCTTGACCAGGACCATCTGGTCGTAGTGATCCTCGGCGAAGACCGCGCCGTTCAGGACCTCTTCGACGTCCTGCTGGTACCCGGACGTGAGGAAGCGGAACATCGACTCCACGCGGGACGGGGTCTTCTCGAGTCCCTCGCGCTTCGGGTCCTCCCCGAGCTCGCGCAGGATGCCCTCGACCAGCTCCTTCATGGCGCTTCCCCCGTGGCTTCGCACTCGAAGCGGTTGTTCTCCGTTTCCACGACGGCCACCCGGACGAGACGCCCCGCAGGCAGCACCCGCGCGATCATCCGGTAGAATACCGCGGCCAGGTTCTCGCCCGTCGTCACCGTCCCGGCGAGCTCGCGGACGTCTCGCGAGAGGTCACGATGGTCCACGAGATCGATGACGGCCGTTCGCATCGCCTGTTCCAGCACGGCGGCGTCCATCACCATTCCGTCCGTGCTCACCACCCCGCGCACGGTTGCCTCCAGCGCGTAGTTGTGGCCGTGGTCGCGAAGGCACGGGCCGTACAGCCGGCGATTCTCCGCCCCGGACAGGGCGGCACTCTCCAGCCGGTGCGCCGCGGCGAAGCGGAGGATCTTGGTCAGCTCCATCGTCGCCACCGCCGACCCTCAGGCCTCGCCCCGGTAATCGACGTAGAGCGTCGGGTCTTCCCAGAGACGAACGCGCGCGAGCCGATCGGCGCCAAGCTTCGCGGCCAGCAGGTCCCAGACGACGCGCACGAGATTTTCGGTGGTCGGCAGAACACCGGGCGGGAACGCGGGATCGTCGTTGATGAAGGCATGATCGAAGCGCGCGAGCACGGTCTCGCCCACCACCCGCTTGACCTCCTCGAGGTCGACGACGAGGCCCGTCCGGGGATCCACGGGTCCCCGGAGGGTCACTTCCAGCGTGTAGGTGTGACCGTGGATCGTCGAAAGGGCGCCGAATCGCTCGCGGTTCTCGGCCTGGGACCACTCGGGACGCGCGTACTGGTGCGCGGCGGAGAAGGTGAACCGCCGCGTGACGGCAACCGTGGGAGCCTCTGGGATCATCATGGCCTCGCGTATCTCATCTTTAGAGGGTTCGCAGCCCGGGAGGGTCGCAGGCTCAAGTATACCGGCGGTCCTTCCAGTGCACCCCGATCCCCAGCCAGTCCCGGACAGCCGATTCGAGCAGGAACACGGCCACCAGGGCGGCGCCGAGCGGCGCGGTCGGGCTCCAGCGAGGGTCGGCGCCTCTCCACGCCCGGAACGGAACCTCGGCTCCCAGGACCAGCACCAGGGCAAGGGCTGCGAGCCAGCCGGATCCCGCGGGGCCTGAGAGGGGCCCCACCACGGAGCCGACCGCCGGCCAGACCTGCGTGAGCCCGAGCTCGACGAGCGACGCCAGCGCGAGGAGCGGTCGCCGGCCGCGCAGCCGGTAGAGGTTCTTCGTCCAGCCACGCCGGATCTCGGTCAGGCTCCCATACATCCGGACACTCACGAGGTCGGCACCGTCGACGAACGCGATCCGCGCTCCCCCAGCCTTCACGCGTCTCGCGAGCGCGACGTCTTCCAGGACCTCGCCGGCGACCGCCCAGTGGCCGCCCACCGCCTCGTAGGCTCCGCGGTCGACCAGGATGAAGATTCCGTTGGCGGCGGCGAGAGCTGAAGCCGGATCGTTCACCTGCGCCAAGGGATACCACTGATCGAGCAGGCCGAAGACGACCGGCTGCACCACGCGCTCCGCCCACGAGCCCGTCACCTGCCGGCTCGTCAGCGACAGGAGCGCGATGCCGCGCGCTTCCGCGAAACCCACCGCGCGCGCGATCGACTCCGGGGCGTGGACCGTGTCGGCGTCGGTGAAGCAGAGCCAGCGCCCACGCGCGACCGCGACCCCGATGGTGAGCGCGAAGCTCTTGCCCGTCCACCCCGGCGGAAGGCCCTCGACGCGCAGCACCCGGATCCGCGGGTCACGCCGGACCGCGTCGGCGAGGATCGCGGGGGTCCGGTCCGTCGACCCGTCGTCGACGGCAATGATCTCGAGGTGCGGGAAGGTCTGTGCTGAAAGGGACTCGATGCACGCGCGTAGGCCACGCTCCTCGTTCCGGGCGGGAACGAGCACGCTGACGAGATCCGAGCCCCGGGACGGACGGGTCTCGCTCGCCCGGGGAAGCTGCGCGCGCCCGCGGAGAACGGAGACGATGCGCCCGAGGCGCCACAGGGCGGGAGCGAGAAAGAGCGCGGCGGGGAGGGCAAGCCCCGCAGTCACGCGCCGGACTACCGGCCGACGAACCGGGGCCGCCGCTTCTCGAGGAACGCGGCCGTGCCTTCCCTGTAGTCCTCGCTCTCGAAGGCGCGGAGCTGTAGCTGCGCGATCTCGTCCTGCTTGCCCGCGCCCCCATCCTCCACGATGGCCTCGACGATCAGCTTCGCCCCTTGCACGGTGAGGGGCGCGTTGTCGGCGACGCGGCCGAGGTAGTCATAGGTGTAGGCGGCCAGGTCGGCCGCCGCCACCACCCGCTGAACGAAGCCCACGCGGAGCGCCTCCTGGGCGTCCAGCAGCCGCGCCGAGAACAGGATGTCCTTGGCCACGGCGGGACCAACCAGGCTCACCAGCTGCTTGACCGAATGGAGCCCGTAGATGATGCCGAGGCGGCCCGCGGGAATCCCGAACTTGCCGGTATCGGCCGAGAAACGGAGGTCGCACGCCATCGCGGTCGCGACCGCTCCGCCCATGCAGTAGCCGTAGATCATCGCCACGGTCGGCTTGGGGCAGCCCTGCATCGCGCGATACGCCTCCGCGGTGCGGACGTTGTAGGCTTCCGCCGAGGCCCGGTCCTTCCGGTTCTCCCGGAATTCGGAGATGTCGGCGCCGGACGCAAACGCCTCCTCGCCTGCTCCGCGGAACACGATCGCCCGGACCCCCGGGTCGCGGACCAGCCCCTCCATCACGGCCGGCAACGCGCTCCACATCGCCAGGTTGAAGGCATTACGCACGTGAGGTCGGTTGAACACGACCGTCGCGATGTGGCCGCTTCGCTCCACCAGGATCTCGTCGCTCACTCCGGTACCCTCGCTCCGCAGGAGTTGATTGGACGGCCTGCGGCCAGTGGGCTCACCGGGCTACCCCTTGCTCCTCGTGGACGCGGCCCCGCAACGCACGCGACGCATCGGCGCACGCCGGGATCGACCCGGCGAACCATGCCGTGCCCCACCGGCAGCGGGCGCGAGGAGGAACGTCGCAGACCGCTGTCCGGGGGAACGACTGGACGAAGGCTAGACCTCAGTCTTCGTCCTCGTCCTCCTCGACGTCATCCTCGTCGAGGTCGTCGTCATCCTCGTCATCGTCCTCGTCGTCGTCGTCGTCATCGAGGTCGTCGTCCTCGAGATCGCTGTCGACGATGTCGTCGTCGTCGTCATCCTCGAGCTCGTCGTCGTCCTTGTCGTCGCCGTCGTGCGGATTCTCTTCGTCGTCGATCTGTGAACGCAGGTCCGGCTCCATACGACCTCCCTGACGGGATGCTCGAACGTTGGGAATTATAGCAGAGGGGTCGGACGCGCAAGGGCGCGCGCCCTCCCCGGTCAGCGCGTATCGACGCTCCCGTTGCTTGACGCTCCTGGGGGCAAGACCCTACCATGGCGGATGCTCGGGCGGTGTAGCTCAGCGGCAGAGCAGGGGTCTCATAAGCCCCGTGTCGGAGGTTCGATTCCTCCCACCGCCACCATCCTCGCCGGGCGCCGGGGACCCAGACCCGGCGGCTCGCGAGTCCCAGACATCGGCGGACCGGGGTTGACACCCCATGAGGCCCCGGCTGTAATCGTTCCGACCGGACCCATCCCGTCAGGTCGTCCCACGGGCCGTCAGGTCGTCCCACGGGAACAGAGCATGGAGGTCCCCCGGGCCGTCTGCCGAGCGAGGCCGGCGCCGGGCGGGGCCGGGCGGGCCACGTTCAAGCGGGGCCCGAGGCTGCCCGCTCGACGCGTCTGACACACACGCACAGGGAGGCAGGCTATGGCGCTGGCAAGTAGCGAAGGCTGGCTGTTCCTCATGCGGTGGATCCACTTCCTGGCCGGGATCACGTGGATCGGCTTGCTTTACTACTTCAATTTCGTCCAGACGCCTTTCTTCGCCGAGACGGAAGCTCCGGTGCGGGGCGGCGCGATCCAGAAGCTCGTGCCCCGGGCGCTCTGGTGGTTCCGCTGGGGCGCGATGTTCACCTTCCTCTCGGGCTGGCTCATCATCCTCCACCGGTGGGGCCAGGGCGGGTTCTTCGCCGGCTCCTACGGCTGGGCGATCCTCCTCGGCGGTCTGCTCGGCACGATCATGTGGGCCAACGTCTGGTTCGTGATCTGGCCCAAACAGCAGGTGGTCATCCAGAACGCGATCGATACGGCGGCCGGGCGGCCAGCGAACCCGGCCGCGGCCGGCGCGGGAGCCCGCTCGGGACTCGCGTCACGGACGAACACCCTCCTGTCGGTCCCGATGCTGTTCTTCATGGGCGCGGCCAGCCACCTCACGCTGCCGGTCCCGCGCAGCGGGCTCGCATTCTGGATCGTGGCGCTGGCGATCATGCTGGTGGTCGAGGTCAACGCGCTGAAGGGCACGCCCGGCCAAGGCGCGGCGAAGCCGCTCGCGACCGTGGGCGGCACGCTGTGGGCCGGCTTCATCCTCGCGGCGGTGTACTACGCCTGGTTCGAGCTAATGCGCTAGCCGGTCCGGATCCGGCACCGCTCGCCGTCGGGCCCGCGCCGCCCCGGGCTCGACGCGCGACGGCCACGCAGGCCCTCGCTCCAGGTCCCCGTGACGTTGGGCGGCCCCGACCGCCCCCCTCTACCGGAGATAGGCCGCGAGGTCGTCGACACTGCCCGCCAGGTGAGGCATCGGCTGCATGACCGCGCTTGGACGCTTGGGGGTGTACCCGGGCGGGTACGCTCCATGGAGCAGCCGTGCGTCAAGAAGCTCGCGGGTCGACCCCTTAACGGCCGGGCCCAGCGGCCCGTTCTGCGCCGGGTCCATCGAGTGGCACGACGTGCATTGAGCCACGTAGACCTGCCGGCCGCGCTCGGCCGCGGGGCCGAGCGTGCCCTCCCCAGAGCAGCCCGCCAAGACGGCGGCGACCCCGATTGCCGCAAGAGCGCGACGGTCGAGCATTGGTTCCCCCGGCGGAGACGCTGCCGGAGTCCCCGGGGCGGTTACCGGCGCGGCGCCGCAGCGTGCGATGACCCGGCCATGGTTCCCGACCCGCGGGAGGGTGTCAAGCTAAGGTGGCGCGCCGCGCGGTAGAATGGTCGATTGTGAAGGCTCGTCCCGCGCCGCGCTCTGACTGGCTCCGGATACACGGCGCCCGGCAGAACAATCTCAGGAACGTCTCGGTCGCGATTCCGCACGATCGCGTCACGGTCGTCACCGGCGTGTCAGGCTCCGGCAAGTCCTCGCTTGCGTTCGACACGATCTTCGCCGAGGGACAGTGGCGCTTCGTCGAATCGCTCTCGAGCTACGCCCGGATGTTCCTCGAGCGCATCGACCGACCCGACGTCGACCTCGTCGAGCACATCCGCCCGGCGATCGCCCTCGAGCAGAAGAACCCTGTCCGGAGCGCCCGCTCGACGGTCGGTACCGCGACCGAGCTGGCCGACTACCTCCGCCTGCTCTACGCCAAGATCGGTCGCGTCCACTGCCCGCGGTGCGGGCGCCCGGCCGGCGCCGCTGCCCCGGATCGCGTCGCCGACGCTCTGCTCGCGGAAGCGGAGGGGGCCCGAGTGCTGGTCAGCTTCCCCCTGCCGGTGCCCACCGCGGACCGCGCCGGGGACCTGCTCACCCGCCTGGTGGCCCGGGGTTTCGCGCGGATCAAGGTAGGTGACGACGTGGTGCCGCTCTCCCCGCGGCCCGACCTCCATCTCGGCGATCGCGAGACCATCGACGTGGTGCTTGACCGCGTCGTGCTGCGACCGGATGCCCGGACGCGCCTGACGAGCTCCTTCGAACAGGCCTTCCGCGAGGGTGGCGGGCGCGCGATGGTGGAGATCCTGCGCGACGGCCGCCCCGTCGAGGTCCGCCGCTACGGCGAGCAGTTTGGCTGCCACGCCTGCGGGACAGTCCTGGAGCGGCCCCAGCCCCTCCTCTTCTCCTTCAACCACCCGCTGGGCGCCTGTCCCGAGTGCAAGGGATTCGGCAACCTCCTTCGCTACGACGAGGCGCGCGTGATCCCGGACCCGGGTGCCTCGCTCGCCGGCGGCGCCGTCGAGCCCTGGCGGCATCCCTCGGGTGAGTGGTACCAGAAGGAGCTCCTCCGCGTCGCCCGCCGCCGGAAGATCGACGTGCATCGCCCGTACGCGGAGCTGCCCGAGGCGGTGCGGCGCTGGGTGTACGAGGGGGACGACGACTTCTGCGGCATCCGTGGCTTCTTCGAGGAGGTCGAGGGGTACCGCTACAAGCTCCACGTCCGGGTGTTCCTGTCACGCTACCGGAGCCAGGTCCCCTGCCCCACCTGCGGGGGCGCTCGCCTCAAGCCGGAGGCTCTCGGGGTCACGGTGGGCGGACAGAACATCGCGGAGGTCACCCGGATGGCCATCGACGACCTGGAGGGCTGGATCGAGAAGCTCCCCCTCACCGCGTGGGAGGCGGAGGTGGGGCGCGAGGTGCTCGAGCGTCTCGGCTCCAAGGTCTCGTTCCTGCGGCGCGTGGGGCTCGGCTATCTCGCGGTCGAGCGCCAGATGCGCACGCTCTCCGGCGGCGAGGCTCAGCGCATCGCGCTCGCCACGCAGCTCGGCGCCCAGCTGGTCGGCACGCTCTACGTTCTCGACGAGCCCTCGATCGGACTCCACGCCCGGGACGTGACGCGCCTGGCCGAGCTGTGTCGCGAGCTCGCGCACGCCGGCAACACGGTCGTCGTTGTCGAGCACGACCGCACGTTCATCGAAGCGGCCGACCACTGCGTGGAGCTCGGGCCCGGCTCGGGCGAGCGCGGGGGCGAGATCGTGCTGGCGGCGCCGCGGGACGAATTTCTTCGGGACATGCGCACCCTCACCGCGCGTTACCTCTCGGGGCGCGAGAGCATCCCCCTCCCGGCGGGACGGCGCGAGGGCGACGGCCGGTGGTTGACCGTCGTCGGCGCGCGGGCGCACAACCTCCGGCGCGTGACGGCCCGCATCCCGCTCGGGACGCTCACCTGCGTCACCGGCGTCTCGGGGTCCGGCAAGTCCACGCTCGTCCACGACACGCTCTATCGCGCGGTGGCGCGGGCGTTCAAGACGGCCTTCGAGGCGCCGGGGGCCTATGAGGCCCTGCTCGGACTCGAGCACCTGCGCGGGGTCCGGCTCATCGACCAGGAGCCGATCGGCCGGACCCCCCGGTCGAACCCGGTCACCTACATCAAGGCGTTCGACGACGTGCGGCGCCTGTACGCCGGCCTCCCGAAGGCGAAGACCCTCGGGCTCGGGCCGGGGCACTTCTCGTTCAACGTCCCCGGGGGGCGCTGCGAGACCTGCGAGGGCGACGGCTTCGAGAAGCTCGAGATGTACTTCTTCGAGGACGTCTACGTGACGTGTCGCGAATGCGAGGGGCGCCGGTATCGCCCGGACGTCCGGCAGATCGCCTACCAGGGGCGCGACATCAGCCAGGTGCTCCAGATGACCGTGGACGAGGCCATCCCGTTCTTCGCCGCCGCGCCGGGCCTGACGCGGCGCCTTCAGGTGCTCCAGGACGTGGGACTTGGCTACCTCCGCCTTGGCCAGCCCGCCACGACCCTTTCGGGCGGCGAGGCCCAGCGCCTGAAGATCGCAGCGGAGCTGGGGCCGCGGCTGGGCCGTGACGTCCTCTACATCCTGGACGAGCCGACCACCGGGCTGCATCTCGACGACGTGCGGCGGCTCCTCGGCGTGCTCCAGCGGCTCGTCGACGCCGGCAACACCGTGGTCGTCGTCGAGCATCACCTCGACGTGATCAAGTGCGCGGACTGGATCCTCGACCTCGGGCCGGAAGGCGGGGAGGCGGGCGGCGAGCTCGTCGCCGAGGGACCTCCCGAGACCGTCGCCCAGGTCACCGCTTCCTACACGGGGAAGTACCTGCGGGATTTCCTGCGGAACGGCCGCGCCGGCGAGCGGCCGACGCTCCGGCGAGCCCGAGGCTGACGCGGCGCGGGCGCCCGCACTCCCGCGGGCCGCGCGGATCCCCAGTCCAGCGACGGATCGCGCGTGCACTACGGCTGGATCGTGGTCGGGGCGGCATTCACCGCTCTCTTTCTCACGTACGGCGTCCAGTACTCCTTCGGGCTCTTCTTCACCGCGCTGACGGAGGAGTTCGGCTGGAGCCGGGCCAGCCTGTCCGGCGTCTTCTCGCTCTACGCGGCCGCCTACTCGTTCCTCGGCCTCTTCGCCGGACGGCTCACCGACCGCTGGGGGCCGCGGGCCGTGATCGCGCTCGGCGGCGCGGTCCTCGGGCTCGGGCTCGCCCTGTCGGGCGGCGTCCAGGCGCTCGCGCCCCTGTACGCGACGTACCTGCTGGCGGCCGTCGGCATGAGCTCGGCATACGTGCCGTGCAACGCGACGGTCGCCCGGTGGTTCGAGGCTCGCCGTGGGCTCGCCGTCGGGCTCGGGCTGAGTGGCGCGAGCGCGGGGACGTTCGCCGGTCCGCCGCTCATCGCGCTCCTGCTCGCGCACGTGGGCTGGCGGCGCGGCTACGTCGTCCTGGGCGTCGGTCTGGCCCTCGCGCTCGGCCTCCTCTCCAGCCTGTTCGTCCGCGACCCCCGGGACCGCGGCCTCGCACCGTACGGAGCCGCCCGCCCAGCGCCGACGGCGGCGAAGCCGGAGCATGGATGGCCCGTCCGGCGGATCGTCCGCCACCGGTCCTTCGCGCTCCTGGTGGGTGTCTACACGATGACGTGGGTCCCCGTGTTCATGCCGCCCGTGCACCTGGTGCCGCTTGCCCGGGACCTTGGCCTCTCCCACGTCCTGGGCGCGACGGCGCTCTCCGCGCTCGGCGTCGGATCGCTCGTGGGCCGCCTCGGGATGGGTGCCGCGTCGGACGTCATCGGCCGTCGGCCGGCGCTGGTGGCCGCCCTCGGGCTCCAGGTGCTCTCGTTCCTGGGCCTCGCCGGCGCCTCCGGAGTCGCGACGCTCCTGGCCGCCGCCGCCGCGTTCGGGTTCGCCTACGGCGCCATCTCGGCTCTCATGCCGGCCGTCGTCACCGACTTCTACGGCCCCGCGCACGCAGGGACCCTGGTGGGCCTGATCTTCGGCCTCGCGGGCCCAGCCGGAGGGCTCGGGCCGGTCCTCGCCGGATGGCTCTTCGACACCACGGGGTCCTACGCGGCCGCGTTCAGCCTCGGGGCCGCACTGAACGCGGTGGCCCTCGTCCTGGCGGCCGTGGCCCGTCCGCCCGCGCTCCGTCGGGCCTGACGGCATCGGTCAGGCGCGGCCGGCGACGGTCCCGGCGCTTCCCGTCGACCACGGGTCACGATAGAGTGGTGGCGTGTGGGTACTGACCCTGGTTCTCGTGGCGTGTCTCGGGATGGATTTCTCCAATCCACTCCTGCCGGGCGTCGTCTGGCTCGTTGAGAAGGAAGCCATCCACGCGCTCAGAGCGGATCGGCCCCGCATGGACGAACAGGCCGACCGAACCCTGCGTCGACCGGCCGAGCCGGCGCGATTCGTCGACGTCGCCGCGGTGGCGCCTCCGATGACGGGAAGCCTCGACCGCCCGCGTCCTCGCCCGGCGTCGGGTCACCCGCGTGGCGCGCTCGAGGCTGCCTGGACCGTGCCGGCAGCCGCCGAGGACGACTAGCCCTCGCGCTCCGCGCGACCCCGACGGGCCGCGCGTCCGTCACCCCTTCGCACCGACTTTTACGGCGGCCGGACTCCCGTCAGGAGACGGCGCCTCGACGGGGGCTCGAGTTGCTGACCGAACCACTAGTCCTCCGTGATCTGGCTTACGTGTTCGCCGCCGCGGTCCTGGGTGGTGGCCTGGCCTGGCTCACGCGTCAGCCGCTGATCCTCGGCTACGTCCTTGGAGGCATCCTGGTCAGCCCCCTCACGCCGGGGCCCTCGGTGTCCGACCTCCACACGTTCGAGCTCTTCGCGGAGATCGGCGTCATTCTCCTGATGTTCACGATCGGCGTCGAGTTCTCGCTGCGCAACCTCCTCCGGGTGCGCCGCGTGGCGCTGCTGGGCGCGCCGCTGGGCATCGTCCTCTCGATCGCCCTGAGCCTGGGAGTGGGCTACGTGCTGGGCTGGCCGCAGGTCCAGGGACTCGTCGTCGGCATCGTCATCTCCGTCGCCAGCACGATGGTGATGGCCCGGCTCCTCATCGACCGGGGCGAGCTGCACACGCGCCACGGCCGCGTGATGATCGGCATCACCCTCGTCGAGGACTTGGCGGTCGTCATCTTCATCGTGCTGATGCCGGCGCTGGGAACGCGGGACACGGGTGGCCTGATCGAGCTCGGGTTCGCGCTGCTCCGGGCCGCCGGGATCCTCATCCCCTTCGCGTTCCTGTCGGCCCGGGTGATGCCGCGTGTCCTCACGTGGGTGGCGCGCACGCGGAGTCAGGAGCTGTTCCTGCTGGTCGTGCTGGCGATCGCCCTAGGGACGGCCGCGCTGACCCAGGCGGCGGGCCTCTCGCTCGCGCTGGGCGCCTTCCTGGCGGGGCTCCTCGTGAGCGAATCGGAGTACTCGCACGAGACCCTGGCGCGGGTGCTGCCGCTGCGGGACGCCTTCGTGGCGCTCTTCTTCGCCACGCTCGGGGCCCTCATGGATCCCCGGCTGGCGCTCACGAACCTGTTCCTGCTGGGCGTCATGATCTTGCTCGTGCTCGTCGGCAAGCTGGTCCTGTGGACGGCGGTCGTGGCGCTCTTCGGGTACCCCTTCTGGACGGCGGTGCTGGTCGGGGTGGGCCTGACGCAGATCGGGGAGTTCTCGTTCCTGCTCGTCCAGGCGGCCCGGAGCGCGGGGCTCGTCGGCCCCGAGGTCTACAACGCCACCCTGGCGACCTCGCTCCTGACGATCCTCGCCAATGCCGCGCTCGTGCGGCTGGCCCCTCGCTGGGTCGGTCGGATGGCCACGGACCGCCGCCTCGGCTCGGTCGACGGACCCCGGGACGACGAGGCGGCCCGCGTCGTCCTGTGCGGGTTCGGGCGGGTCGGCAGCGCGGTCGGGGAGGCCCTGGGGGCGTTCGCGGTCCGCTACCTGGCGATCGAGACCGATCCGGACATCGTGCGAGGGCTGCGCGCCCGCGGCGTGCCCTCCCTCTACGGCGACGCCGCCCACCCGCACCTCCTGGAGGCGGCCGGGGTCTCCCACGCCACCCTGGTCGTCGTGACGCTCCCGGACGCCGACCACGCCCGCCTGACCGTCGCCCGCGTCCGCCAGATCAACCACGGCGTGCCCGTGCTCGCCCGCGCGCACCGGCCGGAGGTCGGCGAGTCGCTGCGCACCGCGGGCGCCACGACCGTCGTCGAGCCCGAGGCCGAAGCGGCGGCCGCGTTCATCCGGCACGCCTTCCACCACCTGGCGCTCCCCGAAGAGCGGCTCGCCGCCTATCTGGAACGGTTCCGCGAGGCGATGAGCGCGGCCAGCCCGATGCCGCTTGCGTCCGAGCCCGATCTCCCCGAGGTGCGGGAGGTGCGTTTATCCCCGGGGGAGCTCGCCGGCGTCACCCTGCGGGAGGCCCAGGTCCGGGAGCGCTTCGGCGTCACAGTCGTGGCGATCACGCGCCTCGACGGCTCCGTGGTCGCAAACCCCCCGGCTGACACCATTCTGCGGGCGGGCGACCGCCTTCGCGTGTTCGGGCTCACGGCCCAGATCGCCGCACTGGTCGACGCGGCGGGGCAACGTGGCTCGGAGGCCACTCGGTGACGCCCGCACGCCGCGGAGGCCGCCCCGCCGAGGCCAGGGCGCCAGCGGCCGCGCGACGCGATCGAAGAAGTGGAGCAGGATTGACACGGTTCGGCGCTCATACGTACGATCGGCCAGCAATGCGAAGACGCCTCCAGGCCCCGACCCCGGCGTGAGTCCGTGAGCCGATCGTTCCAGCTGGGACTCCTGGGCCTGTGGGGGGCGGCGGCCCTGATGCTCTACTGGCTGGCACCGGCCCTGGCCGCGACGTACCTGGTGGCCTCGGTCTGGGTCGCGTTCATTGCCGCGGCGATCTGGGCCCTGGCCCGTTGGCCTCCGTTCAAGCGCACGATCACCAAGCGGCGCACGCATCCGAAGGATCCGAGCGGCGGGGCAGCGGGCCGCTAGGGCCGGCCCCGGCGACCCCCCGGCGACCGCCTGCCCTACCCGCCGGTCCCGAACATCCGGTCCACGTCGATGACGAAGCCAACGCCGGTCTTCGGGGTGAGTGGCTCGGGCAGGGCAGAGTGAGTCGCCTGGACGAGCGCGTCAACCAGGTGGTCGTCCACCACCGAGAGCAGCATCTGCGTCGTGTCCTCGACCTGCTTGAGGATCGTCGCCATGTTCACGAAGTGCGGCAGCTCCAGCTTGCGGGTGCGGGCCTGGAGCGTCCGGAACCCGTGGCTCGGCACCAGCGTCACGCCGGGCGCGCCCGCCTTCTGCCAGGCCTCCGCGATCGCCAGCGTCTTCTCCACGTGCGTGGTAATCAGCACGACGAGCTTCGCCATGTGATCTCTCTCCTCTGACTACCGGCCGCCGGCGGCCGGCGCTGCGGTCGGCTCGGCCGTGTTGCCCTCCGGTACCACACCCCGGAAGACCAGCCGGACGAGCGGAGGCGTGACCAGCGTGGACACCAGGATCGCCAGGAGCAAAGACGGGAAGAGCTGGTCGTCGAAGATTCCCCGGGCGAGGCCGATCGAGGCCATGATCAGGCCGACCTCGCCGCGCGAGATCATGCACACGCCGAGACGGAGCGCTTCCGTACGGTCGAAGCCGCCCAGGAGGGCCCCGGCGCCGGTCCCGATCACCTTGGTGAGGATGCTCGCCACGATCAGCGCGCCCGCGTAGGGGAGCGACGCGAGTCCCAGCTGCGCGAAGTCGGTGACCAGCCCGATGCTGACGAAGAAGATGGGCACCAGGAACGCGTACGAGACGTAGGTGGACGCCTGCTCGACCTCGTGCTTGGCCTTCGCATTGATCCGGCTGATGCCGAAGCCGGCCAGGAAAGTGCCGCTGATGGCGGCCACCCCTCCCAGGATCTCGGCGCTCCAGCCGAGGAACAGGGCGAAGGCCAGCGCGAACACCGGCACTCCGTAGAGCTGCCCGAGCTCGGGCGTGACGTGAATCCAGTTCATCACCCGCGGCAGGATCGACCACGCCACGAACCCCCCCACCGCGAAGAAGAGGATCATCCGGACCACGACCCAGACGATGCCGGCCCAGGTCACCTGCGTGGCGCTTCCCGTCAAGGCGACCGAGATCGACACGAGGGTGATCGCCAGGACGTCGTCCACCAGCGCCGTGGCGAGCATGGCGTTGCCCTCCTTGGTCCGGAGGACGCCCAGCTCCAGGAGAGTCTGCGCCGAGATGCTGGTCGAGTTCGCGGCCAGCACCACCCCGGTGAGGAAGGCCACCGGGCCCGGAAACCCGAAGCCCCACGTGAGGAGCGCGATCACCCCGAGCGGGACGGCGGCCCCCAGGAAGCCCGCATACACGGCGGTCCGGCCCACCGCCATGAGCTCGCGCGGCTGGATCTCCAGGGCGATGTTGAACATCAGGATCAGGACGCCCAGCTCGGCCAGCTCCTTGATGGTGCCGTCGAGGTGCTCGCCGGCCAGCACCGGCCAGTGGAGCAGGTTCAGCAGCGTGGGACCCAGGGCCACGCCGACGAGCAGCTCTCCGAGCACACGCGGCTGGCCAAGCTTGCGGGCGGCGGCGCCGGCCAGCCGCGCCGCGCAGAAGATGAGGCTGATCGCGAGGAGCAGCGGAAGGACCGGATTGTGGTGCATCGTCGGTCTGGGCCGGGCGCGCGGCGGGCCGGGCCGCCTTAGGGGATCAGCCAGGTGGCGAGGCCGAGGAACAGGCCCATGCTCGCCACGTCCGTGGCCGTGGTCAGGAAGATGCTCGACGCCGTCGCAGGGTCCGCGCCGAGGCGCTTGAGCCCGAGCGGCACGAGCGCGCCGGAGACTCCGCTGGCGACACAGCTGCCGACCATCGCCAGGAGCGTGACCAGCGAGAGGATCCACGCCGACGGGTTCCCCTGGGACCGCGCGACGAGGAGCATCCCGATCGCCGCCGAGATGCCCACCAGGACCCCGTTCAGCAGCCCCAGCCAGGCCTCCTTGAAGACAAGCGCCTTCGCCTTCCCGGCCCGCAGCTCGCCGAGCGTCATCCCGCGCAGAGTCACGGCCAGCGCCTGACAGCCGGTGTTCCCGGACTGTCCGGCGAGAACGGGAAGAAATACGGCCAGCACGACGATCTTGTCGATCGTGTCCTGGAAGAAGCCGACGACGGCGGCGGCGACGAAGGCCGTGAGGAGGTTGAGCTGAAGCCAGGGGTGGCGCGAGCGGAGACTCCGCCACCAGGGGGTGGACAGCCGCTCCTCCTTCTCGACGCCGACCATCGTTCCGGCCTGTGAGCTGATCTCAAACGCCTGCTGCTCGAACAGCGTCTGTCCCCGCACGATCCCCACCAAGCGTCCGTGCTCGTCGCAGACGGGGTAGACGGGATAGTGCCGGAGCAGCACCTGGCGGAGCGCGTCGATCACCGGGGTCTCCGGATGGAGGGAGAACGGATCGCGCACCATGAGCTCCGACAGCGGCCGGTCCGCACCAGCGAAGAGGAGATCGCGGAAGACCAGGACGCCGACAAGTCGGCCGCCCGGCTCGGTGATGTACGCGTACGTGACGAAGGCACGCCGGACGATGTCGCTCAGCCGGGCGATCGCCTGCTTCACGGTCATGTCGGGCGGCAGGATGGCCATCGGGTGGTCCATCAGCCGGCCGATCGAGCCCTCCGGATAGGTGCGGTTGCGGGTCCACTGCTCGCGGCGCTCCTCCCCCGCCGCCCGCATGATCGCCTCGCGCCGCCCCTCCGGTAGCGCCCAGAGGATCTGGACGGCGGTCGCGGGATTCGTGCGGAGCAGCACCTGGACGATCACGTCGTCCGGCTCGTCGCCGAGCATCTGGAGCGCCTCGTACGGCCCGTGCTGCATCAGCGAGGCGTGAAGCTGCGCGATGTGAGCCGACCACGTGCCGTCGGCCCGTCCTCCCGTCGCCGCCGTGCTCTGCGCCATCGACGCTCCCTGGTCGTGAGTGATCGGAAAAGGCAACACGCATCGCGCCCTTGCCGCCCCGACCCGCAGCATAGGCGGAGAACGGCCGTTCCAGCAAGCTTGGCGTACGCCGCCACGCTTCCGGCCTTCCGAAGTCGCGATGCTATACTGACCCGCCCCATGGACCTGCTGACTTCCATCGGTTTCAGCATCATCGTGGCGGCGGTCCTGGCGTTCCTCGCGCGCCGCCTGAATCAGCCCCTCATACTCGGTTACATCCTGGCGGGCGCCGTGCTCGGGCCGCACGTGGGCCTCCACGTGGTCGCCGACGAGGCGAGCATCGAGCTGATCGCCGAGATCGGCCTGATCCTGCTCCTCTTCCTGATCGGTCTCGAGATCAGCCTCCCCCGCCTCCTGCAGGCGGGACGGGCCATCACGGTCACCGGCCTCCTGCAGGTACCGATCTGCACCGGGCTCGCGTGGCTGGCGCTCGGCCCCGTCGTCGCGTCGACCGGCGGCGAGTTCGACCGGCTCTATCTGGCCTTCGCAAGCGCCCTTTCGTCGACGCTCATCGTCGTCAAGCTCCTGTCCGACAAGTTCGAGCTGAGCACCTTCGGCGGCCGGATCACCCTCGGCGTGCTGATCTTCCAGGACCTCTACGCCATCGCGTTCCTGGCGATCCAGCCCAACCTGCAGAACCTGCAGGCGCTCCTGCTGCTCCGCTCGCTCGTGGCCGGGGTGGCGCTTGTGGCAGGGGCGTGGCTCCTCGCCCGCTTCGTGCTCCCCGCCTACTTCCGCGTCATCGCCAAGTCGTCCGAGCTGGTGGTCGTCAGTGCGATGGCGTGGTGCTTCCTCGTGGCGGGCGTCGCGGGCTGGGCGGGTCTCTCGAAGGAGATGGGCGCCCTCATGGCGGGCGTCGTCATCGCTTCGTATCCGTACGGTACGGAGGTCATCTCGCGGGTGGGCGGCGTGCGGGACTTCTTCCTCACGCTGTTCTTCGTGGCGCTCGGCCTGAGGATCCCGGAGCCCTCGCTTCCGATGGTGCTCACTGCGCTGGGCGGGGTGGGCGCCGTCGTGGCCAGCCGCTTCATCGCCCTGTACCCTCTCTTCGCCTTTCTTCGGCTGGACACGCGGACCGCCGGGGTCGTGGCGATCAACCTGGCCCAGATCAGCGAGTTCGCGCTGGTCATCTTCTCGCTCGGCGCGGTCTACAAGCACATCAGCCCGGCGGCCAACTCGCTGATCCTGTACACCGTGCTCATGACGGCGATCATCTCGACCTACGGGATCCTCTACAATCACGCCATCGCGACGTGGCTCGCCGAGATGCTGAGCGCGGTCGGCCTCCGCCGGTGGGTCGGGGCGGCGCCGGCGCCGCGGGCGGCCGGGGCCGGCGCCGGCGGCGAGGAGGAGGACGGGAGCCGCGACGTGTTCCTGCTCGGCGTGTCGCGCGAAGGGCTCGCGTTCGTGCAGCATCTCGCCCGCAACGCGTCCGCCCTGAAAGACCGGCTCGTGGCGATCGACTTCAACCCCGAGATGCTGGAGCGCCTGAGCGCCCAGGGGGTCGAGAATCACTACGGGGACATCTCCAACATGGCGACCCTCGAGCACGCCGGTATCGGCCGGGCAGCCGTCGTGATCTCCGGGATCTCGGACTGGTTCCTCAAGGGGACGAGCAACCTGCAGATCCTGCGCTCCGCGCGTTCGCTCGCGCCGACGGCCCGCATCATCGTGACCGGCGACACGCCCGAGAGCGCCGGACAGCTCTACGCCGCCGGCGCCGACTACGTGGTGATGCCATCAGCGCTGACCGCCGAGCACCTCGCGATCATCCTCGCCGATCGATCTGCCGATTCGCTCGCCCGGGCGCGCGGGGTGCAGGCGCTCGAGCCGTTCCAGACCTGACTGCCGTGCCCGTATCGGTCGGCGGAAGGAGCTGAGGTGCGCGGACCCCGCGGCCGTCACTGCGTCGTGGGCATCGGCGAGACCGAGTACAGCCGCGCCTCCGGCCGGTCGACCCGCGCGCTGGGCGTCGAGGCGGTGCGCCTCGCGATCCTGGACGCCGGGCTCGCGCCCCGCGACGTCGACGGCATGCTCTCCTACCACTCGAACGACTCCGCGCCGTCCATCGCGATCGCCGCCGACCTCGGGATTCGCCTCAACACGTACGCGGACGTCATCGGTGGCGGGAGCAGCACAGAGGGGCTCGTGGCCTACGCCATGGGGCTCCTGGAGATCGGGCTCTGCCGCGCCGTCGTCATCTTCCGGGCGATGAACGGGTACAGCGAGTTCCGGATCGGCGGCACCGGCGCCCGGGCGGCGACCCCGGTGCGCGGAGTCGACCTGGCCGACCGGCCCTACGGCATGCTCAGCGCCGGGCAGCGCTTCGCGCCCGTCTTCATGCGCCACATGTACGAGTACGGCACGACGTCGGCCCAGGTGGCGCACGTCAAGGCAGCGCACTCCCGCCACGCGTCGGCGAACCCGAAGGCGCTCGCCAAGACGCCCGTGACGGTGGAGGAGGTCCTCGCGTCCCGCTGGATCGTCAAGCCGCTGCACCTCCTTGACTGCTGCCTCGAGACCGACAACGCTACGGCACTCGTCGTCACCTCCGCCGACCGCGCCCGGGACGGCCGCCACCCCCCGGTCCGCGTCCTGGCCGCCGCCGGCCGCGTGAACCGGGACCGGCCCGACTACTTCTACCAGGGGCGCTTCACGACCGTCGCCGGCGTGCACGCGCGGGAGCTGGTGTTCCCGGCCGCCGGGATCGGGCCGGAGGACGTCGACGTGACCGGCGCGTACGACGCCTTCACCTTCACGGCGATGCTCCAGCTCGAGGCTTTCGGATTCTGCGAGCCGGGAGCCGGCGGACAGTACGTGTCGAGCGGCGCCATCGAGCTCGGCGGCCGGCGCCCGAACAACACGAGCGGCGGGCACCTGTGCGAGGGTTACACGCACGGCATGAGCATGGTGATCGAGAATGTCCGCCAGCTCCGGGGGACGGTCGACGATTACTGCCCGCGGGCTGATCAGGGCGTCCACACCTACGACTATCGGCCCGGCCGCTGCCGCCAGGTGCGCGATCCCCGGATCGCCATGAACATGGGCTGGGCCAGCCCCGCCACGGGCAGCGCCCTCATCCTCGGATCACACCGTGTCTGATCCCGTCGTCTACCGGGGGATGACGCTGATCGTGCCGGAGACGGACTCGGAGTGGCACGGGTACTTCCAGGCGGCGCGGGAGGGGCGGCTCGTCGTTCGTCGGTGCGCCGACTGCCGCCGGCTCCGCTACCCGCCGGGCGCGGGCTGCCCGTGGTGCGCCTCGCTGGCCTGGACGTGGGTGCCGGTCAGCGGGCGCGGCACGATTCACACGTACGTGATCGTCGTCCAGGCGGTCCAGCCGGGATTCCGCGACTGGGCCCCGTACCCGGTCGTCGTCGTCGAGCTCGACGAGCAGCGCGGCGAGCCGGCGCCCGACGACGGGATCCGGCTGGTCACGAACCTCGTGACTCCCGAGTTCCAGCCCGAATCGGAGGAGCGGGTGGCCATCGGTGCGCGGGTCGAGGCGTGCTTCCAATCCATCGGCCCTGATCTGGCCCTCCCGCAGTTCCGTCTGACCGGCGAGCCCCCGGCGGCGCCCCTCTGGCGGCTCCCGGGGTGAGCGGCGCCGCCGCGCGCCGCCGTCAGTCGGGGGGCTCGCACACGAGCAGTCGCAGGTCCCGGTGCGCGGACTCCTCGCGACAGGGCACGGACTCGTCGGCCGTGCGTTTCGCGAAGGCCGGCAACAACCGCCTCGGAACCACGAACACGTGGCGGTACCTGACGTGGCGGAGCTCTCCGATCTCCTCTTCCCACGGCTCCGCCGTCGGCGCGAACTCGGGGATCCGCTCGGGACGTCGAGCGACCAGCTCGAGCGGGACGTCAAGGTAGAACGGCAGACCGTAGATCCGCCGGTCGACGACGATGACCTCCGCCGCCCCCGGCGTCAAATGCGGGCTGACCCAGCGCGCCAGGGCCCTTGTGTCCTGGGCCATCGGGAGCCAGCCGGCCAGAAGCCGGAGGCCCAGCAGACCGACGCCCGAGACCGCCACGAGCGCGGGCCTCCAGGTCCCACGACCGCGGGGCACCGGGCCGGGCAAGCCGGTGTTGGGCGCCGCCATGCAGGTGGCGAGCGCCAGCGCCGGAAAGATCGGCAGCACATACAGGGGCAGGCGCGAGGGGGCACAGATCAGGACGACGATCGGCACGGCGATCCAGCTCGCGAGGAAGAACCGGGGTGGATCGCTCACGACCTCGCGCCACCAGCCCCGTCGCCAGGCCGCCGGCAGTGTCCCGGGCCACGCGAGGGACCACGGCAGTGCTCCCAGAGCGACCGTGAGCGGGTAGATCCAGAGCCCCATGTACCACCGGCTGTTCCGATGGTGCGCACGCGTCGCGAGCCGGCCGACCACCTCGTCGCCCACGAGATAATCCACCACTCCCGGGTGGGTCAGCGCGATCAGCAGAAACCACGGCAGGGCCAGCGCGATGAACATCGCGAGCCCCGCGGGCCTGCACCACACCGTCCGCGCTGCGAGCGACCGCGGTCGGCCCGCGAGGGCGCTGAACGGCATCACCACGAGGACGGGAAGCAGCGCCGGGGGCCCCTTGGCCATGAACGCCACGCCGAGGCCGGCCCAGAACGCGATCATCCAGCGCCGGGCGGAGGGCCGCGTGTCCGCGGTCCATCCTCGCCAGAAGGCAGCGAGGGCCGCCGTTTCGCCGAGCACGAGGAGCGTGTCCGCCGTGACCAGACTTCCCGCGACGAACGGCAGGACCATCGTCGCGTACACGAGACCCGCCCATCGTCCACGCGCCGAGCCCCTCAGCCGCTCACCGAGGCACGCCACCAGAAGCGCCGTCGCGGCGAAGGCAAGCCCCTGGAAGAGGCGCGCCCCCCACTCGTTGCGCCCCAGGAGCGCGAGTCCGGTCGCCACCGTCCAGTACGTGAGGGGCGGCTTGGTGAGGTGCGGGACGCGGTTGAGGGTTGGAGTGAGATAGTCCCCGGCGACCATCATCTCCCGGGCCACCTCGACGTACCGCCCCTCGTCGGGCTCCCAGAGGCCGCGGCTCCCCAGGAACCCGAAGCTCACCAGCAGCACGAGCGCGCACAGGACCGGCCAGCCGGGTCCGTGCTCGCCGCTCTCTCTCATCAGCGGCCGTCCTCCCCGGGAGCCATGATACGCGCGGATCGATCCCCCGGGATCGGGGCCGGCGGGGATCGGGAGCGGCGTTGACCTCGGCGCGCGCAGGATGCTAGCATCCACGGGCTTCGGCCGGCGGCT
The DNA here is from genome assembly GCA_035550795.1 of Candidatus Methylomirabilota bacterium. GTDB lineage: Bacteria > Methylomirabilota > Methylomirabilia > Rokubacteriales > DASRDR01 > DASRDR01. The sequence continues at coordinate 36,488 of DASZOL010000060.1, forward strand.
CGCCCTGCGGCCTGATGGCCGCCGCGGTCCGATCGTCCGCCCCGTTGACGGCGCTGGATCCAGGGAGGACGCGATGCGGGACCGTGTGGTGCTGGTGACCGGAGGGACCGGCGCCCTCGGCACCGCGGTCGTTCTCGCCGCACTCGAGGCAGGCGCGACCGCCATCGTGACCTACCGCGGCGCGCGCGACCGCGACGCGCTGGCCGGACGCGCGGCCGCCGGTGCTCGCGAGCGCCTTCACGCGATCCAGGCCGACGTGACCGATGCCGAGAGCGTCCGCCGCCTCTTCGAGGAAGTGGGGGCGCGCCACGGCCGCCTCGATGCCCTGGTCAATGCCGTGGGCGGGTTCGCTGGAGGGGACCTATTGGCCACCGACGAACGGGCCTGGGACGCCATGCTGACCCTCAACCTCAGGAGCGCCTATCTCTGCTGCCGCGCGGCACTGCCCGGAATGCTGGCCGCCGGTCACGGCCGCGTCGTCAACGTCGCCTCCCGCTCCGTCGTGCCTCCGGCCGGCGGGTTCATCGCCTACACGGTGGCGAAGGCCGGCGTGATCGCGCTGACGCAGGCCCTCGCCCGGGAGGTCCGGAAGCGGGGCGTGACGGTCAACGCCGTCCTGCCCAGCACGATGGACACGGATGCGAACCGGCGCGCCATGCCGAGCGCCGACTGGAGCGACTGGGTGTCGCCCGAGTCGGTGGCGCGAGCCATTCTCTTTCTCGCGAGCGACGCGGCCGCCGACGTGACCGGAACTCTGCTGGCGGTCTGAGTGGACGGCGAGGACCTGGCGCCCGGACGGCCGCCGGCCGCGGGCAGTCCGCGGCCTGATCGCACGGTCGGTTTGACGGCACTGTTTCAATCCTCAACAGATCGGCCTGGCGAGACACCGGGCGGTGGCGCCACCCCGGGACGACGCGTGCGGATCGCTCGCCAGGATCAACGATCATCCGGCACCCGCGGCGTGCCCGCGCCCTCGGCGCCGGGCCAGCCTGCGCGACCACCCGTCGGGGCCCGGCGAGAGACGACATGTTGCGACTGACCCTGCTCGATGCGTCTCGCGCTCCGGCTGACGGTTGGCGCGCGTCCGATTTTCGTCACGAGATCAAGTTCGTCGGGCCCGCGCGTGAGGCGTCGTTCGCCGCCGCCGGGCTCACGGCGATGTGCCCGCTCGACGACGAGTTCCCCGTGAACATCGTGCACAGCGTGTACTTCGACAGCCCGGATCTCGCCTCCTACGAAGAGAAGGCGAACGGCGACTACCTCAAGACGAAGCTCCGCCTTCGCTGGTACGCGCAGCCGCGCGAGACGAGGCGGGCCGGCACTGACGCGTGGACCGCCTGGCTCGAGGTCAAGCTCAGGCAGGGCTCCCGCGGCATGAAGCGCCGCAAGCTGCTCCACCTGCCAGGCCCGTCGCCGACCGAGGGACTGAACCCGGAGCGGCTCGGGGCGATCGTCCAGGAGCATCTCGGCAGCCCGCGACGCCCCAGCTGCTGGCTCTCGTATGCGCGGACCCGCCTGCGCGGTCCGGACGGCGCGACCCGGCTCTCGATCGACCGCGACCTCCGGGTAGAATGGGTGGCTCGCTGGATCGCCGCGCGGCCGGCCGGGCCGGGGCCTCAGGTCTTCGTCGTCGAGGTGAAGGGACCAACGGCGGCGGTGCACCCCGGCCTCTCGTCCCTCATCGTGCGACACGCGCGAAAGCGCGCCGTGTCGAAGTACGCCCTCTGCCTCGAGCACGCGCGGGGAGGCGCGAGCTGATGTCCCAGCTCCTGGAACAGATGCTGCTGCAGGCCCGCCCCGACGGCTCCCAGGGCGCCTTCGCGGGGATCCTCCTGGCGCTCATCGTGTCCACGGTGACGGCCGTGCTCGTCCGCCTCCTGTACCGGCTGTTCTACGAGGAGAGCGACACCGGCTCGCAGATCGATCGCAGCTTCCTCCTGCTGAGCCCCGCGATCACGACGCTGTTCATCACGATCCAGTTCTCCCTGCCCCTCTCGCTCGGTCTCCTCGGCGCCCTGTCGATCGTCCGATTCCGGGTCCCGATCCGCGAGCCGGAGGAGATCGGCTTCCTCATGGTGGTCATCGCGTCCGCCATCGCCTGCGCGACCTACAGCTACGTCGTGCTCGCGACGCTGCTCGTGATCGTCGTCGTCGCGCTCCTGCTCCAGCGCTACCTCGGCGGCCGGATCCCGGGGCTCCGAAGAAGCGGAGGCCTCCTGATGCTCACGGTCGCCGACGCCGTGTATGCAAGGCACGCCGCGGCGATCGAGAGCGTCCTGTCCGCGCGGCTCGACTGGATCCGGCTCGAGCACCTGAACGGCCGGGAGGGCGTGACGACGCTCAACTACACGTTCCGTGCGCGCGAGCGGACCGACTGGAGCGCAATCCGGCACGAGCTGGAGGCCCTCGGCCCGGTCGACGCCCTGTCCGTCCTCCGCGCCCCGCAAGGGGGAGTGTAGCGCTCAGCCGACCGGACGGCGCGGGCCTGCGCCGCGCGTCGGCTCCGGGCGGTCAATCCCCGAACCGGGCCACGACCTCGAGGTCCTCGGTGACCGGCGCGCGAAACACGGGCCCCGGCTCGTGTCGACCGTTCACCGTGAAGTGCCGGAAGGCGCCGCGCTGCTCCGGGGGGACCACGAGCTCGACCGCGCCGCCCACGAAGTAGTGACCCACGTACCACCGGCGGTGCGCGAACCCGTCGATCGTCATGCCGCCCTCGCCCTGGACCTCGACCCGGACGACGCGCGGCGGGGGAAGGCCGAGCCCCTGCGCCAGTGACCGGCTGAGGAACGTGGGCCGCTCCTGGAAGAAGCGGATGATCTCGTCCGTCCGGTCGGGATCGCTTGGTCGACCGGCCGCCTGGCGCCGGGCCTCCCACCACTCCGTGGTGAGGACGTGATTCAGCGTTCGCTCCGCATGCCGCAGGTACTCCTGCCGGAACCGAGGATCGGTGTCGAGCAGGTGCATCACCAGCCGCACGGCCAGGTAGGCGCCTCGGCCCCGATGGCTGTCAACGATCTGCCGCTGCAGGGCGAGCGTGTCGTGCTCGGGCCCCTCCCGGATCGCGTGGTCGAGGTCCCAGCCGATCGGGTGAATCCGGGCCGGCGTCCGGTCGCGGTCGGCGGCGAAGTTGGCCTGCCAGACCTCGGTGGTGTGCCCGGTCGCGAGGAACAGGGCCGCAAAGTGGAGGGCGGCGAGCTCAGACAGATCGATCAGCGGGGCCAGATCGGCCGCGGTGAAGGGGCCCCGGTCCATCCGGTGGGCGAGGGCATCGTAGGCCGCGGTCGTCCCACGCTTGGCGGCGAAGGTCTTTCCCTTGAGCAGGTCGAAGCGCGCGTGGCCCCAGCGGCTCTTCAGGAAGTCGTCGTCGACCGGCTCGATGAGGACCCGCGGACTCAGGGGCGCCCCGTTGACGGCCAGGAGGCCCCACCGGGTGATCGGCGCGACGCCCCCGGTCGAGGACACCACGTCATACGCCGGCACGTTCAGGTCGTCCTCGTCCACGATGATGGATCGACCAGGCTCGGCGAGCTCGCGCCCGAAGACGTCGCGCGTGGGCCGGAAGGGCTCCCGCGTCCGGACATGAAGGCCGAACCCCGGGCCCACGGCCATCGTGAACCGCCTGACACGGGCCCGTCCGTCGAAGAGCAGTCCCTCTCGGTCCAGCGCGAGAAGATGAGCCGGCTTGATCCACTGCCGCCGCTCCCGTGCCCAGAATCGGCTGCGGGTGAGCCGGAAGGGGCCGAGGGCGGGAGAATCCGGGAGAATCTGCTGGCGACGCCAGCGATCGTTCGGCTCGATCCCGATGTCGGGGTCCCAGATCAAGCGGGGATCGAGCGCAAGCATCAGGGTGGGCACCGCCGGCGGCGGCCCAATCCAGAACTGCCGGCTCACGATCGGCGTCACGGGCGACCCACCCGAGTATCCGCGAAGGCGCAGCGCGATCGGCTGGCCCACTTGAAGAGGCCCCTCGACGCGGGGGGAGTGCGCCGTCGGCACCCCGCCATCGAGCGTGTAGCGCAGCTCCTCCACCCCGGCCGGGCGCTCAGGCGTGATCCGGAGGGGCGTGGGCGAGAGACTGGGATACCTCGCCAGATCCGGACCGGGGTGGAACTGCCGCCCGGCCGGCGTGGGCGTGCCCACCTGCCACGCCAGGGCTCCGGGCGCCCGCTGCAGCGTCAGGGTGGGCGGATGGTCCACGGCGGGAGCTTGGTCCCGGACGACCCCGGCAGCGTCGACGAGCAGCACGCCCTCACGACCGCGCCCGAGGCGGAATCCGGCATGGACGTGCCGCACGTAGCGATCGTCGGCCGACGGGTTGCGGACCCCGTCGGCCCGAACCAGGGCGACATGGATGATGTCCACCGTCCCCGCCCGCGCGGCGACGGTCACGCCTCGAAGGCCACGCCCGTGGAGATGGACGCCGCCCTCGGCCCCGATCATGAGATGTCGAGGGCCGCCCCCCGGCACGGTCACCGTCCTCGACGGCGACCCCTGAACGCGGACGCGTACCGTCCCCGACATGCCTTCGGCGCGCGCCTTCATCCAGAGCGTGTAGCTCCCTGTCCCGGGCACGGAGACGTCCACCTGCACCCGGCGCGCCCACCGCATCGCCCAGGCGCCCCCTGGCAAGGCCGGATTGAAATCGCCCACGTAGTGATAGCGTCGAGCTTGCCGCGTCAGGCGAGTGTTGACCCGGCGGCCGGCTGCGCTGCCCACGCGGTCCTTGCCCGAGGCCCATACGATCAGGTAGGCCCTCGGACCGAGCGCCAACCGCGGCAGCACCCACCCCCGCCGCGGCCGACCGGTCTCGACCAGCCGCCAGCCGGCGAGCTGCACGGGCTGGTCGGACTGGTTGTAGAGCTCGACCCAGTCGGACGGCGCCAGGTCGTCGTCCAGCACCACATCGCGGTTCACGGCGGAGACCTCGCTGAGGATGACGGGCGAGGAGCCCGGGGCCGCGCCTCGAGGATGAGACCGCGCGCGAGTCCGCACGAGAGGCGGCGTCTCGCTCCTGGAGACGGCGCGCGTCGCGAGTCGGCTCACCGGCGGCGACAGCTGCCACGCGCCCTGGATCAGCACCGCGAGGGTGATGAGCGCGCCGCCCGCCCCGAGCCCGAGGATCCTGGCTCTCCGGACACCACGCCCCCGTCCGGATGCGCTGGCCGATGATCCGCCCACCCGCTCCTCCGCCGCGGCGCGCCGGGCCGCCGGCTCGACCATTCTAGCGGACCGCGGCGCCGGTTAGCCCAACTTCCGCAGTTCGCGGGGGTCGAGGACGGAGAATCGGGCACTTACGGGGAAAGTCGCCACTACACCGATGGGGTCTGAGCCAGGGAGGACGGGATCCGGAGGCGCTGGGGAAGGGTCAGCCCAAGGCGGTCCAGAAGGGACGCTTGGGCTGGGTCGGGACGGACGACGCACCGCAGGCGGAGTTCACGGCCGTCCGTGGTTGGGAGAATAATGTCCGCACTCTGGATGCGACGGAGTTCTTCCAGGATGGTCCGCGGGCTGTGGCCGAGCCCCGCGCGGCGTTGCCACTGTTGCAGGGTCTTCCAGAGGACGTACGCCAAGAAGCACACGAGGACATGGGCCTGCACGCGGTCGGCGCGCTGATGCCACACGGGCCGGATCCCCAGCTCGCTTTTCTGGATGCGAAAGGCGGCTTCCGCCTCGGTGAGCTGGATGTAGGTGCGCCAGAGGTCCTCGGGGCTCCAGTCAGCGATGTTCGAGCGCAGCACGTAACAGCCCTCGCTCCAGCGGGCCCAGTCGTCCCACTCGGGGCGGGCCATCCAGGTCAGCCGGAGCTTCGCCGGGCGGGTCGAATCGGCGACGAACTCGATCACGTACCGCCCGGCCGCGCGGGGGTTGCGTTCGAGCAAGCGCCCGACTTGCCGTTCCAGCCGGCTGCGGTCCAAGGGCCGGCGGGCTCGAGTGAGCCGCTGCGCCAGCTTGGTCAGCCCCTCCTCGATCCGCCGGCAGAAGCGCGCGTGCATGGCGTGCTCCTTCTCCCGGCGCTCGATCGAGCGGATCAGCACGAACGTTTCGCGGCCGTCCGGGCCGACGCACTGCTTGGCTTCGACACCGTTCCGGACTGTGTGCCAGTCCTGGGCGTCGGCGATCTGGCGCGCCCACTTCCGGAGCTCGCTCTTCGGCGTGCCAACCAGGTAGCGGCACTGCCGCTCGCGCAGCCACTCCAGGTTGTCCTCGCTGGTCATTCCCCGGTCCATGACCCAGATGCGCTGGGCCAGACCATAGCGGGCCTCCATGGTCTCCACGATCTCCTCGACCGTGGTCACATCGGTCCGGTTGCCGGGAAAGACCTCGTAGCCCACCGGCATCCCGTCCCGCGTGACGACGAGGGCCAGGCAGACCTGCTGGCAGTCCGGTCGGTGATCTCGACTGTAGCCGCGCTGGGCGAGGGGGTTCTGCGCCGCCAGCCCCTCGAAGTACACGCTGGTGACGTCGTAGAGGAGCAGGTCGTACTCGAGGGCGAAGAGCTCGCCGAGCCGGGTGACCAGGTGCTGTTCGAGGGCGATCTTGTGGGGCAAGAGGCGATCGAGGGCTCGGTACAAGCGATCGTCGTTCACGAGGGCCGGCGGCAGCGCCAGCAAATCCTCGAGCGCCGTGCGGCGGTACCAGTCCTCCGCGAGATGCAACTCACTGGACGGCTCGCACAGGCGGCCCAGGACCAGGACGGCGGCCATCGTGGCCCACGGCACCGCCTCGCGACCTTCGGGCAGCAGGTGGGCCAGGAGCTGATCCAGCCGCAAGGCGCGCCAGAGCGTCCACCCGAGCCAGACATCGCCAAAGGTCCGACCCCGTTCGAGCCGGATCCGGTTCAGCCGGACCGGAATGGTGTCCGCGGGGTCGTCGGGCGGCGTGAAGAGCTCCGGTTGCTCGAGCTCCCCGGTGATCGACCGGGCCAACGCGCGCGCTCGTGCGCGCCCGTGCGGGTCGAGCTCGCCGAGATGGGCGACCGTTTGCTGGACGACGCGCCGGCCGATCCGGACAGACCGGACCAACTGCCAGTAGGTGTGGGCTTTGCCGTCCTTCCGTCGCGTCGTGTGACGCAGATACATTGTCCAGCTTATCCGTCAGACGCACCTCCGAAGTCAATCAACTTGGTCGCCACTACACGCCCTGTTCGCGACTCCCGGTTCGATGCCAGCTGGACATACGCACGGCGCGATCCCGCGGACCGCGCCGTTGGCCTACTCGAACTGCGGAAGTTGGGTTAGGCCCCGCTGTTGGAGGATCCGCGTTCCTCGAAGGGCTGACGCCGCGCCCGGCCGCCGGCGGCGGGCTACGCGGCTACCGCACGGCGCCGCGGTTCCGCCACCACCCCTGCAGGAGCCCGTCGACGACTTCCGCCAGCTGGGTGAGCGTGCGGCACTCGCGGACGAGATCGCAGTGAGGCGCGTAGAGCGGCATCACGGAGTCGCCCACGCCCCAGCCCCACTGCCCTTCGGGGTTGAGCCAGATGATCCCCTTCACGCGCTCGCGCATGAGCCGGAGCGCCCAGGCCTGCGGATCGTTGTAGTTGTTCCGGGCGTCCCCCAGGATCAGGAGGGTCGTCTTCCGGTCGAGCCGGTCGAGCGACTCCCGGCAGAACCGCGCGAAAGCGTAGCCGAAGTCCGAGCGGCTGTGGTAGTCGACCGGGGCGTGGCCGAGCGCGTACTCGACGGCCCGCTCCACGGGAAGCGTCCGGAAGGACTCGGACACCTCCGCGATCTCCGAGACGAAGGCGAAGCTCTGAACCTTGGAGAAGCACTCCTGCAGGTTCCAGACGAGCTGGAGCATGAAGCGCGAGGCGTTCCGCACGGAGTCGGAGACGTCGCAGAGCGTGACCAGGCGCGGCTTCTCGCGACGCCGGCGGCGCCACCGGAGCTCGATGGGCACCCCGCCGTACGGGAGACTCGCGCGGAGCGTGCGGTGCATGTCGAGCTTGCCCTGCTGCTCGCGCCGCAGCCGGAGCGCGAGGGCGTCCTTGATCCGGCGCGCGAGGCGGGCGACCACCGCCTGCATCTGCGCGACCTCGTCGGCCGACAGCGTGAAGAGCGGCTTCTCCGCCAGCTGCTCGCGCCGGAGTCGCTCGGCCTGGCCGTGCCCTCGTCGGGCCAGCTCCCGCTCGACATGCTGTCGCACCAGGCGTCGGAATGCCTCGAGCCGGAGCTCCATGTAGGTACGGAGCCGTGCGAGCACGCCCGGGTCCATCCCCTGCGCCTCCGCGGCGCGGAGGAGGGCTTCCAGGTCCGCCTCGATCTCCTGCCACGGGAACTGGTCCCAGATCTTGCGGGTGAAGTAACCGACCTGGAGGAAGTAGAAGAGGCGCTCGAGCCCGATGCCTCGCCCGCCCTGCCGGACCGCGAGCTCGAGCGAGGAGGCGTCCGAGAGCAGCAGCATCTCGGCGAGGGGATCGACGTCGAGCTCTCCCTCCTGCTCGAGCAGTCGCTCGAGGAGCGCCCGCGCCCACGGATCCTCGCGGCCGAGCGCCTTGGCCGCCTCCGCCCCGAGCCCCTTCAGGTCGAAGAAGTAGAGCTCGAAGATGCGCTCGAACGTTGGGAGGTCGCGTGTCTCCTTGACAAGCGTCGCGGCCAGGGCGTGGCGGAAGTCGTCGCGGTCCCGGAGGCCGACCGCCTCCGCCGCTTGGAGCGCGTCGAGCGCCTCGGTGGTCGAGACGCGCACCTCCGCCCGCCGGAGGTCGCCGATGAACTCGATGATCCGGTCGTCCACCGCGAGAACCCGGCCGCGCCCTACGAGTCGGCCAGAACCTTGTCGAGGCTCGCCTTCACCCGCTCGAGGTCGCGCTCGTGCTTGACGACGAGCGTGAGGGTGGATTCGACGAGCGCCGGGTCGAGCCGGTCCGCGTTCAGGATCACCAGCGCCCGTGCCCAGTCGAGGCTCTCCGAGATCGAGGGCGCCTTCCGGAGCTCAAGGGCTCGGATCTTCTGCACGGCGCTCACAACCTGCCGGGCGAGCTGCTCCGACACCTCGGGCACCTTGAGCCGGATGATCGCCAGCTCCTCGCCGGCGCTCGGGAAGTCGATGAACAGGTGCAGGCACCGGCGCTTCAGGCCGTCGGTCAGCTCCCGAGCGTTGTTGGAGGTGAGCACCACGAGCGGGAGGTGGCGGGCCTTGATCGTGCCGAGCTCGGGCACCGAGACCTGCCAGTCGGACAGCACCTCGTGGAGGAAGGCCTCGAACTCGACCTCCGCCTTGTCGATCTCGTCCACGAGGAGCACGACGGGCTCGTCGGCCAGGATCGCCCCCAGCAGGGGACGCGGCGAGAGGAAGCGCCGCGAGAAGAAGGCGTCCTCCTGCCGGGCGATGCGGTCGACCGCGTCCGACAGGGACGGGGCGTCGGCGATCAGCTCGCCGATCCGCTCCCGCAGCATCTGCGTGTACAGGAGCTGCTTCGCGTACTTCCACTCGTAAAGGGCCTTGGCCTCGTCCAGCCCCTCGTAGCACTGGAGCCGCACCAGCGGCCGGCCGGCGGTCTCGGCCAGCACCTTGGCCAGCTCGGTTTTTCCGACCCCCGCCGGCCCCTCCACGAGGACCGGGCGGTTCATCCGGCTGGCGAGGTAGACGACGGTGGCGATGCGACGGCTGGCGATGTAGCGGCTCGCGCGGAACCGCTCCTGGACCTCCTCGACGGACGCGAACATGCCTTCTCCTCAGCTCCTGGGTCTTCGGGCCCCGGTCTGTCTGGTCGGCGGCAGCCCCGACGGGGTCGCCCTCATGCGCTCCCGGGGCTCCCGGCACGAGGCTCCATGATACCTCAGGGGCGCGGCTCGGGCAGTCGGAGCGCGACGGCCAGTCCGGCGAGCGGCAAGGCCGCGACCAGGTAGAGAGCCGCGTAGAGGCCCCAGCGGTCCGCAATCCAGCCAAGGAGCGTCACGCCGAGGCCGCCTGTGCCGATGGCCAGTCCCACGATCAGCCCGGCCGCCATGCCGAGGTGCCGCGGGAGGTACGCCTGCCCGAGCGCGACCGTGACCGAGAACGAGGACACCAGGACGAATCCGACCGCGGCCAGCGTCGCCGCCGCGATCCAGCCCCCCGGACGCCAGAGAAAGAGGCCGATGAGCGGGGTCGAGAGGAGCAGGCTCAGGACGATGTAGCGGCGAGGCCCCCAGCGATCGGCGACCGGGCCACCCGCGAGGGTGCCCACGGCGCCCGCCCCGAGGAACAGGAAGAGGAGCGCCCCCACGACGCGCATGTCCTGGCCGAGGACGTCGACGTACAGAAAGGGCACGTACGTCACGAGCCCGAGCTGCGTCCACGACCGGACCGTCACGACCCCGATCAGGAGGGCCATGGCCCCTCGCATGTCGCGGCCGCCTTCCCGTGTCACACGCGCCGTCACGCCCCTGGCCGGCGGCGCGATGAGCGTGGGCAGGACCGTCGCCAGCAACCCCGCGACCAGCAGGCCGGGCACCAGCAGCCCGAGGGTCCCCGGCAGGCCGAAGCGCGGAACGAGGAAGGTCACGGCCGGGGGCCCGAGGGCGATGCCGATGTTCCCGCCGATCGAGAAGAGCGAGAGACCGGTGGCCTTGCGATCGCCGGCGACGCGGTTCGCCGTGCGGTAGCCCTCGGGATGGTAGGCGGCGACACCGAGGCCCGATATCACGACCACCGCGAGCAGGCCCCAGTAGGAGGGGACAATGCCCGCCAGCGAGACCCCGGTGGCGGCCAGGACCACCGCCCACGGCAGGAGCCACCGACGCGTCGCGCGGTCCGCCAGATAGCCGAAGATGGGCTGGACCAGGGACGAGGTCATGCTCGCGACGAGCAAGATCGCGGCGGAGCTCGCATACGACAGACCGAAGGCGGTCTTCAGGAAGGGCAGGAGCGGCGCCAGGGCCCCCTGGTTCATGTCGACCACGAGATGCCCCAGAGCCAGCAGGGAGAGCACGCGAGTGTTTGGGCGCGCCCTGACCGCCCCGGCGCCGCCCACCGGCACCGTGTCGGCCACATCGGGCACGCGGCGCTCGATAGGCGGCGATCGCTTCACTCGCGCCATCGTACCATTCCTGGCGAGTCGCGAGGAGTGCCCGCCGCGCGCTGTCGCGGCTTGTGACCCTCCGGAACGCCGGTTACGCTTCGAGAGATGAGCGACGCGTCCGACACCGACGTGCGGCGCTATCATCGGCGACAGTTCGCGCTGACGCTCGCCGACCTCGCCCTCGGCGCCATGCTGCTCGCGTGGTGGAGCTGGGGAGGCGCCGCCGCGTGGCTCGCCGGTCTCCTGGAGGCGTCACTGGGCTCACCGCTCGCCGTCGTCGCCGCCATGGCGCTGGCGGTCGGCGGCTCCCAGGCGCTCCTGACGTTTCCGCTCGACCTCGTGGCCGGCTTCGTCCTTCCCCGCCGGGCGGGCCTGCTCACCCAGCCGCTCGGCGGCTGGCTCGGCGACCGCGCAAAGGCGCTCGCCATCGGCGGCATCCTCGGACTGCTGACCGTGGAGGTCGTGTACGCCCTCCTCCGGTGGAGCCCGGACTGGTGGTGGCTCTGGGCCGGAACGGCCCTCGCGGCGGGACTGGCCCTGCTGGCCGCGATCGTGCCGATGTGGCTCGTGCCGCTCTTCTACCGCGTGACGCCGGTCGAGGACCCGACGCTCCGCGAGCGGATCCTCGCGCTCGCCGCGCGGGTGGGGGTCAAGGCCGCCAGGGTGGCGGTCGCCGACTTCTCGCGCAAGGGCCGCACCGCCAACGCGGCCGTCGTGGGCCTCGGCCGCACGCGCCGGATCCTGGTGAGCGACACGCTGCTCGCCGAGTTCCCCGCCGAGGAGGTCGAGGTCGTCCTCGCCCACGAGCTCGTCCACCACGCCCGCCGCCACGTGGCCAAGGGAGTCCTGCTTCAGGGCGGGCTGCTTCTCGCCGCCCTGTGGATCGCCGACGGGGCCCTCCGGACGGGCGCAGCCGCGCTCGGGCTGGCCGGGCCCGCCGACCCTGCCGGTCTACCGTTCTTCGCGCTGGTGGTCACCGCCCTCGGCCTGGCGGCAACGCCCCTGGTGGCGGCGTGGTCGCGCCGGCTCGAGCGCGAAGCCGATCGCGTCGCACTGGAGGTCACCAGGACACCGGACGCCTTCGTCGCAGCCATGGAGCGGCTCGGTCGCCTCAACCTGGCCGAGCGGCGCCCGGGGCGCGTCCGCGAGCTCCTCTTCGCCACGCATCCCTCCATCGAAGCGCGGATCGCGGCCGGGCGCGCGGCCGGGGCGCGGTTCCCCGCGCGCCCTGGATTGCCTTGACAGGTCCGGGACGGGAGTGCGAGCCTGCCCTCCGCGGCGACGCCCGACTCGCGCCGACCGATTGACTGCTTCCCGGGAGGCTCCGCATGAGTGACCTGGACCGCCTCAAGACGCGCGTGACCGAGGCCGTCGACCGGATGGCCGAGGAGCTCTGGACCCTTGCGCTCCGGATCCACGCCAACCCGGAGCTGGCCTTCAAGGAAGAAAAGGCGGCGGCCTGGCTGAGCGAGCTCCTCGAGCGGGAGGGATGCCGCGTCGAGCGGGGCGTGGGCGGCCTGCCCACGGCGTTCCGCGCGGAGGTGCCCGGCGCGGGGGACGGCCCCACGATCGCCGTGATGGCAGAGTACGATGCGCTGCCCGGCATCGGCCATGCGTGCGGCCACAACATCATCGCCACGGCGGGCGCCGGCGCCGGCGCCGCGCTGGCCGTCGTCGCGGCGAGCCTCGCCCAGGCACGCCTGCCGTACCGGGGCCGCATTACCGTGCTGGGAACTCCGGCCGAGGAGGGGGGCGCGGGCAAGGTCAAGCTCATGGACGCCGGCGTGTTCCGCGGCGTCGACGCCGCGATGATGATCCACCCGCGTTGTGGCACCCAGGTGTGGCGGCCGACGCTCGGGCTCATGAAGGCGAAGGTGGAATACTTCGGCAAGGCCGCGCACGCCGCGTCCTGGCCATGGCGGGGCGTCAACGCCCTCAACGCGGTGATCGGCCTGTTCAACGCGCTCGACGCGATGCGCCAGCACCTCCGTCCCGACGCCCGCGTCCACGGGGTCATCACGGTCGGCGGCCAGCAGCCCAACATCATCCCCGAGTACACCGCCGCCGAGTTCTATCTCCGGTCGCTCGACAAGGAGTACCTCCAGGAGGTCCGGCGCCGGTTCGAGGCCGCCGCAGAGGGCGCCGCGACCGCCACGGGGTGCCGCGCCCAGGTCACCATCGACCCGACGATCCACGACCCGCTCAAGCCCAATTCCGCGATGGCCGACCTCTTCGAGCGGAACCTCGCGCGGATCGACTTCCCGGTCGACCCGGACGACGGTCAGGCCGGGTACGGCTCGACGGACGCCGGCAACGTCAGCCACGCGGTCCCCACCATCCATCCGTACGTCCGCACGGCGCCCGACGGCGTGCCCGGCCACTCGCGCGAGTTCGCCGAGCACAACGCCACACCGCTGGCGCGGGCCGGCATGGTGGCGGGGGCGAAGGCGCTGGCCCTGACCGCGCTGGACCTCCTCGCCCAGCCCGGCGCGCTCAAGGCGGCGAAGGAGGAATTTAGCCGGGGGTGAGGTGGCGCGACCGCCTCGCCACCTCGATCGCACCGGCGACCGACAGCGAGAGTCGCGTCACCGGTCCGCGTACCGGCAAGACATGGGGGCGATCCTCACGTCGTCACGCCGGCGGAGGCGCCTCGCCGGCTCAGGCGCGATCCGCCGGCCCGGTCTCGGAGAGGGCGCGCCGGCGAGCGTCGGTGCGCCGCTCGGCCTCCAGCCGCTCGAGCTCGACGGCCGAGTGATCGACGAAGCGCATGGCCGCCGCCAGCGCGCGATGCCCGGCCCGATCGGCGATGAGACGGTGCATCGCCTGGCAAACGCGCCGGTAGGCGGGGTGACCCTGGGGCGCCGTCCTGAGCTCCAGCATGTGCATCGCCTCGCGGGCGTTCATCTCCATGTAGAAGCGGATGCGGTACGCCATGCTCACGGCGTAGGGCGCCACCGGCGCGAGGCGCGCCGCGGAGACCCGGTCGTGGAGCGCGGCCGAGGCGTCCATGACCCGCCGCCAGTCCGCGCCGCCACCCGCCTCCTCGACCGCCTCGGGCATGACGTATCCGTGCCGCGGGCCGAGCGGCTGCCACTCGAGCGATAGCAGCCGGTGCCGCTGGAGGTCGCGAAACGCCCCGTAGTCCGTGAGCACGTCGAAGCGGTAGCTCGTCCGCTCGAAGGCTCGCCCCGGCTTGTGACGGCGGTTGACGCGCTCGCCCACGTACGCCCGCAGGACGGCGGCGCGCTCCTCGACGCTCATGCGGCGCGCCCGCGCGAGGAGCTGATCGTCAGGCAGGTCCGAGGCGGCGTAGAGGGCGGCCGCCACGACCTTGACCTCACCCTCGGGGTCGAAGTCCACCAGCGCCACCTCCGGGCGCGGCTCGAGAGCGACCGTCCCCAGGGCGCGCGTGGCGATGGCCTGCGTCGCCTCCCGCGTGGCGGCGAGGTAGGCCGACCAGGCCCCGCCTCGGTCGGGAGCGTCGACGCGACGGAGGAAAGCCGGAATCACCTTGCGCAGCTCGATGAGCATGAGGTCGGCGCACGCGCGGGCCTCGGCGAGCGGCGACGCGCGAAGGCGCAGGAGGAGCGCCTCGTAGGCCTGGCCGGTGCCGTAGAGACCCAGGTTCGATCGCGTCGCCGCCGGGAGGAGGCCGCGGAGGGTGTCGAGCGCCTTCGCCCGGATCGTGCTCCGGTAGACGGCCTCCGAGTCCGAGGGCTGGCGTGGATGGCGCCGCCGGAAGTACTCCTGCATCGGCTCGAGCCAGCGGGCATACGTCTCGAACGCCGTGTCGAGCACCGCCTCGAACTCGCGCTCGAGCGGTGAGCCCCGCACCTCCGACGGCACGTGGTAGCGCCAGCGCCCGTCGGGCCGGTCGGCGTAGGGGACGTAGCGGGTCGACTGCTCAAGGTAGGCCATCAGACGGCCCCACTCGAGGAGCTTCGTGAGGACGTTGGAGACGCCCTCGCACGCGAGGTGGACGCCGCCCAGCTGGGCCACCGAGTCATCGCCGTACTCTACGAACACGCGCTCGAAGAGCCTCTCCGCCCGCGCGATGCCGACGTCCCCGGCCGGCTTGCTCCCTTCCGTCTCCAGCCCCGCCGCGCCGGCGAACTCATCGAGGAACAGGCGGCGCAGGGTCTTCGCGGAGCGAGAGTAGCGGGCGAAGAGCGCGCCCTTCACGACCTCGGGGAGGTTGACCAGCGCGAAGACGGGCCCCTCGAGGCTCGTGAAGTAGGGCGCGAGCCGGGCGCGCTCCTCGGGCGTGAAGGACTCCGTGATCCCGACGCCCAGCGAGGCGGTGCTCACGCGCCTATCCTAGCAGGGCGCGCAGGAGGGCGACTAGGACGACGCCGCCCGCGACGGCGACCAGCAGGTGGCCCGTCCGGCGGGCGAGGACGGCGACGACCGCCGCCGCCGGGAGATCGGTCACCCACCCCGGCGTGCCGGCCCCCGGCGTCAGGAGGACGAGCGGCAGCGCGAGCGCCGTGATCAGGGCGATCGGGAGCGCCGCGAAGTACCGCTCGAGCCATCCGGGCAGCCGCCGCCGGGCCAGCGCGAGCAGCAGCGGGGCGCGCGTCAGGTAGGTG
Source organism: Candidatus Methylomirabilota bacterium (assembly GCA_035550795.1). Lineage (GTDB taxonomy): Bacteria > Methylomirabilota > Methylomirabilia > Rokubacteriales > DASRDR01 > DASRDR01. Next base: position 52,082 of record DASZOL010000060.1, read on the forward strand.
GCCGCGCCCATGGCGGCGAACGCGAGGAGGAGCTCGACTCTCATCGAAGTGGCTCGGCCGGGGAGCCGGGGTGGGCTGCCGGCCGGCCGGGGGCGGCACGGGAGCCGGGCGAGCGCGGGGCGAGCCACACACCGAGCGCCGAGGCGCCCAGCCCGGCCAGCGCGATGTGCCAGGTGCCTCCGATCGCGCCCTTGACCGACAGGGCGATCGCGGCCGCGACCCCCGCGACGGCCCACTGCCAGGGCGCCTGGATCGTCCGGGCCAGGATCGCGATGAACACGGCCGGGAACACGAAGTCGAGCCCGTAGCGGTGGGGATCGGGGATGCGCCCGCCCAGGATGCCGCCCGCCGTGGCCCCCAGGTACCAGGCGAGGAAGGTCGAGGCCGCCGAGGCGGCGAAGTACGCGGGATGGGCCAATCCTCGCTGAAAGCGCGCCATCGTGAGGGCGTAGGACTCGTCGCTGATGCCGTGCGCGAGGAGCGCCAGGCGTCCGCGCGACAGGTGCGCGAAGTACGGCGCCAGGCTGGCGGCCATCAAGTAGTGACGGAGGTTGACGATGTACGTCGTCACCACCAGGAGCCACCCCGGGGCGCCCGCCGCGAGCATGGGCAGCGCCACGAACTGGGCGGTCCCCGCGGTGACCAGGAGGCACATCGCCACCAGCTCGCCCATCGACAGCCCCGCCTGGCGGGCGAGCCCGCCCCACACGACCCCGTAGGCCACGATGCTCGGGACGACCGTGCTGAGCGCATCCCGGACCCCCGCCCAGGCCTCGGCCCGCGCGCCGCCCGGACGGGCCGGGGGCGGCGCCCCGGCGCTCAGCGGACGCCCCCGACCAGGCGAGGCCCGAGGAATCGCACGGCGCGCACACCGGATGCTATGCCGCGACCGCGGTGGTCCCGCAATGCCGCCAAGGCCCGACCGACGCGGGCGCGCCGCGCCGCGCGCCGGGGGAGCCGGGCTCCGGGGTGGCCGATCGACCCCGGAGCCTCGTGACGGACCCTAGACGATTGCGATGGGTCGACCCGCTGACCCCGTGGCGCCCTTGATGCGAAGCGGCGCGAAGACGTAGACGAACTCGGAGACCCGGTCCTTGATGAGGTCGGTGAAGTCCAGGTTCTCGTGATTCAAGATCCCGTTCTTCGTGATCAGCTCGTGGTGCGCGGCGAACGCCAGGTCAGGGTCCGGGTTCGGCACGACGTCGGTCGCCCAGTGGTCGGTGCCCACCATCGCGAGCTGCTTGGCGACACACCACCGCGCCACCGCCACACCGATGCCTGGAGCCCCCTCGTTGAACTTGGCGTTGTCCTTCATCCACAGGCCGCCCCAGCCGGTGTTGAAGAACACGGCGTCACCGGGCTGGATGCTCGATTCCGCGATGCCCTGGCGCTGGAGGGCCGCCTGGACGTCGGCAACCGAGATCTCCTCTCCCATGTTCATCATGCGTCCCTTGAGGCCCGCGACGTCAGCCAGGACCCCTCGGGTGAACAGCGGCTTGATCTTCTCGATGCCGAGCTTCTGGAGCCCGTAGGGGTTCGCCATCTCGTGCTCCGTGAACCCATTGTAGAAGCGGATCTCGGTCATGTCCCCGTCCTTGCCGGTGACGCACCCGATGTGGCCGAGCCCGTCGAACTGCGTGCCCATCTGGCCGATCTCGGTGGCCAGGAACTCGTCGTGGTAGACGAGCTTGTTCTTCCCGAACGGGCCGCCGGTGGGCGCACCGGGGATGCGGAGCGCGAAGACGCGCGCGCCGAAGACGGGGATGCCCGGCTCGTATACGCGCCCGAGCTCGTAGATCTTCCCGGTCTTGATGAGCTTCGCCGCCTCGAGCACCTTGGCGGGCGTGATCCAGTTGGAGCCGCCGGCCTCGTCCTGGGGGCCCCACCGCGACGGCCACCACTTCGGCCCGATCGGCGTGTCGCCGGTCGCCTGCGCCTGGGCGACCTGCGTCTGGGCGAGCATGCCGCCGGCCGTCATCCCGGCCGCCACGCCGGTGGCCAGGCCGCTCTGGATGAAGGTTCGGCGCGAGACCTCGCCCGGACTCTCCGAGGGCGCGGGGGTCTCCGGCTGCGTCTTGGGCGCCGCGGCGGCGCGACGATAGAACTGGTCCAGCCACCCACCCTGCATGGTCGTCTCCTCTCGATCTGGGGGAGGTGGAGGAGCCTCGGGAGGCCTCGCTCCACCACCCGGTATCGCACCCTCGAAGCGCCGGGCCCGCCCACGCGGGCCTTCTCCACGGTCCGGCCGCGAGTCCCGCTCGACAGCGCCACGCGGACCGCTCGGGCGGCCGTCGCAGGAGCGCGCAGTCGAACATGCGGAGCAGGGTTCACGCTAGTCGGACCCTCTCGGGGTGTCAAGGCGACGGGCGCATTCCGGCACGGCGCCCTCCGCGCGGCGCGATCCGATGCGCGCCGATGCGCGCCGTTGACACCCCTCGCGCCGCTCGGCTAGAGTGGGCGCCGTTCGATCTCAGACCAGGAGGCCCGCGATGCGACATCGTCTGGTCAGGCTCACGACCTCGGTCGTTCTCGCCGTCTCGCTGGCCGCCTGCGCCGCGCTGACGACGGGCCGCGACTTCCCGTCCCCCAAGCCGGGCGCGGAGATCAAGAACGGCGCCACGACGAAGGCGGATCTTCTCCGGATGTACGGTGAGCCCACCCAGGTCGGCGTCAAGGACGGGGATCAGACCTGGACCTGGTACTACTGGAAGAAGGGCAAGGAAGCCGACCTGTCCAAGCAGCTCGAGGCCACCCTCAACGCCCAGGGGGTGGTGAAATCATACTCCTTCTCCTCCAACTTCCCGGAGGACATGAAGAGCCGCTGACGGACCGACGCCCCCCGGGACGCCGGCCGGCTGACGCCGCCGTCGTCCCGTCCCTGCTCCTCACCGCGCTGCTCTGGGGCGGCAGCTACCCCGCCATCAAGGCGACCCAGTCGTTCTTTCCCCCGATCGCCTTCGCCACGTTCCGCTGCGCCGTCGCGGCCGTCATCCTGGTCGTGGTGGGCCTCGTCACCGGGGCGCTCCGGACGACTCTGCGACCTCGCGACTGGGGCATGATCGTGCTGCTCGGGCTCCTCGGCAACGCGCTGTTCCACTCCCTGCTCGTCGCGGGGATCCACCGCACCTCGTCGGGCCACGCGGCGCTCCTCGTGGCCCTGAGCCCGGTGCTGGCCGCGCTCCTGGCTCGCGTCCTGCTCGCCGAGCCGCTCGGGGCGCACCGCCTCGCCGGTATCGCGCTCGGGTTCGCGGGCGTGACGCTGATCGTGACGCGCGAGAGCCTGGGGGCCGCCTCCACGCGGGGCGATCTGCTGAGCCTCGGCGCCAGCCTGTCCTGGGCGCTCTACACGGTGGTCGGGAAGCCGGTGCTGGCGCGAGCGACGCCGCTGGCCGTCACGACGTGGGCGACCCTGTTCGGCGTGATCCCGATGCTGCCGTTCGGCGTCCCCGGGCTCAGGGAGGTTCGCTGGGGTGCGCTCACGGCGGGCCAGTGGCTCCTGCTCCTGTACCTCTCCGCCGGCACGATCGCCGTGGCGAACCTCCTCTGGTACATGGCGCTCGCGCGCACCACCACCGCCCGCGTCGTCGTGTTCTCGTTCATGATCCCGGTGATCGCGATGACGATCGCGATCCTGGCCGGCCAGGAGTCGCTCACCCCGTCGCTCGCCCTCGGGACAGCGGCGGTCCTCAGCGGGGTCGCGCTGACGCGCAGGCCCTGACCCCGGTCCGGAGCCTTGACACGCTCCCCCGCCCTCGAGACGGCCGCCCGCGGCCCTTCACCTTCCGGGCGGGAGGATGCTAGCGGAAGTAGGCCTCCACCCGGAGGAAGATCTCGTACGCGAGCCGGACGTCACCGAGGCAGTACGCCTCGATGTCGGCGACCCGGCCGGCGCGCCAGAGGCCGAGCACCTGGGAGCCTTCCATGCCGGGCGGCCACTTCTGGAGACCGAGGAGCTCGGCGACAACGTCCAACCGCACGGCGTCGGCCCGCTCCCAGTTCGAGAGCACGCGCATGACGTCGAAGTGTGTATCGGGGGCGTACGGACGGAGCGGAAGACCCGCGCTCGGCGGCACGCCCAGGTAGATGGAGCGACGGATGAGATAGGGCAGGTCGAAGGCCAGCCCGTTGTAGGTGACGAAGCGCCAGTCCCGCCCCGTCCGCACCACGTCCCAGAAGGCCTCGAGTATGCGCCGCTCGTCCTCGACCGCCTGCGCGGTCAAGGCCTTCGTCTCGAGCTCGCCGCGCCCTCGCCCATCGTGGCCCATGCCGATGCAGATCACGTGACCGAACTCCGGACGGAGGGCCATGTAGCGCTCCAGGTCGCGGCGCACGCCCGCCAGCGCCTCGGGCTCGGCACTTCTCAGGAAGTCGTCCAGCCCCGGCCCTCCGCCCTCCGCGTCGCCACGCCGCACGACGCGCTCCCAGACGTATTCCTGGATCTTCCGGGGCTCCGCCCGGAGGTCGCGAGGAATCGTCTCGATGTCGAGCACGAAGTTCACGGCGCGCTCACTTCGTGGACGACCACGCGATTCTTCCCGTCGCGCTTGGCCGCGTACATGGCCTCGTCGGCGGCCACGAGGGCGGCCTCCACCGACTCCGGAGCGCGCTCGAACGCGATCGCTCCGATGCTCGCGGTGACACGCGGAAGCCCCGGGGGGAAGGGGGCCTTGCCGATGAGATCCACCAGCTTCAGGGCGTAGCGCGGCACGGTCAGGCGTGAGGCCTCGGGCAGGATGACCGCGAACTCGTCGCCCCCGAGGCGCGCGGGGATGTCCGTCGCCCGGCAGTTCTCGCGGATCACGCGTCCCACGGTCTGGAGCACGCGATCGCCGGCCTCGTGGCCGGCCGTGTCGTTCACGGCCTTGAATCCGTCGAGGTCGACGACCAGCAGCCCGAACGGGCGGCCGTAGCGACGGCAGCGGTAGATCTCCCGCTCGAGCGCCTCGTGAAGGTAGCGTGAATTCCAGAGGCGGGTGAGCCGATCGCGACGGGCCGAGTCCCGTTCACGGAGGAGCGAGAGCGCGAGCGCGTCCTCGGTCCGGAGGAGCCGCTGGACCGCGGCGCGACCGGCGCCCACCGTCGCCGCCACGCTGGCGAGCGCCGCCAGCCGCGGGCCCACGTGCCACACGAGATCCTCCGTTCGGGCATCGGCGACCGCGGCTCCCGTCGCCAGGAGCTGGGCCGCGCTCCACCCGGCCGTGGCCAGGGCGACGGTCGCCCAGCGACCGGCGTGCCGGAACCGCCAGCTGGCCAGCGCGACGATCGCCATGTTGACCAGCGCCAGCGCGACGTCGACTCGTGCGCGGCGGTCCAGCGTGAGGATCATGCACCCCGCGACGGCGAGGACGCCCACGCCGAGTCGACCGGCGAGCGCCGATAGCCGCGCGGCGCTGGCATCGACCGCCGGGCGGCGGACGGGGGTCGCCTCGGCAGCCGGGCGCCGCCCGAGCCGTCCGATCCGCCCGAGGCGACCAAGGAGTCCTAGACCCGATACCAGCGGAGCTCCTCCGTCATCACCACCGCCCGTCCGAAGCCGGCGCGTGCGGCGGCCACGTGCGCCCGGAGCGAGCGGTGAACGGCATAGCCGACGTGGGCCAGGTACAGCCGGCGCACCCCCGCAGCTCTCGCGACGGCGCCGGCCTCCCGGGCCGTGGAGTGCCACTGCGTGGGATCCGGCCGGTCGAACGTCGCCTCGTGAACCAGGGCCGTGGCGCCCCGGGCCAGCGTCTCGACCTCGCCACACGGCCGGGTGTCGGAGGAGTAGACGACGCTCCGGGCTCCCGCGTCGGCTCGGACCGCCAGGTTCGGCATACGCCCGTGCGCGTTCGGGGCCGCGGTCAGGACCAGATCCGGGGTCCGGAGCACCCGGACGCCCTCGCGGGGCTCGATCGGAAGGACCGGCACCGACAGCCCCTCATCGGCGAGCCCGAACAAGTCGAGGAGCCGCTCTATGAGGTCCACGTGCTCGATCCGGCAGTGGATGGGCAGGGGGGCCGTTCGCCCGAGGATCAAGAGGGACTGGATCAGCGAGGGGAGGCCGTAGATGTGGTCGGGATGCGTGTGCGTCACCACGACGGCCGAGAGCGCGACCGGATCGACGCCGACCCGGCGAAGCTTCTGGACGGGACTGCCCCCCACGTCCACCAGGCAGGTCGTCTCCCCCGAACGGAGCACGAGGGCGGTCGTGTCACGCGCCGCCGACGGCACCGCGCCGGACGTCCCCAGGCACGCAAACACGAGCCCCGCGGCACGGGGACCCCGCCCGACCGCCGCGCGGCGAGCTGCGCGCTGCCGGGTGACGATCCTCCTCCGCCGGGGGGCCGGGGCCGGCCGGCTCGGTCCCATTGCCCCGGCGTCCCGAGCGGCCCTCAGGCCGGGCGACGGCGCAGCAGCATCGGGATGCCGACGGCGGCGATCATGACCCCCGCGACGCTCACGAGCTGCGCGACCCGGAGCGACCCCAGCATGAGGCTGTCGGTCCGAAGCCCCTCGACCCAGAAGCGCCCGAGCGAGTACATCCCGACGTACGCGAGGAACAGGGCGCCCGGCGCCCTCTCCAGGCGCCGCCTGAGGAGGAAGTAGAGGATCAGGAAGGTGACCGCATTCCAGATGGACTCGTAGAGAAACGTCGGGTGGAAGTACTCCTGGTCCACGAAGGGGGGTGGCCGTCGGGGCTCGCTGACGTAGAGCTTCCACGGCAGGTCGGTCGGTCCCCCGAACGCCTCCTCGTTGAAGAAGTTCCCCCACCGCCCGACGGCCTGGCCGAGCGGAAGAGACGGGGCCACGATGTCCAGATAGCTGAGGAGTGGCAGACCCCTGGCCCAGACGTAGGCGCCCCCGGCGAGCAACCCCGCGATGAGCCCCCCGTGGATCGCGAGACCCCCTTCCCACACCGCGAATATCCGCCACCACGGCTGCGTCTCGTAGTAGTCGAGATTGAAGAGCACGTAGTAGAGCCGGGCGCCGACCAGGCCGCCGATCAGGGCGATCTCCGCCGCCTTGAGGAGGTCGTCCGGGGACTCGCCCCGGCGGCTGGCCTCCCGGGCCGCCAGCCACAGCCCGAGCGCCATCGATGAGGCGATGAGCACGCCGTACCACCGTATCGACACGGACAGCCCGCCCACGAGCGGCAGGTCGGGAGGGAGACGCACCGCGAGAGCTATGGGGCCGGGGGACCGGAACACGGCTCCCTATTACCCCACGGCGCTCTTGGGTGTCAAACGAAAAGCCCCCACCTGCGCCGGAAGCACTCACAAAAACAAAAAATTTTTTGACACTATTCTGAGCGGCTGGGTAAGATGGCTGAAACGTTGCAGGAGGTTTGGTTGCTTAGAGCGCACACGAAGGATTCGAGGGTCTGAGGTCGTGCCCGGGCTTTCCAGCCTCGGCGGTTTCGGCGAGATCCTCGCCGATGTCGGTCCCCTCGAGAAGGTCGTCCTGCTCGTGCTCCTCGCGATGTCGGTGGTCTCGTGGGCGATCATCCTTCACAAGGCGCTCCAGTTCCGCATGATCACGCGCGAGAGCACCCGCTTCCTCAAGACGTACCGCGAGTCGCGGCGCTTCTCGCTGGTCGCCTCGGGCGCCAAGCGGCTCCGCCAGAGCCCCCTCGGCCGCGTGTACCTGGCGGCGTACCAGGAGCTCTCGGCCAGCGGCGCGCCGCCGCCGGACGTGATGGACGGAGCGCCCGAGCCGGGCGAGGAGGGTATCTCGTCGGATCGGCTGGAATCGGTCCAGCGCGCCATGCGTCGCGTGCAGGCGACCGAGGTCGAGCGAATGGAGCGCTATCTTGCGTTCCTGGCGACCACGGCCAGCGCCGGCCCCTTCGTGGGCTTGCTCGGCACCGTGGTGGGCATCATGAACTCGTTTCAGGCCATTGGCACGCAGGGCTCGGCGAGCCTCGCCGTCGTGGCACCAGGCATCTCAGGAGCGCTTGTCGCCACCGCGGCCGGGCTGGCTGCGGCGATACCGGCCGTCGTCGGGTACAACTACTACGTCGGGCGGATGCGGCACTGGACGACCGAAATGGACAACTTCGCGCTCGAGATTGCCAATCTGGTCGAGCGCCGGCTCGTACGGAGCACGAAGCCCTTCTAGGATGGCGATCAAGGCCGACGCCGGCGCAGAGGGTGCCGGCACCCGCAGCACGCTGGCCGAGATCAACGTCATTCCTCTCGTCGACGTTGTCCTCGTCCTGCTCCTCATCTTCATGTTGACGGCGCCGATGATGTATCGCGGCATCGACGTGAACCTGCCGAGGAGCGGAGGCAAGCCCACGGCCGTCGAGGAGCGCTTGGTCCTCACCGTCACCAAGGACCGCCTCCTCTACCTCAACGAGCGACCGCTTCCGCTCGCGAACCTGGAAGCGCGGCTCCGCGACCTCCTCCGGGACCGCACCGACCGGACGATCTTCATCAAAGCGGACAAGGACCTGGCGTACGGCCACGTCGTGGAGACCATGGACCGCGTCCGCCGGGCCGGGGTCGAGCGGGTGGGAATGGTCACCGAGCCCCTGCCGAGGCGGGAGTAGACGATGCCGGCCCGGGCTGTCTACCGCGTGCCCCGCCGCTTCATCACGTTCCCCGAAGACCCGCCGCCCTACGGGTTGCTCGCCGTGTCGTTCCTGGCGCACATGCTGACCTTCGGCAGCGCCCTCGCGCTCTCCGCGTTCCTGGGCTCCCAGATCGACCAGTCGAAGGTCTACATCGTCAACCTGGTCCCGGCGACGCCCTCCATCGGGAGCCCCGCACCCGTCGAGCGCCCGGCGCCCGCTGCCCGGGCCCGGGAAGCGCCACGACCGAGCCCGCCCGCGCCCCCATCGCCCAAGGTCGAGGAGAAGGCCCCGCCGAAGCCGGCCAGGCCCGAGCCCCCCCGGCCGGAGCGGTCGCCCGAGCGGGTCGTCCAGCCGCCGCCGCCCCGTGCGCCCGAGGTGATCGCCGCACGGCCGAAGACGCTCGATCCCTCGGAGCTCGCGCTGCCACGCCGGGCCGAAAGGGAGAGCCCCGCCCCGCCGACGCCGAGCCCCCGGGTCGTCGAGCGGACCCTGCCGCCCCCGCCGCCCGTGAGCCCGCCGGTCGCGGCTCCCGCGGCGCCCGCCTCGCCGCCGCGGCTGCCGGAACCCCCGCGGATCGCCTCGCCGCCCGCCGCCCCCGCGGCGCCCGCCTCGCCGCCCGCACCGGTGGCAGCCGCTCGTCCGGGGGTGGATCCGATCCGGCTCGGGCGGCCCAACGCGGCGACGACGTCGACCGGCAGCATCGCCGTCGACGCCAGCGACTTCCCGTTCACCTACTACCTCCGGCTCATCCAGTCGAAGATCGGTGAGCGGTGGGCGCCGCCGCGAGCCGCCGCCACCGGGGGGGAGCGCGTGATCGTGCTCTTCGAGATCCAGCGCGACGGTCAGGTCCGCGAGCCCACGGTGGAGCGCAGCTCCGGGAACGCCCTCTACGACCAGTCCGCGCTCCGCGCCGTGACCGAGGCGAGCCCCTTCCCGCCGCTGCCGCCCGAGTTCAAGGCGGCGTCCCTGCGCGTGCACTTCGGCTTCGAGTTCCAGCCGGGGCAGGGATAGCGATGGCGCGCTGGCTCGGACTCCTGGCGATCCTCTCGGCCGCGCTGCTGGCCGCGGTGCTGCCCGCCCCGACGCCCTCGCACTCCCAGGGAGTCGAGGTCTTCCTCAACGTGACCCAGGGCGGCTCGAAGAAGCTCGGCATCGCGATCCCGGAGTTCACGCGGCTCACCCAGGCGCCGGACGAGGGCAACTTCGCCCGGGCCATCCCGGAGATCATCGGCAACGACCTCCGGTTCTCGGCTCTCTTCGCGGTGGCCAACGTTCCCGCCCTGCCCGCCACGAAGGACGGCATCCAGCAGGAGTTCGCCCGCCTCCAGCAAGCAGGCGCTCACGCCGCGATGCATGGCCTCATGCGGATCGACGGCCAGCGGCTCACGATCGAGTTCCGCCTTCACGACCTCACGAACCCCGAGTTCCGCTTGATCGCCTCGAAGATGTTCTGGGTGGAGCCTCTCGCCGACCACCGCCGGCTGGCGCACAGGATCGCCGACGAGGTCGTCCACCAGTTCACCGGTGAGCGTGGTATCGCCGAGACGAAGATCGTGTACGTGTCGCAGTTCAGCGCCAACAAGGAACTCGTCATGATCGACTACGACGGGTTCAACCAGGCGCAGCTCACGAACCTGCGGAGCACCTCCCTGTCGCCGGCCTGGAGTCCGACGGACTCGTCGGTGGCGTTCACCTCGTTCTTCAAGGGGTACCCGTACCTCTTCCGGATCTTTCCGTTCAACCCTCGCCGCCGGGGGCAGGACCCGGAGCTGATGTCGGCCTGGCCGGGCATCAACACGGCGCCCGCGTGGGCGCCCGACGGCCGGACCCTGGCTCTCACGCTGTCCAAGGGGGGCAACCCGGACATCTTTACCCTCCGCGTCGGCACGTCGGACTTCCGGCAGCTCACCAACAGCCGCGGGATCGAGACGGACCCGAGCTGGTCACCCACCGGCCGTCAGATCGTCTTCACCTCGGATCGCTCGGGCTCCCCCCAGATCTGGGTGATGGACGCCGAGGGGACGAACGCCCGGCGGCTCTCATCCGGAGGCTCCTATGACACGCAGCCGCGCTGGTCGCCGCGGGGCGACACGATCGTCTTCACGCGCCGGACCTCCAGTGGCTTCGACCTCTGGGCCATCAACCCCGACGGGTCGAACGCGCGGCCCCTGACCCAGTCCAACGGGAGCAACGAGGGGGCATCCTGGGCGCCGAACGGCCGTCACCTGGTGTTCTCTTCGACGCGCGGCGGGCGAGCTCAGCTCTACACGATGTTGGCCGACGGTACCGAGCAGCAGCCACTCACTCGAGACCGGGGCGAGGCGTCCAGCCCCACGTGGTCGCCGCGACCGCAATGAGGTCTCGACCAGGCCCCACCCAGAGAAAGGAGCGTGGTATGAGCCGGAAACCCTGGCAGACAACCTTTGCCGTGCTTGCGCTGTTCGCCGCGTCCGTGGTCCTGACGGGGTGTCCGAAGAAGCCGGCGCCCCAGGCCGGGACGGGCCCGGGCGGTGGCGCTGGACCGACCGTGTCGGGTGGAACCGGCAGCGGCGCCGGTGGGGCGGGCGCGGCCGGAGCAGGTGGCACGGGCGCCGGCGGCGGCGCGATGGGCAGCGGGCCCGGCTCGGCCGGCAGCATGGGCGCTGGCACGGGCGGCGCGGGCGCCGGCGGCACGGGAGCGGCCGGGGCCGGTGGCGCGGGCGCGGCGGGCGGCGCGGGCGCCGGGATGGCCGGCGCGACCGGCACGACGATCCCGTCCCTTCCGTCACCGAAGGAGTTCGTGGAGAGCGGCGCGCTCCGCGACGTGTACTTTGAATTCGATCGGTACGATGTCCGGGCCGGGGACAAGGGCACGCTGGACGAGAACGCCAGGTGGCTGAAGACCAACCAGACCGCCCTGCTCCTGATCGAAGGACACGCGGACGAGCGCGGAACCAACGAGTACAATCTCGCGCTCGGCGAGCGACGGGCCAAGGCGACGCGCGACTACCTCGTGTCACTGGGCATCGATGCGGGGCGGATCACCGTGATCAGCTACGGTGAGGAGCGCCCGACCTGCACTGACAAGAACGACGGCTGCTGGGTGAAGAACCGCCGCGCCCACTTCCTCGTCAAGCAGTAACGACCGAGTGGCGTCGTGGAGGCCGGGGGGCCGGCTGACAGCAGTCCTCGGAGCGATTACCCTGCTCGCAGGGTGCGCTCCGGAAGCCGCCCCCCTCCTCCGCGAGGATTTCGACCGGCTTCGCGCTGACCTGCTGCGGGTCGAGCAGGAGATCCAGGGCAGTCGGGCCGCCCTCCAGACCGAGATCCAGGCGACCGATCGCCGGACGACCCAGACGCTCACCGAGATCCAGCGGAGCCAGGCGCGCCTGGGCGCGCGCCTGGACGAGCTCGGGCGCGAGACGGGCCAAATTCAGGGGCGGGTCGACGAGCTCCGGCGTCGCATCGACACCCTCGCCCTCCAGTTCGACGCCGTCGGAGCCCCCGCCGCGGGCGGGGGTCCCTCGACGAACCCGCCGCCGGCCTCGGTCGCCCAGCGGCCGGCCACGCCAGGCACTCAGGCCAGCGATCTCTACCAGACCGCCTACATCGACTTCACGCGCGGGCACTACAACCTCGCCGTGGCGGCATTCCGGGAATACGTCCGGCTCTACCCCAACACGGCCCTCGCCGAGAAGGCCCAGTACTGGATCGGCGAGTCGCACTTCAGCCTGGCGCGCGCCCACCAGGCTCGGGGCGAGGCAGACCGAGCCGTTCAGGAATTCGAGCGGGCGGTCCAGGAGTTCCGGAAGCTCGTGATCGCCTATCCCCGGGGGGACCGGGTGCCGGCCGCGCTCTACAAGGAAGCTCTGGCGCTCAGCGAGCTCGGCCAGACCCCGCTGGCGGAGGCCCGTCTCCAGTTCCTGGTCGACCAGTTCCCGTCCACGGAGGAGGCGGCGCGGGCCAAGGACGAGCTGGCGCGGATCCGGAAGCGCTGAAACGAGGCAGGGCTCGGGCCCTACGTGTCGGTGCGCGGAAGCCCGAAGACCCAGAGCACGGTGACGTCCGCCTCCAGGCTCTTGTAGACCATCACCGGGACGTCCGGGTCGTCGGTCTCGATCGACTGGATGACCACCTGATCCAGAGCGGCGGGCTGGAGGGCTGCCAGGTCCCCGCTGACCGAGGCCAGCTCCGGCGTCTGCGGCGCCCGCTGCCAGGGCGCCACGACCGCCAGGATCGCAAGGGCGACCGCCGTGAGCGCCGGCGCCAGGCCCAGCCGGGGCCAGGTCCTCATGGCCTCCCGGGCCTGACGCCAGACCGGCTCGGCGGGAGGAGCCGCGATCCGGGCGCGCACCTGGGGCCAGAAGGCCGCCCACACGGCTTCGGGTGGCTCGGCCGCCCCCAGCGCCAGCTCCGCCCGCAAGTGCCCCAGCACCGCCAGCTCCCGGGCACAGGCCTCGCAGCGCTGGACGTGGGTCTCCACCCGGCCCCGGGCCTCGGGGGACAGTTCACCGTCCTGGTAGCCACCCAGTCGACGCCGGACGAGCCAGCAGTTTGGAGTCATCGTTGTCACCGCGTCCCTTTAGACCCCAAGCGGGAAGGGCCTATTCGTGAGGAGTCTACCCTTCCGCCGCGCACCTGGGCAAGGCATCGCGACGGGGCCGGCCATCGTCCGGCCCGATCGCTTCGCGCCTGGCAGCCCGGGCCGGCCCGGTCCGGGAGTTGAGCCGGCCGGCCAGACCGTGGGACCATAGAGCGGTTCGACGACATCCCTGAGGGTGTGTGTCATGAGTGAGTACAGCGCGTGGTTCGAGTGCGTCAGGGGTTGCCCGGGCCGCTACAGCCTGCTCGAGGTGATCTACCGCTGTCCCACCTGTAACGACCTTCTCGACGTCGTCCACGACCTGGAGCCCCTCCGGCGACGGTCGGCCGCGGCCTGGATGCAGCTGTTCGACGACCGCTACCGCCGGAACATGTTCCCGTATGGATCGGGCGTCTGGGGCAAGAAGGAGTGGGTGGTCCCGTTCATCGACAACGAGAGCATCGTCTCCACCTACGAAGGGGGGACCAACCTCCTCTGGGCGGACCGCTACGGCAAGATGCTCGGCGTCGAGGACCTCTGGGTCAAGCAGTGCGGAAACTCCCACACCGGGTCCTTCAAGGACCTCGGGATGACCGTGCTGGTCTCCGTCGTCAAGCAGATGATCAAGGAGGGCGACTCGATCACGGCCATCGCCTGCGCGTCGACGGGGGACACGTCCGCCGCGCTCGCGAACTACTGCGCCGCCGCCGGGATCCCCGCGGTGGTCCTCCTCCCCCGCAACAGGGTGTCGCCGGCGCAGCTCGTACAGCCGCTGGCGAACGGAGCGCTGGTCCTCTCGCTGGACACTGACTTCGACGGCTGCATGGCGCTGGTCCAGGAGATCACGAAGGAGCACACGGTCTACCTCGCCAACTCGATGAACAGCCTCCGCATCGAGGGCCAGAAGACCGTGTCCATCGAGCTCGTCCAGCAGTTCGACTGGGAGGTCCCGGACTGGATCGTCATCCCGGGCGGGAATCTCGGAAACACGAGCGCGCTGGGCAAGGGCTTCCTCATGATGAAGGAGCTCGGACTCATCCAGAAGCTCCCCCGCATCGCCGTGGCGCAGGCGGAGAACGCCAACCCCCTCTACCTCTCGTACCTGACGAACTTCGAGACCTTCCGGCCGGTGCACGCGGAGAAGACGCTCGCCAGCGCGATCCAGATCGGCAACCCCGTCAGCTACAAGCGCGCCGTCAAGGTGCTGCGGCAGTTCAACGGGGTCGTGGAGCAGGCGAGCGAGTCGGAGCTCGCCGACGAGGCTGCGCGCGCCGACCGGACTGGCATGTTCAACTGCCCGCACACCGGTGTGGCCCTGGCCGTGCTCCGGAAGCTCGTCGAGCGCAAGGTCATCCGCTCGAACCAGCGCGTGGTGGTGATCTCGACCGCCCACGGTCTCAAGTTCGCCGAGCAGAAGACCGCGTACCACCTGGGGCTCATCGCGGGGGTCCAGTCCTCGCACGCCAACCGGCCGCTCGAGATCGGGGCCGACGCCGCGCTCGTCCACGACGCGATCCGGCGGCACGCGGACAAGCTACGGCTCATGGAGGCCTGACGCACGGTGACGCCATCGACGCAACGCCCGTCGACGACCCCGGTGGGAAGCTGATGGCCAACGCCAGGCCGCGCCGGGACCCCCCGTCTCCTTCCACGCCCCCGGACCCCTCCGGCAGCGGGCCCGCCCGTGAACCGGGCCCGAGCACCCAGTCCGTCCACGGCGGCGAGCCGCGTCACAACCTCGCCAGCGCGCTGACGGCGCCGATCGTGCAGACCGCGACGTACGCCTTCCGTGACAGCCAGGAGATCGCGGACCACTTCGAAGGCCGCGTCGAGCGCGACGAGTACGGGCGTTATGGCAACCCCACCCAGCGGGTGGCCGAGAAGAAGCTGGCGGCGCTCGAGGGCGCGCAGGAAGGGCTCCTGTTCGCGACCGGGATGGCGGCCATCACGACGACCCTCTTTGCGATGCTGTCCAAGGGCGCCCACGTCGTCGTGACGGACGACGCGTACCGGCGGACGCGACAGTTTCTCAACCAGGTGCTACGCCGGTACGGCGTCGAGGTCACGACGGTCCCGGCCGGAGACTACGAGCGGATGGAGGAGGCGATCCGGCGGACGACGCGCCTCGTCTTCAGCGAGTCCCCGACGAATCCCTACAACCGCGTCGTGGATCTCGAGCGCCTCACCGACCTCGGGCGCCGGCACCGGGTGAAGACGGTCATCGATTCCACCTTCGCAACCCCGATCAACCAGCGGCCGCTGGAGTTCGGGGTGGACCTCGTCATCCACTCCGCCACGAAGTACCTCGGCGGCCACAACGACCTGATGGCCGGCGTCGTCCTGGGGAGCCGCAACCTGGTCAACGCCATCCGCGAGCTGCACTCGGTGACGGGTGCCGTCGCCGACCCCTTCGGCGCCTACCTGCTCGTCCGCGGGATCAAGACACTGGCCCTCCGGATCGCCCGTCAGAACGACAACGCGCAGCGCCTGGCCGAGTTCCTCGAGGCGCACCCGAAGATCGAGCGCGTGCACTACCCCGGGCTCAAGAGCCACCCTGAGCATGACCTCGCGCGGCGCCAGATGAAAGGCTTCGGCGGGGTCGTCTCCTTCGAGGTGCGGGGCGACCTCGCCGCCGCCTCGCGGCTGGTGGACGGCTGCCGGATCCCCCGGATCGCCCCCTCGCTGGGCGGCGTCGAGAGCCTGATCGAGCAGCCCGCGCTGATGAGCTTCTACGAGCTCACCACCGAGGAGCGGCTCCAGGTCGGGATCCGGGACTCCCTCGTTCGCTATGCGGTGGGCATCGAGGACGCCGACGACCTGGTCAGGGATCTCGACCAGGCGCTCGACCGGGTGTAGGCGATGCACCCAATCCAGGCCTGCCAGAGCTACGCGGCGCGGTCCGCCGGTCGCGCCGTGTACGAGAACGGGCCTCACGCGTTCAAGGTCTACTACATCGACATCACCGGCCGGCCGCACCGCGAGCGCTACGAGTGGGATCGGTTCGGGCGCGAGCGGGAGTCCGTCCTGGCGGGGCTCAAGCGCGCGGGGGTCGAGGGGGTCGGCTTCGTCTGCGCCTTCCCTCACATCGCCAAGGCGTTTCGGTTCGCGCCGGAGAGCGAGACCGTGCTGCACGTCCGGGCGTTCCGCCCGGCCGACTTCACGGAGCTCGACCTCGGCCGCCCGGACGGGTACGTGGAGTACGCCTGCCTCGCCGAGTCAGTCATCGCCGACGCGGAGTACCGGCTGTGGGCGGCAGCACCGACCGTGGAGGAGTACCTCCGACGGTGGGTGGACTGGCAGCCCGTCGCGGTCGCCGATGAAGGCAAGCTCCGGCGGCATTACGGCCGTCCCTCGGGCTAGCACGCCCTCGATCCCTCACGCGACGAGCCCGGACGCGATCGCACCGGCGCGCGCCACGCGGGGCGCATGGAGCCGCACGCCGGGGCCGGTCCCGGGCGTCGCCACCAGCCCGTGCGATACTGGCGGGGAGATGCGTCGTCGGCTGGTCGCCGGCGCCCTGGCTCTCGCGGCGGTCGGCGGCGTTGCGCTGGCCCTGCCGCGGGTGAGCCCCTACCTGCCCCACTCGCTGGCCAACGTGGCGAACCTGCCGGAGCGTCTTCTCGCGCGGGTGCTGCCGCCTCGCGTCCCCCGGAGCGTCCGGCTGGCGGGTCTGACCGGAGCGGAGCGCGACGCGGTGGACAGGCTCGCCCGGCGGCTCGGCGCTCGCGTCGTGTGGTCCTCGAACCGGACGGGCAACCACGAGCTCTACCTCCTCGACCTGCGGGCACGCGCCGTGCGCCGGCTCACGAACACGCCGCAGGTCGAGTTCTTCTCGCGCTTCTCGCCCGACGGGCGCCGGATCCTCTTCGCGCGCAGTCAGCGAGAGTACGTGAGCCCGCGTGACCCGACCGCCTGGGACGTGTACGTCATGAACGTGGACGGCACGGGCGAACGGCTCCTTGCCCGCAACGGCTACTCGCCGCAGTGGGCGGCCACCGGGGACGCGATCATCTTCCTGCGGGGCGACCAGGTGATCCGGCTGGACCTCGGCGGAGGGGGCAACGGGCGCGAGTCCGTCCTGCTGGACGGCCCGACGACCGAGGGGATCAAGGGCGGCATGGAGACCCCGGAGCTCTCGCCCGACGGGACGCGACTGGCGGTGACCGTTCGAAGCCGTCAGTACGGCGGCGTGGCGGTCATGGATCTCACGACGCGAGCGGTCACCCGGCTGTCGCCCGGCCAGGCCTGCCAGATCACCTGGGTGCCTGGATCGGAAGCGCTCCTCTGGATGGAAACGCGGGGGAACGGCGGGACACGGATCATGAGCGGAGGCCCGGGCCGATCGCGCGACGTCTTCATGGACCTCCCGGGCGCCTACAGCCACGAGTACTTCCCGCGGGTCTCGAACGACGGGCGATGGCTCGTCTGGGGCGCGGCGGCGAGCGGGCACGAGCACGACCGCGCCGACTACGAGATCTTCATCTGGCCGGTGGGCCACCCGGTAAGCGAAGCCGTCCGTCTGACGCACCACCCGGGGAACGATCAGTGGCCGGACATCTATGTTTCCCGATAGAGTCGCGCCGGCTCCCGCCCCGGCCGCCCCGGCCCGAAGGGCGCCCTGGAAGCGCCTCCGGGAGTACCTGCTCGCCGTGGCCGCCTCCGGCCTCGCTTGGCTCCTGTCCTATCCGCTCGAGCCCTACGTCGACCGGGGCGACTTTCCCCTCTACCTTGGCGCGGTGACGCTGAGCGCGTGGTACGGGGGCCTCGGGCCGGGGCTCCTGACCACCGCCGTCGGCGCGCTCGTCGGGGTCAGGGCGCTCCTGGGCCCGGGTGTCGACGGGCTCCCGCTGAGCGCGGCGGTCGTCATCCGCCTGGGCGTCTTCGTGCTCGAGGCGCTGGTCATCTGCGCCGTGAGCGGGGCCCTTCGCCGGACGGAGGCGCGCGCGCAGGGGCTGGCCGCCAGCGAGCAGGGCGCACGCCGTGCGCTCGAGGCGGCGGCGCATCAGGTCCGTGCCGTGCAGCGCGTCACGGACACGGCGCTGACGCACCTGCGCCTCGACGATCTCCTCCCGGAGCTCCTGGGGCGGATCCGGGATGCCCTGGCGGCCGACACGGTGGTCATCCTCTTGCTCAACCACGAGCGAACGGAGCTGGCGGTCCGCGCGGCGCACGGCCTCGAGGAGGAGGTCAAGCTCGACGTGCGGATCCCGTTCGGACGCGGGATCGCGGGCCGGATCGCGGCCCAGGGTGCCACCATCGTCATCGACGACGTGAGCACGGCGGTGAGCCCCATCCTCCGAACCGCGGGACTCCACACCCTCCTCGGCACGCCGCTGGTGCTCGACGGGCGCGGGATCGGCGTCGTGCACGTCGGCAGCTTGTCCCCGCGCCGCTTCACGGCGGACGACGCCCGGCTGCTCGAGCTCGTCGCGGACCGGATCGCGACGGCCATCGGCCGGGCGCGCCTGTTCGAGGCCGAGCAGCGCGCGCGGCACGACGCGGAGACGGCGGAGGGGCGGTTCCGCCTCCTGGTCGACGGCGTCCGCGACTACGCCTTCTACATGCTCGACCGCGCCGGCAGGGTGGAGAGCTGGAACGCCGGCGCCGAGCGCCTCGCCGGATACGCCGCGGAGGAGATCATCGGCCAGCACGTCACGCGCTTCTACCTCCCCGAGGAAGCGCGTCGGGGCGCGCCCGCGCGGGCCCTCGAGCGGGCGGCGGGCGAGGGCCGCGCGGTCGAAGAAGGCTGGCGCCTCCGGAGGGACGGGAGCCAGTTCTGGGCCGAGGTGCTCGTCACGGCCGTTCGCGACCCCGAGAGGCGGCTCGTGGGGTACTCCGTCCTGATCCACGACGTCACGGAGCGGCGCCGCCATGCCGAGGTTCGCGCGCGCCTCCTCGAGCAGGTGACCGCCGCCCAGGAGGATGAGCAGCGCCGCCTCGCGCGCGAGCTCCATGACGAGACGGGGCAGTCGCTGACCTCGCTCCTCGTGGGCCTCCGCACGCTTGCGGAGGCGTCGAGCCTCGACGCGGTGCGGGAGCACGTCGCCGAGCTCCGCCGGGTGGCGGCGCGAACGCTCGACGAGGTGCGGCGGCTCGCCCGGGGCTTGCGGCCGGGCGTCCTCGACGAGCTCGGGCTGGTGCCCGCGGTCGAGCAGCTGGCCCTCGACCACGGCCAGATGCGGCGCATCGCCGTCGAGGTGAGCGCGGTGGGGTTCGGCGCCGACCGGCTGCCACCCACCGTCGAGACGGCGCTCTATCGCGTCATCCAGGAGGCTCTCACGAACACCGCGAAGCACTCGGGCGCCCGGGCTGCGAACGTGGTGCTCCAGCGGCGCCGGGAGGGCGTCCAGGCCATCGTCTCGGACGACGGATGCGGGTTCGACGTCGAAGGCACGCTCCGCACGCCGGCCGCCCGGGCCCACCTCGGATTGCACGGCATGCGCGAGCGCGCGGCATTGCTCGGCGGTACGGTGACGATCGAGTCGACGCCGGGCGAGGGCACCACGATCTACGTGCGGGTGCCGGTCCTCGGAGGACTTGATGGCAAGGATTCGAATTCTCATCGCGGATGACCACGCCGTCCTCCGGACCGGGCTTCGCATGCTGATCGGCAGCCAGCGGGACCTGGAGGTGATCGGCGAAGCCAGCGACGGTGACGAGGCCGTGCGGAAGGTCGCGATGTACCGTCCCGACGTGGCGCTGGTCGACATCAGCATGCCCGGATCGAGCGGCATCAAGGCCATCGAGCGCATCCGCGAGGCGTCACCGGCCACACGCGTGCTCGTCCTCACGATGCACGACATGCCCGCCTACCTCCGGGCGGCCCTCGCCGCCGGCGCCGCGGGGTACGTGGTCAAGCGCGCCGCGGACTCCGCCCTCCTGGCGGCCCTCCGCGACGTGCATGCGGGGCGGACGGTGCTCGATCCCGCCCTCGCGGCGAGCGTTGTGCAAAGCGGATTGCGCCGGCGCGGCACGGCCAGCTCGAGCCCGGCGCCGCCCCTGAGTCAGCGCGAGCGGGAGGTCCTGGAGCTGGTGGCCCAGGGCTACACGAACCAGCAGATCGCCGATCACCTGGGCCTGTCGGTGAAGACGGTCGAGACCTACCGGGCTCGCCTGGTCGAGAAGCTCGGGCTCCAGAGCCGCGCAGAACTCGTTCGGTACGCGCTGGACAGCGGCCTGTTCGGCGGCGAGTCCGGCCCCGCGTCCTGAGGTCTCGAGGTTCGGAGCTCAGACGCCCGGACCGCGCCCCATCGAGTAGGGCTGCCAGCGGACAAGCGACGTCTTCTCGAGCACCGTCGGGTTGACGCAGCTCATCGGCCACCGGCCGCCCAGCACGAGCGCGATCTCTCGACCCACCCGCCGGCGCCGCTCGGGATCCATGCGCGCGGACGCCGAGGCAACGTGGGGGGTGAGGATGACGTTGTCCATGCGGAGCAGCGGGTTCGTCGCCATCGCCGGCTCCTGCTCGAACACGTCCAGCCCGGCGCCGGCGATCCAGCCTTCCTCCAGGGCCTTGACGAGCGCGGCCTCGTCCACCGTCGGGCCCCGGCCGGTGTTGACGAACAGGGCGTCCCGCTTCATGAGCCGGAAGTGCACCTCGGTCAGCAGGTGGTGCGCGCTGGCCGTCGCCGGCGCGTGCATGGAGACGATGTCCGCGCGTTGCAGCAGCTCGCTCAGCCCCACGGGCTCGACGTCGTGCTGTGTCATGACCGTCTCGTCGATGTACGGGTCGTGGGCCAGGATCCGGAGCCCGAACGGGCGTGCCCGCACCGCCACCGCCCGGGCCACGTGCCCGAAGGAGATGAGCCCGAGGGTCTGCCCCCAGAGTCGTGGAAACTGCGACAGGTACGGCCGGCCCTCGGCCCAGCGGCCGTCCCGGACGTAGCGGTCCATGAGGGTCAGTCGCCGGTGCGTGGCGAGGATGAGCATCAGGGCGTGGTCGGCCACCTCCTCGATGAACGTATCGGGCACGTTTGTCACGGGGATGCCGCGCGCGGTCGCCGCCGCCACGTCCACCGAGTCGACGCCCACCATCCCCAGCGAGATCACCCGGCACCGCTCCAGGCCGTCGATCATGCCCTTGGTGATCCGGCGGGCCTTGGCGTAGACGGCGTCCGCGTCGCGGGCGGCCTGGACGAAGTCTTCCTCGCTGCCGGGAGGAATCTCCACGATCTCCGCGCCGACGGGGCCGAGCGCCTCCATCTCGGCCTCGTAGCCCACCCCGGACGGGCCGAAGCTCACGCCTTCCGGCGTCACCACCTTGAAGCGCGCCACCATCCGCCTCCTCGCTCTCGCGCGCACGCACTCCGGCGCGTCGGGCGTCCGCTTGACAGACCACGCGGGTCGTGATGGGTTTCATATACGTCCGTCACCCCGCTCGAAGTGACGGGACTTCCGGACGTACCCCTCGGCAAACCGTAGCAAACCCCGGCATCCCACGCCACCCGGCGCCACCAAGAGGTCGTGGTCGGTTGCGAGGGGCCGCTTTGGACGGTGGGCGAACCCCTAACCCTCCGCGTCGTGCTCACCTTGCCCCCAACCCGTCGCCGTCGCTAGCCCCCCTCGGGCGAATCGATCCTGGGGCGATTCTGGCGCGCGGCTTGGGGCCAAGTCCGGGCTGACGGGCTCATGCGGCGTGCTCGGCGGCCGTGTCTACGCGAAGGGCGGTGGCCAGCGCGCCGAGCGCGTCATGGTGCTTGATCCGCCGGACGCGCGCGCGAGCCTGGAGGAGTCCCAGACCGACCCAGCGCCGAATCATCGCGCCCCCGCGCCACCGCTTCACGGGGCGCGCCACGTGCCGCAGCGTCCCGATCAGGTTCTCGATGCAGTTCGTCGTGGCGAAGCACCGCCGCAGGGTGGGCGGCAGCCCCAGCTTCACGACCGTGAGGGTCTCGTCGAGGCCCTCACGCGGACTGGCGGCCGCATCGGGATGCCCCGAGTGCTCGAGCCACGTCGCCAGGGCCGTCAGCTGCCGGCGCGCCGTCGCGGCCGTGCTGGCCCGATAGGCCCGTCGCATCGCCGCTCGGACGTAGGCCTGGCGAGCCTGCGCCACGAGGGCCTCGACATTGCGCCCCTTGTGGAGCTGGCAGCGCTGGATCACCGCCGCGGCGCCCAGCACGTCGCCGAGCGCCTTGCGCAGCTGTCGAGGCCGGGATGCTTGGTCGAACCGTCGGGGTTCTTGACGGGACTCGGGCTGAGATTGATGTCAGGCGAGAGGAACTTCTCAATGAGGGTGCCGAGTGCGTCCGCCTTCGAGAGACGCGGGACCTGGTTCCGGAATTCGAATTTCTCGAGGATGTCCTGGACGTTCAGCGAGAAGCCATCGAGGTAGGCTTCAAAGTCGGCTTGAGCTGCTGCTGACTAGTTCGTGCCTTGAGGTCCCGCAGCGTGAACTTCGACGTATTGAAGAAGGACTGGCGGGAGGCCAGCCGGAGTGCTTGTTCCTGATGAACGATCTTGGATGTGTCGAGGGATGACTTCATGTCGAGCACGGCTTGCTTGTCGGCTCGAGAAGGGAGTCGAGACGGCGAATCACCGTCATGGGGAGTATGACGTCGCGGTACTTGCCGCGCACGTATAGATCGCGCAGCACATCGTCCGCGATACCCGAGATAAAGTTGGCGATCCAGGTGAGGTGAGTGTCTTGGGCCATTTCTGAGAGAGCGGCTGGAAGGTTCGGTGGCTTCATGCCGCAGAGGATTAGCTATAAACTCATCATAAGTAGCTGGCTAATTTCGTCAAATTAGTCGCTGGGTTCCCTTATGGTACGTGTCCCTAGAACTGATTGATCCAGGGACTTCTTTCTCACTTCGACCGCGACTAGCGTGTCGGTCGTTTCGACGCCCCTCACCCGCTGAATCTTTCGAAGCACGAGTCGCCATGGCCTATCGCCCGATGACGGGAGCCTCGCGAGACGGCTCGTCGGCTCAAGCCTCCGCAAACCGGTTGTACAGCCAGGCGATGAGAGCCCCTCCAATCGCACCATCCACCAAACCGTAGAGCGTCCCCACGATCACTTGCCCGAAGCTAGGTTCGCCCGTGTAGCCCGGATACACGGATGCCATGACCTCGAGGAACGCCCTGGCATAGGTGGGCCAGATCAAGTTCGCGAGGCCAGGCACAAACATTGCCAAGATGCCCCAGATCAAGCCGAGCGCGGTGGCCATGCCCTTGACGCTGAGCTTCATCGGAGTCTCCTCCTTCTTCTTATGAGGTGAACGACCTCGCAGCTACGACCCCCGACTCCCGCGACCCCGGATCGTACAGGACGTCGTCGGCCATCCAGCCCGAGAAGGCCACCGGGGTCGCCAGGCGCAGCGCCCGGATCCGATCGATCGCGGTCCGCGCTCCACGGGCGTAAGGGCAAAGGGACCATCGGTCACTGGCGGGATTCTACTGCAGTCCAGACGATTTCAGATGGCGTCTGTGTGGGCCGAAGAATCCCTTGGCTGGCCGCGGGGTTCAGTTCTCGGCAGTGCCCATCCTCCCGGATCGGGTCGCGCTCCGTGACGGGCTCCCGAGCCAGATCGGGCGCTGGCCATGGAAAAGGCGAGGGCGGCCACTCACGGGCCGCCCTCTCGATGTGCACAGGTCTCGCCTGCGCCGTCCCGGCACGCGCCGGGATCCCGGTACTGCCGGCTAGCACCGCCGGGCGGCGCTCGGTATGAGATCCCGCCTCACGGTGCTTCTCAAGGGCCGGGTGGAGCTTCCTCCATGCGCCTCCTTCGGCTAGAGCGACCACGCGGGATGGCCGTCCCCGCAGGCCCCATTCGGCCCCGCTTCGACGCGTGTGGCAATGCGCCGAGCTCCTCATTTTCCTGATGACGGGTCACTACTCCGCGCGCCCCGGTGGAGACCCCGGCGAGCCCGCAGGGTGAGGTGCCCGAGCCCCAGGTGGGGCGAAGGCGCACCTCGAGCAAGCCGCACCCCGCCAGGGCCAGGCCGAGGGGCCCCCGTCCACGGCGTCCGGCGGGGCGCGGGACCGGGGGCTTTCGGAGGACCGCCGGCGGCGAGCGTTCGTGGCACCCTTCGTGCAGCCAGGAGAGGGGGCCCGCTCGCGTGGGCCGGAGGTGAGCCGCATGGCTGTCGGCCAACAGGTCTCGGCTGCTGCCCCGGCCGTCCCGTACGCGGGGCTGCCGGCAACGGCCGACGGCTCCGAGATGGTCGTCTGGGTGGAGACCCAGGTGTCGCAGGGAGCGTGCGCCTATCCGATCACGTCATCGACCACCATGGGCGCGGGCTACCAGGCCGCCCAGGCCGCCGGCCGGCGGAACCTCTGGGGCGAGCCCCTGTTCTTCCTCGAGCTCGAGTCCGAGCACTCGTCGGCGTCGACCTGCGAGGGCTTTGCCCTCGCCGGGGGGCGCGTCACCAACTTCACCTCCGGTCAGGGCCTGGTCCTGATGAAGGAGGTGCTCTACACGATCGCGGGCAAGCGGCTGCCCGCGGTGTTCCACATCGGCGCCCGGGCGTTGACGTCCCAGGCCCTGAACGTCCACTGCGGCCACGACGACGTCATGGCGGTGGCGGACACGGGCTGGGGAATCCTATTCGCCCGGAACGCCCAGGCGGTCGGCGACCTCGCCCTTATCGCGCGGCGGGCCGCGGAGGAATCGGAGACTCCGTTCCTCGTCGTCCAGGATGGGTTCCTCACCACCCACACCGTGGAGAACGTCCGCCTCCCCGAGCCCGAGCTGATGAAGGACTTCGTCGGGGATCCCTACGCCCTCACGCGGCTCCGCAACCTCATGAACCCGGCCAAGCCCATCATGTCCGGCGTCGTGCAGAACCAGGACGCCTACATGAAGGGCAAGGTGGGCCAGCGCTTCTTCTACGACCGGCTCCCCGGGATTCTGGAGCGGGTCATGGCCCGCTACGGCGAGCTGACGGGACGGCGATACGAGCCCGTGGAGGCCTATCGCCTCGAGGACGCGGACTGGGCGATCGTGGGCATGGGCAGCCTGATCGACACCGCGATGGCGACCGCGGACTGGATGCGGCGCGAGAAGGGCTGGCGCGTCGGTACCCTCCACGTCACCGCCTTCCGCCCGTTCCCAGGACGGGAGATCGTCGCAGCCCTCCGTCACGTCGCCGGCGTGGCGGTCGTCGAGCGGGTCGATGATCCCGGGGCGCAGTCGAATCCCCTCGCCCTCGAAATCAAGGCGGCGTTTGCCGACGCCGTGATGGACGGGACGGGGCCGCCGGGCGATCGGCGCATCCCGGCGATCCACTGCGGTGTCGCCGGGCTGGGCAGCCGCGATATCCGGCCCGGCGACTTCGTCGCGAGCGTCGCCAACATGGTCTGTCGAGGGCCCCGCGTGTTCGCGCTGGGGATCGATCATCCCCTCGCGCTCCACCGCGAGGAGGATCCCGACGTGCGCCCTCCGGGGGCCTTCTCGATGCGCGGGCACTCGGTCGGCGGCTTCGGATCGGTCGCCACGAACCGGATCATCGCGACGGTCCTCGGCGATCTCTTTCACCTGCGCGTCCAGGCCTATCCGCTCTACGGGTCGGAGAAGAAGGGGCTGCCCACGACCTACTACCTGACGGTGGCCGACGATCCCATCCATGTCCACTCCGAGCTCGCGCGCGTCGACTTCGTGCCGCTCAACGACGTCAACGCGTTCCGGCTCGGCAACCCGCTGGCCGGGCTGACCGAGGGCGGCATGGTCTTCGTCCAGAGCACGGCGTCGGACCCCGAGGCCATCTGGGCGGGCATCCCCGAGGGCGCTCGTCAGCTCATCGTCCAGCGTGACATCCGCGTCCTCGCCCTCGACACGCTCCGGATCGCCAGCGAGGTCGCCGGGCGGCCCGAGCTCCGGCAGCGGATGCAGGGGATCGTCCTCCTCGGGGTCTTCCTGCGGGTCACGCCCTTTCGCGAGCAGCGCGGGCTCGACGAGGACGCCGTCTTCTCGGCCGTCGAGCGCTCCCTCCGGAAGGTCTTCGGCAAGCGCGGCGAGCAGGTCATCCGGGACAACATGGCCGCGGTCCGGCGCGGCTACGAGGAGGTCCTCGAGGTTCCCGGAGACGTCATGCGAGGCGCGGCGCGATCGGCCGCGAGGAGCACGGTCCGTGGATGAGGCGCAGGTCCGCGACTGGATGCATCCGGGCGTGTTCACGTGCTCCCCCGACACTCCGGCCGAGGAGGTCGCCGGCGCCATGGCCGCCCACGACATCAGCGCGCTCGTGGTGGTCGATGCGGACGGCTACGCGGTGGGGCTGATCTCGCGCACGGACCTGGTCAATGCGACCTTCGTCCAGCCGTATCTTCGCCACTGGCGTGGCCTGAGCGCCCGCCACCTCCAGTCGTCGCCCGTGATCAGCGTCCCCGAGGACATGCCGGTCGAGAGGGCCATCGCGCTCATCCGTGAGCGGAAGATCCACCGGGTCGTCGTGACGGTCGCGGAGGGAGGCCGGGAGCGCCCGGTCGGCATCCTGTCGGTCACCGACATCGTCGGCCGCCTTGGCCGGATCGAGGAGGCGAAGGCATGACCGAGGCTCTGGCGTTCTCCCCCTTCGAGGAAAGCGCTCCCATCGAGGACCTCGGGACCAAGCAGCCCGGGACCTCGAAGGAGGCCCACGAGATCCAGTTCCTGTCCGCCGGCGTGCTCACGCTCGACGTCGAGGCGTACGTCGACGACTTCAACGCGCGGGTCATCGGCGCCTACGAGAAGGGCACGGGCTCCCAGGACCTGCCGGCGGACGTGGGCGTCGCCCGGAGCCTCATCCCCGCCGGCACGGCCGCGCTCCGTGACTTCTCCTACCTGTCGCCGCTCCTCCCCGAGCTCCTCGCCGACCGCTGCGTCGGATGCATGACGTGCGTGACCGAGTGCCCGGATACCGCCATCCTGGGCAAGGCCGTCCCCGCGTCGCGCCTCGAGGCCGAGCTCTCGCGAGTCGCCGATGACGCCGAGCGCGCCTTCCTCCGCGGCCATTGGGCCAGGACGCGGAAGTACTTCGAAGTGCCGGCGCGGAAGGGGCTCGAGGGCGCGATGTTCGGCATCTTCATCGATCCGACCAAGTGCAAGGGGTGCGCGGAGTGCGTCGAGGTCTGCGCGGACCTCGGCTACCACGCGCTCCGGATGGTCCCCAAGGGCGAGGAGACCCTTGGCCGGTACCGGGAGGCCTTCCAGTTTTATCGAAAGGTCGGTCCGACGCCGGAGGAGTACGTGAACGAGAAGGCGCTCGCCGACATGATGCTGGCCGACCAGTCGCTCCTCTACGTCGGCGGCGCGGGCTCGTGCATGGGCTGCGGCGAGGCCACCGCCATTCGGATGATGGTCGCCGCCACCGCCTTCGCTCATGGGCCGGAGGCCATGGCCATCGTCGCCGCCACCGGCTGCAACACCGTCTACACGTCCACGTATCCCTACAACCCCTATCTCGTGCCCTGGACCAACTCCCTCTTCGAGAACGCTCCGGCGGTGGCCATGGGCGTGCGCGCCAAGTGGGACCAGCGAGGCTGGCAACAGAAGCGGCTCTGGGTGCTGGGCGGTGACGGCGCCATGTACGACATCGGCTTCCAGTCGCTCTCGCGCATGCTCGCCTCGGGCATGGACATCAAGGTCCTGGTCCTCGACACGCAGGTCTACTCGAACACGGGCGGCCAGGTGTCCACCGCGTCGTTCCTCGCGCAGGACGCCAAGATGGCGGCGGTCGGCGCCGCGACGCCTGGCAAGACCGAGCGCCGGAAGGAGCTCGGGCTTCTCTGCCTGGCGCACCCCGAGGTCTTCGTGGCGCAGACGACGGCCGCCCACATCAATCACTTCTACCGGGCCATCCTGGATGCGAACACCTACCCCGGACCAGCGGTCGTCATCGTCTACACCACCTGCCAGCCCGAGCACGGCGTGGGCGACGACCGGGCGGCGGCGCAGGCGCGGCTCGCCGTGGACTCGCGGGCCTTCCCGCTGTTCGTGCACGACCCCCGGAAGGGCGAGCGGATCGCCGAGCGACTGTCGCTCCAGGGCAATCCGGACCCCAAGGAGGATTGGCACCGGCGGCCGCGGACCGGCGAGACGGTGGACTTCGTCACCTTCGCCCGCGCCGAGGGTCGCTTCGCCCGTCAGTTCGACGCCAAGGGCCATCCCTCCCCGGCCGTCCTCGC
>DASZOL010000061.1:0-33837 GCA_035550795.1 Candidatus Methylomirabilota bacterium
GGGGTGGAGACGATGGACGCGATCACGATGGGCTACGACCGGCTTCGGGCCCACGGCGTCAAGATCCGCCACGAGACGGCGACGGCCATCGAGCCCGACACGAAGCGCGTCCGCATCGGCGAGGGCTACCTCGAGTACGACCGCCTCGTCGTGGCGCCCGGCGTGGACTTCATCTGGGACCAGGTGGAGGGTGTCGCCGGGCAGGAGAGCGCCATCCTCCACGCGTGGAAGGCGGGGCCGCAGACGGCCGAGCTGGCCCGCCGGCTCCAGGCCGTGCCCGACAACGGCGTCGTCCTCATGACGGTGCCCCCGGTCCCCTACCGCTGCCCGCCGGGCCCGTACGAGCGGGCCTGCCAGATCGCCTGGTACCTGAAGACCAGGAAGCCCGGGGCGAAGCTGATCGTGCTCGACGCGAACAACGACGTCGTCTCGAAGACCGCCCTCTTCAAGGCGGCCTTCCGGAACTACCCCAATCTCGACTTCCGCCCGACGAGCAAGATCGAGCGCGTCGACCTCGCGGCGCGCGAGGTGGTGCCGACCATCGGTGAGCGGGTCAGGTACGACGTGCTGAACCTGATCCCTCCCCAGCGGGTGAGCGGCATCGCCATCCAGGCGGGCCTCGCCGACGCCAACAATCGCTGGTGCGAGGTGAACCACGTCACCTTCGAGTCAGTGGAAGCGGGCCGGCGTGCACGTCATCGGCGACGCCACGACCGGCCTCCCGGTGCCGAAGTCCGGCAACATCGCGAACGCGATGGGCAAGATCTGTGCGACGGCGATCGTCCACCTGCTGAACGGCAAGGAGCCCCCGGCCCTCGCCCCCGGCAAC
The DNA here is from genome assembly GCA_035550795.1 of Candidatus Methylomirabilota bacterium. GTDB lineage: Bacteria > Methylomirabilota > Methylomirabilia > Rokubacteriales > DASRDR01 > DASRDR01. The sequence continues at coordinate 830 of DASZOL010000061.1, forward strand.
ACCTGCTACAGCTGGGTGAGCGACCGCGAGGCGATCGCGGTCGTCAACGTGTACCGGATCGACAACGGGAAGGTCGTCCAGATCGAGCAGAAGCTGACGCCCCGCGCGTCGGCGTCGGTCGCGCAGAACTCGATCGCGTGGCGGACCAGCATCTGGAACGACATCCTCGGCTAGGACGAAGGAGAGAGCGATGCGAAGACGGTCACGGCTGCTGCTCGGCGCGACAGGGGTGGCGCTGCTGTTCACCGTTCCCGCCGCTGCGGCCGGGACCCTGGACGGGCCGGGCGCGCAGAAGGCCCTGGTGTGCAGCGCCTGTCACGGCTTCGCGGGGAACAGCCGCGCGGACGCCGTGCCGATCCTGGCGGGCGCCGACGCCGCCTACCTGAAGAAGGCGCTGGGGGACTACGCGGCCGGCCGCCGGCCATCGCCCGAGATGGAGGCCTACGCCAAGATGGCTCTTCACTTCGGCGTGGACGACATCGCCGCGTACTTCGCGAGCCAGCCGCGCGAGGCGACGCCGGTCAAGGCCAACGCGGCCGCGGCACAGCGGGGGCGCGCGGCAGCCGCCCAGTGCGCCGTGTGCCATGGCGTCGACGGGAAAGGCGATCGCGCCAGGCTGATACCGGATCTCACGGGCCAGCCGCCGGGCTACCTGCGGAGCCAGCTCTCCCTGTTCAAGCAGGACCATCGGAGCCCCGGTGACGAGCCGCTCAAGGCGGCGAAGCTCCTGATCCGGGCGCTACCGGAGGAGACGCTCGCAGACCTCGCCGCGTACTACTCGAGCCTGCGGTAGCCTGGGTCCGCCCGGCTCCTCGCCCGCGCCTAGCCGGAGCGCGAGAACAGCGCCCACAGGGCCACCCAGCCGCCGACCAGCATCGAGGCGAACGCGGTGAGGCTACCGAGCGCCAGAGTGGCGGAGTTCGTGAGGCCCTGGGTGATGTTGCAGCCGTCGGCGACCAGGGCGCCGGCGCCCATGATGAGCCCGCCGACGAGGAGCTTCACGATCGTGAAGCCCGGTACCGGCCTCCAGGCGAACTCCCCGGCCCGCCACGCGGCGAGAACCGCGCCCGCCGCGACGCCGACCAGAAGGACCATGCCCCACGTCACGCGATTCGGGTAGCCGACGACAGGATAGGTCAGGAGGTGCCCCGTGTTGGCGGCGAACGTGATGCCTGTCGGGTTTCCGCCCAGCGTCGAGAGGTACCAGCCGAGCACGATGACCAGCCCGATCGCGGTGCCCGTGATCGGCCAGCGCCACTTGGCGTGGCCGGCGTCCTCGGGGCGGTTGCGGATCAGCCAGACGCCCAGCGCCAGGACGAGGACGACGATGATCGGCCACGGGGAGAGGCCCAGCGCGCCGTAGAGGGTCAGCGGCTGGTCGTCAATCGGGTACTCGTAGGCCTGCAGCCACGTCCGGGCGGGCTGCAGGATGCCGACGTTGGCGCTGCTCGCCCCGATGGCGAATCCGAGCAGGACCACCCAGGCCCCCAGGGCGCCCTCGCCCAGCCGATACCACGAGCTGCCCGCGCACCCGCCGCCGAGGATCATGCCCACCCCGAAGATGAAGCCGCCGGCCATGTTCGCAAGCCAGCGGAACGGCCGGACAGGGATCGATTCGACCAGGCCCAATTCGAGCGCGTGGACGCCAACGATCGCGATCAGGAGCGCCAGCACGTAGGCGCGCAGGATCGCCGTGTCCCCCATGAGAACCCAGTTAGAGAGCGCGCGCGTCAGGCAGAAGCCGCCGCGCTGAGCGCAGTAGCCGAACAGCAGCCCGGCCAGGAGCGCGCTGCCCATCGGGATGAAGCCCGAAATCTCCACGGCGGCGATCTTAGCCGCGCGGAAGGGTCCCAGCAAGCTCGGGTGGATCTGCCCGGGCCGCGCCCGCCCCGCATCCGCCGAGCGTGCATGGACGGTGTCGGGCCGCAGGTCGCCCGCTTGTGAGCCCTCCGGCCTGCGGCTATACTCCGCAGGCGCGGCGCTCTCGTCGCTTGCGGTTGCCGTCGGCCCCCCGGGCGTTCAGCCGCGGGCGGGCCGCGAGCGACTCCGGCCCCCCGGACCTTTCCCAGCGTGAGGGCGGTCGCGCGCGTCCGGTGGCGCGTTCGAGGCACCCCCCGGCGCTGCCGCCCGGTCGCGGACGGGCGCGGCCGCCGCAGAGACTGCCGCCGCGGGCAAGGAGAGCGATGACCTCAGCGCAGCATGGGACGGCGGGCGGGGCGACCGATCCGATCATCCGCTTCGAGCGGGTGAACAAGTGGTTCGGCAAGCTCCACGTCCTCAAGGATGTCGACCTGGACGTGGCGCGGGGCGAGGTCCTCGTGGTCTGCGGGCCGAGCGGCTCGGGCAAGAGCACGCTGATCCGCTGCGTGAACCGCCTCGAGCCGATCCAGTCGGGCCGGCTTACGGTTGACGGGAGGGACGTGCAGGGGGGAGACATCGCCCTGCCGCGGCTCCGGGCGGACATCGGCATGGTGTTCCAGCAGTTCAACCTGTACCCCCACATGACCGCGCTGGAGAATGTCACGCTGGCCCCGATCCGTGTGCGTGGACGGGCCCGCGCGGAGGCGGAGCGTGCCGCGATGGACCTGCTGGTCAAGGTCGACATCCCGGACAAGGCGGGGGCCTATCCAGCCCAGCTCTCGGGCGGTCAGCAGCAGCGAGTCGCCATCGCGCGCGCCCTCGCCATGCAGCCGAAGATCATGCTGTTCGACGAGCCGACGTCCGCCCTCGATCCGGAGATGATCACCGAGGTGCTGGAGGTGATGGTGGCGCTCGCCCGCGAGGGCATGACCATGCTCGTCGTGACCCACGAGATGGGGTTCGCCCGCAAGGTGGCGCACAGAGTAATCTTCATGGACGAGGGTCGGATCGTGGAGGAAGGGCCGCCAGACACATTTTTCGATCGGCCGAGGCACGAGCGTACGCGGCAGTTTCTGTCAAGGATCCTCGCCCACTGACGCGGGGCGAGGGAAAGGAGCGACACGCATGACGGCAGTAGGAAGGCGAATCGCGGCGGCGGGACTGGCCCTGGGCGTGCTCCTCGCGGGAGCGGCGCCGGCCCTGGCCGAGACGACCCTGGAGAAGATCGGGCGCACCGGCGTGTTCGTGGTGGGAGCGCGGACCGGCTCGCCGCCATTCGGCTTCATCGACAAGCAGAACAACTGGGGTGGCTTCTCCGTCGACCTCGCGAAGATGGTCCACCAGAACATCGAGAAGAAGCTGGGCAAGCCGATCAAGTTCGAGCTCAAGGAATCCACGCCGGCGACCCGCATCCCGTTGCTCTCCAGCGGGGCGGTCGACCTCATTGCGGGCACGATGACGATCACCCGGGCCCGGCGCGAGAGCCTCGACTTCAGCGCCGTGTTCTTCGTGACGGGCGCTCAGTTCCTGGTCAAGAAGGGCAGCCCGATCCGCGGCGTCCAGACCATCGCCGGCAAGCGGATCGGCGCCCAGCAGGGCTCGACGAACGAGAAGGTGCTCCGAGAGAAGTACCCGCAGGCGCAGCTCGTCGTGTTCCCCGACCAGCCCGCGGCCTTCACCGCGCTGACCCAGGGCAAGATCGACGCCTACACCAACGATGGCGTTCAGCTGGCCGGCCTCAAGGCGAAGGCGCCGAACCCCGCCGAGTGGGACGTGGTCGGCGAGTTCTTCTCCTACGAGCCCTATGGCATGGCGATGCGCAAGAACGAGACGGACTTCCGCAACCTGGTGGACTTCCGCCTCATGGAAGCGATCGAGAGCGGCGAGTACCAGAAGGCCTATGACAAGTGGTTCGGCGCGCAGGGCGAGGTGCCCTACCCCCTGTCCGAGACGGCGCGGATCTTCCTCCAGATGCAGGTGATCCCGCGCTGAGCCCGAGCGGCGCGGGGCCCGGCCCCCGGGTCGAGGCCCCGCGCCACCCCGCGCATGCCGCGCCCATTTCTCGCGCTCGCATACCAGTTCCAGTGGAGCATCCTCTGGACGAGCCCCTACGGCGGGTGGCTCCTCCAGGGCATCCTGACGACGCTCAAGCTGACGGTCCTCGGGTGGGTGCTGGCCGCGGCGCTCGGCGCCGTGTTCGGCGCCGTCAGGACCGTGCCCTCCCGGTTCTTGCGCGGGGTGGGCGGCGTCTACGTCGAGATCTTCCGCAACGTTCCACTCCTGGTGTGGATGTTCCTGTGGTACTTCGGCGTCCCGCAGATTCTTCCTGCCGCCGCCCAGGAATGGCTGAACCGGCATAACGGCGAGCTCATTGCCGCGGTCGCCGCCCTCGGGGTCTACCACGGCGCACGCCTCGCGGAGGTGGTGCGGGCCGGCATCCAGTCCATCCCGTCGACGCAGCTGGAGGCGGCGCTCTCAACCGGGCTCACGCTGACCCAGGCGTACCGTCTCGTGCTCGTCCCGATCGCGCTGCGGCTCATCGTTCCCCCGCTCACCAACGAGTCGCTCAACCTGCTCAAGAACTCCTCGCTCGCGCTGACGATCAGCGTCGCCGAGACGACGTTCATGACCCGGCAGATCGAGAGCTACACGGCGAAGGGCTTCGAGGCGCTCACGGCGGGAACGCTGATTTACCTGGGGCTCTGCCTCGGCGTGTCCGCCGTGATGGCCCGGATCGAGCACCGGGTGGCCATCCCGGGTCTCATCGTCCGGGGCGGGGGAGCGGAGCATTGAGCGGGGGGACGCGACGTCGTGAGGGTCCCGGGCCCGAGGCGGCGCGGCGAGACGAAGAGTGACCCTCGACCTGGCGGTCATCGCGAGCAACTGGCGCTTCCTGCTTGTCCAGGGCCTGTTGGGCGTCGGAGCGTTCGGGGGCGGAACCCTCGCCCTGGCAATCCCGACGATCGTGCTCGGGTTCGTCCTCGGGATCGGAGTGGCTCTGGCCCGGCTGTCCGCGCGTCCCTGGCTGCACCAACCCGCGTCCCTGTACGTCCTGGTGATCCGCGGCGTGCCGCTGGTGATGGTGGTCTTCTGGTTCTGGTTCTTCATCCCGATCGCGACCGGGGTCCCGCTGCCCCAGTACTGGGTGGCGCTCGTCGCGTTCGTGGTCTTCGAGGCGGCCTACCTTGGGGAGATCATCCGGGCCGGGATACAGTCCGTCCCCCGCGGACAGGTCGAGGCCGCGGGGGCGACGGGGCTTCGCTACGCCGACACGATGCGCTTCGTCGTGCTGCCGCAGGCGGTGCGGAACATGCTGCCGTCGCTCGTCACGCAGTTCATCATCCTGGTCAAGGACACCTCGCTCGCCTCGATCATCGGGTACATGGATCTGACCAAGGCCGCCCAGACCGTGAACCAGCGCGAGATCCGGCCCTTCGAGCTGTACCTGTTCATCGCGGTGGTGTACTGGCTGCTGTGCTACGGGATGTCGCAGGGGAGCCGGGCGCTCGATCGGCGGATGGGGGCCCCGGCGCGCGCGGCCGCGGAAACCGGCCCGTGAGCAGGGGCAAAGCCCGCCGGCGGCTCGGCTTCCGCGGCCCCGCGCGACCCGGGGGAAGTCTGCTTGCCCTCGGGCTGGCGATCGGCCTCGCGGGATGCGCGGGCGCCCTGCACGACGAGGTGGCTCGGCAGGACGCCACCCTGTCCGACCTGCGACGAAGCGTCGACGGACTGGGAACGGAGGTCCGGGGGCTCCAGGGCGACATCGTCGGGCTGCGCTCCGCGGTCGAGGGCGGGCTCGGGCAGGCGAAGCGGGCCCGCGAGGCGGAGGGAACGCGCATCGAGGCCGAGCAGGAGGCCCTCGCCGCGCGTCTCGCGACCGTGGAGCGACGCGTCGAGGAGATGGCCGACGCCGTCACGGGCGTGGAGGTCGCGCTCGCGGCCCTGGCCGAGCAGTTCGCCCGGCTGGAGGCGGGGAGCGCCAGCGCGGTGACCCTGCCCGGAAGCCGACCGCCCAGGCCCCGCCAGGGGGGGCCGCCGATCTCTGCCGAAGAGCTCTTCGACCGCGGGATGGAAAGCTTCCGGGCAGGCGAGCTGGGCCAGTCGGTGCTCGATTTCGAGGAGTTCTCGGACAAGCACCCCGGGCATCCGCTGGCCGCAAGCGCCCAGTTCTGGATCGGAGAGGCCTACTTTCGGAGCCGGGACTTTGAGCAGGCCGCCAGCAAGTACCAGAAGGCGATTGACCTCGCGGCGACCGGGGAGCGCACGCCGGACGCGTTGCTCCGCCTCGGCCTCGCGCTGCGAACACTCCGCCGCGAGGACCGGGCGCGGGACGTGTGGGCCCGGCTGATCCGGGAGTTCCCGGACAGCGAGGCGGCGCTCCGGGCGCGTGCCGTGTTGCGCCAGCCGAGCCGCGCGGTCAACCCTGCGGACCCTCGGTAACAGGAAATATCGTCAAACCACTTGAGAACATTAGCGAATCCAAGGGTATTCGCATGACCAGGGACCGTCCGTTTTCTTGACGTTGCTCCGAGGCGGTGTATATCATGGCGCTTGCTTTGCAAATGTTTAGTGCCATTCAGCACCACGATCTCGCTGCGCCCGAGGCGGTGTCGGTGACGGAAGAGCGGTGGGCATGGGTGGCGTTGGCCCTGGTCCGCGAGGTCTGCGGCAACGCGCGGCGCTACCATGACCTCCTGCGCCTCGGCCCGCCGGCGGAGGTCCTCCGCATGCCTCGGCGGCAGCTCGCAGGCGCGGTGGGGGAACAGGCCACCGCGGCGGTGGAAGCCTTCGATTGGCGGCGGGCGGCGCACGAGCAGGCGGCAGCTGCGGCTGGGTGCGGGGCACGCCTTCTCGTCCTCGATGACGCGGCGTATCCGGCGTCGCTCCGCCCGATCGACCTGCCACCGCCGTTCCTACTGGTCCGGGGCGCCCTGGTCCGCGAGGACGGGCTCGCGATGGCCATCGTCGGGTCCCGCCAGGCGTCAGCCTACGGTCTTCGGATGGCGGAGGAGCTCGGGGCGGATCTCGGAGCCCGAGGGGTGACGGTCGTGAGCGGGCTGGCCCGCGGGATCGACACCGCGGCCCATCGGGGCGCCCTGGCCGAGAGCGGGCGGACCATCGCCGTCCTGGGCTCCGGTGTCGACAGAGTGTATCCCCCCGAGAACCGTCGGCTGGCGGCCCAGATCCTGGAGTCGGGGGCGCTCGTGTCCCAGTTCCCCATGGGGACCCCCCCGCTTCCCCATCACTTTCCGGCCCGGAACCGGGTGATCGCGGGCCTGACGGTGGGGACGGTGGTGGTCGAGGCCGCCGAGCGCAGCGGTGCCCTCATCACCGCTCGGTGCGCGGGGGAGCTCGGCCGCGAGGTCTACGCGGTGCCAGGGAACGTCTCGTCTTCCGGAAGCCATGGCACGAACGGCTTGATTCAGGACGGCGCGAAGCTCGTCCAAGGCTGGGAAGACGTGGTAGCCGAGTGGCCCTCCGACTGGCGGCGGGCGCTCCGGACCCCGCCGCTGAGGCCGGCGCACGGAGGGGAGACCAACGCGGTCGAGCCGGGGGAGCGCGCGATCCTGGCGATGCTGGGAGACGACCCGGTCGCGGTGGACGCGGTGGTGGAGCGGAGCGGCCTCCCGTCGAGCCAGGTCTCGGCGGGGCTCACGGCCCTCGAGCTGCGCGGGCTGGTGCGCCGGATGACCGGACAGCGGTACGTACGGAGCTGAGGAGGAAACGTGGCAGCACGCACATCCCTGGTCGTGGTCGAGTCACCCACCAAGGTGAAGACCATCCAGAAGTACCTCGACCGGGGGTTCGTGGTGAAGGCCTCGCTCGGGCACCTGAAGGACCTGCCGAAGAGCAAGCTCGGCATCGACATCAAGAAGAGCTTCGCGCCCCAGTACGTCCCGGTCCGGGCCAAGGCGAAGACCCTCGAGGACCTGAAGAGGGCGGGCAAGAAGGCGAAGGCGCTCTACGTGGCGACGGACCCCGATCGGGAAGGCGAGGCGATCGGCTGGCACATCGCCCAGGAGCTCGGCCTTCCGCCGGAGCGCGTCTACCGGGTGCTCTTCAACGAGATCACCGAGAAGGCCGTGAAGGCCGCCTTCAAGGATCCCGGGCGGATCGACCAGAAAAGGGTGGACGCGCAGCAGGCGCGCCGCGTGCTCGACCGCCTCGTCGGGTACAAGATCAGCCCGCTACTCTGGGAGCGGGTCCGTCGCGGCCTGTCGGCCGGCCGCGTGCAGTCGGTCGCGGTGCGCCTGATCTGCGAGCGCGAGCGGGAGATCCGGACCTTCGTGCCGCAGGAGTACTGGAGCCTGCACGCTTACCTGGCCGCGGCCGTGCCGCCCGAGTTCGTCGCGACGCTGCGGGAGAAGGGCGGGGAGAAGATCGTCCCGTCCACCGAGGCCGAGACCCAGGCGATCGTCGCCGAGCTGGAGGGCCTGCCCTTCGTCGTCAAGGACGTGGACAGGGGGGAGCGGCGGAAGAACCCGTCCCCCCCGTTCATCACGTCGACCCTCCAGCAGGACGCGGCGCGGAAGCTGCGCTTCTCGGCCTCGAAGACGATGATGGTCGCCCAGCAGCTCTACGAGGGCGTCGAGATCGACGCCGGCGGCCGGGTCGGCCTCATCACCTACATGCGAACGGACTCCCCGCGCGTGGCGGCCGAAGCGCAGGCCACGGCCCGCGACGTGATCGCCGCTCGCTACGGGCCCGAGACCCTGCCCGATCGGCCGCCGTTCTACCGGGCGCGGAAGTCGGCCCAGGAGGCCCACGAGGCGATCCGCCCCACGCTGCTCGATCACCCGCCGGAGCGCCTGGCCCGCCACCTCAGCCGGGATCAGCTGTCGCTCTACCGACTGATCTGGGAGCGGTTCCTCGCCAGCCAGATGCGGGCCGCTCTCTACGACACCCTGACGGTCGGCGTGACGGCGGGGCCGTACCTGTTCCGCGCGGTGGGCTCGGCGCTGCGCGTTCCCGGCTTCATGGCCGTGTACATCGAGGCGCCCGACGAGTCCGCGGCACCAGCCGAGCCGGACGAGATCGAGTCCGAGGTGTCGGGACTGCCGCCGCTCGAGGCCGAACAGCGCCTGGGGCTCGTCCGCCTCGACCCGAAGCAGCACTTCACCCAGCCCCCGCCCCGCTACACGGAGGCGTCTCTCGTCAAGGAGCTGGAGGAGAAGGGGATCGGGCGGCCGTCGACGTACGCCCAGATCCTGACCACCATCCTGAAGCGCGAGTACGTCCAGAAGGACCGGGGCTCCTTGTCCCCGACCGATCTGGGCGAGACCGTGACGGACCTGCTCGTGAAGGCCTTCCCCGACATCTTCGAGGTGGCCTTCACCGCCCAGATGGAGGAGTCCCTCGACGAGATCGAGGAAGGCGACCGCAAGTGGGTCGACACGGTGCGCCAGTTCTACGGCCCCTTCGCCAGGGACCTCAAGCAGGCCGGCATCGAGATGGAGGATCTGAAGAAGGGCAAGGTCACCGACGAGACCTGCCCGACCTGTGGCGAGGGAAAGCTGATCGAGAAGTGGGGACGCTTCGGGCGGTTCCTGGCGTGCGAGCGATACCCGGACTGCAAGTACACCCGGAACCCGGGTGACGGCGCCCAGGCAGAGCCGGAGCAAGCCGGCGTCACCTGTGACAAGTGCGGCCGGCCGATGGTCTACAAGCAGAGCCGCTACGGACGTTTCATCGGCTGCTCGGGGTATCCCGAGTGCAAGAACATCCGGCCGATCACCATCGGCATCCCGTGCCCCCAGGAAGGCTGCGGCGGGGAGTTGACCGAGCGGCGCTCCAAGCGTGGCCGGGCGTACTTCGGCTGTGCGAACTTTCCGACCTGCCGCTTCGTCGTCTGGCAGCGCCCGGTCGCCACCCCGTGCCCGAAGTGTGGCGCGCCGTTCCTGACGCAGCGCGGGGGACGGGGCAAGCGGTTCGTGGCGTGTTGGCGCGAGGGCTGCGACTACCGGCGCGAGATCGACGGCGCGTGAGGCCGGCCGGCAACGAGCAGGCGGGGCCGGTCGTCGCGGCGTTCCTGCGGTATCTCGTGGCGGAGCGGGGGGCGTCCGAGCACACCGTGCGCAGCTACCGGGCGGACCTGCTGGACTGTGTCGGCTTCCTGGATCGCCGGGGGCTCGGCGCGCTGCCGGACGCGGATGCCCGCGTGCTCCGCGGATACCTGGCGGATCTCCACGCGCGCGGCCTGGCCCGCACGTCGATCGCGCGTCGCCTGGCCACGCTCCGCAGCTTCTTCCGTTTCCTGACCCGCCGCGGACGGGCGCGGACGAACCCCGCCCGCGAGCTGCGGGCGCCCAGCCTGCCCGGCCGGTTGCCGGCCCACCTCCCGATCGACCAGAGCGAGGCGCTGTTCCGGCAACCCCCGGGCGACGACGAGGCGGGGCGGCGGGACCGGGCGATCCTCGAGGTGCTCTACGCCAGCGGGGTCCGCGTGGCGGAGCTCTCCGGCCTGGACGTGGAGGACGTGGACCTGCGGGATGGCGCCGTGCGGGTGCTCGGCAAGGGTCGCAAGGAGCGGATCGTCCCGCTCGGGACGAAGGCCGTCGAGGCGCTGCGCGCGTACCTGGGCGGGCGTGAGGCCGGCCGCGGTGCGCTCTTTCGGAACCCGCGCGGTGGACGCCTCACGGTGCGGAGCCTCCATCGGATCGTCAAGGCACGCGCGCGCGCGGCCGGCCTCGCCGGACGGGTAACGCCGCACACCCTCCGCCACACCTTCGCCACCCACCTGCTCGACGCCGGCGCCGATCTCCGCCTGATCCAGGAGCTCCTGGGGCACGCGCGGCTGGCGACGACCCAGCGCTACACTCATGTGAGCACGGATCGCCTGGCGAAGGTCTACGACGCGGCGCACCCTCGGGCGCGGACATGACGGAGCCCGGCGCGTTTCACGCGACCACCGTGGTCTCCATCCGCCACCGGGGGCGGGTGGCGATGGCCGGGGACGGGCAGGTGAGCCTGGGGCCGACGATCGTCAAGCACACGGCGCGCAAGGTGCGCCGGGTCCACCATGACCGGGTGCTGGCGGGGTTTGCCGGCGCGGCGGCCGACGCCTTCACGCTGTTCGAGCGGTTCGAGGCCCGCCTCGAGGAGCACCGGGGCAACCTCCGCCGCGCCGCGGTCGAGCTGGCCAAGGAGTGGCGCAGCGACCGGGTCCTGCGCCGGCTCGAGGCGCTCCTGGCGGTGGCGGACTTCGAGGCCTCCTTCATCGTGTCGGGCACGGGCGAGGTCATCGAGCCGGACGACGGGCTGATCGGGATCGGCTCGGGCGGGCCGTTCGCGCTGGCGGCGGCGCGCGCCCTCGTCGCGCACTCCACGCTGGACGCCAAGGCGATCGCCGTCGAGGCCATGCGGGTGGCCTCAGCCATCTGCGTCTACACGAACGACCAGGTCACCGTGGAGGAGCTGTGACGGGACGGCTCGACGCCCGGCAGCTGACGCCCGCCCAGATCGTGGTCGAGCTCGACCGGTACGTCGTCGGGCAGGGCAAGGCCAAGCGGGCGGTAGCCATCGCGCTCCGGAATCGCTGGCGGCGCCAGAACCTGGCGCCGGAGCTGCGGGACGAGGTGGCGCCGAAGAACATCATCATGATCGGGCCGACGGGAGTGGGGAAGACGGAGATCGCCCGACGGCTGGCGCGACTCGCCCAGGCGCCGTTCCTCAAGGTCGAGGCGTCCAAGTACACGGAGGTCGGCTACGTCGGCCGGGACGTCGAGTCCATGATCCGGGACCTGACGGAGCTGGCCGTCAACATGGTCAAGAGCGAGATGGCCGAGAGCGTCGCCGAGCGAGCCGCCCAGGCGGCCGAGGAGCGGCTTCTCGAGCTGCTCCTGCCGCGCGCTCGCATCCGGGACGCCGTCGGCCTCGGGAGCCTGGAGCCGGTCAACCCGGAGGCCAGCGGCGCCGCCACGCGAGAGAAGCTGCGCGAGCAGCTCCGGAACGGGCGGCTCGACGACCGCCCGATCGAGCTGGAGGTGAAGACCCAGGGCATCCCCGTCATGGAGATGTTCGCGGGGGCCGGCATGGGCGAGATGGACCAGAACCTGCGGGAGATGCTCGGGAGCATGTTGCCCGCCCGCACGAAGGTCCGCAAGGTGCCGGTGTCGGAGGCGCGCCGCCTCCTCGTCCAGGAGGAGACGCAGAAGATCATCGACATGGACGAGGTCGCCAGCCAGGCCGTCCGCCGGGTCCAGGACTCGGGCATCGTGTTCCTGGACGAGATCGACAAGATCGCCGGGCGCGAGCGGGGCCAGGGACCGGACGTGTCGCGGGAGGGCGTGCAGCGCGACCTCCTGCCGATCGTCGAGGGGACCGCCGTGACCACCAAGTACGGCGTCGTGCGCACCGATCACATCCTGTTCGTCGCGGCCGGGGCGTTCCACGTCGCGAGACCCGCCGATCTGATCCCGGAGCTCCAGGGCCGGTTCCCCATCCGGGTCGAGCTGGAGCCGCTGTCGCAGGCCGACTTCGTCCGCATCCTGACCGAGCCGGAGAACGCGCTCATGAAGCAGTACACGGCGCTGCTCCGGACCGAGGGCGTGACGCTCGACATCACCTCCGACGCGGTGGAGGCCGTGGCCGAGATCGCCTCCCGGGTGAACGAGCGGGCGGAGAACATCGGCGCCCGCCGGCTCTACACCATCCTGGAGCGGGTCCTGGAGGAGATCTCCTTCCAGGCTCCAGATCTGTCAGGCAAGACCGTGACGATTGACGCCGGCTTCGTGCATGCCCGGCTGGCCGACGCCATCCGCGACGACGACGTGAGCCGGTACATCCTCTGACGGAGGTCGCGCGAGAGTCCGTGACGAGCGCCATGGAAAAGTTGATCGAGAAGGCCGGAACCCTCATGGACGCGCTGCCCTACATCCGGGCGTTCTGGGGAAAGACGCTCGTCATCAAGTACGGCGGGCACGCCATGGAGTCCCCCCAGCTGGCGGAGGGCTTCGCGCGCGACGTGGTGCTGCTCAAGTACGTCGGCATGAACCCGGTGATCGTGCACGGCGGCGGGCCCCAGATCGGGGCCCTGATGAAGCGGCTCGGCAAGGAGCCGCGGTTCGTCGGAGGCATGCGGGTGACCGACGAGGAGACGATGGAGATCGTCGAGATGGTCCTCGTCGGCCGGATCAACAAGGAGATCGTCGGGCTGATCAACCACCACGGCGGCAAGGCCGTGGGGCTCTCGGGCAAGGACGGCACGCTCATCCGGGCCCGGCGGCGAGTCCACCGCACGCCGGCCGGGGAGGAGCTCGACATCGGGCTGGTCGGCGACGTGACGCACGTCAACCCCGAGCCGATCCGGCTCCTCGACGAGCACGGCTTCATCCCGGTGATCGCGCCGGTCGGCGTCGGCGACGACGGAGAGAGCTACAACATCAACGCGGACCTGGTGGCCGGCGAGGTGGCCGCGGCGCTTCAGGCGGAGAAGCTCATTCACCTCACCGACGTCGAGGGGATCAAGGGACCGGGCGGCGAGCAGATCTCGACCCTGTCGCAGGCGGAGGCCCGGCGCCTCGTGGCCGCCGGGGTGATCAACGGGGGCATGCTGCCGAAGGTCGAGTCCTCGCTCCGGGCGCTGGAGGCCGGCACCGCCAAGGCGCACATCCTCGACGGGCGCATCCCCCACGCGATCCTGCTCGAGATCTTCACCAAGGAAGGCATCGGGACCGAGATCGTGCTGTAGCCGGGCGAGGGGACCGGCGCCTGGAGCCCGGCAAGTCGCGGTGAGACCCTGCCAGATCTGGCGCCGGCCGGGCGGCGCGATCCCGACGCGTGGATCACGAGGGTCCACGATGCCGACGGGATGCCCGGTGCTCCCCGTCAGCGACAGTGAGTGTTGTAGCCGGGCCCGCCGAAGTAGAAGTAGCGCTCCCAAATCCCGGAGCTGTCGTGCACCTCGATGTCGTAGCAGTTGGCGTCCGTGCGATCGGCGGTCAGCGCGGGCCGGATGTTCCAGACGTTGCCGGTGGTGATGGTACGGACGCGGCGCTGATAGGCGGCGTAGCCGAAACCGTCTCCCGGAAAGTGACCGCTGCCCATGTCGGTGCGGGTGTGGCGGCCACCCGGCTGCTCGTCGATGATCTCGCCGTAGAATGAGGCCTTGCTGCCGCGGGGCCTGAGTCCGTTGTCGTCGAACAGCTCGGACGGGTAGTAGCCGACCCAGTTGTCGCCGTACTTGAGCCACCAGTCGCCGGTGTCGCCGTGCCGCTGCCAGCGCACGGTGAACTCCCAGACGGTGCTGGGATGGGGGTGGGCGCTGATGTTGGTGAACCCCCCACCGATGTAAACGCTGTTGTTTACCTGGACGAAGGCCCCGCACGTCAGATTGTAGCAGCCGCCGGAGCCATAGTTGTCGGGCGTGAAGTAGATGAACAGTCGAGGTCGGAAGTCACCGTACAGATCGCGGAACTTCTGCCAGCCGGTCTCCAGCGTCTCCTTGTCGGCGCCCGAACCGCGTACGACCGCGATCTGCGACAGGCTGAACTCGCTCGCCCGCTCGGTGTATGGGCTCCAGACGTTGAGCGTCGACTGCGCCCCCCAGTTGTCGACGAAGACGTACGAGTTGGCGTACTGGTGCAGGTTGGTGGGGCCGGCCAGCTCGTGGGGCGGTCGGGCGCGGAAAAAATCGTCAAGCGTTGCGAAATTGTCCAGGATCTCGATGGTCAATCGCCGGACGGGAATGCTCCGCTCCGGGCACGTCTTCCCGTCGGCACCGTACTCCGCCTTGGGGATCCCGAGCTGGTCGGGCCGGGCAGGATCGCCGCTGAGCGGGGTCGCGCCTTCGCGGGCATCCTCCTTGGCTTCGGCGGGGGGCTGGGGGCGAACGGTGTGGCCGCGCAGCGCCGGGCGCCGCAGAGCCGGCTGCCGGTCGATGGCGACACAGTCGACGAGCTCTTGCGCCGAGAGCTGGATGGTCGCAACCACCGCGTCCCGATCGACGTGACCGGCAATGTAGCGCTCCATCCGAGCCCGCTCCCCGGGGTCGCGCACGCGGACCGGTTCCTCAGCGGGCTCCGCGGTGCTGACGCCCACGTCGGGCCGGTGCGGATGAGGGCTCTCGTGGTTGCCCGTCGTGTCGAAGTACGAGCGCTTCGCGAACGAAGCACAGCCGGTTGCCAGCATCACCGCGACGAGTGCACCCGAGACGCGCGTGAGCCAGCGGAAGCCGTTGGGGGTGAAGTGCATCGTCGCCTCCCTGAGCCGGTGCTCTCTGCCACTCGCCACTCTGCCGCTCGCCCCTGGACAGCAACGCGCGGCGCGCGTACCCTGACGTTGCGGACCAATATAGACCACTTCCGGTTGCCATGAGTCGTCTGAACCGGCGTAGGCGAGTCGCGACGGGCATTCTCCTGGGGTCGACGCTCCTCGTGATGACCTGCGCGTTCGCCCAGCCGGCCGAGGTGTTCCCGGGCATGTCCGAGGAACGGGTGCTGCAGCTCCTGGGGCAACCGACTCGCAAGGCGGCGCTTGTGGGTAAGGCGTTGCGCGACGCCGAGCAGCTCTCGGCCGAAGACCTGGCGCGGCTGCGGCTCGTCTACATCTACGAGCCCTCGGGGCTGCAGGTGTGGTTCCGGGAGGGCAAGGTTACCGGCGTCACCCGCCAGGGCGTACTGCCGCAATAGCGGTCTCTGCGGCGAGTGATCTCGGCCGCCTGAAGGTCGATACGTTCGATACGCGTGGCGCGCCGCCGTGCCCTGCCGGCGAGAGCTGCCCCTCGATCCTCGGGCGACCCCGTGTCCCAGGTCCGTCCGGCGCTACAGGCGCCCATCGAGGGCGGCGCGCGCCGCCGCCCGGGCATGGGCGCGGGCCGCGTCGATCAGCGGGACCGCCGCGGTCTCCTGGAGCCGCTCCGCTGCGAGCGTCATGTCCGTGTTGCCGAGGATGATCGAGGCCGCGCCGTTCTCCACGAGCTCGGCAATGGCCGTGCGGAGAGTCCGGACACACCCCTCGGAGACGTCACCCCAGATCAGCTCGTCGAAGATCGCTCGATCGACGCGCTCGGCGGTCCCCGCCGTCGGCAGGATCAGCGTCGCGCCGACACGGTCAGCCGCGGCCTGAAAGACGCCTCCGGCCGCCGCGTACCGCGTGCACAGGAGGCCCACGGGCTCCGGCGGCCCGCCATCCGTCCAGCACGCCTCGGCGAGGTCCAGGAACGGAATCGCCACGCGCTCCCGCGCGCGCGCCGTCAGGGTGCTCGTCGTGCCCGACGTCACGACGAGGAAGTCGGCCCCGGCGGCTTCCAGGGCCCGGCACGCGTCGGCGACCTGCTCCTCGGCGGCCTCCATGGCTCCGGCCTTGAGGTTCGCCACGAGGCCGTTGAAGTCGAGGGTGACCGTCACGGTCCTCAGCTGGTTGATCGGTCCCTTCGTGCCCGCCATCCGGACCGCCGTCAGCTGCATGTCCCGCTGATACACGTAGTCCACGAACGTCGAGATGCCGACGACACCGGGAACGAGGCGCTGCGAGAGCGTCGCCATGGTCGCCAGTGTACATCCGCCGACAGACGACTCGGCGGCGCCCGCCGTCGTCGACGTTGCCCCGGGGCGAACCGGCTCCCGGCATGGGAGCCAGCCGAGCGGCGGCCGGGGGGCAGGGAGTCCGGGAGCGGGCCACCCGGCGTGAGCCACCGGGCGTCGCCGGCACCCCCGCCCGGGCCCGTTGCGGTACAATAGCGCCGCCATGCGCCTGCCCTCCCTCCGGATGAGGCCACGCCCCGGGTCGCGGCTGAGCGCTGCGCGCCGCCGTCATCCCGGGGCTCCCGACGTGGACCGGGCCGCCGGCCGCCGGAGAGGTCGCCGCGTCGCCCTCGGGCCCAAGGCCGTACGAACGGCCGCAGGTCCGGGGCGCGCCGACCGCTTCGGTCAGTAGCCAAAGCGGCCCCGCTGGCGTCGTCCGTTCGAACCTGCGCGGCGATGACCGCGCTCCGGAGGCTTCGATGAGCCAGGATACGCAGACCCTTCTCGAGTGGGGCAACAGGTACCTGTTCCAGAACTACGCACGAGCGCCGCTCTGCCTGGTCCGCGGGGAGGGCGCCCGGGTGTGGGACACCGACGGCAAGGAGTATCTCGACTTCGTCGGCGGGATCGCCGTGGACGCGCTCGGGCACTCGCATCCGAAGATCGTCGGCGCGATCCGCGAGCAGGCCACCGCTCTCCTGCAGGTCTCCAACCTCTACCAGATCCCGTCCCAGATCCACCTGGCGAAGCTGCTGGTCGATCACTCGTTCGGGGACCGCGTCTTCTTCTGCAACTCCGGCACCGAGGCCAACGAGGCGGCGATCAAGCTCGTGCGGAAGTACGCCAAGGAGACACGGGCCACGGACGTGGTGGACATCATCACGATGCGGGGCGCATTCCACGGCCGGACGCTCGGCGCCCTGTCGGCCACGCCGAACGAGAAGTACCAGCATGGCTTCGAGCCGCTCGTGCCCGGCTTCAAGTATGTCCCCTTCGGCGACGTGAAGGCCGTCGAGCGCGCGGTCGACAACCGGACCGCGGCCATCCTCGTCGAGCCGATCCAGGGCGAGGGCGGCGTCAACGTCGCCCCTGACGGCTACCTGGCGACGCTCCGCCGCCTGTGCGACGAGAGCGGCGCGCTCCTCGTCTTCGACGAGATCCAGACCGGGATGGGGCGGACGGGGCGCCTCTGGGCGCACCAGCACTGGGGCGTCGAGCCCGACGTCATGACGCTCGCGAAGGCCCTGGCCAGCGGGATCCCGATCGGCGCCATGGTCGCGCGCGAGTCCTGTGCCCGCGTCATGGCCGCGGGCACCCACGGGACGACCTTCGGCGGCAATCCCTTCGCCACGACGGTGGGCGTGGCGACCTTCACGACCATGCTCGAGGACCGGTTCGCCGAGCGCGCCGAGCGCGTGGGCGCGCACCTCGCCGGGCGCCTTCGCGCGCTCGCGGCCGGGGTGCCCGCGGTCCGGGAGGTCCGGGGCAAGGGACTCCTGATCGGCGTCGACCTCGACCGGCCGGCCGGGGCCGTCGTCGACGCCTGCCGGGACCGGGGCCTCCTGGTCTTGACGGCCGGCGAGAAGATCCTCCGCATGACGCCGCCCCTCATCGTGGACGAGCACGACGCCGATCGCGCCGTGGCGATCGTCGGTGACGTCCTCCGGCAGAGCAAGCCGTGAACCGCCTGCTGTCCATCGCGGACCTCTCCGCGAAGGACATCGAGGACCTGTTCCGCCTCGCGGCCGACTGGAAGGCCAGGACGAAGGCGCGCGAGGCGACGGCCCCGCTGGCCGGCCACTCCCTGGCCCTCGTCTTCGAGAAGCCCTCGCTCCGCACCCGGGTCACCTTCGAGGTGGGAATGGCGCAGCTCGGAGGCGCGTCCGTGTACCTCGCAGGGCAGGACATCGGCCTCGGACGGCGCGAGTCGATCGCGGACGTGGCCCGGAATCTCGGCCGGTGGGTCGACGTCATCGCGGCGCGCACCTTCGCCCAGGCGACCGTCGACGACCTCGCCCGGCACGCGGGGATCCCCGTGGTGAACGCCCTCTCGGACCTCGAGCACCCGTGCCAGGCGCTCGCCGACTTCTTCACGCTGTGGGAGCGGGGCCTGGACCTCCGACGCCTGCGCCTGGCCTGGATCGGCGACGGCAATAACGTCTGCCACTCCCTGATCCTCCTGGCCGGGATCCTCGGCACCGAGATGACCGTGGCGGTGCCGCCGGGATTCGAGCCTGACGCCCGGGTCCTCGAGACTGCAAGCGCCTGGAGCCGCCGCGTGACGGTGACGCACGACGTTCCAGGCGCCGCCCGCGGCGCCGATGCGATCTACACCGACGTGTGGATCAGCATGGGCCAGGAGGCCGAGCGGGAGCGCCGGCTGGAAGCTTTCTCACGCTATCAGGTGAACGACCGCGTGGTCGGCTTCGCGAAGCCGGGGGCAGTCGTGATGCACTGTCTCCCGGCCCACCGCGGCGAGGAGATCACCGATGCGGTCCTCGACGGCCCGCAGAGCGTGGTGCTCGACCAGTCCGAGAACCGGCTTCACGTGCAGAAGGCCGTCCTCCTCCGGCTGCTGGGGAAGGGCTAGACGGAGGCTCATCCATGAACGGACCCAAGAAGATCGTCCTCGCCTACTCCGGCGGGCTCGACACGTCGGTCATCCTGGCCTGGCTCAAGGAGACCTACGGGGCGGAGATCGTCGCCTACACGGCCGATCTCGGACAAGCCGAGGAGCTGATCCCGGTCCGCGAGAAGGCGCTCAGGACCGGGGCGAGCTCGGTCCACATCGTGGACCTCCGGGAGGAGTTCGTCCGCGACTTCGTCTTCCCGGTGCTGCGAGCCAACGCGACCTACGAGGCCGGGTACCTGCTGGGCACGTCCTTCGCCCGGCCGCTCATCGCGAAAGGGCAGGTCGCCGTCGCTCGCGCAGAGGGCGCCGATGCCGTGGCGCACGGGGCGACCGGGAAGGGAAACGACCAGGTGCGCTTCGAGCTGACCTATGCCGCCCTGGCCCCCGACCTCAAGGTCGTCGCCCCCTGGCGAGACTGGGACCTCCGCTCGCGGACTGACCTCATGGCCTACGCGGAGCGCCAGGGAATCCCGGTCCCGACCACGCCGGCCCGGCCATACTCCATGGACCGGAACCTGTTCCACATCTCGTACGAGGGGGGCATCCTCGAGGACCCGTGGGCCGAGCCGCCGGACAAGATGTTCCTGCTGACCCGCTCGCCCGAGGAGGCGCCAGACGTGGCCACCGCGGTCGAGATCGAGTTCGAGTCGGGAAATCCCGTCGCGGTGGACGGCCGGCGGCTCGGCCCCGTGGCGCTCCTCGAGCGGCTGAACCGCGTCGGTGGCGAGAACGGGGTCGGCCGGATCGACCTCGTGGAGAACCGGTACGTCGGGATGAAGTCCCGCGGGGTGTACGAGACGCCGGGCGGGACCATCCTCCACACGGCCCACCGCGCGCTCGAGTCCATCACGATGGACCGGGAGCTCCTGCACCTCCGTGACTCCCTCGTACCGCGGTACGCGGAGATGGTGTACTACGGCTTCTGGTACGCCCCGGAGCGTGACGCGCTGCAGGTCTTCATGGATCATGCCCAACGCGACGTGACCGGCACGGTGCGGCTCAAGCTCTACAAGGGCAACGTCACGGTGGCGGGGCGGCGCTCGCCCCGCTCGCTCTACCGACAGGACGTGGTCACCTTCGAGGCCGACTCGGTGTACCGCCAGAAGGACGCCGAGGGGTTCATCCGGCTGAACGCCCTGCGCCTGCGGATCCGCGCTCTTCGCGACCAGGATCGATAGCCCGGCCGGCCGTGATTGACGTCGCCCTGACGCTCGAGGAGGTGCGCGGGGTGCCGCTCGCCGGCGTCACCGCTGTCGTCCTCGACGTCGTGCGGGCTTCCACGACGATCGTCGCCGCGCTCGGAAACGGGGCGCGGTCCGTCGTCCCGGTGGCCACCCCGGACGAGGCCCGCGCGCTGGGGCGGGGCAAGGGCGCGGTCCCCGTGCTGATCGGGGGCGAGCGGGGCGGCGCCCCGCCGCCCGGGTTCGATTGCGGCAACTCCCCGGCCGAGTACACGCCCGACCGCGTCTGGGGGCGCACGGTCGCGTTCACCACCACCAACGGCACCCGCGCCCTCCTCGCCGTGGACGGCGCGAGCCGGATCGCGGTCGCCGGCTTCGTCAACGCGGCCGCCGTGGTCCGGTGGGTCGGGCTGGAGCCGGGGGACGTCCTCCTCGTCTGCGCGGGGGAGCGCGGAAGGTTCTGCCTGGAGGACGCGGTCTGCGCCGGCCTGCTCGTGGCCCGGCTCGCCCCGGCGGACGGTGCGCTGACCGACGCGGCGCGGGCGGCGCGGGCCCTCTGGGATCGGTACGCGGACGATCTCGACGGGATGCTGACCGACGCCGCCTGGGCCCAGGCCCTGGTCCGCCAGGGGCGGGGGGCCGACCTGCCGCTCTGCGTGGCCCTGGACGTCCACGGGGTCGTGCCGGTGCTTCGGGACGGCGCTCTCGTCGCGAGCGACGGTAGCTTGACCCCCCTCGGAGCAGCCCGCCATAATGAAGCGGTGCGAGGCGCGTCCGGAGGCGAGGCGTGAATCTACCGACGCAGCTCACGGTCGGCCGGATCTGTCTCGTTCCCGTCGTCGTCGCCTTCCTCATCTCGAACGAATCGACCCACGCGCTGGTGGCCGCAGTACTGTTCGCCGGCGCGGCGCTGACCGACTGGCTGGACGGCTTGATCGCTCGGCGGCGCGGCCAGGTCACCACGCTCGGAAAGCTCCTGGACCCGGTCGCCGACAAGGTCCTGGTCTCGGCGGCGCTCATCTCGCTGGTCCAGGTCGGCACGGTCGAGGCCTGGATGGTCGTGATCGTGATCGGCCGGGAGTTCGCGGTGACCGGCCTCCGGAGCGTCTCGGCGGCCCAAGGGCTCGTGATCGAGGCCTCCGACCTCGGCAAGTACAAGACCGTCGCCCAATACCTGGCCGTGATACTCCTGATCCTCGAGCGCAGCGTCCCGTCCGGCATCGAGTCGGACTTCTTGTATCTCTCGCGAGGCATGCTCTGGACGGCCCTCACCCTGACCGTGTTCTCCGGCATCGACTACTTCGTCCGCTTCTACCGTGCCTCTGACGTCGACGCCCTGGTCCGGGGAGAAGATCGCTGGCGCTGACCGCGCTGTGGCTCCTGGGCGCCTATCTGGTGGGCGCCATCCCGGTGGGCTACGTGATCGCGCGCATCCTGGGCCTGGACATCCGCCGACGCGGCAGCGGGAACATCGGCGCGACCAACGTCCTCCGCACCGCGGGCTGGACCGCCGCGATCGTGACTCTGCTCGGCGACGTCGCCAAGGGCTACGTCGCGACGTCGATCGGTGGCCAAGCCGGGACGGGGCCGGGCTGGGCCGCGACGGCGGCCGTGCTCGCGGTCATCGGCAATTGCTGGCCGGTGTTCCTCCGGTTCCGGGGCGGGAAGGGCGTCGCCACGGCCCTCGGCGCGTTCCTTCGCATCACCCCGTGGGCGCTGATCCCGGCGGGGATCGTGTGGGGAAGCCTGGTCGCGTCGTTCCGGTTCGTGTCGCTCGCATCGATGTGCGCCGTCCTCGGGCTCCCGCTCGCGATCCTCGTCCTCGGCTACCCGAAGCCGCTCGCTCTCGCCGGACTCGCGGTGACGGCCATCGTCATCGCCCGGCACCACGAGAACATCCGGCGCCTGCTGGCGGGCACTGAGGCGCGCTTCGGCGCGCGGGCGCCGGAGCCCGCCGCCCAGGCCATGCCCCGAGGCCCGGGCTCCTCGCGATGACGGGCGGGACTCTTTCGATCGTCGGCGCCGGCGCCTGGGGCACCGCCCTGGCCGTCCAGGCGGTGCGCGCGGGGTTCGCGCCGCGCCTGTGGGTATTCGAGCCCGAGCTCCTCGCGATCGTCCGGGCGACCGCCGAGAACCCGTGGTATCTCCCGGGAGTCCGGCTCCCCGACGCGGTCGAGCCCCTCGGGGACCTGGAGGCGGTCGTGGGGAGCACCGATACGGTGGTCCTCGTGGTGCCCTCCCACGTCTTCCGCTGCATGGCCCAGGCGGTCGCCCCGCACCTCGCGCCCGGAGCGCGGGTCCTCTCGGCGGCGAAGGGAATCGAGGAGAGCCGCCTCGCACGCATGTCGGAGATCCTGACGGAGGTGCTGCCCCCCGCCCACGCGCGTCGCGTGGCGGTCCTCTCCGGACCGACGTTCGCGCACGAGGTCGGGCACGGCCGTCCGACGGCCGCCGTCCTGGCGTCGACCGACCCCGACCTCGGCCGGTCGCTCCAAAGCGCGCTAGCGACACCCACGTTCCGGCTCTACACCCAGCGGGACGTCACCGGAGTGGAGCTGGGTGGCGCGCTGAAGAACGTGATGGCCATCGCCACTGGAATCGCGGACGGCCTCGAGCTCGGCTACAACGCCCGCGCGGCCCTCCTCACCCGCGGTCTCGCCGAGATCACGCGTCTCGGCGTGGCGCTCGGCGCGCGCCCGCGGACGCTCGCCGGGCTCGCGGGCCTGGGCGACCTGATCCTCACCTGCACGGGAGACCTGTCACGGAATCGCCGGCTCGGGATCGCGCTCGCGCGCGGGCAGTCGCTGGCCGAGTGGCAGGCTGGTACCCGCTCGGTCGCGGAGGGGGTGCGCACCGCCCAGGCAGGGCTCGCCCTCGCCCGACGGGCCGGGGTGGCCGTCCCGGTGATCGAGGAGGTCGCCGCCGTGCTCTTCGAAAGGAAGGCGCCGCGCGAGGCGCTCCTTGCGCTCCTGTCGCGCTCCGCCCGTCGCGAGGAGGAGCCCTA
Organism: Candidatus Methylomirabilota bacterium; assembly: GCA_035550795.1. Lineage (GTDB taxonomy): Bacteria > Methylomirabilota > Methylomirabilia > Rokubacteriales > DASRDR01 > DASRDR01. The sequence continues at coordinate 23,969 of DASZOL010000061.1, forward strand.
CGACCTCACGGAGCCCGCCGATGCCTGAGCTGCGGAAGGATCCCGTGGTCGAGCGCTGGGTCATCATCGCCACCGAGCGCGCGCGGCGGCCGATGGACTTCGCGCCCGAGGCGGTCTCGTCGCGCGGCCCCGAGGACTGCCCGTTCTGCCCGGGCCACGAGGATCGGACGCCCCCGGAGCTCTTCCGCTGCGGAGGCTCGGAGAACGGACCGTGGACGGTCCGCGTGGTCCCGAACAAGTTCCCGGCCCTGCACGCGGACGTAGAGGTCCACGCGGTCGGTGATGGGATCTACGACCGGATGGACGGCGTGGGGGCGCACGAGGTCGTCATCGAGTCCCCGGATCACCTCGCGGGTCTCGGGTCGCTGCCGGCGGCGCACGTCGGCGAGATCCTCGTCGCGTATCGCGAGCGCTTGCTGGCCCTCCGGAAGGACCCGCGCCTGGAATACGTCCTGATCTTCAAGAACCATGGCGTCGCGGCGGGCGCGTCGATCGAGCACCCGCACTCCCAGCTGATCGCCACGCCCATCCTGCCGGAGCTGGTTGCGGAGGAGCTCCAGGGGGCGGTGCGCTACTTCCGGATGAAGGAGCGCTGCGTCTGGTGCGATATCGTCCGTCAGGACCGCCGGGACGGGAGTCGCCTCGTCCTGGAGGAAGACGGCTTCGTGGCGGTCGCGCCGTATGCCTCGCGCTTTCCCTACGAGACGTGCGTCATGCCGATTGCCCACCGGGCCAGCTTCGAGACCCTCACGCCGGACGAGGTGGACGCGCTCGCGCGGCTCCTCCGCGAGTTGGTCGCGCGGCTCGGCCGGCTGTTTGCGGATCCCCCGTACAACTTCGCGCTTCACACAGCGCCCCTCCGGGAGACGGACCCCGAGCACTTCCACTGGCATCTCGAGCTCATGCCGAAGCTCACGCGCCTCGCGGGCTTCGAGCTCGGCACCGGGTTCTTCATCAACCCGACCCCGCCCGAGGACGCCGCACGGTTCCTGCGGCTCGCGGAGGCTCCGCCGGCGGTCGCGCCCCGTTAGCGCGCGCGTTGACCCTCCGTGGGGGCCCTGCTAGAATCCGTGCGTCGAGCGGGAATAGCTCAGGGGTAGAGCACAACCTTGCCAAGGTTGGGGTCGCGGGTTCAAATCCCGTTTCCCGCTCCAGTTTCTCTCCGGGCGCAGGCGGGGGAGGGTGGCGGGGCGGCGCGAGCGCCTCGCCTGACTCCCCCGTCTCGCTTGCCCCGGTGGAGCGGGCGCCCAGTCGTCCCAGGTCGGGCGGCGTAGCCAAGTGGTTAAGGCGACGGTCTGCAAAACCGTTACTCGGCGGTTCGAATCCGCCCGCCGCCTCCAACCTCCCTCGTCCTGATCTGCGCCGTCACTCCCGCCCCGGGGTGGCGCACTTGAAGCGCGGCGTCCTGAAATCCTCCTGCCGCGGATACTCTTGAACCGTGACCAGGATCGACGGCACCGTGACTTTCAGAAACACCGTCAGCCAATCAGCGATGTTCCCGAAGGCCTGATAGGTGGCGGCCTAACCGTTCCGGTTCGGCCTGCAGGACCGTCCCCGCCGCGTGGAGGTGCTCGCGCGCGGAGGCCGTCGCCAGAGCAATCCCCGTCGCGACGGAGGTCTCGGCCAGCCACCGGACAGTGGCTTGCCATGTGGGCCGGGAACAGGTCGTGGCATGCCGTCGCGGCCGGGCCGGAGCGGGCTCGGCGAGACGCCAGGCCCGAAGGCGAGGGGACACCATGGCGCTCGCCCTGTCCATGGCCTTGGTGACTGCTGACTTCGCGCTCCTTGCGGCACCGCGCGTCGTGGCGGCCCAGCAGGCGGGGACGGTCTACCGAATTGGCTTCGCGACCGTCCAGCCGTCATCCATGATGAACGAGGCGGGCTTTCAGGCGTTCCCGCCGCCGCCCATCCCGAGTCGTCGAATCCGTCCGGGGAGGGATAGCCTGTCCGGCACGCCAGGAAGGAGCCGCGACATGATCCCGGAGCGTCCACGATGGGTTATCGTCGCAGATGTGAAACGGCCCGAGACGTACCCCGTCCTCCGGCGTAACTTCGCCGGGTCGGCCTGGGTCGAGGTGGTCGTCGATCGTCGCCGCGGGGAGCGGCGCCAACCTCGTAGCCAGCATCCGGTGGGGGATCGCCGCGTCGCGGGCCGCCGGAGCACCGACCGGGACCCGGCGCAGGTGCCGCCCTTTCGCCTCGCCCATCAGGGAGACGGCTTCGCGGTCTATGAGGCCACCACCCCCGTGCCGGAGCGGTGTCCACGGTGCGGCGCGATGGTGAGCGTCGAGATGCCGCGGTTCGCCGAGCCGCCGGTTCGACTCGAGCTGACCGTGGTGCACGAGCCCGTCCAGCCGGACCGCGCGCGGCACGTGGTCGAGCTGCAGTCGTTCTCAGCGACGGGACGCCTGCTGCTCACCTCGCGGCTGTTCGTGCGGACCCGCACGGACACAGCGTGACAGCCTCGCGTCGCCGGCCGGGGTGGCGGAACTGGGAGACGTGGCGGCCTTGAACGCGGTTTCTCGGGGTCCGCCGCGTCACTCGCTCACGCTCTCCCCATGATCCCCGGTCCGGAACCGCATCGGGGCGACCTCGCGGCCGCAGGTGCAGCAGGCCCGCGTGGGCCGCAGCCGGCCGGCAGCGTCGAGCCAGATCGGGGGCGTCATTCGGTGGCGCCTGGGGAGTCCAGGGAGGGCACAACGAGGAAGTGGAGAGTTCCCCAGGTGGACGGTGGCGGCCCCCGACGGTCCCGCCGTCGGCGGTCGGCTGGAAACGGCCGGTCGGTGGTCCGCCGATCTTGCTCCCGCCGGTCCCAGATCACCGGCACGCTGGAGCCTGCCATGGCTCGCAGCCGCGCGGCGAGCGCGGTCTCGCCGCGCGGGACGACGAACAACCGCGGCGGCGGCGCCGATGTCTCGCGCTCCTCGCCGACGCGCACCGGATAGCCCAGTCGGGTCGCGAGCGCGCGGAGCGTGTCGATCGCGGCCGACCCGCGCCCGATTGTCCAGTCGCCCTGGGCCACACTGCGCTCGACGGCCATGATTTCGTCCGAGGTCTCGGGCTCAAGCCGCACCCAGGCGTCCTCCGCCCTGCCGGCAATGATCAAGCGCACCGTCGCCTCCTCCCGTGGCCCCGCCCGACCCCCGGCGCCGGACGGGCTCCGAGGTGTCGGGCCCAGGGGGCCCGCCGCCTTCCGATTTGGCGTACACTGAGAGGTGCCTTCCACGGGGCTGCGGGACACGTTGCGGACGTCACGGCCCCCCTGGTGTTTGGCTCGGGTACTCCCTTCGTTCGCATGGCGTTCCGACGCTCGGGGCGCGTGTGGAGGATCTGCCAGATGTCCCTGACAACCCGCTCCATTCGACCTGGGTCTACCCCACCACCCCTCTCGCCGCACGCCGCCGCTGTCGAGCGGCTCCGCCGGGCTTTCAATGCAGTCCGGGATGCCCAGGAGATGCTGGAGCGCCTGGCGCTGAGGGGGCCCGTCGCGACGCGGCTGAGCCTGAAGACTCCGATCGGAGACCTCGAGTGGACGGCGGATGCGCTGACGACCGCCTTGCGTGCCCTCCAGGAATCCGGTCCCACGGCGGCCCCAAGGTAAACCGCGCGAGTCGGGGCACCGCCTTGGGGTCACTCATCCGCCACCGGGCTGGCGTAGGCGACCGCCTTCGGCCGCTCGAGGTGTTGGCGCTCTGAGCCGTGCGTGCGCCGTGTGAGGAATCGAGGAACCCGAAATCGCCGTTGTCCTGGGCGCGATTGCTTCGGACAAGGTCAGAAATCTGCCCGGCAACGTGGCGACAAGGAAGGACCCTTCTTGGTCGAACGCCGACCGGCGCCAGGGCAAGGGCGACGTGGAGTGCGGGGGCCAAGGGGTCCGGAAAGGCTGGCACGATTGCCGCGAAGCGGTCCGGATCGACGAAGCCAACCGGGGCGGCGCCTCTTTTGAGCTTCCGGATCCCGGGCAGACGGAATGGACTGGCCCCGGCGGGGTTGCCGCACCGGGTCGGTGCGCCTTCGCTCTTACGACGCGTTCGCCTCGAGAATGCTGACATCGACCATCTCGTGCCCCAGCTCCAAGGCGACGAGGTACGCGGCGTAATCGTCATACATCACGAGCGCGCCACTCTCGTCGCGGTAGACGTGCCGCACACTGCCTCCCGTCAAGACGCGCCGGGTTATGGCCGCGTGGAGTGAGGGCTCCTCGCGAAGCGAGGCGCGGACGCGGTGAAGCGTCTGCGGGTGATGCACCCGCAGCGACGCCAGCGGGACCGAGGCCTCGACGGCGGACACGGTGCCCTGGATCAGTCCGAGCTCGAGCGCCAGCAGCCGCTCATCTCGTGGCGAGTTGAGATGGGATTGTGTCTCAAGGCTCTTGCCGGACATTCTCCTCGGATTGAAAGTCGGCCTGACGGACATCATCCTTGGCTGCCTACGCTTCCGACGCATAAAGTCCCCTTTCGCGCTACGGTCACTCCGGTAGCGCCGTCACCGGTACGCCGAGGGCATTGGCGAGACGTTTCAGGACGGGAATCGAGGGGCTCGCCCGATCGCATCCCCTGTTCGCGTGGGGCACCCACCATACCAGGCCGCGATCCTCGGCGCCAGCGGGGCACCTTACGCTGCCGGGCCGGGTCAGCACCGATCAGCGCTGCGGTGGCCCATGCCACTGCGACCTGGTCGAGCTCCCAGATCGGCACCATCTGCCACCGTCCGGCGGCCGTGGGCACTGGCACATCCTCGGTGGTGCACCCGCACCAGTCCGGGATGTGAAGGTCTGGAGAGGCCTCCACCCGTGCGACCGGAGGTCGCCGGTCCGAAACCGTATCGGTGCGATCTCCCGGCCACAGGTCCAGCAAGCGCGGGTCGGTCGTGAGCAGCCGGCCGGAAGTTGTCAAGTCGAATGAGACAGTCGCCTTCGGAAATCTGTGAGCAGTGGTCATGAGCGTCAGGTTTGCTGCCCAACGCCTCGGTTCAGCGGCGCGCCGCTTTGCGACGTCCGTTGCAACCGGTTGTTGGGCGGCGAGCACACGTCGCAGCGGCTGAGCCTGGGCCATCAGCTTCCGAACAGGCGCGAGTCGACCTGCGCCTCCGCGGTGAGCACTGGCGCTTCCGCAGACTTCGCCAGCACAACCTTGTAGGCTCCGCCGGCGATGCGCCACTGCCGGGCCTTGCCGTCAAAGCGCGCGAGCAGCCGCGGGTCGGCGGCCACGGCGACCTGCTTCGATTCGCCGGGCTCTAGCTCGATGCGCTCGAATCCCAGCAGGCGCATGCGCTTCGCGCCCGCCGCGTTGGTGAGGTAGACCTGAGGAACGTCGGCGCCGGCGCGCTTGCCGGTGTTCGTTACCGTGAAGGTCGCTGTGATGGTCTCACCGCCGGTGACCTTCAAATTCTTATACGAGAAGCGGGTATAGCTAAGGCCGTGCCCGAAGGCGTAGAGCGGCTTGATTCCCTTCTGCGCGTACCAGCGGTAGCCGACCTCGGCGCCTTCGTCGTAGCGGACTGTCGTCGGCGTCCCCCAAGGAGTCTCGATGCCGGACAGCGTCGGTCGCGGAGTGTGGGCGAGACTCGCCGGGAACGTGATCGGCAGCCGTCCCGACGGATTGACCTTGCCGGTAAGCGCCTCGGCAATGGCTTGCCCGCCGGCCTGCCCGGGGTACCAAGCCTGCATGATCGCCTTGACCTTGCTGCGCCAAGGCATGGATACCGGGTTGCCCGTTTCCAATACCACGATGGTGTTCGGGTTCGCAGTGGCGACGGCGTCGATCACCGCGTCCTGCCCCCACGGCAACGACAGGTCGGGAAGGTCGAACGCTTCGCCTTCGACCCGAATCCCGAACGCGATGACCAGGTCGGAGCGCCGCGCCAGCAAGGCCGATTCCGCCGGCGTGTAACCGCCGTCGAATTCGATCTGAGCCTGCGGCCACAGCTTCTTCAGCTCGGTCAACGGCGATGAGGGCATGAGGTACAGGTTGCGCGCGGCCCCCATCGAGCCGTGAGCGCCTCCGATGTTCACGGAACCTGCAAAGCCCCCGACCGGGAGAACGGCACCTGAACCGGTGCCGCTCGGCACGCCAAGCTGCGCATATCCTCCGATCACTGCGATCTTCAGCGGCTTGTCCGTCGCGAGCGGCAACACGCCGTCGTTCTTCAGCAAGACGATGCCCTGTCGGGCGATTTCGAGCGCGAGTTCGTTGTGCTTCGCGAGATCCACCGTCGGAGCCGGGCCCCACTTGTCGATGCCGACCGCGTACGCCGAGCGCAGGATGCGGCGCACCATGTCCGACAGGCGCTCCTTCGGCAGTGTGCCCTCGGCATAAGCGTTCCTCAGGCGGTCGGTGAAGGCCTCGGCGCCCCACTGCTTGACGTCCATCTGGATGCCCGATTCCTGGTCGAGTCCCTTGAGCGCGTAATCCCACTCGGGCACCGCGCCCCAGTCAGACATCACGTAGCCCTTGTAGCCCCAGGCACCCTTGAGCACTTCGTTGAGCAGATGGTGGTTCCCGCTGACGTACTCGCCATTGACCTTGTTGTAACCGCTCATGATTGCGGCGGGTTGCGAGCGCTCGATCGCGATCTGGAACGCCAGCAGGTCCGACTCGCGATGCGCCGCCGGGTCGATGATCGCGTCGAGCCAGTGGCGGTTGGTCTCGTTGCAGTTGAGCGTGTAGTGCTTGAGCGTCGAAATGACCCCCTCGCCCTGGATGCCGTTGACGGCCTCGGCACCGAACACGGCGCTGACCAGGGGATCCTCGGAGTAGTACTCGAAGTTGCGGCCGTTGCGCACGTCGCGCTGGAGGTTGATCCCGCCCGCCAGCTGGATGTTGAAGCCGCGTGATCGCGCCTCGCGGCCGATCGCCGCGCCGCCTTCGCGCGCCAGGCGGGGGTTGAAGCTCGAGCTGACGGCGATCGACGCGGGGAAGGCCGTGGCGCCCTTGTCGTCGGGCCGGTAGCCGGGGTTGGTCACGCCCATGCTGGCGTCGCTACTCTGCAGCGCCGGGACGCCGAGCCGCGGGATGCCTGGCGTATAGCCGGCGCTCATGTTGCTGACCTCCGTCGGGATGCGCTTGTCGCGCGGCACCCCGATCGAGGGAACGGCGCCGATGAGACTGACGAGGAGCGAGAATCGCTCGTCGTCCGTCATCTGCTGTTCAGTCTGCCGGGCACGCACGTCGGCCGATTGTCCTTGGGCGGGCGCGACGGTCGGCATGACGAGAGCGAGTGCCAGCACGAGAGCGACGAAGCGGAAGCTCTTGTCCATAGCTGACTCCGTTTAGAGCGTCATCAGTCGGCATCTCGCCGCCCAACTACAATTCGGCCTCGGATTAGCACTCACGGAACCGCCGTTCGCGGGCATCGGTCGTGTGGGTAACCATGCGGCGACCCTGCCATGGTACCTCCTGAAGCCCTCAGTGTTTGTGACACAGTAGTATTAGCCTGACTTGCGTTAGACCGCGACCGCTGCGAGGTCTTGCAGCCCATCCCGGCCGGGCATCGACCTCGAGGCTCGACATCCGCTGCCTCGATTCACCCCTCCTGCGTTCGTTTGTCAGGATCGTCCCAGGCGGAGATGGGCGGCTTGGTCCTGCAGCCTATCCCGCTGTGCTTGGATGCGAAGAATCCCCTCTGGCGCGGCAAGCGCCGGCGCCGCCGGGGGCTTATTGATCCAGGCCGCGGTCGGCGGCGGCGGCGGCACCGGCACCCCGCGCGGGAAACGCCCGGGGTGTGCGTGGTAGGCGGCACGCAGGACGTCGGCTCGCTGCTGCCACTTGGCCGCGGCCAAGCCGTAGTGGATGTCGTGGGGCCTCATCAGGCCCAGCGCGCCATGACGATGCTCGAGGTTGTACCACGGGAAGAACCGGCGGCAGAACGTCTCGGCGTCCTCGTAGGCGCCGAACCGAGCCGGCAAGTCTGGCCGGTACTTGAGCGTCTTGAACTGGGCCTCGGAGAAGGGTCGTCGTCGAAGACCTGCGGCCGGGAGTGCGAGGGGACCGCGCCGAGGGTGGCCAGCAGCAGGGCCACCGGCTGCGAGGTCATCGAGGGGCCGCGGTCCGCATGGATGATGAGCTGAACGGGGCCGATGTGCTGCCGCTCGCAACTCTCGGCGATGAGGACCTTGGCCAGCGCGGCGCTTTCCTGGCGCGCCAGCAGCCAGCCGACGACATAGCGGCTGAAGATGTCGAGCAGGACGTAGCCCCGGTACATCGTGCGGATCGAGCAGGGCGGGACGTGGCCGGCGTCGAGCCGCAGCGCCCAGACCTGCGCCGGGGGCAGATCGACGAACCGCTCCTCAATGCAACACGGCCAAGACCCCGGCCCGCTCCGTCGGCGTCCGCGCCTGCCGGGGTGCGCGCCGCTCCCGCGGGGCCGTGGGCCCCGGCGGCGGGGCGCCCCGCCGCCGGTCGAAGGTGGCCCGGGCGAGCCCGAGGGCGTCGCACAAGGGGGCGATGCCGACCCGAGCCTGGCGCTCCTCGACCCGGGCGATCATGACGGCGCGCTCGCTGCGCGCCCGGGCCCGACGCCACTCCACCAGATGCGACGAGTACAACCTCTCCCGCCGGAGCAGCGTCCCGACCGCCCCGGGCGTGGTGCACGCGTCGGCCTCCTTGAGGATCCGCCGCTTGTACTCCGCGGTGAACGATCGGCGCTGCGGCTTCGCGGCCACCTGCACATCCTCCGGCGCCACGGCCATCTCAACCCGCGCTTCCATGGGGGTATCCCTCCACAGTGATTTCGGAGGGTGGGACTGTCTCATCCATCCTGGCACAGAGGGGGGCCGCATGGAGCCAGCGTGGGGACGTCATGGGGTCCGCTTTCCGCCCACGTTCGGGTTGGCCAGCCCCGCCTTGAGAACCTCTTGGCCGACATGCCGACCGTCGCGTCGCAAGGTGCGGCCAAATGCCTCTCATGCGGAGGGCTGGCAACTTCGCGTATTGTTAGCCGCAACGGCAGCTCGCCGGGGTGGCGGAACTGGGAGACGCGGCGGACTTAAAATCCGCTACGTCGCAAGACGTGTGAGGGTTCGACTCCCTCCCCCGGCACCACTCGCTCGCTGATGCCCGCGGCCCCCCGGCGGCCCGGATGGGTCGACTGCGCTCCGCGTGGGTGACAGGCGTCGGTTCGCGCGACGAGTCACACAGGAGGCGGGCATGCCCGAGGAGCGGGACGCGCTCCGGCCGCACTACCGACAGCTGGGGGAGGACTTGCTCTCCGCCATCCGCGGCCTCAGCGACGAGTCCATGATCGACCCGTCCCTCGATGGCTGGTCGGTCAAGGACCACCTGGCGCACCTCGCGCTCTGGGATGGGTCAGCGGCGAGGTCGTCGTCCGTCTGGGCTGATCCGGCAGTGCAGGTACTGGCAGGCCGGGTGGAAGCCGCTTCCTGCGTTCGATCCGGGTGCCATGGCGCTCGCGCTTGCCCGCGTGCGGGCCTCGCGCCTATCGTCTAGCCATGCGGAACCTGTTCCTCTTCGGCGTCCTCACGTGGATGACGGGCAATCCCATCCTCGCCCTCGTGGTCGTCCTGGCCGTCTCGGCGGCGGGCTACGGATATCTCTCGGGGCGGCTCTTCCGCATCCCGCGCACCGTGGACCGGTGGCTCACGATCCGCGAGCTCAGCCGGGCCGTCTCGACGAACCCGCACGACGCCACGGCCCAGGCCGACCTCGGGCGCTTGCTCGTCGAGGCGGGGCAGCCGGCTCGCGCCCTGCCCCACCTGGAGATCGCCTACGCCAGGGCGCCGGAGGTCGCCGAGACCGCGTACTACCTTGGCGCGGCGCGGCTCCGGCTCGGCGACGCGACGGCCGGGCGCCCGCTGATCGAGAAGGCGTTGGCCCAGGACCCACGCCTCGGCTACGGCGAGCCGCACCAGC
>DASZOL010000062.1:0-40721 GCA_035550795.1 Candidatus Methylomirabilota bacterium
ACAAGCTGGATCACGACGAGCGCCGCCAACGCCAGCATGCCCGCAACGCGAATCACCTTCCGCATGGCCATCCTCGGTCCACTCCTACCTGACAGGCTCAGCTCCAGCTTCTCTGCAATCGCCTCGATTGGCTGGAGCCGCTCGTTACGCGCGATCTCGAGGTCGCTCCTCGCCAGCAATTTCCCTTCGGTCCTGCTCGCTCAGGGCAGGCGGAGCGGCAAGGCGCCCCACTCCTCGACCATCTCGGCCAAGCGGACGAGCCGCTCCCACTTCGCGTCCGGCGGGACCATGTCGCTCACGCCCAGAATGTGGCGGTCCCCAGGGGCGATCTCCCGGAAGAGCCTCCGCATGTACTGCTCGAACTCCTCGTCGCTCATGCTGTCCTCGAGCAGCGCGACCGACGGCACCCCCCCGAAGATGGTGACCCGCCCGCCGAACGCCGCCCGCATCCGCGTCATCGACACGGCGACCATGGGCGGTCCGCAGACCGACTCCGCTACGTCCATGCCGCTCTCGGCCAGGAGGTCCAGGAGCCCCTCGTTCTCCCCGTCGCAGTGGGAGAGAAAGATCTTTCCCTTCGCGTGGAGCATGTCCGCCCACCGCTGCATCCAGGGCAGGATGTGCTCCTTGAAGAACGGCGGGTACGTGAGCGTGTCGTCGTAGTTGGCGCCCATCAGCACGACCTCGGCCGGGGACTCGGCGAGGATCTCGACCACCCTGACGTAGAAGGCGGTCATGTCCTCGGCGAGCTGGCGGATCTCTCTCGGATGGTCCGCCAGGTGGTAGTAGAACTGCGTGTGGTTCATCAGGTCCTTCATCATGTGGTGGACGGGCGAGGCGGCGCCCAGCCCGTAGCCGACGGCGAAGCTGCGGTCGCCCACGAGGGCCTGGTACTCACGATAGCCGTCGTAGCTGGGCTCGACGCGGAGATGCCGGAAGATGTGGCCGACCACCGGGTAGTCGGCGACCGTCTTGATCACGGGCTCCTCCACCCAGGCAACGGAGGCGCCGGACTGCCGCATCTCCTCCGTGTAGCTCAGCGTCGAGCACACGCTCCCCACTGGGGTCCGGTACTCGACGTGGATCGTGTCCCCCTCGGTCTGGACGATCCGCTCCACGTCGCCGAGCGTGACCCGGTACGGGTGGCCCCAGAGGCTGTAGAGGCCGAGCGGGCGGTCCGTGCGCTCGTCCACGCCTCGGACGCGCCGGAACTCCGGGTTGACCGCGTGGTACCCGACGCCGAGATCGTCCGCGATCTCGCGCGTGGTCACCCCGTTCCGGTAGCGAGCCGGGAGCGTGCCGCGGCTCGTCTGCGCGTTGTACCAGAGGTCCAGGCGCGGCGCGAAGGGGAGCCGGTCGGCCCACTCGCCCCGTGCCGCCCGCAGCATCCGCTCCTTGTGAGTCACGCTCGTGTCTTATCGGCCGATCGGATCGCCGACGTATATGATCTGCGTCATACCCTACGACCCTGGCCCGACGACCCCTGGCGCGCGCGACCGTCTTGCCGTGGCGGCCAGCGCGCTCCCGCGCCCCGGTGGACCACGCCGAGATTCGGACGGTCCGCCGGCCCACGGGGGGCTCGGTGCTCATCGAGCGGCGCGCGCCGGTCGCGTGGCTCCGGGATCGAGCCGACCCCTCCATCAAGGGTCTGTCGGTCTGGTCCCTTGCATGCTCACGCCTCCAGGAGGCAGGCGATCCGATCGGGGTAGCCGGAATCCTCCGCGGCATCGTAGCCCGGGCGCAGGTCGCGGTCGAGCAGCAGCTCCGCGGCCGCCCCCAGCCAGCCGAGCCGAGCGTGGCCGTCGGCGGCCGCCGCGGCGTCCAGGAGGAGCGACACCTGGAGCAGCCGGCCGAGACGGCCGACCACATCCCGGGCGTGGAGCGCGGCTACCCCGGGGTCCCCCGAGAGGAGCCGCTCGAATCGCGCGCGGATCGCTCCGACCGCCGCCAGGCCCCGGGCGCGGGCGGACGCGAAGGCGGGCGCGCTCACGCCGAGCAGGGTGTCCTGGGTCAGCGCCAGCACGGCTTCGTGCATCTTGGCGCGGGCGGCGTCGCGGAGGAACTGCGCGACGAGCGTGTTGTGCGGGCCCTCCCAGCTCTCCTGCACGGGCACCTCGCGGTAGAGCCGCGGGATCGGGCTCAGATCCTCGATGACGCCGTTCCCCCCGAGCACCTCGATGGCGTGGTGAACGGCCAGTCCCGCGTCGACCGAGCACACGAGCTTGTTCACGGTGACCGCGGCCCGGAAGAGCGGATCGTCCTCGGCGTGGACTCCGGCCAGGGTGAGCCGATCCTCGAGCCCGGCCACGAAGAGCGTGGCCGACAGCCCGCCCGCCCAGAGGGCGCGGATCTCGGCGAGCTGACGGCGGATGGCCGGGAGGTCGACGAGGCGCCGGCCGAAGGCCTCGCGAAGCCGCGCGTAGCGCCACGCCTCCGTCCACGCGCGTCGCATGATGCCCGCGGCGGCGGTGGCGACCGCCAGCCGCGACGTGTTGATGATGACGCCCATCAGCAGGCGGAACCCCTCCGCCGGCGGGCCCAGGGCATAGGCCAAAGCGTCACGCAGATCGACCTCCGCGGTCGGCAGGGTCCGCGTCCCCAGCTTGTCCTTGAGCCGCCGGATGAAGACGCCGTTGGGGCGGCCATCCGCGAGGCGCCACGGGACGACGAACAGGCCGATGCCCGGCGTGCCCTCGGGCGCGCCGACCGGGCGGGCGCTCACCGCCGCCAGATCGGCCGAGACGTTCGAGCAGAACCACTTCTCTCCCGTCAGGCGCCACGTGCCCGGCTCCCCCTCGACGGGCCGCGCCACGCAGGCGTTGGCCCCCACGTCCGACCCGCCCTGCACCTCGGTCAGGAACTGGGCGCCGTGCCAGCGCCGGTCGTAGTCCTCGTCGAGGAGCCGGGGGAGCCACTCCCGGCGCATCCACTCGGGCCCGGCGCGCTGGATCGCCTTGATGAGACCGGCCGTGCACGCCACCGAGCAGAGATGGGGGACCTCCCCGTTCTGGGCGAAGAGGTACGTGAGGGCCGTATGCGCCGTCACGGCGCCCGGCTCGGCGAGGACCGAGAGGATCCCCGAGCGCCAGACCAGGCGTCCCACCGCGTGGTGGGCCGCATGGAAGCGCATCTGCTCGGCGCGCTCGCCGACGGCGCTCCACGCCTCGAGCCGCGGCACGTGCTCGGACCGGTCGAGCTCGGCCGCCGCCCGGTCCACGGGTCCCGCCGAGTCCGCACCGGCCTGGACCAGCGCCGGCGTGAGCCGGTCGAGCCGGTCCGCCGGGATGCGCCGTGTCAGTGCAAGACGAAGGTAGGGATCGTCGGTGAAGACGTTCTCCGGACGGGTCGCCGCCCACTCGGCGAGAAGCACGCGACCGCGATCGCGTCGGTCCATCCCGCCCCCGATCATACGTCGTCCCGGAAGACCCCGGGGGGTCGCCTCCCGCCCGCATCCTTCGGCTGATACGCTGCGTCTTCCGTCGCCGCTCTCGTTATGACGCCGGTCATACCGCCGGCGCCCGGCCGGTTCCACCGTGCAGGAAGCTGGAGTGCGGTGGCCTTCGCCGCGATCGACCCGGGAGCGACCACCCTAACCGCAGGAGGGCAGCATGAGCCGAATGCGCGTCCTACTCCTCGTCGTTCTGGCCCTCGTCCTGACGCCGCTCCTGGTGGCGAGCGCCCAGGAGTACCGGATCGGCTTTGTCTCGGCCATCACGGGGCCGGCCTCGTCGCTCGGTGTGCCCGAGCGGGACGTGGCCGTGATGATCCAGAAGGAGCTGGAGGGCAAGGGCGGGATCACCGGACCGGATGGGAAGAAGTATCCGGTCAAGATCTTCGTTCACGACGACGAATCGAAGGTGGACACGACGAAGCGCCTCGTCAAGAAGCTGATCGCGGAGGACGGCGTCCACGTGGTCATCGCCTCGAGCCAGAGCCCGACCAGCCTCGCGGTGGTCCCCGACGCCACGGAGGGCAAAGTTCCCCTCATTTCCATGGCTTCGAGCCACGCCATCGTCACGCCGATCAAGGAGCGCTTCTGGGTCTTCAAGACCCCGCAGTCCAACATCCACGTGTCCGCCCACCAGGTGCGGTACCTCCTGGCGAAGCGCTACACGAAGATCGCCAGCCTCTACGTCAACGACGCCTTCGGCGAGGACTCGCGGCGCGGTCTCGCCGCGACGCTCAAGGACTCCGGCATCGAGGTCGTCTACGAAGACAAGTTCGAACAGACCGACAAGGACATGACCCCGCAGCTCACCCGGGTGAAGGCGAGCGGCGCCCAGGCCCTGGTCGTCCACGCCATCCCGCCGGCCGCCTCCATCGTCACCAAGCAGTTCCGGGATCTCGGGCTCACGATCCCCCTGATCCACAACCACGGCGTCGGGAACAAGGCGTTCGTGGACCTCGCCGCCGGCGCCGCCGACGGCGTGATCTTCCCCATCGGCAAGATGCTGGTCGCCGAATCCCTCCCGGACGCCGATCCCCAGAAGAAGGTCCTCCTGGACTTCGTCGCCTGGTACGAGAAAGGAACCGGCAAGCCCCGCAGCACCTTCGCAGGGCACGCCTGGGACGCGCTCCAGATGACCTTGGCGGCGTTCGCGAAGGTCTCGCCCGGCGCCCCGCTGGCCGAGGCGCGGGCCAGGACGCGTGACGAGCTGGAGAAGGTGAAGAGCTTCGCGGGCACGGGGGGCGTCTTCACCATGTCCCCCGAAGATCACGTGGGGCTCGACGAGCGCTCCATGGTGCTGGTCCGAATCGAGGGAGGTACGTGGAAGTACTGGCCTCCGGAGAAGTGGTAGCTCGGGAGCGAGCATTTCCGCCGACCAGCTCTTCCAGCTCGTCCTCGCCGGGCTGACGACGGGGAGCATCTACGCCCTCATCGCGCTCGGCTTCGTGACGATCTACAACGTCACGGGGATCATCAACTTCGCCCAGGGCGAGTTCGCCATGCTGGGCGCGATGGTGCTGGTCTCGCTCGGGTCACTGGACCTCCCGCGCCCCCTGGCGGTGGCCCTGGCCGTCGCCGCCGTCACCTGCGTGGGTGGGCTGCTCGAGCGGGTGACGATCCACCCCGCGCGCCGCGCCTCGCCGGTCACGCTGATCATCATCACGATCGGCGTGGACATCTCGGTGCGGGGGATCGCGCTCCTCGTCTGGGGAACCGATCCCTATCCCCTCCCGCCTTTCACCCCGGGCCCTCCGCTCCGGCTGGGCGGAGCCATCATCACCCGCCAGGGGGTCTGGATCCTCGGCACCACGGCCGTGACCCTCGCCTTCCTCTACCTCTTCTTCGAGCACACCTACGCCGGCAAGACGCTCCGCGCCTGCGCCATCAACCCCCTGTCGGCCCGCCTGAGCGGCATTCGCCCCGACCGGATGTCGCTCTGCGCGTTCGCGCTCTCGGCCGGACTGGGGGCCGTCGCCGGGATCGTGATCGCGCCGCTGACGCTCGTCTCCTACGACATGGGGCTCCATCTCGGCCTGCGCGGCTTCATCGCCGCCATCATGGGCGGGCTCGTGAATCCCGCGGGCGCCGTCGTGGGCGCGCTCCTGCTGGCCGTCCTGGAGAATCTCACCGGCGGGCTCTTCCGCGCGGCCTACAAGGAGGCGGTCGCATTCCTCGTCCTGTTCCTCATCCTCTTCTTCCGTCCGCAGGGTCTCTTCGGCCGGAACCGCCGGGGAGGCCTGTGACCCCCGTGCGCTGGACGTGGGCGGGAAGCCTCGTGCTCCTGGCGCTGCTGCCCCTCGTCGTCAGGAAGCCGTCGTACCTCGACGTGCTGATCTACGTCGGCCTCTACACCATCGTCACCAGCGGCCTATGCCTCCTCACCGGCTACGCCGGGCAGATCTCGCTGGGGCAGGCCGCCTTCTACGGCCTCGGCGCGTACGCTTCCGCCATCCTCACCGTCGGGTACGGCGTCCCGCCGTGGGGCGCGCTGATCGTCGGGATCGTCCTCGCGGCGGCCGTGGCCTTCGTCTTCGGCATCCCGATCCTCAGGCTCAAGGGCCACTACCTGGCGATGGCGACGCTGGCGTTCGGGATCGTCGTCTATCTGGCGTTCGTCGAGTTCACGGACCTCACCGGCGGGCCGTCGGGGATTCCGGGCGTACCGCCCTTCTCGCTTCTCGGGTTCCGGTTCGACAGCGACGTCAAGCGCTACTACCTGACCACCAGCGCCGCGCTCCTCACGCTCTTCGTGGCCCGGAACGTCGTCGACTCCCGCATCGGCCGGGCCCTTCGCGCCGTCCACGGAAGCGAGGTGGCCGCGGAAACCCTGGGGGTGGACACGGCCAAGCACAAGCTCCAGATCTTCGCGCTCTCGGCCGCCATGGCGAGCCTGGCCGGGAGCCTCTATGCGCACCACCTGGCCCTGGTGAGCCCCGCCGCCTTCACCTTCGTCGCGTCCGTGGAATTCGTCGTAATGGCGGCGGTGGGCGGCCTGGCGAGCGTCTGGGGGGCCCCCTTCGGGGCCGCGGCCATCACGATCCTGACCGAGGCGATCCGCCGTGTGATGCCGCGCCTCCTCTCCCACGCGTCGGGCGAGCACGAGGTGATCGCCTACGGGATCCTCCTGGTCGTGATCATGATCTTCCTGCCCGAGGGACTGGTGGCCGGCCTGCGCGCCTCGCTCGGGGCCCGCCGGCAGCCCGATCGCTGATGGCCGAGACGCTGCTGGCGGCGCGCCGGCTCCGCAAGGCGTTCGGCGGCGTGGTGGCCGTGGCCGACGTGACGTTCGACGTTCGCGCGGGCGAGATCTGCGCGATCATCGGCCCCAACGGCGCGGGGAAGACGACCATCTTCAACCTCATCACCGGTATCGTCCCGGTCGACGCGGGAGGGATCCGGCTGGGGGTGCGCTCCCTCGAGGGGGTTCCCACCTGGCAGCGGGCCCGGCTCGGGATCGCCCGCACCTTCCAGAATCTCCAGATCTTCGGGAACATGACGGCGCTGGAGAACGTGATGGTGGGCCGCCACCGCATGGGCCGGGCGGGACTCCTGGCCGCCGCGCTCAGGGCGCCCTGGACGCGGCGGGAGGAGCGCCGGCTGCGCGAGGACGCCCTGGCCTGTCTGGAACTGGTCGGCCTGACCCATCGCCGCGACACCCCCGCCGGGAGCATGCCGTTCGGCCAGCAGCGGCTCCTCGAGATCGCCCGGTGCCTGGCCACCGAGCCGATGCTGCTCCTCCTGGATGAGCCGGCGGCCGGGCTGAACCTCGCGGAGGCCGACGCCCTCGGCGAGCTGATCCTCTTCCTCCGCCGCCGCGGCATCACGATCGTCCTCGTGGAGCACCTCATGGATCTCGTCATGCGGATCTCGGATTCGATCCTCGTCCTCAACTACGGCCAGGTGCTGGCCCAGGGCTCGCCGGCGGCGGTGCAGAACGATCCCGCCGTCGTGGACGCCTATCTCGGGGCCGAGGTCCCGGATGCTTGAGATCGAGTCCCTGTCCCTCGCGTACGGCGCGATCCAGGCCGTGCGGGGGGTCACGCTCCACGTCCCCCGGGGCAGCATCGTGGCGTTGATCGGCGCCAACGGCGCCGGGAAGACCACGCTGCTCCGGGGCATCTCGGGGCTGCTCCGTCCCGCGAGCGGACGGATCGTCTTCGAGGGCAAGGACATCGGCGGGCGGCCGCCGGAGGAGATCGTCCGGCTCGGGATCTCCCATGCCCCCGAGGGGCGCCAGAACTTCCCGGTGCTCACCGTCCAGGACAACCTCTTGATCGGCGCCTATCCCGTGTACCGCCGCCAAGGGAAAGCGGAGGTCCAGGCCGACCTCGCGCGCGTGTACTCGCTCTTCCCGGTCCTGCGCGACCGTCAGCGTCAGCCCGCCGGCACCCTCTCGGGCGGCGAGCAGCAGATGCTCGCGATCGGTCGCGTCCTCATGGCGCGGCCGCGCCTGGCCCTCCTGGACGAGCCGTCGATGGGCCTGGCGCCGCTCGTCGTGCGACAGATCCTCGCGCAGATTCGCCGCCTGCCCGAGACCGGCGCCACCGTCCTCCTGGTCGAGCAGAACGCCCGGAGCGCCCTGGCGATCGCTGACCGCGGCTACGTCATCGAGGCGGGGCGGGTGGTGCTGACGGGAACCGGTGAGGAGCTCCGCCGGGACCCGCGGGTCCGAGCGGCCTACCTCGGGCGGGCGGCCCCCAAAGTCGGCGCCGGGTAGCCGGCCAGGCCGCCGCCTCGGCGACCGCGCGAGGCCGCCGAGGCCGGACGGTCCCGGAGCGCGAAGCCGCCCTTACAGCCGGAACAGCTCGACGGCGTTGTCGCGAAGGAGCTTCCGCTTCGCGTCGGGCTTGAGGCCCAGATGGTCCACCTGGTCGAGGCTCTCCTTCCAGGGCAGACCGTTGGTGCCCCAGAGGCAGCGGTCCTGGCCCATCCGGCTCCCGATGAACTGGATGACCTCGGGCTTGAGGTACTTCGGCATCCAGGCGTCGATACCGAGCCAGATGTTCTCCCACTTGTAGCAGATCGAGATCAGCTCCTCGACCCACGGCCAGCCCGTGTGCGCGCCGATCATCCTGAGGTCCGGGAAGTCGCAGGCGATCCGGTCGAGGTACATCGGGCGGGCGTGCTCGCTCGGCATCGCCTCCAGCACGTGCCCGACCTGCATGGACACGGGCACGTCCAGCTCGACGCACTTGGCGAAGAGCGGGTACATCTTCGGGTCGTGGAGCGGAATGTCGAACCCGTAGATGTGCACGTAGACGCCCTTGAACCCGTGCTCGCGCACCGCGGCCTCGATCTCGCGCAGGCTGTCCTTGATCCGGAAGGGGTTGTAGCCGGCCAGCCCGACGAAGCGGTCGGGATACGCCCGCGTGTACTGGGCAACTTCCTCGAGCGTGGTGTCCATGTACATCCACTTGTTCCAGTGCGACCACATCTTGGTCTGCGTGATGAACACCCGCTCGACGTTGGCCTCGTCCATCTTCCGGACCATGGTGTCGATCGAGTCAAAGGACGGGAGGCCTCCGATCGCGCGCTCCATGCGGCAGATCAGCTCGCCCTTCTTCGCGTCATTCCACTTGGCGATGAATTCCGGGGTAGCAACGTAGTACATGAAGTCGATCGCCGGGATGTCCTTGGCCATCGGGGGCTCCTCTCCGCTCGAGTGACTGTCCGGCCACGACCGGGCCTCAAGGCACGGCCAGGGCATGCGCGCCCTCCCGGCGCGGCCGGGCTCCGCCGCCCGGCCCGCGCCCTCAGCACATCGTCAATCCGCCGCTCACCGACAGCGTCTGGCCGGTGATGAAGTCCGCCGCGGGCGAAGCGAGGAACGCGACCGCCTCGGCGATCTCCTCCGGTGTCGCGACCCGGCCGAGCGGGGTCGCGCGCGTCACGGCTTCGAGGATCTTCTCCATCTTCGGAGACTGATCCCGGAGGGACTGGAGCAGCGGCGTCTCGGTGAGCCCGGGGCAGACGACGTTCACGCTGATCCGGTGCCGGGCCATCTCGCGGGCCAGCGCCTTGGAGAACGCGATGACGGCGCCCTTGGTCGCCGAGTACACGGCTTCCCCGCTCGAGCCCACGCGGCCCGCGTCGGACGCCACGTTGACGACCTTGCCGCCGCCGCGGGCCACCATCTGGGGCAGGACCGCCTTGCACACGTAGAGCATCGCCTTCAGATTGACGGCGATGATCCGGTCCCACGTGTCTTCGTCGGTGTCGAGGAACAGTCCCATCCGGTCCCATCCGGCGTTGTTGACCAGGACGTCGATCTGACCGAACTGGGCCAGGGCCTGCGCAACCATGCGCTCGACCTCGGCGCGGCTGGTGAGGTCCACCGGCAGGGCGAGCCCCTTGACCCCGAGGGCCTCCACCTCGGCGGCCGTCGCCTCAGCGCTCCCCGGGAGGATGTCGGCGACACCCACCTGGCAGCCCTCGCGGGCGAGGGCCAGGGCGATGGCGCGGCCGATTCCCCGGCCGGCCCCGGTGACGAGCGCGGTCCTCCCGCTGAGCTTCAAGGGCGACCTCCTTTCAGCGGTCCTTCCACACGGGGCGACGCTTGGCGAGGAAGGCTCGCAACCCCTCCTCGGCGTCCTCGGTCTGCATGAGGCGCCAGAGGTACATCTCCTCCAGCTCCGAGAGCGCCGCGTCGAACCGGTCCCCCTGCCCCCGCCGCACCGCCTGCTTGGTGAGCCGCAGGACGGCCGCGCTCTTGTCGGTGAAGCCAGCGATGGCCGCCGAGACCGCCGTCTCGAGATCGCCGGCCGGCACGACCCGGTCCACCAGCCCGATCCGCTCCGCCGCCCGCGCCGGGAGCGTCTCGCCGGAGAGCAGGAGCTGGATTGTCCGCGGGACGCCGATCCGCGCCGGATAGTGGATGGCCGCAATCGGCGGGAACACGCCCACCTTGATCTCGGGCTGCCCGAAGCTGGCGCTCTCGCTGGCGATCACGAGGTCGCAGAACACGGCCAGCTCGGCCCCGCCGCCAAGCGCCGGGCCCTGGACGGCCGCCACCGTCGCGCACTCGAGTGCATGGAGCGTCCGGAAGACCCGGTGAAAGGCCGCCAGCATGGGCCGGGCACGATCGCCGAGATGATCCTCGACCGCCACGCCGGCGCAGAACGCCCGGCCCTCGGCGGCAAGGAGTAGCGCCTTCACATCGGCGCGACGGCCGGCCTCCTCGACCGCGGCGTCGAGGGCCTCGATGGCGGCCAGCGTGAGGATGTTGAGCGGCGGCCGCGCCAGCGTGACGCGCGCCACGCCCTCGTTGAAAGTCAGCCGGATCGCGTGGTCTTCCACGGCGCTCTCGTGTCGGCCCAGCATCAGGTCATCACCTCACAAGCGGGTATGACCCCTGTCATATGGATGGATGGCCCGACCTCTGGATGGCCCCGGGCTTCCGCCTCGTGCCATTCCTGCCGTCAGTGCCCGACTACAGCCCGCCGGCGGCGGCGCGCTACCGCAGGGGCTCTAGCTGAGGAGGTTCCAGGTCGCCCGAGACCGCCGGGAGCTCGCGGCAGCGCTGGGCGCATCCGGTTCGCGACGGCCAGAGCGTGCAACTCCGGATTCGCAGGCGCGGCCAGCCGAAGGCGGCCGTCCACGCCGCACGACCCGCATCGACCGCCACGGCGGCCGGCAGGTGGGTTTCCGGGCAGCGCAGCCACCGCCGTGCCCGAAGGCGGAGGTACACGCTCCCCGCGACGGGGGCCAGGACGAACACGAAGGCCACCACGGCGAGTCCGGCCAGGACCGTCCAGGGATCCTTCATCGCCTTCCCTCCTCCGCCCGGTGCGCAGGCGCCCCGCAACGGCGAGGACGCCGGACGAGACCACCGGATCGTCGGCCACATTCGAACGCCCCGGGGCCGCCGAAGTCCATGACGCGATCGCCTCAATTCCCTGATGCTGCCGATCCAGGGGGCCTTCGGTCTGATGCAATCGCCTCACGAAAATGAAGCGCCTGTCGGATTCCCCCGTCGCGCGGGACGCCCTACCGTGTGGCCAGACGATCGACCGTTCGGCGGGAGGTTCGGTGGCATGATCGGGACGCGGTACGAGGAGATCCTGGCGGCGTCGCGCGACATCATTGCGCGGCGGGGCTTCCAGCAGGCGTCCATTCGCGAGATCGCCCGCGCGTCCGGCCTGTCGCTGGCGGGGCTGTACCACTACGTCGGCGGGAAGGACGAGCTGCTGTTCCTGGTCCTCGACCGCGCGCTCGACCGGCTGCTCGCCGCGCTGGATGCCGCGTGGCGCGGCGCAAGCACCCCCGGCGAGCGCTTTCACGCGCTGGTCGAGACCCATCTCGACTTCGCCTCCCGCGACCCGCACGCGCTCAAGATCATCAACCGCGACTACGATCTGCTCCCCGAGCCGCACCGCTCGGAGATCGCCGCCAAGCGCCAGGAGTACCTCCGCCGCGGGCTCGCGCTCCTGCGCCAGCTCGATCTCGACGGGCGCTCGGAGGAGGAGCTGCTCTCGGCGACCAATCTTCTTCTCGGCATGCTGAATGGGATCGGCACCCGGCCGTTTGTACGATCGGGTCAGAGTGTGCGGGGGCTCGCGAGCGAGGTCGCGCGCCTCTTCCTTCACGGATTCCTCGATGGCGGGCCGGAGGCCGCGAGCCATGGTCGGAAGCCTGTGGAGATGGCTGCAGGGCCAGTTGGTGCAGACCGTGCCGGATAGCATCGCCGTGTGCGAGTTCGACTGTCGAGCCCTCGCTTGCCGGCGAGGCGAGTGGGAGCGCTGCGAGCGCCGTCTGCGCGACTCCACCGACGGGCGGCGGCACCGGATGCCGTGGCCGACGCACCTGGACCCCGGCGTTGCGAGACCCGGGGTTAGGGGACGAGCATGAACGCGGACGCCATCCTCGAGCACTGCCGTCAGCTGATCGCCGAGCCGCTCGGGGCCGTCGCCGGCCAGTGGAAGGCGGGCCGGCCGGGGGGCCGGGCCGTCGCCGTCTATCCGGTGTGGGCGCCGGCCGAGCTGATCCACGCGGCGGGCATGCTGCCCATGGCGCTCCTCGGCGGCGGCGCCTCCGTCGAGCTCACGCATGCGGACGCCCGGTTCCAGTCGTTCGTCTGCTCGATCGCCAAGTCCTCGCTCGAGCTGGGCTTCCAGGGACTGGTCAAGGGCGTCGACGGATTCGTGTTCTCGAACATCTGCGACGTCGCCCGGAACCTCGCAAGCATCTACCGGCGGAACTTCCCGGACACCTTCGTCGAGTACTTGCACCTGCCGCAGAACTCGACCTCGCCCGCCGTCGGCGCGTACGCCGCCGCCGAGCTTCGCCGGCTGGCGAACGGGCTCGAGCGGACCTTCGAGCTGCCGGTCACCGAGGCCGCGCTCGAGAAGAGCATCCAGACGTACAACACGCTTCGCGCCCGGCTGCGCGCGCTCTACGCGTTCCGGATCGAGGAGCCACAGAAGCTCTCCACGACCGAGCTGTACGCGGTCCAGCGCGCGGCGACGATGGTCCCGCCCGAGGACAGCCTCGGCTGGCTCGACCGCTTGCTGGCCGAGCTGCCCCTCCGCTCGGCCAGGCCGCGCGACCGCCTCCGCGTCGTGATCGAAGGCGCCTTCTGCGAGCAGCCGCCGCTCGGTCTCCTGGACGTCCTCGAGGATGCCGGCTGCTACGTCGTCGAGGACGATCTCCTCCTCGGGTGGCGCTGGTTCACGGCCGACGTGAACGGCGCCGGAGAGCCCTTCGAGCGGCTCGGGCGGGCCTACGTCGATCGGGCGGTCCCCTCGTCCACCCGGCATGAGAGCCGCGCCCGGCGTGCCGACGGCCTCATCGACAAGGTGCGGCGGGCCAGGGCCGGAGCCGTTGTGTTCATGCCGGCCAAGTTCTGCGAGCCGGCCCTCTTCGACTACGTGCTCATGAAACAGGGGCTCGAGCGCGCCGGGATCCCCCACCTCCTCGTCGAGTTCGAGGAAAAAATGTGGACCTTCGAGCGCACCCGGAACGAGATCGAGACCTTCGTCGAATCCATGCTGTTCGACTAGGGACGGGGAGAACGCCATGGCTCAGACCGCCGCCGCCAGGGCCGCATCGGTCACCGAGCGCCAGTACCAGGGGCGGGTCCACGAGCGCTCGCGCCAGCTCATGTCGGCCTGGATGGGCGAGCTCTCCCGGGCCGAGGCCGAGGGGCAGCCGACGGGCGCGCTCATGATCTCGGGGAACTGCGTGGAGCTGCTCCGCGCCTGCCACGTCCTCCCGATGTTCCCCGAGGTCACGGCGCTCCAGAATGCGATCCGCCACAAGTCCCTCCCGCTGATCCTGAAGGCCGAGCAGGCGGGGTACTCGAGCGACAACTGCGCGTACGTCAAGGCGGACATCGGCCTCTTCCTGGACGGGGGCATGGGACCGGGGAAGCCGATCCCCTTCCCCACGATCATCGTGTGCAACTACGTCGGGTGCAACGTCTACGTCAAGTGGTTCGAGCACCTGGCCGATCTGAGCGGGGCGCGGCTGTTCATGCTGGACGTGCCGTTCGCGCGCACCGACGCGCCGAGCGCGGACGACGTCCGGTACGTCGTCAGCCAGCTCGAGGAGCTGATCGCACTGTGCGAAGAGGTCACCGGGAAGAAGCTCGACATCGACGAGCTCCGGGAGGTCCTGGGTCACGCTCGCCGCGCCGAGGACGGCTACGCGCGCTGCAAGCACCTGACGAAGCACCACCCGGCGCCGTTCGACTCCTACTTCGACTCCATCAACATGATGGGGCCGATCAACGTGCTCCGGGGCACCCCGGAGGCGGCCGCCTTCTTCGAAGAAGCGGTGGCCGAGTTCGAGGATCTGGTGGCGGCCGGGCTCGGGCCTCTCTCCGAGGAGCGCTTCCGGACCGTGATCGAGGGGCCGCCCCCCTACCCGTACTACCGGAGCTTCCGCAACCTGTTCACCCGCTGGGGCGCGGTGGCGGTCCAGTCGACGTACTCGACGGTGGGCGGGATCTGGGAGTTCGGCTTCCGCAAGGATCCGCGCCGCCCGCTCGAGTCGATCGCCGAGCAGATGCTCCGCGAGAACCTGACGAATCGTTCCATCGTCGCCCGCTATGGGCAGATCAGGCGCTACGTGGAGGAGTGGGAGGCCGACGCGCTGGTGATCCACTCCATCAAGTCGTGCCGCCTGTTCTCGGCCGGGCAGGGCGACATGCGCGACTACTTCACGCGGGAGCTGGGGGTGCCGACGCTCATGGTCGAGTCCGATCTCGAGGACCCTCGCTACTACGCGGAGGCTCAGATCAAGAACCGCATCGACGCCTTCTTCGAGGCGCTCGAGCACAAGAAGGTCGTGGCGGGGGCGCGCTAGGGCATGGCGGCGGGCGAGGAGCCTCCAGCGATGACCGGTCCCGGTCCGGCGGTCCAGAAGATCCCCGTGTACTGCTACCAGTGCGTGGCCGGCCCCGATCTGCTCAAGGTCCTGGTCCGGGACGGCGTGGCCGTGGGCGTGGAGCCGAACGAGGACGTCGCGGCGGTGCACCCCGCCTGCGGCAAGGTCTGCGTCCGCGCCTACGGCCTGATCCACAAGCTCTACAATCCCGCCCGCGTCACGACACCGATGCGCCGGACGAACCCGCGGAAGGGTCGCCACGAGGATCCGGGCTGGGTTCCGGTCTCCTGGGACGAGGCGCTGGACATCCTGACCTCACGGCTCCGGAGCATCCGCGGCCGCGGGCTCGTCGACGAGGCTGGGTATCCGCGCCTGGCGGCCACGTTCGGCTCGGGCGGCATCGCCCCCGCCTACCTGGGCACCTTCGCCGCGTTCCTGGCGGCGTGGGGACCCGTGGACCAGGGCATCGGCAGCGGCCAGGGCGTCAAGTGCTACCACTCCGAGCACCTCTACGGGGAGTTCTGGCACCGCGCGTTCACGGTCGCGGCCGACGTGCCGCGCTCAGAGCTCGTGCTGTCCTTCGGCTACAACGGTGACGCCTCCGGCGGGGTCACCGGGGTCTTCCGCCACGCCGAGGCGCGGGCGCGAGGGCTTCGCTGGGTCCAGCTCGAGCCGCACCTGTCGGTCACCGGCGCCGGCGCCGAGGAGTGGGTCCCGATCCGGCCCAAGACCGACGCCGCCGTCCTGCTGGCGATGCTGCACGTCGTCCTCGTCGAGCACGACTGGCGCGACGTCTGCGACGTGCCGTTCCTCGAGCGGATGACGAGCGCGCCCTACCTCGTCGCACCCGGGGGGCACTATCTCCGCGATCCCGGGACCGGCAAGCCCCTGGTGTGGGACCTCGACCGCGAGCGGCCCGTGCCGTTCGACGATCCCGCATGCCGGCGGCCCGCGCTCGACGGAAGCCACCTGGCCGCCGGCGTGGAGATCGGCGCCGACGGCACCCGGCGTACCGTCGCGGAGCGCGCGCGGCCCGCCTTCGCGCACCTGGTCGACCACGTGCGCCCGTACACGCCGGAGTGGGCGGGCGGGATCGCCGACGTGCCCGCCGCCACCATCCGGCGCCTCGCCCGCGAGTACCTCCATCACGCGCGGGTCGGGACGACGATCGAGATCGACGGGGCCACCTATCCGCACCGCCCCGTGGCGATCGTGCTCGGCAAGACCGTCACGAACGGCTGGGGCGGATACGAGTGCTGCTGGGCCCGCACCGTGCTGGCGGCGCTGGTGGGTGCCCTCGAGGTGCCGGGAGGGATCCTCGGCACGACCGTGCGCCTCAACCGCCCGGCCCAGAACCGGCTGGATTCGGTCCGGCCCGGCGCCGACGGCTTCATGGAGCAGCCGGTGAATCCCACCGGCAAGGACACCTGGGCCGGCGCGCCGCACGTCCGGAACGCGTACCGGACCCTCGTCCCGCTCGCTGACAATTCTCCGTGGTCGCCCGCGCTCGGTCCGGCTCACCTGCCCTGGCTCTTCCTCGAGCACCCCCCCGACCACTGGCCGGCGCCGACGCTGCCGGACGTGTGGATCATCTACCGCACGAATCCGGCCATTTCCAACTGGGACACCGAGCGCATCGAGCGCCAGCTCGAGCGCTTTCCCTTCGTCGCCGCCTTCGCCTACACGCAGGACGAGACGAACTGGTACGCCGACTTGCTCCTCCCGGAGGCGACGGACCTCGAGTCGCTCCAGCTTTACCGGATCGGAGGCACCAAGTACATCGAGCAGTTCTGGCGGCACACGGGCTGGGCGCTCCGCCAGCCGGTGCTGCCGCCCGGAAGCGGTCCCGCGGACACGCGCGACCTCACGGACGTCGCCACTGAGCTGGCCGCGCGCGTCGGCATCCTCGACGAGTACGTCGCAGCCCTGAACAAGGGGTCCGGCACCACCGTGCCGCTGCGGGGCGAAGGCTACGACCTCGCCCTCGCTCCCGGGTCCCGCCCCTCGGCGGAAGCGATCTGGGACCGGGTCTGTCGCGCCGCGACCCGGTCGCTCTCCGGCG
Organism: Candidatus Methylomirabilota bacterium; assembly: GCA_035550795.1. Classification (GTDB taxonomy): domain Bacteria; phylum Methylomirabilota; class Methylomirabilia; order Rokubacteriales; family DASRDR01; genus DASRDR01. Next base: position 16,836 of record DASZOL010000062.1, read on the forward strand.
GCGCGGTCGAGCGCGACCTCTCCTGGTTCCGACGGCACGGGGCTTTCTTCGTGCCCTTCGAGACGGGCCGGTACTACCTCCACGCCGCGATGGCCGCCAAGGGCCTGCGCTACGAGCTGCCCTACCAGGAGCGGATCCTCCGCATGGGCGAGGAGCTCGGCGCGCGCCTCCACGAGCGGGGCATCACCTGGTGGGACGTCCAGCTGGACGAGTACCAGCCGCTCCCGGGGTGGAAGGACTTCCCCGCGATCTGGCAGGCTACGGCCAGCGCCCGCGGCCGGCGCCCTGAGGAGTTTCCGTTCTGGCTGCTGACGAGCCGCTCGATGCAGTACTCCTGGGGCTCGAACGTGTCCCTGCCGATCCTCGCCGACGTGGCGCGCCACGTGACCGGCCACTTCGGGGTCGTGCTGAACCGGGGCGCCGCCCGGCGCCTCGCCATCGGGGACGGCGATCCCGTGGAGATCGAGTCCCCGACCGGGCGGACGCGCGGGCGTGCCATCCTGCGCGAGGGGGTGCGGCCGGACGTCGTCGTGATCCTCCAGCAGTTCGGCCACTGGGCCACGCCGTACGCACGGGATCTCGGTATGCCGAGCCTGAACCAGGTCGCGACCATGGACCTGGCGCTTACCGATGCGACCGGGAGCGGCGCTGACCTCGTCCCGGTGGCAGTCCGGAGGGGCTGACATGCGCTGGGGCATGGTCATCGACCTCCGCCGCTGCGTCGGCTGCCAGACCTGCACCATCGCCTGCAAGCAGGAGCACGGGCTGCCGGCCGGGACGTTCTGGCGCTACGTCGCCGACTGCGAGGCCGGCGAGTACCCCGACGTCCGACGCGTGTTCCTGCCGATGCAGTGCATGCACTGCGCCGAGCCGCCCTGCGTGCCCGTGTGTCCGACCGGCGCCTCGCGCCAGCGCGAGGACGGCATCGTGTGGGTGGCCTACGACGCCTGCGTCGGCTGCGGCTACTGCGCGATGGCCTGCCCGTACCGGGCGCGCCACCTGGTTCGCGAGGCGGATTCCTACTTCGCGGCCCCGACCCCACCCGAGCGGGCGAGCGCGCACCCCGAGCGCCGGGGCGTCATGACCAAGTGCACGTTCTGCAAGGAGCGGATCGACCAGGGACGCGCCCGTGGACTGCGGCCGGGGGTGGACCCCGAGGCCACGCCGATCTGCGCCGTGGCGTGCATCGCCGGAGCGATCGTCTTCGGCGACCTCGACGATCCGGCGAGCCCCGCTGCGAGCCTCGTCGCTCAGGGCGACGCCGCCCCGCTGCTGCCCGAGTGCGGGACTGCGCCGTCCGTCTACTACCGGACGAGGTGAGCGAATGGGCCAGGTCGCCGCACGGTCACTGGAGAGCCCGGATCAGGCCACCCGGACGCCGCTCCTCCCGCCGGTCGCCCAGACCCTCTGGGGTTGGCCCGCGGTCATGAACTTCGCCTTGGGTGGGCTCGGCGCGGGACTCTACGTCATGGCGGCCGTGACCGCGGCATTCGCCCCGTCGCCGGCGCTCCGGACCGCGGGGTGGCTCGGGCCGCTCCTCGTCCTCGGAGGCTTTGGCGCCCTGGCCACGGAGGCCGGCCGCCCCTTCCGCGGTCCGCGCGTCCTCGCACGCGTCCGGACCTCGTGGATGTCGCGCGAGCTCTGGCTCGGCGGCGCCTTCACGCTCCTCGCCGCCGGCGACGCGCTCGTCGAGGGGACGGGCCTATGCGTCCTGGCGGCGACCGCCGCGGCGGCGCTGGCAGTGGCCCAGGGCCAGATCCTGCGGCACGCTCGCGGCGTCGCCGTGTGGGCCGTCTCCCCGATGCCGGTCGTCTTCCTCACGTCGGCGCTCGTCAGCGGGGCGGGCCTGCTCATCGGGCTGGAGGCCTGGAGCGGGCGGCCGCTGGACCGGCTTCTCGGGGCGGGCCTCGCCGTCCTGATCGTGCACGTAGGCGTGTGGTCGGTGGTCGTCTCCTGGTCGTCCGACGAGGCCTTCCGCCAGGGCGTCCGCCCGCTTCGCGAGGGGCCGAGCGCTCTGGCCACCGTCGTCGGCGGCTACGCCCTGCCGTCACTGCTCGGCGCCCTCGCCATCGCGCTGCCCCGGTCCGCGCCCGCCCTCGCCGCGGCCGCCGCCGCCCTGATGGTCGCGGGCCAGGTCGCGCTGAAGAGCGCGCTGATCCTGAAGGCGGGTCAGCTCAGGCCGATCTCGCTCACGCTGCCGCCGCTCCACAGGAGGTCGTCATGATCGCCGGTGCCGGAGTTGACGTGGGCTCCACCCAGACCAAGGCAGTCATCATCGACGGCGCGCGCCGGATCGTGGCGCGCGCCCTCATCGCGACGGGAGCGAACGTCACCCGCGCTGGCGAGCGGGCGTTCCTCGCCGCGTGCGAGGCCGCGGGGCTTCACCGCGAATCGGTGGGTTACGTCGTCGGCACGGGCTACGGCCGCTACAAGGTGACGTTCGGGGACGCCCAGATCACCGAGATCACCTGCCACGCCCGGGGCGCCCACTTCCTGTTTCCGGAGACGCGAACCGTGATCGACATGGGTGGCCAGGACACGAAGGCCATCCGCGTGCACCCGGACGGCTCCGTGGTCGACTTCTCGATGAACGACAAGTGCGCGGCCGGCACCGGCCGCTTCCTGTCCGCAGCGGCCGACGTCACGGGCATCGACCTCGACGAGATCGGGTCCGTCGCGCTCAAGGCCACGGCACCGGTGCGGCTCACGTCGGTCTGCACGGTCTTCGTGGAGTCCGACATCATGTCCTACCTCGCCCAGCGGAAGACGGTGGAGGACATCCTGGGAGGAGTGCACAAGGCCATCGCCACCCGCACCATGGCGCTCGTCCGGCGCGTGGGCGTGGAGGACGAGGTGACGTTCACGGGCGGCGTCTCTCGCAACGTCGGGATGGTCCGCGCGCTCGAGGCCGTCCTGGGGCGGCGCCTCAACGTGAGCCCCGACGGGCACTTCATGGGGGCGCTCGGAGCCGCCCTCTTCGCTCTTGAACGGGCGGAAGCCGCCGCCGGGGCCACCGTCCCGGCAGGAGGGAGCTGAGCCATGCTGGTCGCCGGGATCGACCTGGGGTCAGGGACCACCAAGTGCGTGCTCGTCGACGGCGGCCGGGTCGTCCGCGGGCGCGGCCTCGTCCGGACGAAGGCCGATTTCGAGAAGGTGGCCCGGGAGGCCCTCGACGCGGCGCTGGCGGATGCGGCGCTCCCCCCCGACGTGGTCGCCTACACGGCCACCACCGGCCTCGGTCGCTGTGCGATCCCGTTCCGGGACATCCAGATCACCGACCTCACGTGCGGGGCCCGGGGGGCGGCAACCCTGTTCCCCTCGACCCGCTTCGTGCTCGACGTCGGGGCCCAGTGCTCGCGCGCCATCAGGCTCCGCGACGGCGGCAAGGTCAAGGAGTTCCACATGAACGAGAAGTGCGCGGCGGGGTCCGGCGGCTTCCTCGAGCGCGCGGCCAAGTACCTGGAGGTGACGGTGGCCGACATCGGTCCGCTGTCGCTCGCCGCCGGGCAGCCCCAGCCCATCTCGAGCGTGTGCGCGGTTCTCGCCGAGTCCGAGATCATCAACCACGTCTCGGAAGGCGTATCGGTCGAGAACATCCTCCGGGGAATCCACAACTCCCTGGCCGACCGGGCGCTGTCCCTCCTGAAGCGGGTCGGACTGGACGGCGAGGTGACCCTGATCGGGGGCGTGGCGCTCCAGGCCGGGATGATCGCGGCGCTCCGGGACAAGCTCGGGGTGACGGTCAACGTGCCCGAGGAGCCGCAGCTGACCACCGCTCTTGGCGCCGCCGTCCTCGGTCTGCAGCGCCTGGAGCGGCTCGGCGCGCCGGCGGCGGCCTGAGGACAAGGCCCAAGGCGAAAGCGAGGGAGTCATGAGCCGCACGGACGTGGTGGTGCGTCCCCTGGAGCCGTCCGACGTCGACGCGATCGTGACGATCGACGAGAAGCTGTCGGGGCAGACGCGGAAGGAGTACTGGCGGCGGCGGCTGGAGATCGCAAGCCTCCGGCCCCCCTGGATGTCGGTGGTCGCGGAGTCGGACGGCCGGCTGGTCGGCTTTCTCTTCGGGTGGGTCGGCGAATCGGAGTTCGGCATCTCCGAGCCGACCGGCTGGGTCGACCTGATCGGCGTGGACCCCGCGTACCGCAGCCGAGGTGTCGCCGGCGCCCTCCTCGCCCGGTTCGTTCAGAGCGGCCGGGAGCTCCGCGCGCTCGGGCGGCTCGCGACCCTCATCGACCTCGGTCAGGTGGACGTCCGGGAGTTCTTCCTGCGGCAGGGCTTCAAACCGGGGCGGATGGTCCAGCTGGAGCGCGCGGTTTGAAGCCGGCCAATGTGATCGCGGTCATACCCGGGCCCCGGGGCCGAGACCGATGCTGGGCCCGTGCCAGGCACGCACGCACCAGGGGGCTCACGAGAGGGGCGATGGCCGCCATCACCCGTAGCGGAGGCGAACCGCTCGTGATCGTCGCGGGCCCGATGGCACGCGCGCGCCGTCCCGCCCCGCCCGGAGGAGCCTTGCCGTGACCGGGGTCATCGACTACTGGTGCAACGTCTTCACACCGGAGGGCATCCGGGCGTGCTTCACCGATCAGGAGGAGCTCGCGGAGGTCTTCCGGTGGTGGAAGCTCGAGGACCATCTCGCGGGATACTCCCCCAAGGAGTTCCTCGGTTTGCTGGACCGAGCCGGTGTGGAGATGGTCCTCGTACCCGCCGCCAAGATGTACTCCTTCCAGTCGCGGAGGCCGCTCTGGGACGTGCCGGTCTCCTCCGTCGCGGAGCTCGTCGAGCAGGCCCCCGATCGGATCCGTGGGCTGTACGGGATCGACCCGTGGACCCGGATGTCCGGGGTCCGTCAGCTGGAGGACGCCGTCCGCCGCCAGGGCTTCGTCGGAGCCCACCTCCACCCCTACGGATTCGGACTCGGACTCAACGACGCGGCCTACTATCCCTTCTACGCGAAGTGCGTCGAGCTAGACGTGCCGCTCGTCGTCCAGGTCGGGCACTCGGCCGAATCGATGCCGAGCGCCGCCGGCCGCCCGCTCCTACTCGACGACGTCGCCCTCTACTTCCCCGAGCTGCGGATCGTGGCGGCGCACACCGGCTGGCCCTGGGTGGAGGAGCTTGTCGCGCTGGCCTGGAAGCACCGGAACGTGTACGTCGGGACGTCCGCCCACAGCCCGAAGTACTGGGACCCCGCGCTGGTCCGGTTCCTGAAGTCGCGGGGCAAGGGCAAGGTGCTCTTCGGCACCGACTACCCGGTCCTGCGCCACGCCGAGGCGCTGGCGCAGGTCGAAGCGCTCGGGCTCGGCGAGGAGGCGGAGACATGGCTCCTCCACGAGACCGCCCGCAAGGTCTTCAAGCTCTGAGCGTGTCGATGACGCCCCGAGAGGGCCTGGGCGGTCAAGGGCAAGCCCGGACATCGGGCCCTCCAGGGACCGAGCATGGCCCATCGAGGGAAGGAGGTCGCTCCATGGCATCCTGTCACCTGCATATCAGCCGGCCGGCCACCGCCAAGGCCGGTCCGGCGACCGCGGACCTCCGAGATGAGCACGAGGTCATTCTTCAGGCCCTCGCCGTCCTCGAGAGGGTCGCGGGCCTTCTCGCGGCCGACCGCCCCGTGAGCGGTCCGACGGTCACCGAGCTCGTCGGGTTCCTGCAGACGTTCGCCGACCGCTGCCACCACGGCAAGGAGGAAGGCCAGTTGTTCCCCGCCATGCGCGCCAAGGGCGCAGGCGGCCCGCTGGCGATCTTCCTCGACGAGCACGAGGAGGGGCGGCGCTACCTTGGCACCCTCGCGAGCAACGCCCCCGCTGCCGAGCGAGCCGCCGCGGCGCGCCGCTACGTCGGGATGCTGCGCGAGCACATCGAGCGCGAGAACGAGGTCCTGTTTCCCATGGCCGACGGGCTCTTCACCGCCCACGAGCACGCGGCCCTGGCCCGCGCGTACGAGGACGTGGAGCTCCGGGTCGTCGGCGCCGGCGCCCATGATGGGCTCCTGACGACGCTGGCCCGTCTCGACGCCGCCGTGCCGCTTGCTCCGCTTGCGCCATGAGCGTCCCCGTCAGGAGCGTCGACCGCATCGCGATCGCGGTCCGCAGCCTGGACCGGGCGCGGGCCTTCTTCGAGCGTCACTTCGGGGCCGAGTTCGGCCCCGTAGAGGACGTGGCGGCGGACGGCTATCGCTACGCCCCCTTCCGGATCGCCGGCTTCACCCTCGAGCTCCTGGAGCCGTACGCTCCTGACAGCCCGGTCGCGCGGTTCCTCGAGCGGCGCGGGGAAGGCGTGTACCAGATCTCATTCATGGTCGACGACGTCGATGCGGCGGCGGCCACCCTGCGGGCCGACGGCCTGACCGTCGTCGGTCCACGGACGTACGACCCCGACGTCGTGCTCGAGGGATGCCGGTGGAAGGAAGCCTTCGTCCACCCGAAGGACGCCCACGGCGTGCTGATCTTCCTCGGCAAGCGGACGCCGGTGGCCGAGGCGACCTGACCGGGATCGTCTCCGCCGGACCTGCGCCCGCCGGTGTCGGGGCTCCGGACCGCGCCCCTGGCGGCTCAGCCCCGGAGCGACAGCCCGAGCAGAACGATCACGAGAGCTACCAGGACGTTGACGCGAGCGATCCAGGACGCGCGGACGCGGGCGGACGGATCGACGCCGGGGAGGCTGGCTCGTGGGCCGAGGACGAAGTCGTGGAACGCGCTCAGGATCAGGGCGAGTCCCACGAGCCCCAGCTTCCAGTGGAGGCGGGGAGAGGGCAGCAGCGACGGCTGAAGCCACAGGTTCGTGAGCCCCGTGAGGACGAGGACCGCCAGGGCGACCCAGGCGACCGATCGGAAGCGGTGACCGCTGTCCCGGAGGAGTCGCGTGCGGAGTCCCGCGTCACCGAGCTGCCGGACGGTGGGGACCAGGACCAGCGCGATGAACAGCATGCCGCCCAGCCAGACCATCGCCGCGAGGACGTGAAGCCAGCGGACGGACAGGGACACTGCTACGGGGCCTCGCCCTGAACGAGGGCCCGCAAGGCGCCCTCGTCCCGCACGATGAGGCGGCCGTTGCGGTCCTCCACCAGCTCGTCGTGGAGCCAGCGGCTCACCACCCGGATCGCGGTCTCCACCGTGGTCCCCGACATGTCGGCGAGGCTCTGACGCGTCAGGTGGAACGGCAACTCGACTCCCCGCTTCGCGCGGACGCCCTCCCGGTCGGCCAGGCGAAGCAGGGTGGCGGCCAGGCGCGCCTCCGCGGGCTCGACCGCCAGTGACTTGACCGAGTCGTGGGCCGCCCGGAGCCGCCGTCCGATCAGGAGCGCCATCTCCCGGACCACCGGCGGATGGCGTTCCACGAGGCCGACGACGAGGTCGGCAGGGATCTGCACGATGAGGCTGGGCTCCGTCGCCTGGGCCGACGCCGGATACGGCCGCCGCTCGATGGCGGCGACGCCACCGAAGACCTCGCCGGGCCCGAGCAGCTCCAGGACGACGTCCTTGCCCGTGCGGGAGTGATGCACGATCCGCACGTGCCCGGCCTTGACGAGGCAGAGCCATTGCGCCGCATCGCCCTCGCGGAAGACGTACTCTCGGGCCCGGAAGGGCGTCTCGCGCGCCGCCGCCGCAAGCGACGCGAGCTCGTGCGCCGGCAGAGTCGCGAAGACCGGACTGGCCCGCAGAAAATCGCTCACTTCCCCGGAGTCACGCCCCGACATTCGCGGTCAGGATAGCACGCTTGCGCGATACGCCGGGGCTCCGGGCGCCGCCGCCGGGTCAAGCGCCCTCGCCGCCGACCGCCGGCCGGGCCGTCGTCGCGGCGGCCAGGCATCCATGGCACGGCGTCCCCTGCTCCGGGAAACGGCTCGCCAGCTGTCTCAGTTGTGTACTGATCGATACACGTCTGTCGTCGGCTGGACGCCGATGCTCGCGTCTGATAATGTATCGACAGGTATGAAACCTCGAAGGAGGGGCGCCTCGGCGGGAGGGCGTCCGCGCGCCTTTGACGTGGACAAGGCGCTGGACCGCGCCGTGCGGGTGTTCTGGCGCCAGGGGTACCAGGGGACGTCCCTGTCGGACCTGACCCGGGCCATGGGCATCAACCGCCCCAGCCTGTACGGCGCCTTCGGCGACAAGAAGGCCCTGTTCCGCAAGGCTCTGGATCGCTACGCCGCCGGCCCGGGGGCGTACGCGCGCGAGGCCCTGAGCGCGCCCACGGCGCGCGAGGTCGTCGAGCGGCTCCTGCGGGGGGCCGTGGATTGCTTCGCCGACCCGGGGAATCCGCCGGGGTGTCTCCTGGTGCTGGGCGCGCTCGCCTGCGGCCCGGACGCCTCGCCAGCCCGGAAGGAGCTGGCGGCGCGCCGGTCGGCGGCCACGGCAGCCCTGCGTCGCCGCCTGCGGCGTGCGAAGGCTGCCGGGGATCTGGTGGCGGATGCCGACCCCGCGCACCTGGCGAGCTATGTCGTGACGGTCGTCCATGGAATGGCGGTCCAGGCGGCCGGAGGGGCGCGCCGGGCCGAGCTGCGTCGGATCGTCCAGACGGCGCTGCGTGCCTGGCCGGCACGGGACGGGGCACCTTGAGGCTCGGCCAGCGATGGCGGAACGTGAGAGAAGCGCTTGACCGGCGGATCCGCGCGACGGCGACGCTGCCGCGTCGCCGTCGAGGTCCGCTTCCGGAATGACCAGGCTGTCGTGCAGGAGGCATGAGACATGTCTGAATCACGGCGAGTGACACAGGTCGTGACGCCGCCCGAGGCGGTCGTGGAGGGCGCCGGGGTCCATCTGGGTCGCAGCATCGGGACCCGGCGTCTCGATCACCTCGACCCGTTCCTGTTGCTGGACCACTTCGAGTCGGTCAAGCCGGCCGACTACCAGGCCGGCTTCCCCTATCACCCGCACCGCGGGATCGAGACCGTCACGATCGTGCGCAAGGGGGAGGTGCGACACCGGGACTCCCTCGGCCACAGCGGAAGCATCGGCGCGGGGGACATCCAGTGGATGACGTCGGGGAGCGGCATCCTTCACGAGGAGATGCCGCAGGTGCGCTCCGAAGGGATCGCCGGCCTTCAGCTGTGGCTGAACCTGCCCGCGCGGGAGAAGATGAGCCGGCCGAAGTACCGGGACCTCCCGGGTGATCGGCTGGCGGAGGTCGAGACCGCCGAGGGAGCGCGGGTCCGCGTGATCGCGGGCGAAGGGGCCGGCCTCACGGGGCCCGTCGAGGGCCTGGCCGTGGCGCCGAAGTTCGTGGACGTCACGCTCCCCCCCGGAACCGCCTTCCGGGAAGAGGTGGCCCGGGGTCATACCGTGTTCGCGTACCTCGATCACGGCAACGTCCGCTTCGGACCGGAGCGCAAGCTCGTCCAGGGGCCGGCCCTCGTCGTTCTCGGCGACGGCGATCTCGTGGAGGCGACCGCCGGGCCCGACGGCGGACGGTTCCTGCTGGCGGCGGCCAGACCCCTCGGTGAGCCGATCGCGCGCTATGGCCCCTTCGTGATGAACACCCGCGCGGAGATCGAGCAGACGCTCCAGGATCTCCGGTCGGGCCGCTTCATCCGCGACGAGCCAGGCTCCGAGTGAGCCGCCGGGGAGGAGCGCCTCTGCGGCACGTCGCCAGCGGGGAGGAGGCGGAGGCAGCGTGATGATCGACGTGGCCCGCCTCCGGGTCGCGCCGGACCGGTGAGCGTCGAGGACGCGGAGCCCAGCCCCCGGGGAGACCGCGCGGCCAGAGCTCGGAGCCGGCGCGGGAGGGGGCGCTCTTGACACGCCGGGCGCCGGCCCGGCACCATCGAGACAAGCGGCCTGGCCCGCCAGCTCCTCGGTCCCGGGGGAGCGGGCCGAGACGAGGCACGATGCTGACTACCCCCAGCGCCCGGCGAGGGCAGTTCACGGCCCCCGCGCGCCGCCGCGTCGGATCCCCTCTGTGACGTCGGCCGCGTCCGGCGGGCCCGCGGCTGCCGGCAAGCGCACGAGCGCCCAGGAGCTCCGCGAGCTTCGGACGGTCATCGAGCTGATCCGGACGCTCACCTCCACCCTCGAGCTCCCCGAGACCCTGCGAATCGTCCTGGACCGGCTGAAGAGCCTCACGCAGGCCGAGGCGCTGTCCCTCATGCTCTACGATCCGGACCGGGACGAGCTCGTCTTCGCCGCGACGGAGACGCTTCGCGAGAACGCCGTCGTCGGCCTGCGCCTGCCCCCGTCGAGGAGTCTCGCCAGCTGGGTGGCGCATCGCGCCCAGAGCGCCGTCGTGAACGACGTCCAGCACGATCCGCGGTTCTATCCGGAGATCGACCGCCTCACTCAGTTCACGACGCGCAATCTGTTGTCGGTGCCGCTCTTCAGGCGCGACCGGGTGGTCGGCGTGCTCGAGGTCGCCAACCGGTACGGGGGCCGCGACTTCGGCGACGAGGATCGGACGCGCCTCGAGACGCTCGCGCGAGAGATCGGGGAGGACTGCAACCCGGACACGCTGTGCCGCGATGCGGACGCGATGCGCACGCTGCTCGCACGCGCCGTGACGACGGTGCCTAGCGAGGCGGCGGCCCTCCTGCTCCTCGACCCCGCCGGCCGCGAGCTCGTGTTCCGCGCCTCCCGCACCATACAGCCGGGCGTCATCGACGGCATGCGGCTCCCTACCGACCGTGGCATCGCGGGCTGGGTCGCCCGGAACCGCGAGGCCGTGCGGCTCGACGACGTGGCAAGCGATCCGCGCCACTTCTCGGCCGTCGGCCAGCAGACCGGCCTTGCGCCGCGAACCATGATCTGCGTGCCGATGATCAGCAAGGGAGTACTTCGGGGCGTCATTCAGATCCTGAACAAGGTCGACGGCTCGACGTTCACCGGGGCCGAGCTGTCCCTTGCGCAGATTCTCGCCGACCAGGCAGCGATCGCGATCGAGAACGCGACTCTCTACCGCCAGGCCTACCTCGCCTCGATCACCGACGATCTCACGGGACTCGGCAATACCCGTCACTTCCACCGACGTCTCGCCGAAGTCATGGCGCACGGAGGCCCGGTGTCCCTGGTGGTCCTCGATCTCGACAACTTCAAGGCCGTGGTGGATCGGTACGGCCACCTCGCCGGCTCACGGTCCATCGCGCAGATCGGGCGCACGATCGGCCGCCTGGTTCGCCCAGGCGACGTGCCGGCTCGCTTCGGAGGCGACGAGTTCGTGATCGTGCTGCCGGACACGGATGCCGAGCACGCGCACCCGATCGCGGAATCCATCCGCAAGGCGATCGAGGCCTGCGAGCAGCTGGAAGGCGAGAGCGTCGACCTCTCTCGCGTCACGGCGAGCGTCGGCGTCGCCACGTTTCCGACCCATGCCGACGACGCGGAGAGCCTCTTCCGTCAGGCCGACGCCGCGATGTATGCGGCCAAGCGGTCGGGGAAGAACAGGGTCACGGTGGCCCCGGGTCCCGCACCGGGGGCCGGAGGCCAGACGGCCGCGTCCCGCGAATCTGGACCCGGAGGCGGCTGAGCACTGGACCCACCGGCGCCCGCGCGGCCCGCCGCGTGGCAGGCGCGGGTCCGACGCCGGAGAGGCCGGCCTTCGGCGAGGCGGTGACCTCGTCACGCGACTGAGCGCGGAGGTGGCTTGGATTCCGGCGTCGGCCTGACGGTCGGCCCTGCGGCGTCACGCTGGCGTCGAGTCGACAGGTTGTCCGTGAGCACTTGACGCCCCCTGCCGAACGCTGCGCATCCCGTGGCCCAGAGGTCGACCCCCATCCGCGCCGGCGGCCCTCCGCGCCGTTGCCGCATCGCCCTGGCACACATCTTGCCGATCACCGCGGAGGGACGGGCGCTACCAGCCGTCCAAGCACGAGGGCAGGAGGGAGACCATGGCGCACACCCGGCCTTCCAGGATTCCCCGGGGGTATCACAGCGCGACTCCGTTTCTGACCGTGAAGGACATCGGTCAGTCGATCGACCTGTACCGGCGTGCGTTCGGAGCCGAGGAGCGGATGCGCGTGCCGGGGCCGGACGGCAAGCAAGTCATGCACGCCGAGCTCCAGATCGGCGACTCGGTGCTGATGCTGGGTCACGAGGCCCCGGAGCGAGGCTGCTTCGCGCCGGCGAGTCTCAAGGGCACGACCGGCGGGCTGTACCTGTACGTCGGTGACGTGGACGCGGCGGTCGCGCGGGCCAGCGAGGCCGGGTGCACCGTCACCATGCCGGCGACCGACATGTTCTGGGGCGACCGTGTCGGGGAGGTCCAGGATCCGTCAGGGCATCGGTGGGATCTGGCCACGCACAAGGAAGACCTCACGCCCGAGGAGACCGCGCGGCGGGCGCAGAAGTGGTACGCCTCGAAAGACGCGTCCTAGGCCTCGGCCCCCGGATCATGGCGAAGGCGTCACTGGCCATCTACCTCCAGGATCATCTGGCGGGCTCGGCCGCCGCCGTCGAGATCCTTGAGACCCTCCGTGACGAGCATGCCGGCACGGCGCTTGGACAGTTCGCGTCGGAGATCCTGGTGGAGGTGGAGCGCGATCGGGCGGTCCTCGACGACCTCATCGAGCGGGTAGGCGGCGGGGGGAGCGTGCTGAAGGACACGACCGCCTGGCTGGGCGCCAAGCTGAGCCGTTTCAAGCTGGGACGCGAGCTCTCCGAGGACCTCGGCACCCTGGAGGCGCTGGAGATCGTGGCGCTCGGCATCCTGGGCAAGAAGGCCCTCTGGAACGCCCTGGAGACGATCGCCGTCACGGACATCCGCCTGAACGGAGTCGACCTGGCGCACCTGACCGAGCGCGCCCGGATCCAGCACGTCCGGGTGGAAGGGCGCCGGCTGGAAGCGGCACGCCTGGCCCTGGGGTGACGCTTCCGGCGCCGCCGAGGCTCTCGGAGCAATGGGAACGGTCATTGCCGGCGCCGGGGCTCCCGGAATACCAGGGCTCCCTCGCGCGGGGGGGGGGCCGGCGGAATCCGCGGGGCGACTCCCGGGCGTCCCCAGGAGGGGCCGATGGCCAAGCGAGTGAAAGCAGGAATGCGCGCGCCGGGGCGGCACGGGGCGAGAGGCCCTGTGAGGGCCGAAGCCCTCTCCGAGGGCCGCCCTGACGAGTCCTCTCGCGCCCAGGGGAAGTCGACGATCGAGGACGAGATCCGCTTGCGAGCGTACTACCGCTACCTCGAGCGGGAGGGGGCGCCCGGCGACGAGATGTCGGACTGGCTCGAGGCCGAATCCGACGTGCTCGGCCGTCACGCAACCGGAGTCGACGCCGACGAGAAGGTCCGGGACGACGCCCGCCTCTGACGTGCTCCGCGGCGCGTGCGCAAGCCAGGGCCTCGCTCGCCGAACCGCCGGGCGCTTCCCGCCGTGCGGCCAGGCGGCCGGTCGGTCAGGGATGCGCGACGAGCCGGGTCGTGCCCTCCAGCCGCAGCGGCAGCACCAGCTCGTCCCCTACGACGGCCGGCTGCTGCTCGTCCATGGGCTCCAGGCGCGCTATCGCCGTGCGCAGGGAGAGGCGCTCCCCCACCGGGCGGTTCAGCCGGGCTTCCAGCTCACGGCGAAGCGCGCCCAGCCGAGCCGCCACTCGATCACCCAGGGTCTGGCTCAGCTCGTCACCAAGACGGGTGCGAAACGTCGCGTGAAGCAGACGGCTCGCCGTCCGGAGGAGCGCTTGCCGGCTGTCGGTGTGGAAGTCGAAGTCGTCGAGAGCCAGCCGTCCGGCGCGGTATGCGGGCCGGCCCGTCAGGTAGACGGTGCCGTGCACCGGCTCGTCGAGCTCGACGGCCAGCACGATGTCCTGGCTGGAGCCGTACACGCGGAAATCGGTGATCCGGACCTGGCGGTCCAGGACCTGCTCGACGCGCGGCAACGTCGCGCGTGAACGAAGGGCCGTCGTGGCCGCCGCGAGCGGCACGTGCACCCGCAGGTTCACCACGAAGCGATCCGATGCCGCGCCGGTCCCGAGCGCCGGCAAGGGCAGCAGAGAAGGCGATGCGCGCGGCTCCCCGGGGCGCCCCAGCACCACCTCCGGGTAGGCGACGAGGGCCACCTCGGTGGCGACGACCTCCCGCGTGAAGACCACGGGAGACGCGGAGGCCATCCGGGGGTTCAGTCGCAGGACGGCCTCCTCGCCGAGCGGGATGGGCTCGGCCAGCTGCGCCCAGTAGCGCTCGGCGGCCGTGCGGAAGTTCGTTCGCGCCGCAAGGTGCGCGTCGATCTGCTTCGCCAGCCCAGCCAGCGCCTGGCGCAGCGTGCCGGCAAGGAACGCCGCAGGATCGACGCCAACTAGGGCGGGGCAGCTGCTCGTCACTTCCGGCTCGCCGGCGACGGTCGTGGGAACCAGGCGCCAGTCCGGATGCCAGGCGAATGTCGTGACGAGGGGCAGGGTCGCCACGCCCGGCGCTGCCCGGCTCCCGCACTCGACGGCGTTGGCCGCGCCTCCCGCCTGGAGGGCGAGCCGGAAATACACCCGCACTGTTGTTCGCACCTGCCCGCCGTCAACGGCCATCACCACGTCGTCGCGCCAGAACGCGAGCCGCACCCGGGTGCGCGGCGCCACCGCGATCTCCTGCCACCGGGGCTCGCCCGCCTCCGGCCGCTGGCCCCGGGGCACCTGGTCGTTTGCGATGCGCTCCAGCTCGGCCAGTCCCAGCGGCCCGGTCAACGGGACGGCGATCGAGGACGCTACCGGCGGGAGCAGCGGAGCCGGCCCGGAAGCGCCGCCCGCCGGCGGGGCATCGACGTCGAGGCTCGAGCAGGCGGCCAGCAGGCCCCCGGCCGCGACCAGGATGCCCCGGAGGGCGCTCGCGCCTCGAGCCTTCATGCGGCCTCCCCTCCCCGCAGGGCGATCAAGGAAGTGGTGTAGACCTCCGGATCCCTTCCGCCGCCCACATCGTCGCACGCCGGCGCCTGCAAATCGCCCGAACGAGCGTCCCGCGGTGGCCCCGCAGACCGCCGAGGTGGGGAGGCGTCCTGGCGCGCCCGCGGTGAGCCCGCGTGACCGGCGAGCGCGTCCCGTCCAGAGCCGCTCGCGCGGCTCCTCGCTAGGGGATGTTGACGACCCGTCGCGCGCGATGACGTCGCTCCGCTTCACGCGCGCGCAAGAGTGGGAAGCGACAGAAACCACTCACCGAGTCGTCAATGCACTCCTTCCGCCGTGACGTGACGCAGGTCCACGTCATCGTCGCCCAGGCGCTCGGGATCCACGCGCGCGCGGTCGCGAATCAGGCTCGCGGCGAGCTTCAGCTCACCTTCCTCCTTCGAGTCCTCCGGGTCTGCCCCTCGGTTGAGGCCGACCGCCGCCCGCACGATCCCGTCTTTCAGGTAGAAGCCGAGAAACTTTCGGCCGTCCGGATCGCCACGGAAGACGATCCGATCCCAGTTGGCGGCGAACCCCACGTACTCGATGACGTGCTCGTACTGGTCCGACCAGAACGAGTGGAGGTAGTCGTAGGGTCGCGGGTCGCCCAGCATCGACCGGGCCGCGGCGCGTCCCTGCTGGTCCCCGTTGTTCCAGTGCTCGACGCGCAGACGACCGAAGGTGGGGTGCAGGTGGTTGGCCACGTCGCCCGCGGCGTACACATCGGACAGCGAGGTCCGACACTGCTCGTCCACCAGGACGCCGTTGTCCACCGCCGCGCCGGCCGCCGCCAGCAGCTCAGCGTTGGGCACGATACCGATCCCGGCCACGACGAGCTCGCACTCGATGGTCCGCCCCTTCTTGGTGCGTACCCGCTCGACCCGGCGGGCCCCTTCGAACGCGGCCACGGCATCCTCCAGGACGAGCTCCACCCCCTTCTCGCGATGGATACCGGCCAGCACCCCGCCCACCTCCGGGCCGAGGACTCGGGCCAGCGGCACCCGGTGGCCTTCGATGGCCGTGACGGCCAGCCCCAGCTGGCGGAGCGACGCGCTCACCTCGGACCCGATGAAACCGAGGCCGACCACGACGACGCGACGGCCGGCCTGAGCGGCGGCACGGATGCGATCGCAGTCCTCGACCGTGCGCAGCTGGAAGATGCCATCGAGTTCCGCGCCGGGGGTCGTCAGCGTTCGGTTGCGCCCCCCCGTCGCCACCAGGAGGCGGTCATACGCGATCTCCTCGCCCCGGTCGATTCCGACGATTCTGCGCGCGGGGTCGATCCGGGTGACGCGCGTCCCCAGCAGGAGGTGGATGCCCTGCCTCGCGTAGTAGTCCGGCGGATTGACGAGCTGGTCCTCGAAGCGCTCCTGACCGCGAAGGTATCCCTTCGACAGGGGCGGCCGATTGTACGGCAGCCGGGCCTCCTCGCCGATGAGGTGGACCTCGCCGCCGAAGCCCCCTTCCATGAGGGCCGCCGCCGCACTGGCACCCGCCAGCGCGGCTCCGACAATGACGTAGCGCGGTCCGCTCATCTTCCCACTCCCGCAGCCTCGACCGCGTCGGCGGGGCCGCGGGACCCGCGCCGGCCACATCGAGACCCGCTCTCCTTCCATCTTAGCCGAAATCGGCAAGTCACCGCCCGCGCAAGAATCCAGGGTGCTGCCCTCACCGGAGGCCGGTCGCGGCGTGCCTTCCTCGACGGAAGGGCCGGTGGGACACCGCTGTCCCGCGCCGCGACCGCCCGGTCGACGCGCCCCGGGTATCCGGGATGCTAGGGTGGTAGACGAGTCAGCAGACCCCGTTCGAGCAAAGGGAGGAGCCGTGGCCAGTCAGAGCCTGGATGGCGCCGACCGCCGGCACTTCTCCATGATCCGGTCCTTCCACGCCGCCGACTTCTTCACCCTCGCCAACGGGTGTTGCGGCACCGCCTCAATCTTCTTCGCCATGGCGCACATGCGCGAGGCGGGGCCGGGGAAGGTCTATGCCGCCGGCGCGCTCGTCCTTCTGGCGCTCGTGTTCGACGTCGCTGACGGGCGGGTAGCGCGGTGGCGCCATCGAGCTTCCCCCCTGGGGCGCGAGCTGGACTCGCTCGCGGACGTCATCAGCTTCGGGGTGGCGCCCGCCTGCCTGGCCTACGCGGTGGGGATGACCGGCCTTTTCGACCAGCTGGCCCTGCTCTACTTCGTCGCTTGCGGGATCAGCCGGCTCGCGCGTTACAACATCACCGCCGAGGCCATGTCGGCAGGGACCGGCAAGGTCACCCACTTCGAGGGGACGCCGATCCCCACCAGCGTCCTTCTCGTCGTGCTGCTTCTCGTGCTCACGAAGGCCGGGAGAATCGGGAGCGACCTGCCGCTCGGCGCGCTCTCCATCGGGGGCGCGGACTTCCATCCGTTGGTGCTGGTGTTCGTGCTCTCCGGATCGCTGATGATCAGCAAGACGCTGCGGATCCCGAAGCCCTGAGCCTCCCCCCGGGGCCTCGCCCGGCCGGCGTATCGCTATCGCGGTCGCATGAGCGGTGCCGAGACGATCGAGTCGGCGGCGCGGCGGCCGGAGCCGGTGGCGCGCGCGAAGCCGGACGACAGCCCAGACCAGTCCCGCCAGGGACGGCCGGGGACGACCAGGAAGTGCGCGACCGGGATGAACACCGCGACCACCGCCGCCCCCCAGCACGTCAGCAGCGCGCCGAGCGCGCGAGCCAGGCGGTGCCCGATGCCGAGCGGCATGACGGTGACGGTCGCCGAGGCGGGGGACGCGCCGAAGGCAGTCAGCAGGGCGGGCATCTCGACCGGCTCGCTCATCGAGCGAGCGACGGATCCGGAAAGCGGGCTACCAGCGCGGCAATCGCCCCGCGAGCCAGCCCCACGCCGGCTCCTGCCGGCGCTCCCGGGCGAGCTCGTCGATCACCTCGAAGACCGCACTCGTGGCCTGGCCGAACCAGCGCGCGCTCTCGCCGCCGTGTCCCCGGACCGCATCGAGCGCCGCCCAGCACACCGTCTCCACCACCTCCTCCGGCGCGCCACGCTGCCGGACGAGCTGGCACGCCACCCGCGCCGCCGCGGCCGCCGTCGCGCTCACCTCGTGCGGACCGAGCGGGCCGGCGCCGAGACGCTCCACGACCACCTCGTACACGGTGATCCTGACCGCGCGCGGTGTCGCGCCCGCGCGGAGCAGTGCGACCAGCTCGGCCGCGAGGACGTCCTCCAGGACGGTCATGCCGCCTCGACCTGGAGCACGTCCCTGACCACGTCGACACGCACGGTGCCGCCGTCCTTCGTCTTCCCGGCCACGATCAGCCGCGCGACGGGCGTCTCGACCTCGCGCTGGATGGCACGCTTGAGCGGTCGGGCACCGAACACCGGATCGTAGCCGACCCGCGCGAGGTGCATCTTGGCGCCCTCGGTCATCTCGAGCGCGATCCGGCGCTCGCTGAGCCTCCGCCGCAGTCCCTCGAGCTGGATCTCCACGATCCGGGCCAGCTCCGCCTCGGTGAGCGCACGGAAGACGACGATCTCGTCCACACGGTTCAGGAACTCGGGCCGAAACTGCCGCCGGAGCGCCTCCAGGACCTGCTCGCGCATCCGCTGGTAGGTCCGCTCGTCGGCCCCCCGCATCTCCAGGATGAGCTGGCTCCCGATGTTCGAGGTCATGATGATCACGGTGTTCTTGAAGTTCACGGTCCGGCCCTGGCCGTCGGTGAGGCGGCCGTCGTCCAGCACCTGGAGCAGCACGTTGAAGACGTCCGGGTGCGCCTTCTCGATCTCGTCGAGAAGGATCACGGAGTAGGGCTTCCGTCGGACCGCCTCGGTGAGCTGGCCTCCCTCCTCGTAGCCGACGTAGCCTGGAGGCGCGCCGATCAGCCGGGCGACCGTGTGCTTCTCCATGTACTCGGACATGTCGAGGCGGACCATGTTGTTCTCGCTGTCGAACAGGGTCTCGGCCAGCGCTCGAGCCAGCTCGGTCTTCCCCACCCCGGTGGGCCCGAGGAACAGGAACGACCCGATCGGCCGCTTCGGATCCTTGATGCCGGCGCGCGCCCGCACGACCGCGTCGGCCACCGCGCGGACCGCCTCGTCCTGTCCCACCACGCGCCTGTGGAGCTCCTCCTCGAGGTGCAGGAGCTTCTGCAGCTCCCCCTCCATCAGCTTCGTCACCGGGATGCCGGTCCACCGGGAGACGACCTCGGCGATGTCCTCCTCGTCCACCTCCTCCTTGAGGAGCCTCCGGCCGCCGCCCGCCACCGCCCGTTCCTCCGCCTCCTTCAACTCGCGCTCGAGGGCCGCGAGCGTCCCGTACTGGAGCTCGGCCACCTTGTTCAGGTCGTACGCGCGCATGGCCCTCTCGATCTCGACCTTGGCCTCCTCGATGCGCTTCTTCAGCTGCCGCGGCTTTTCGAGCGCGGCCTTCTCGTCCTCCCATTGCGCGCGAAGCGTCTTGGCCTGGGCCTGCAGGGTCTCCAGCTCCTTCTCCAGCTTGGCCAGGCGGTCCCGGGATGGGGCGTCACCCTCCTTCTTCAGCGCCTCGCGCTCGATCTCTAGCTGCAGGATCCTGCGGGTGATCTCGTCCAGCTCCGCCGGCATCGAGTCGATCTCGGTGCGGAGCCGCGCCGCCGCCTCGTCGACGAGGTCGATGGCCTTGTCCGGCAGGAATCGGTCCGCGATGTACCGGTCGGACAGGACCGCCGCCCCCACCAGCGCCGAGTCCTTGATGCGGACGCCGTGATGGATCTCGTAGCGCTCCCGGAGCCCGCGGAGGATCGAGATCGTGTCCTCGACCGAGGGCTGCTCTACCATCACCGGCTGGAAGCGCCGCTCCAGAGCCGCATCCTTCTCGATGTGCTTCTTGTACTCGTCGAGCGTCGTGGCTCCGATGCAGTGGAGCTCGCCGCGGGCCAGGGCGGGCTTGAGCAGGTTCGAGGCGTCCATCGCGCCCTCGGCGGCACCGGCGCCCACAACCGTGTGGAGCTCGTCGATGAACAGAATCACTTCCCCCTGCGCGTCCTGCACCGCCTTGAGCACCGCCTTCAGGCGCTCCTCGAACTCGCCGCGGTACTTTGCGCCAGCCACGAGCGCCCCCATGTCGAGCGCCACGATGCGCTTGCCCTTGAGCCCCTCGGGGACGTCCCCGCGGACGATGCGCTGGGCGAGGCCCTCCACGATGGCCGTCTTGCCGACGCCGGGCGAGCCGATCAGCACCGGGTTGTTCTTCGTGCGCCGCGAGAGGATCTGGACGACCCGACGGATCTCCTCGTCACGGCCGATGACGGGATCGAGCTTCCCCTGCTGGGCAAGCGCCGTGAGGTCGCGCCCGTACTTCTCGAGCGCCTCGTAGGTTCCCTCCGGCGTCTGGCTCGTCACCCGCTGGCCGCCCCTGACCGCCGCCGCGCCTTCGAGGAGCTTCTCGCGCGTGAGCCCCGCCGCCCGCCACGCCTCGGCCACGGCCCCGTCCTTGAGGCCGGCGAGTGCGAGGAGCAGGTGCTCGACGCTCACGTATTCGTCCTTCATGCGCTGCGCTTCGCTCTCGGCGGCGCCCAGGATCTCGTTCACGCGCGGCGCGACGTACACCTGGCCCGCGGGAGCGCCGGGTCCCGAGACTCGAGGCAGGCGGTCGAGCGCTTGCTGGAGCCGCTCCACCAGCGCCGACGGGGTGCCGCCCGCCTTCTCGACGACGCGCCGCGCGACGCCGCCGTCCTGCGCCAGGAGGGCGACGGCCAGGTGCTCGACGTCGATCTGAGGATGCCCGTGGCGCTGGGCCAGGCTCTGCGCCTCGCGGATCACGTCCTGGGCCTTCTCGGTCAACCGGTTGAGATCCATCTCCCTCGCTCCCTCTCCCTGACGACTCGCGGTGTGTCCTTCCACCCGTCCGGACGGCCCGGCCGGTCCCGTCCGGTCATCGAACGCCGCCCCGCCACCGGTTCAGCTCCGTCTCCAGGCGCTCGAGCCGCTCCAAGAGCTCCACGATGACCGCCGCACCGGTGAGGTCGACGCCGAGGTCGCGGTGCAGGCGAAGGATGCGTCGGAGCCGGCCGACGGTCACCGCCGTGAACATGCCTGGATGGGGCGCGTCCGGCTCCACCACCCCGAGCCGAACCAGCCGCGCAAGCCTCACCGGACTGATGCCGGCCGCCGCCGCGAGCTCGTGGCTGGAGAGGTACACCTCGGCCCGGTGGGTCGTCCTCATGGTCAACGCGTTCAGCGCCGTTCGAGGAGGCGTCCGCATGGTCGCTCACCCTCCGGCCGGGCGGTCGGCGGGCGCCGACGCCGCGCGCTTCAGTGCCTCGTAGGCCGCCCGCTCGCCAGGGCTCGGCGCCTCCGGGACCACGATCCGGACGATCGCATGGAGATCACCGCGACCGCCGTCCCCTCGCGGCAGCCCGCGACCCCTCAGGCGAAGCCGCCGCCCGCTCTGGGTGCCCACTGGTATCGTGAGCGTCACCGGTCCGTCAGGCGTCTCGATCCTCACCTCGCCTCCAAGGACAGCCTGCCAGGGCCAGAGCCGCAGATCCATCGCGATGTCGTCGCCTGCCACCCGGTAGCGGGGATGCGGGACGAGACGCACGCGCAGGTAGAGGTCCCCGGGCGGACCGCCGTCCGGGCTCGGCTCCCCCTTGCCGGCCAACCGTAGCACGGTGCCCTCGCGCGCACCGGGCGGGATCTCCACCTCGAGGCCGCCCCCCCCGCCGTCGATCGTGATCCGGCGGCGCCCGCCCCGGAGCAGCTCATCCACCGTGACCGGCAGCTCGGCCTCGATGTCGCGGCCCGGGAACACGATCCGAGTGCCGCCGCGGCCGCCCTGGGCTCGGCCCCGGCCGAAGAGCGAGGCGAAGAAGTCGCTGACGCCGCCCAGGTCCTCCCACTCGGAGGCATCCGCCGGAGCCCAGCCGGTCCCCGGCGGCGGCGTGAAGTCCATCCCGCCCTTCCAGTTCGCGCCGAGGGCGTCGTACTTGGCGCGCTTCTCGGGATCGCCGAGGACCTCGTAGGCCTCGTTGATCTCCTTGAACCGCTCGGCCGCCTTCGCGCGCTCGGCCGGGGGCTGAAGGTCAGGATGGTGCTTCCGCGCCAGCTGCCGGTACGCGCGCTTGACGTCGTCGGGCGTGGCTGTGCGCGGCACGCCCAGCACCTCGTAGTAGTCGCGGAACTTCACCGCCACGAGCCGGTCGCCTCCGGGGACGTGGCCACCCTCGCCTGCGCGGACGGCAGCCCGGCCGCGCGCCGCCGCCCCGGCACGTCGCGAACGACGCCCCCGGGTGGCGCGCCAGTGCCCGGGGCCGGCGTGACCGCCTGGCTCGCCACGGCTCCGGTGCGCTCCCTCAATCGCCTCAGGGCTTTCCTTCCTCCACGTCCTTGAACTCGGCGTCGACGACGTCGCCGTCCTTTGGCTCGCCGGGGCGGCGCGGCTCACCGCCGCCGTCCCCCGCGGACTGGCGGGACATGGCCGCCGCCAGCGCCTGGGAGATGCGGGTCAGACCTTCCTGGGCTCGCCTCATCCGCTCGGCGTCCTCGCCCTTCAGCGCCTCCCGCGCCTCGCTCAGCGCCTGCTCGACCGCGGCGCGCTCCGACTCGGAAAGCTTCGCGCCGTGCTCGGCGAGCGCCCGCTCGGTCGAGTACACGAGCGCATCGGTCTGGTTGCGGCGCTCGATCTCCTCCTTCCGCCGGGCGTCCTCGGCCGCGTGGGCCTCCGCCTCCTTCACCATCCGCTCGACCTCGTCCGTGCTGAGGCCGGAAGAGGCGCTGATCGTGATCTGCTGCTCCTTGCCGGTGGTGCCATCCTTGGCCGACACGTTCAGGATGCCGTTCGCGTCGATGTCGAAGGCCACCTCGATCTGCGGCATGCCGCGGGGCGCTGGATTGATCCCGACCAGCTGGAATCGGCCGAGCGTGCGGTTGTCGCGCGCCAGCGGCCGCTCACCCTGGAGGACGTGGATGTCCACGGCGGTCTGGTTGTCGGCCGCCGTGCTGAAGATCTCGCTCTTCCGCGTGGGAATCGTCGTGTTGCGCGGGATCAAGGTCGTCATCACGCCGCCCATCGTCTCAACGCCGAGCGACAGGGGGGTGACGTCGAGGAGCACCACGTTCTTGACGTCGCCAGCCAGGACCGCGGCTTGGACGGCGGCGCCGATGGCCACGACCTCGTCGGGATTCACGCCCTTGTGACTTTCCCGGCCGAAGAGCTGCTTGACCTGGTCCTGAACCTTCGGCATCCGCGTCTGACCGCCGACGAGGACCACCTCGTCGATGTCGGTCGCGGTGACGCCGGCATCCTTCATTGCCTGCCGGCACGGCTCGACGGTGCGCTCGACGAGATCGGCCACGAGCGCTTCGAGCTTCGCGCGGGGGAGAGGCATGACGAGATGCTTCGGGCCGCTCTGGTCGGCCGTGATGAAGGGCAGGTTGATGTCGGTCTGAAGCGTCGAGCTGAGCTCGATTTTCGCCTTCTCCGCGGCTTCCTTCAGGCGCTGGAGGGCCATCCGATCCTTGCGCAGGTCGATCCCGTGTTCCTTCCGGAACTCCTCGGCGATCCAATCGATCACACGCTGGTCGAAGTCATCGCCCCCCAGGTGTGTGTCACCGTTGGTCGCCTTGACCTCGAAGACGCCCTGCCCGATCTCCAGGATCGAGATGTCGAACGTCCCGCCGCCGAGGTCGTAGACCGCGATCTTCTCTTCCTTGTGCTTGCCGAAGCCGTAGGACAGCGCCGCGGCGGTGGGCTCGTTGATGATGCGCAGCACCTCGAGCCCCGCGATCTTGCCCGCGTCCTTGGTGGACTGGCGCTGGGAGTCGTTGAAGTAGGCGGGCACCGTGATGACGGCATCGCGGACCGGCTCGCCCAGGTACTCCTCGGCCACGCGCTTCATCTCGCGCAGGATGAGCGCCGCGATCTCCGGGCAGGTGAAGGATTTGTCGACCAGCTCGATGCGCGGATCGTCGTTGGGCCCGCGCACGATCGCGTAGGGGCAGAGCTCCATGGCGTGCTGCACCTCGGGCGAGTCGAAGCGCCGCCCGATCAGCCGCTTGGACGCGGACACGGTGTTCTTCGCGTTGGTGACCGCCTGGCGCTTGGCCAGGTGGCCCACCAGCCGCTTGCCCTCCTGGGTGATG
>DASZOL010000063.1:0-72229 GCA_035550795.1 Candidatus Methylomirabilota bacterium
AGCTCGCGCACCTGGTCGAGGTCGATCCGCTCGTCTTCACGCCGGACCCCGTACGGCACGATCCGGTAGAGCTTCCCGGAGAAGTTCACCGGGCTGCCCATGGTCAGGTGGCCGCCGTGCGCGAGGTTCGGGGCCACGATCCTGTCGCCCGGCGCGAGCACCGTGAAGTACACGGCCATGTTGGCCTGGGACCCCGAGTGCGGCTGGACGTTCACATGGTCGGCGCCGAAAAGCTCCTTGGCGCGCTGGATCGCGAGCTCCTCCACTGCGTCCACGTGCTCGCATCCGCCGTAGTACCGGCGGCCCGGGTAGCCCTCCGCGTACTTGTTCGTCAGGACGGAGCCGACGGCCTCGAGCACGGCTTCGGAGACGAAGTTCTCCGACGCGATGAGCTCGAGATTGCGGGCTTGTCGCTCCGTCTCGAGCCGGATCGCCTTGGCGACCGCGGGATCGGCCTGCTCGAGCCACCGCATCGACGTTCGTCTCCTCTGGCGGGTGCGCTGGTGTGTCCCAACCCTACTGGGCGTCCCACGGGAGTGTCAAGGCGCGCCGCGATCGCCCCGGCCGTGGATCGTCCCGCTATAATGGGGACGTGTCGCGCCTGGTCCGCGTCGCGTCCGTGGGGGAGATCCCGGTCGGCCGGGGCAAGACGGTGGAGATCGACGGGCTCCCCTTCGCCGTCTTCAACGCGGGCGGCGGACTGTACCACGCGATCGACGGATCCTGCCCGCACGAGGGCGGCCCGCTCGCCGACGGCGCCCTGCTCGGCGACTCCGCGGTATGCCCCTGGCACGGCTTCGACTTCGACGTCCGGACCGGCGGCTGCCGCGTCGCCCCGGACCTCTCCGTGAGCGTGTACCCGGTGCGCGTCGCGGACGCCGACGTCGTCGTCGAGCTGCCCTGAACCGACCCGTGGGCCGCCGACTCCTGCCCGTGAGCATCACGCTCGCGGTGGTCGCCGCCGCTCTCTACGGCACCTGGACATGGCTTGCCGGGCGTCACCAGGTGTCCACCGAGGACGCGTACATCGACGGCGCCGTCGTGACGATCAGCGCGCGCGTCCCCGGGCCGATCGCCAGGGTTCACGTGCGAGACAACGAGGACGTCCGGGCGGGGCAGCTGCTCGTCGAGATCGACCCCCGGGACTCCCAGGTCCGCGTGGACCAGGCGCGGGCCGCGGTGGCGATGGCGGCGGCCGGCGCGCGGGGGGCGCGCGCCGAGGTCCCGCTGGCGCGCGAGAGCACCGAGAGCCGTCTCCAGCAGGCTCGCGCCACCCTGGCCGCGGCGCGGGTCGCGGTGGACGTCGGCCGCGCGGAGGCGGACGAGGCCCGGGCCCGGGCGCAGAGCCGACGAGCCGCGACGGCGGCCGCGCAGGCGGAGGTCGCCCTCGCCGAGTCCACCGTCGACCGGACCCAGCGCGACCTCGAGCGCGCCAGCCGGCTGGTGACCGGGGGCCTCATCGCCCAGCAGGAGCACGACGCGGCTCGCACCTTCCATCGCGGCGCGGTCGCCACGCTTGACGCCGCCCGCCGGAGGCTCGCCCAGGCGGAGCGTGAGGCGGAGGCGACGGAGGCGGAGACGCGCCGGCGCGCGCTCGCCGTTCACCAGGCGGAGCGCCGGGTCGAGGAAGCCGAGGCCCTCGTGGCCGACGCGCAGTCCCAGCAAACCCAGGTGCCGGTCAAGGAAGCGGCGGCCGGCCGCGCGGGCGCGAGCGTCGAGCAAGCCCAGGCCGAGCTGGCCGCCGCCGAGCTCGAGCTGGCGAAGACCCGGGTCGTGGCCCCGGTGGCGGGCATGGTCTCGAAGAAGACCGTCGAGCCCGGCCAGATGGTCCAGGTCGGACAGCCGCTCCTCGCGATCGTGCCGCTCGACGGCGTGTGGGTCGTGGCGAACCTCAAGGAGACCCAGGTGGGGCGCGTCCGGCCCGGTCAGCCCGTCACCGTGCACGTGGACACCTTCCCCGGCCGCGTGTTCCCCGGACACGTGGATTCCATCAGCGCCGGGACCGGAGCGCGA
Source organism: Candidatus Methylomirabilota bacterium (assembly GCA_035550795.1). Taxonomy (GTDB): domain Bacteria; phylum Methylomirabilota; class Methylomirabilia; order Rokubacteriales; family DASRDR01; genus DASRDR01. The sequence goes on from DASZOL010000063.1 coordinate 2,014, forward strand.
TTCAGTCTCTTGCCGCCCGAGAATGCCACGGGCAACTGGGTCAAGGTGGTCCAGCGTGTCCCGGTCAAGATCCTGCTGGAGGACTACCGCGCGAACCCGCACCTCCTGCGGGCCGGCATGTCCGCCACGGTCACGATCGACGTCCGGTAGCCCCGGGACCCCCCGCGCGTGGGCCCCATGACCGCCGACGGCACGGCGCAACGGTGGGGCATCACGTTCGCCGTCATGCTCGTGGCGACGATGCAGATCCTGGACACGAGCGTGACCAACGTCGCCCTGCCCCACATGCAGGGCGCCCTGTCCGCCTCGCTGGACGAGATCACGTGGGTGCTCACCTCGTTCATCGCCGCCAACGCGGTCATCCTGCCGGCGACCGGCTGGCTGGTGGCGCGCCTCGGGCGCCGGCGGTTCTTCCTGCTCGCGACGGCCACGTTCCTGGCGAGTTCGCTCCTTTCGGGAGCCGCCCCGAGCCTCGAGTTCCTGGTCGGCGCCCGCCTGCTCCAGGGGCTTGGCGGCGGCCCGCTCATCCCTCTCGCGCAGGCCATCCTCCTGGAGATCTTCCCGCCGCGGCAGCGCGGGATGGCCATGGCCATCTGGGGCCTCGGGATCATGGTCGCGCCGATCGTGGGCCCGACCGTCGGCGGCTGGATCACCGAGAACTACTCGTGGCGCTGGATCTTCTACCTGAACCTTCCGTTCGGCGCCCTCGCGCTGGCCCTCGGGAGCGCCTTCCTGGACGACCCGCCGGGGGAGGGGACCGCCGCCCGCCCGTCGACGGTCCGGTTCGACGGCGTCGGCCTCGCGCTGCTGGTGCTGGGAATCGGAGCGCTCCAGGTCGCGCTCGACCAGGGCCAGCGGCTCGACTGGTTCGATTCGCCGGCGATCACCACGCTCGTCGTCGTGGCCGTCGTGGCGCTCACGGCGCTCGTGGTCTGGGAGTTGCGGGTCGGCTACCCCCTCGTCGATCTCCGCGTCCTGGCGAATCGCACCTTCGCCCTGGGCACGCTCCTCATCACCCTGGTCGGCTTCGGACTGTACTCGAGCTTCCTCCTGCTCACGTTCTACGCCCAGCACCTCCTGCGCTACGACGCCCTCACCGCCGGATGGGTGCTGGCCCCGGGCGGGCTCGGGTCGCTCATCTCGCTGGCGATCGGCGGTCGTCTGGTCGACCGCGTCGACCCCCGGTGGCTCGTCTCTCTCGGGACGGGGATCATCGCCTACTCGCTCTATCTCATGGGGTCGCTGACCCTCGGCGCGGACTTCTGGGCGGTCCTGTGGCCGCGCTTCATCCAGGGATTCGGCATGGGCCTGGTGTTCGTCCCGCTGACCACCATGTCGCTGACCGCGGTGTCCCGGGCCGAGCTGCCGACCGCGACCGGGATCTTCAACGTCGTGCGGAACGTCGGAGGCAGCGTGGGAATCGCCGTGACCACGACTTGGCTCTACCGCCAGACGCAGGTCCACATGACCACGCTGATCGGCCACGTGACGCCGTGGAGCGCCCCGACAGCGGACCGTTTGGCGCGGCTCCAGGAGGTCTACCTGGCCGGCGGGGCCGACGCCGACACCGCGCGACGTCAGGCCCTCCGGCACCTCTACGACGAGGTGCAGCGTCAGGCCTCGATGAGCGCCTTCGCCGACGACTTCCTGCGCCTGGCGGCGATCTTCACCGTGATGGTCCCGCTGGTCTGGCTGATGCGCCGCCCGGCGGAAGCCCCGCGCCCGCAGCCCGTCGACGCCGCCTGAAGCCCGGGCCGACCGGAGCGCCTCAGCCCGGCCCGCGCCGAACCCGGATCACCCACGCCCCGTCCCCGGTGGACGCGGACTCGATCACCGCGTGTCCGGCCCCGGCAAGGCTTCGCGGGACGTCACGGGCCGACGTCTCGTTGTCGACGACGAGGCACAGGACCGCCCCCGCCGGCAGCTCATCGAGCGCGAGACGCGCCTTGAGGAAGGTGTAGGGGCACACCTCGCCGCGGAGATCCAGCTCCGCGACCGCCTCGGGGCCCGGATGGGCAGCGGCCACTATCGCGCGACCGGCAGCGCCGGCGTGGTCGCCCACTCCCTCCACGAGCCGTCGTAGTTCCGGATCCGCGCGTGGCCGATGAGCCGGAGCGCGAGATAGTCCTGCGACGCGCGCATCCCACTCTGGCAATAGACCACCACGGTCTGGTCCGGACGCACACCAGCACCGGCGAAGAGCGCCCGGAGCGCGTCGGCGTCCTTGAGCGTGCCGTCCGGGTTAGTGGTGGACGTCCACTCGACGTGCGCCGCGCCCGGGATGTGACCGGACCGCCCTGACTGTGCCGTTCCCGCGTACTCGCCCGCGCTCCGCGCGTCGATCAGACAGACCTCCGGGCGCCCCAGGCTCGCTCGAACCTCCGTTGCCGTCGCGATCAGCTCGCGCCGGGGTCGCGGCTCGAAGCGGCGGGGTGTAATCGCCGGCGCGGCAACCTCGAGCGGACGGCCCTCGCGGCGCCACTTCGCGAGGCCGCCGTTCAGGACCCGCACGCGCTCGTGTCCGTAAAACTCGAGGACGAAGAAGAGCCGGGCCGCCAGCATGCCTCCCGCGTCGTCATAGGCGACCACGGTGGTCTCGTCGTCGACACCGAGTCGACCGAACAGCGCCTCCGCCGCGGCCGGGCGGATCGGAGAGCCCCCGGCGTTGGCGGCCGGATCGTCGAGTTCGCCCGCGTCAAGGTACGCCGCGCCCGGAAGATGGCCTACCCGGTAGCCGATCCCCCCCATGGCCCCCGCCCGGACGTCGATGATACGCACGCCCGGGCTGCCGAGCATCCGGGCTGTCTCCTCGGTCTCGACCAGAAACTGAGGGTTCGCGTATCGTCCCGCGGCCCCGACCGTCAGCGGTACGCCGAAGACGACTATCCCCAGGACGGCGGCGAGAACGGTCCGGCGGGGTGTCAAGGCTCTCAGCATGCGGGACCTCCGGGGCGTCCGGTGATGCCAACGTCCGGACGTGGTCGCATTCTATCATCGGCGATTCCCGCCCCCGCCACCGGTCCCGGACGGTCCCGGACGGCACTGGTCACACGACCCCGGGCGACGTAAGATGACGGGCGGCGCCGACCCGGGCGCCCCAAAGGAGACACCGCGTGAGCACCCAGCATTGGCGACGAGGCCTCGACCGCGCGATCCTGATGATTCCGGGCCCCACCGAGGTCCCCTGGCGAGTCATCCGCGCGATGGCGCAGCCCGCGATGATCCAGTACGAGCCGCCGTTCGACGAGGAGATCCTCGAGCCCGCGTGCCTCGACCTTCGCCAGGTGTTCCAGACGTCGGGCGAGGTGATCGCGATGCCGGGGTCCGGGCGAACCGGCCTCGAGGCCGCGGCCGTCTCCCTCATCGAGCCGGGCGACCGCGTCGTCGTGGTCGTCGCCGGCGTCTTCGGCAGCCTGATGAAGGAGGTCATGGAGCGGGCCGGGGCGGCCGTCACGGCGTTCGACGTCGAGCTGGGCCGGCCGATCGATCTGGAGGGCCTGGAGCGCATCGTGGCCAAGACGCGCCCGAAGCTCCTCACGCTGGTCCACAACGAGACCTCGACGGGGGTGACCTACCCGGCGGCGGCGGTGGGCGAGATCACGCGCCGCCACGGCGCGCTCTTCCTTCTCGACACCGTGTCCTCCCTCGCCGGACTCGACGTCCAGACGGACGCGTGGGGCGTGGACGTCAACATGACGGGCTCCCAGAAGTGCCTCGCCATGCCCCTGGGCCTCGCGATCGTCGCGGTGTCGCCCCGGGCCTTCGAGGCCATGGAGCGGCGAGCCCGTCCCTCGGCCAGCTACGCCAACGACCTGGTCCGCTGGAAGCGGCAGTGGGTGCCGGCCGCGCGAGGCGGCGGCGTGCCGGAGGGCGGCCGCCGGAGCCAGCCGGTGTCGATCCCGACCCACCTCGCCCAGGCGCTCCGGGAGGCCGTGAGCCTCATCCTCGAGGAGGGCATGCCCAACCGGTTGCGGCGGCACCGGATCGCCGGCAAGGCCTTCCGGGCGGGGCTGGGCGCGCTCAAGCTCGACCTGTTCGGGGATCCTTCGCTCGCCTCCGACACCGTCGCATGCTTCCGCGTCCCGGCGGGGCTCGCGGCCACCGCGGTGGTGCGCCGCACGCGGGACGCCTACGGGATCCTCATCTCGACGGGCATCGACAAGATGCGCGAGTCGGTGCTTCGCGTGGGGACGATGGGAATGACGGCCGGGCCGCTCTACGTCCTCCCCACCCTGTCCGCGCTCGGCATGGCCCTCCGCGACCTCGGCTACCGGGCCGAGACGGGCGAGGCGCTCGCGGCGGCGCAGGAGGTCTTCGACGCCGAGACGCCCTGACCCGGTTGAGCACGGGGGGCCACCCGTCCGGAGCAGGATCGCCCCGGGGCCGGCCGGCCGCAGCCCGCGGTGAGTGGTGCTACCGACTGCGGGGAAGCTGGCCGGCCTGGAGGTTGACGAGGCGCGCGGCCAGGAACGCCGACCGCGCCGCGCCCGGGTTCACGCTCGATGCATAGACCGTGCGGATCGCCTCGATGTCCAGCCCGGTCAGGGTTGACGCGCCCGACCCTGGCAACACCCCCAGGCCCGCGCTCATGAGCGAGTTCTCCGCACCGTCGATCTGGCGTGCGTCGATGTGACAGAGGCCGAGCACGCCGTGCCCCACCGCGTCGTGGATGTAGGCCGAGAGGCTGCGGCCTCTGGCCGCCACCACCCGTGCTCCCATGAGGAGTCCCCGCCCCGCGAAGCGATACTGGACACAACCCGCGTCCGAGGAGCATCCCGCGCCGCGGGGAAAGGACACCTCGGTGACCGTGACCTCGTTGACGCCGGGCTGGGGATCGGGCTCGGGAGTCATGTCCACCTGGACGCTCAGCGCTCCCCCGGTCGCTTCCCCCACCGACGCCGCCGCCCCGGCCAGGGCCGCCTGCGCGCTTTCGGGCACGCGGCTCGACACCCGCATGCGGACCGTCGCTCCACGAGGGTAGCCGCTCCAGAAGCCCTGGAGCGGACAGTCCGTCGCGCCGTCCCGCGGGATGAGCCGCCCGGATCCGAGGTACAGGGCGTCCACCACGTCGGGCGTCTTCGCCGCCGCGGCTTCGAGCCGGCGGGCTTCCGCGAGACGCGCCGCCTCCGTCGGCGACTGGCCGTTGCCGCACCCCGCAAGGAGCCAAGCTGCCGCGACGCCGACCCAAAGTCGGCAGGCCCCACGTCGAAGCAGGGCGGCACCCACACCCCTGCCATTGGACCACATGCGGACGATCATACCCCAAAGCCAAGTGCCGCTGAACCGCCGCCGAAGTGCCCGGCCGCACCCCCTCGAACCGACCGAGGGGAGCGCGTACCCTCGGAGCCCGCGATCCGGAGGGCCGGTGCGATCCGGCCGGCTCCTGCCGTAGGATTCCGCAGGGAGCCGAAGCTGGCTCGCCGCGACCAGGTCCCGGCGGCCCGGCCGAGACGCGATGAGCACGGCGCGCGGAGCACCGTGGAATAGGGGAAACGATGGGACCCACTTTCGATCAATGGCTCAAGCTCGTGTCCATCATCGGTGCGATCGGATCTTTCGTCTGGGGCGTATGGGTGTGGCAGGACAAGGCGGACAAGGAGCGCAACCAGATCCGTCTGGAGGCGGCGAAGTACGCGGAGACGCGGCGCGTCGAGGCGGCGAAGCCCTTTCTGGACAAGCAGCTCCTCCTGTTCACCGAGGCGACGCAGGTCGCGTCCCACATCGCCAATGCCCCGAACCGCCAGAGCGCTGCCAAGCAGATGGAGCGCTTCTGGCAGCTCTACTGGGGAGAGCTCGCTCTCGTGGAGCGCGGCCGCGTGTCCGCGGCGATGGTCGCGTTCGGCAACGGCCTGAAGGATCCGAGATCCGGAGAGGCGCTGAAGGGATTGGCGCTGGATCTTGCCCACGCTTGCCGCGACGAGCTGGCCATCTCGTGGGGCACGGACGCGTGGAGCCGGAGCACGCCGTAGCGTCCCGGCGCCGGGCCAGGATGCGACGCCGGCACGCTGGATGCGTGGCCGGAGTGTGGCGCGCATGCCGTTCCGCCGGGAACCCCTCCGGCCGCACGGATGGGTGTCGCCGCGGACGCTGCCTCTCGCCGACTGATGCGGCTGCAGGCCGGAGTATCTCCGGGTGCACGACCATGTGATAGGGTCTGACGCACCGGATGCCGATCCAGTGCGGCGTGAAATCCAGGAGAGCACCTCGCTCCCACGAGAGTCGGCGTGCGATCACGGGCACGCCGTCGCTCGCAACGATCCTGAAGCTGGTCCACGACCTTCCGCGCGAGGCGGCTGACCTCCGTGGATAGCGTCCGGGCAACGGCGCTGCCGGCGTGACGTCGCGGGAGAGTCGGATGGAACAAGGAACAGCGACGATGAGCGACCAGAGTGGGAGCGACGCGAAGTTCGTGCAGATCGCCACGTCGGTTCACGGTAGCGAGATTCTGCTGTACGCCCTCGATGCGTCCGGCGACGTGTGGCGTTTCGACGACAAGACGCGCCAGTGGGTCATGCTGCCTCGGGAGCGACGGTGAGCGGGCGGCCTCCGCGCGGTGGGCGCCCCCGCCGGCGGCCCGCCCCAGACGAAACATGGACTGGCCATGCGGATCCAGCAGGGGTCACTCCCTGGCCCCCGGCCGGGATCGGATGGGCCACTGCTCCGCGGAGCGCGGTCGCGTGTCCGCGGCGATGATCGCGTTCGGCAACGGCCTGAAGGATCCGAGATCCGGGGAGCGCTGAAAGGATTGGCGCTGCATCTGGCCCACGCCTGCCGCGACGAGCTGGCCATCTCGCGGCGCACGGATGCGTGGAGCCGGAGCACGCCGTAGCGCGAAGGAGATCCCAGGAAGGGGGGATACCCTGCAGCGACCCATTGTTGCCGTCCTGCTGTCGGTCGCTGTTGCAGCACACCTGGCCGCGTGCGCCGCCGCACACCCGGGGCGCGCGCTTACTCAATGCAGGCGGGGTCCTTCGTTCGGAAGGTACTGTGCCGCCACGTGTTGTGGTCGCAATCGCCACTCGTGTCTTGAAGGTCGATCCCGTCCTGATGGGGCGGGCCCTTCGTCTCTCTGACCGTGTTGCGCGTCAGTCGGTTTCCGGTCCCCGTCACGACAATCCCGTTCTTGCCGCCCGGGACATTCTGGCCGCCTAGCTCACTGAGGATCGCTCGGTTACCCTGCAACACGTTGTCGTCTCCCACGATTTCGATATTCGGTCCTCCCCTGGAGGATGTGATGAGGCTGACATTCTCGCTCAGGCGGTTTCGGTTCCCGCCAACAGAAATGCAGCCACCGCCAATCACACTCAGGCAATGAGCCACGCTGTTCGTGAGGCGATTGTCGTTGCCCCCGATCAGGAAGGCTCCCCCGTAGACGCCGTGCGCCATCACATTGATGAGCTCGTTGTCATCCGACTCCACAAGAATGTTGCCATCCATGATGCCGCTCGTCACGTTCATCAGCGTATGTCCGCCCTGCCCGCCCAGGATGATGGCATAGTGGATCCCTCCCTGTAGCGTGCCATTCTTGAGCGTCGCGCCTCGACCCTTGAAGACGAGACAGGGTTCAGGAAACTGGCACGTGAGAAGGTGCTGATTCAAATCCAGGATCGCCCCACTCCGCAGCGTGAAAGCCGGCCCAGACACAGGCCCCGGATCGTTACTACAGTCTAGGTCGGTGTCCAACTTGTACCGACCGCCCGGTCCGAGCACGTCCCCGCACTGAACAGAATCGGCGTAGACGGGGGCCACGCCTCCGAGCGCCGTCACGAAAGCCCCGAGCAGCAGGGCGACACCACAGGGCAGGACCCTCACCGCCGGAGCCGTCGCGCGGCCATGCTCGAAAGTTTTCCCAAGATCCCCGTCGGCGGTGCTGGCCCCTCGACACGTTCCTGCGAGCCGCCCCGGTGGTCCATGTGCTCATCCTCCGAGTGTGGGAATGAAAGAGCGGAGGGGTTGGGTTTCGAAGGCCGACGCCAGCACCGCGCTCCCGGTGGCCTTCGGCAGAATGAGCGCGACCGCAGCTCCGAGCCCCTGGCGGATGGCGTCTCGACCCGGGCTCCGAACGCGGATCCATGGACGTCTCCAGCGCTGGCTTGCACTGACCGCGCCTTGCTCCAGCCGGCGACCAGTCGTGGATGCTACCCTTGAGGTGATGCGCATCGGGGGCGACGGGCGGACGCGGTGGCGGGAGGAGTGGCAGCCCCTCGGATCCGGGCCGCTCATCCCGCGCGAGGTAATCTCCTCGACTACACGATGCAAGGGGATCCGGATCGGCATCCGGTCCGAGAGACCCTATCACATCGTCGCCTTGCGCATCGGCGAGTCGGTCCCCGTCGCGAGGACGCGACGGTGAGCGCGCGCGTTCGGAAGAGGCGTACACACGGTCGCGTGGAACACCGTGGGACAGGGGAGACAACGGGATCCACCTTCGATCAACGGCTCAGCCCATGAGACCCCACCGTGCGGAGTGCGTCGGCCCTCCCTCCGAGCGCGTCCTTCTCCGGGCGCGCGAGGAAGGCGCATGACGTCGGAGCCAGTCATCGCCACACCCGTCAGTCCGGACGACTCGCTCGCCAAGTGGACCCACGCCATCTACGCGCTCCACGCCTTCAGCTTGGTCACCGGCATCGTCGGCGTCGCCACCGTGGTCGGCGCGTTTCTCACGGGCTGGCCGTCGATCATCGCCGTGATCCTGAACTACGTGAAGCGCCGCCAGGCTCACGGGACCTGGCTCGAGTCGCACTTCCGGTGGCAGATCCGCACCTTTTGGTTCGGCGTGCTGTGGGTCGCCCTGTGCGGCGCGTTCGTGGTGGCCACGGTCGGCATCGGCCTGCTGATCGCCTGGCTCCCGCTCACCGCCGTCGGGCTGTGGTTCGTCTACCGGATCGCTCGCGGCTGGCTCCGGCTGGCGGACCGCCGGCCGATGGATCTGTAGGCGCCTCGGCCCCGGCACGCGCGGGCTTCGATCGCGGGCACTGCCATGTCCTCGCCGGGTGCTCCGGATCCGACGGATGTCCGCGACCATCGGCCCTGGCCGATCCCGCGCCGTCCCTGGGTCATGGCGCAGCGCTGGACCGATCTGCTCTTCGCCCACTGGCCCGTGGACCCCGGCGTCGTCCGGGCACGGGTCCCCGGGAGCCTGGCGCTCGATCTCCACGACGGAACGGCGTGGGTATCGGTCACCGCCTTTCTCCTGAGCCGGCTGCGTCCCCGCGGCTTGCCGCCGATGCCCTGCGTGTCCCGCTTCCCCGAGCTCAACGTGCGAACCTACGTGACGCGGGGCGGCAAGCCCGGCGTGTTCTTCTTCAGCCTGGACGCCGGCCGCAGGCTGGCGGTCGTCGGCGCCCGCCTGCTCTACCATCTGCCGTATTTCGCGGCGGCCATGCGCATCCGGACGGCATCGGACGGGACGATCACCTACGTGAGCCGGCGCACACGCGGGAGGACGCCGGCGGAGTTCCTCGCGTCCTATCGTCCCGCCGGGCCGGTGGTGCAGGCGGAGCCCGGCACCCTGGATCACTGGCTCACGGAGCGCTACTGCCTCTATGCCGTCGGCGCCAGGCGGCGCCTCTGCCGGACCGACATCCACCACGCCCCATGGCCGCTCCAACCGGTGGAGGCGGACATCGCCCGCAACACGGTGTCCGAGGCGGCCGGGTTCTCACTGCCGGCGCCCGCGCCGCGGGCCGCTTTCGCCCGACGTCTGGACGTGGTGGTGTGGTGGCCAACCCGAGTGACCCCCGGAGTCTAGCAGGCGGCGGCGCTGCTCGAGTAGTGGGCGATGAGCCTGGAGAATACGCATGGATGACGACCTGGCCGGCATGACGCGGGAGCAACTCGTGGCCGAGGTCCAACGGCTGCGCCACGGAATCCGGCGGCATCGAGATGCGACCGGACACGACCTCTGCTGGCACCACCCCGACTTGTGGGGGCTGTTGCCCGAGGTCACGGATCCGATTCCCAGCGTGCCTGACTGGCCGACGTTTCTGGAGGGCTGCCTCCGCTATCGGCGGTCCCTGGATAGCCAGGTTCCAGCGGCACCGCGAACCACCACGCCCTACCAGCCGTGACGGTCGAACAGGAGGTCGCTCGCCCATGAAGCCTTTTACCCGGATTGCAGTGGTGGTGCTGTGGATGATCGCACTTCTGCAATTGGTGCGGTTCATCCTGGGCTGGGAGATCACGTTGAACGGCGCGCCCGTGCCCCTCTGGCTGAGTGCGCTCGTGGCGGCGCTCGTCGCCGGCCTGGCGATAATGGTCTGGCGCGAACGCCCGCGGTAGGAGGGAGGCGCCCCCTGCGCCGAGTCCCGGGGACGCAGATCGGGCATCACTCGATCGAGATCACCTCTACGGCCACCTTGGTGCCGGAGGGCGAATCAAGGCGGCGGACCGCTTCGATGGCGCGACCGGCCGCAATCTCTCTACGCAACCGCCACGGTCACGGGTTAAGATGCAGTCAAGGTAGCGCCCCGCAAATGGCCGACTCCAAAGCGATCCTCTACCACCGCCCGGGCTGAAGCTCCTGCGCTAAGACGAGAGAGTTGCTCTCGTCGTGGGGAGTGCCGTTCGACTCGATCGACATCGAGGCCGAGCCCGCGGCGCGCGCCGCGCTCGCGCGTCTCGGCGTGCCGGCGGTCCCTGCTGTCGTCGCAAAGAACGGCGTGGTCCATGGATGGAATCCCGGCTCGCTCGCTGATCTCCTCGGGGTCCGGTACGAGGGCGCGAAGCGGCTGCCCCCGGACGCGCTCGCCGAGCGCCTGGATCGGGTCCTGGCCGCGGCCGGCCGCGTGGTCGCCACGGTGGAGCCCCGGCACCTCGCCCTCCAGTACCCCGGCCGCGACCGCTCGCTTCACCAGCTGGCCTACCACCTGTTCCGCCTGAGCCTCGCGTTCCGCGACGCCATGATCGAGCGCCGCCTCCCCCAGGCGTGGCTCCAGGAGACGGCGCCTCCCGGTCTGCTCGACGCTCCCGCCCTCACGGGGTACGGCGCGGCCGTCCGTGCGGCGCTCCGGGACTGGCTCGGCACCGAGGGCGCCACCGCCGGGACGGTCGAGACGTACTATGGCCCGCAGAGGGGCCACGAGCTCCTCGAGCGGACCGTCTGGCACGCGGCCCAGCACCTTCGGCAGATCCACGCGCTCCTCGAGGACGCCGGCGCCCCGGTGGCGGACCCCCTGGACGGTTCGCTCCTGGAGGGACTCCCCCTCCCGACGTCGGTCTGGTAGCGCGCGCCGCGCCGCGCGCGGCCGGTTCGTCAGGACCGGAAGCCGCGGACCAGCATCGCGACCGCGACGACCGTCAGCAGCACCAGGACGGCCCGGTTGAACGCCGCCTGCGGAACCCGGTCCTGCGCTCTCAGGCCCAGACGGAACGCGGCGAGACTCACCCCGGCCGCGGCCAGCCACGGGAGCAGGACGCGCCGGTCGATCAGCCCGACCTGCCACACGGCGCCGAGCTGCGTCAGCTTGAAGACGAGGAACGTCGCCGAGATGGCTCGCACGAACTCGGTCTTGGGAAGCCCGATCGCGTAGTAGTAGGGCGTCAGCACCACGGAGGGCGCGTTGGTGAGTCCGCCGAGCGTGCCGGCGGCGAGGCCGACCACCGGCGCCAGGAGGCGCTCTGATCCCGGCGTGACGCGCCAGGCGGGGCGGCTGACCGACAGGATCACGAAGACGACCAGGGTCGCGCCGAGCGTCAGGAGCAGCCCGCGCGTTGAGAGCACCGCGAGGAACTGGGTCCCGGCCACGGTCCCGAGGATCCCCATGACCAGCAACGGCGCGTGGCGCCGGAGGGCGGCGACGAGCCCGGGGCGGCGGACCATCTGGATCCCGTCCATCAGGATGTTCGGGATCACCAGCACGGCGACCGCCGTCCGCACGTCGGTGGCGAAGGCCAGCAGCGGGGTCGCGATCAGCGGGTAGCCGAAGCCGACGGCGCCCTTGACGAACGCCGCGACCGCGACGCCGGCCAGGCCCGCGGCCCAGATCAGGGCGTCCGTGCCCATCAGGAGGGAGCCAACCGGCGCGCGCGCGGCGTCCTCGCGCCGCCTATCGTCCCAGGGCCTCCCAGAGGAGCTCCGCCGGGTGCTTCGGCGTCCGCCCCGTGGTGTGCTCCACCTGCTGGCGGCACGAGATGCCCGGGGCGCAGACGGCGACGTCGGCGCCCACGGCCCGTACGGCCGGCGCCAGGCGACGCTCGGCGATCTTGATGGAGAGGTCGTAGTGCTCCGCCTCGAATCCGAACGACCCCGCCATCCCGCAGCACCCCGCGTCGACCTCGGTCACCTGGTAGCCCGCCGCCTTGAGCACGGCGATCGTAGGACCGGTCCCGACCAGGGCCTTCTGGTGGCAGTGCCCGTGCAGCAGGACCTTGCGTCCCGTGGCGGCGTGGGCGCGCGCGAAGAGCGGATGTCCCGCAGCAAGCTCCTTCCGCAGGAACTCCTCCAGCAGGAAGCTCTGCCGCGCCACCAGGCGGGCGTCCTCCGTGCGCACCAGCTCGGGATACTCGTCCCGCAACGTCAGAAGGCAGGACGGCTCGAGACCGACGATGGGTCGGCCCTGGCGGGCCGCCCCCGCGAGCCGGGCGACGTTGTCGGCCGCCAGCGCGGCCGCCTCCGTCAGCATGCCTTTCGAGATCATCGGCCGCCCGCAGCAACCCCGGTCGGCGAGGCTGACGCGGTAGCCGAGCGCCTCCAGGAGCCGCGTCGCGGCGATGGCGACGTCCGGCGTCTGATAGGTGTTGAACGTGTCGTGGAAGAGCACCACTCCGCCGCGCTCGCCGCCGCCTTCCGGTCGCCGGCGACCGAACCACCGTGCGAAGGACTCGCGGGCGAACCGCGGAAGCGGGCGCCGCCGGTCGATGCCGGCCACGCGCTCGAGGAGCCAGCGATGGGGCGCCGCGCCCGCGATCCAGTTCGAGACGGGCGCCAGCGCCGACCCGACCCGGGCCAGCATGTGGATCCGCCCGAAGAGCCGGTTGCGCAGGGGAAGCCCATTGGCCCGGTGGTAGTGGGCGAGGAACTCGTACTTGAGCTTGGCCATGTCGACGTTGGCGGGGCACTCCGCCTTGCACGCCTTGCACTCGAGGCAGAGATCAAGCACCTCGTGGAGCCGGCGGCCCGTGAACTCCGACCGCGGGACCTTGCCCGACAGCACGGCGCGGAGCGCGTTGGCCCGGCCGCGGGTCGAATGCTCCTCGTCGAGGGTCGCCATGTAGGAGGGGCACATCGTCCCCTCGACCTTCTTTCGGCAGACGCCGATGCCGTTGCACATCTCGACGGCGCCGGCGAAGCCGCCCTGCCCCGAGAAGTCCAGGAGGGTGTCGGGCTCCCAGGCCCGGTATTCCGGCCCGTAGCGGAGATTCTCGGTCATCGGGGGCGCGTCCACGATGTTCCCCGGGTTGAGGATCCCCTTCGGATCGAACGCGCGCTTGACCTGCCGGAAGGCGTCGTAGAGCCGCGGCCCGTACAGGGTCTCGTTGAACGGGCTCCGGGCCCGGCCGTCACCGTGCTCCCCCGAAAGCCCACCGCCGAACTCCATGACGAGCGCGGTGATCTCCTCGCCGATCGCGCGCATCTTCCGGATCTCGCCCGCGTCCTTCAGGTTGATCAGCGGTCGGATGTGAAGGCATCCCACCGAGCAGTGCCCGTAGTACCCGGCCGCCGCTCCGTGCCGCTTCAGGACCTCCCGGAAGCGCGCGATGAACACACCGAGCTTGGCCGGCTCGACCGCGGTGTCCTCGACGAAGGCGATGGGTTTCCGGTCGCCCTTGGTCCCGAGCAGGAGGCCGAGGCCGGCCTTGCGGAGCTTCCAGATGGACTGCTGCTCCGCCGGTTCGTAGGCGAGGTGCGCCGCGTAGCCGATCCGCCTCCGCGCGCGGAGCGCCTCCAGCGCCTCGACCTTGGCGCGCACCTCGGCCGCGGTCTCACCGGAGTACTCGACGATCATGATGGCGGCGGGGTCGCCCTGGACGAACCCCATCCGGGTCCGCTGCTCGATGTTCTCCCGGGCGAGGTCCAGGATCATCTTGTCGGTGATCTCGACGGCGTACGGCCCGGTGGTCAGGAGGTCGACCGACGACTCCAGCGCCGCCTGGAGGTCGTCGTAGTGGATGACGTCGAGGGCCGTGAACTTCGGCCGCGGAACGAGCCGCATCTTCATCTCTACCACGACCACCAGCGTGCCCTCGGAGCCCACGGCCAGCCGGTGGAGCCCGAACGGCTGCGGCTTCACGAACTCGTCGAGGTTGTAGCCGGAGACGCGGCGCATGAGCTTCGGGTAGCGCGTGCGGATCTCGTCCGCGTGCTGGTCGATCAACCGCCGCACCTCGCGGTAGATCTGCCCCTCGAGACCGTCCGCGCGGCACTGCAGGTCGAGCTCGGCGGGCGTCAAGTCCCGCAGGGTGACCTCGGACCCGTCGGCCAGGAGGCACGTCAGCTCGAGGACGTGGTCGATGGTCTTCCCGTATGCGATCGAGTGGGAGCCGGCGGAGTTGTTCCCCGACATCCCGCCGAGGGTGGCCCGGTTCGACGTGGACGTGTCGGGACCGAACAGGAGGCCCAGCGGCCGGACGTGGGCGTTCAGCTCGTCCTGGATCACGCCGGGCTGGATCCGGCACCAGCGCTCCTCCCGGCTCACCTCGAGCACCTGGTGCATGTACTTCGAGAAGTCCAGGACGACGGCGTGATTGACGGTCTGGCCGATCAGGCTGGTGCCGCCCCCCCGGGGCAGCACGGGGACATTGTACCGGTTGGCCAGCTCGAGCACCGCGCGCACGTCGTCCTTGGAGCGCGGCAGCACGACGCCGATGGGCTCCACCTGGTACATGGACGCGTCGGTCGAGTAGAGGAGGCGCGAGTAGTCGTCGAACCGCACCTCGCCCTCGACCACGCGGCGGAGCTCGCGCTCGAGGTCGCCGCCGACCGGGGTCAGGGGCCGCGCGACGGGCACGTCAGGCCCCCGCCCGCAACGGGGTGGGCCGCCCGCTCGACGAGCCGGTGTCCCGGCTGTGTCGAGCTCGGCGCGGCGGTCGGCCCGTCACCTGTGGCTCCTATTTCTTCGCCTTGTCGATGGCGGTGCGGAGCTCCGACGCCTCCTTCTTGTCGAGCGACTCCAGCCGCCGCAGGACGGCCCGGGCATCGTCGAGCTTCCCCATCTTCACGTACGCCTCGCCGAGGTACTCGAGGGCCTCCGCGTAGTCCGGCCTGAGCTTCAGCGCCCGGTCGTAAGCCTTGATCGCCTCCGGGTACTTCCCCTGCTGGCGCAGCGAGTAGCCGAGACCATTCCACGCCTCCGGAAAGGCCTCGCGCTGCTTGATCGCCGACTCGTAGGCCTGGCTCGCCCGCCGCCAGTCCTTCTTCTTCTGCGCGTCGAGCCCCTCCTGGAACGCGAGGTCGGCCGACCTGGGAACCCCGGGCGGCGGGGCAGCGGGCGACGGCCCGTCCGCCCCCGCGCTCGCCGCCAGGGCGAGGAGCCACGCCACGATCACCCTCACGATCCACATCCGTCGCATCACTCGCCTCCCGGACGACCGGTGACCCCTCTTGTCGAGCCCACCGGCCCGGCCGTCATTGTCGCACAGCCTCGGCGGGACCTCGCGCGCGCGCCGCGTAGCCCACCAGCTCGACGTAGCCCGCTCCTCGGACCGGCCGCCCGTCGCCGGTGCCTTCCACGCCCACCGCGCCTTCCCAGTACCGGGCGGCCACGTCGAGCTCCTGATCCGCCAGGAGCGGGGTCACCAGGAGATCCAGCCCTTCGGCGGGGATGCGCAGCCGCCAGCGCGCCGGATACCGGGTGCCTCCCCGTGGGCTCGTCCAGCGATCGAGCACGAGCACCTCGACCGCGTCGCGGTCGAGCGTCCGCGTCGCGCCGTCGGCCGTGACCAGCGTGCCCTGGCTCGCGGCCGCGACCCCGCCATCGCGCTGGCGAAGCCTGTAGAGCATCAGCTCGCGGCGGTCGTCGAGCTGCAGGGCGAACCAGTCCCACCCGACCTGATCGGGCGCCAGAGCGCTCGTGCTCCACTCGCGGTCCATCCACGCGAGGCCCTCGACCGCGAAGCTGCGGCCGGCGCTCTGCACCTCTCCGGACACCGGCATCCGCGTCAGGGAGTAGTAGTACGAAGCATTCCCCGCCTCCGCGCTCTTCCGGGAAAGCCCGCGCTCGCCGTGAAGGACGGGCGCCTTCCCGGGCCCGAGCGTGAGGTCGATCCGGACATCCTCCTCCCCTGCACGGAGCCGCACGGGCGGCCCGCTCCGCCCGCCGCCCTCGGCGCGCCAGTCGCCGAGCCACACGCGGAAGGGTTCGGCCGACGCGCCGGCGAGGTCCAGGGCCGCCCGTGCCCAGCGGTCCCGGGCGTGGAACCGCCCCGAGGCGACGTCGGTCAGCGCCAGGTGGGCCATGTACACGTCGCGCGTGCCCCAGGCCGAGCGGCGCGGCGCTGCCGCCGGAGCGAGCGCCACGCGGAAGAACGTCAGCTGGAAGCCGAAGCGCCGTCCGCTCCCGCCCGCCTCCCGGAGATTCCCCGTCCAGTACCACCACTCCGACCGGAACGCCGGATGCGGGCCATGGTCCGCCGGGAACGCGAACGGCCGCGGGGTCAGGGCACGGGCGAAGCCCTCCGCGCTGCCGGCGCCGAAGGCCTCGGCGACCGAGAGCGTCGCGTCGAGCGTCGGCCGCGCCGACCGCTGGGCGTCCAGCCGGATGACCAGGCCGAGCCCCGCGCCGACGCCGGCCACGGCGAGGAGCACGGGCGCGAGCAGCCTCACGCCGGGGCCCGGCTTCACGCGCGGTCACTCCTCCCGGAGCGCGGGCGCCGGCGGCGTCCGCGCCATGCGCCACGCCGGGTACACCCCCGCCGCGAGCGCCGCGAGGATCGCCAGCCCGACTGCCTGGACCAGGACATCTGCCGGTACCGTGGTCTCGATCGACCAGCCGAACGCCCGTCGATTGATCACGTGGATCAGCACTAGCGCAAGCCCGATGCCCACGGGGACCGCGAGCCCCCCCGCAATCCCGCCGAGGAGGCTCGTCTGCGTCAGGACGAGCCGCCAGACCTCCCGCGGCATGAGACCCTGGGCGCGCAGCACGCCCAGCTCCCTGGCGCGTTCGAGCTGAAGCGCCATCAGCGCGCTCAGGACGCCGATCACGGCCACCGCCGTCGCGAGCACGCGCAAGACCGCGGTGATCGCAAACGTGCGGTCGAAGATCTCCAGAGACGCCTCACGGAGCGCGCGGTTCGAGCGGATCAGGAGATCCTGACTCTCCCCCGCCCGCGCGCGCAGCTGCTGCACCACCAGGTCCGCGTCACTGCCCGGCGCGAGGACGAGGCCAAGCGACGACACCCCGGGGTCGTCCCAGTAGGCCTCGTATGTCCGCCGGCTCACCATGACCACACCCTGGTCCGAACCGTAGTCCGCGAATACCCCGACGATCGGGAAGGCGCGCTCGCCCCGGTCCGTGCGGAGGCGCAACGGAGCGCCGACGGTGAGGCGGTGGCGGTAAGCGTAGGGCTCCGACACGATGGCCGCCCCGCCCTCCTGAAAGGCGGGCCACACGGTCTCGGGGGACCCCGCGAGGAACCGGAACTGCCGATAGCTGGCGGGGCCTATGCCGAGCGCCACCAGCTGCGTTGAACCCGACGGGGATGTGACGCGCGCGCCTCGATAGGTTCCCACCGCCGCGACGCCGGGCGCCGCGCGCAACCGGGCGACCACGTCTGGATCGAGAGTGGACTCACCGCCGCGGCCCCCTCGGATCGTCGGCGCGGCGACGTAGACGTCCGCAACCAGCGAGGTCTCGAGCCAGCGCACGACCGTCGCGCGAAAGCTGCGGATCATCACGCCCACCCCGACGGTCGCCGCCACCGCGACCATGAGCGCGGCCACCGCCACCCCGGTGCGAGAGACGGTCGACAGGACGCCCCGGGCGGCCAGGCGCCCCGGCAGCCCGAAGAGCCGCCCGAGCGCGGCCCCGGCGGCCGTGGCCGCGCCCACCATTGCCAGCGGTGTGAGGAGCGCGGCGCCCAGGATGAGCGCGAAGAGCCCCGCATAGCTCAAGGCCAGGCTTCGGCCCGCGCCGGCGACCACGAGCCCTCCGGTCGCGAGGACCGCCAGCCCGGCCGCCGCCGCGCGCGGGGCCGCGCGGCGAGCCCGCGCCTCGAGGACGATCCGGCGGATGGCGTCCCCGACCGGCGCCGTCGCCGCCTCGGCCGCGGGAACGAGCGCGGCGAGCAGCGTCGCCCCGATGCCGAGGGCCGCCCCCTTCGCCAGGACTGCCGGCGACAGCGCCAGCTCCCGCACAACGACGACGAAGTACAGGTCGTTGATGGTCCGCGTGACGAGCCGCAACAGCCCGCCGGCGAGCGCGACGCCAAGCCCGAGACCGAGTGCGGTGGCGACGACGCCGAGCAGGAACGCCTCGGCAAGCACGACAGCGACGATCTCCGCGCGCGTGACACCGAGCGCCCGCAGCATCCCGATCGTCGCGCGACGCTGCACCACCGAGAGCGTCATCGTGTTGTAGGCGAGGAAGAGGCCGACGACCAGGGCCAGCAGCGACAGCGCCGTCAGGTTCACGTCGAAGGCACGCGTCAGCGCGCCGACGAACTCGCTCCGCGCGGCCGCCGGCACCACCTCGGCCCCGGGCGGGAGCGCGGCGCGCACCCGGGCCAGCAGCTGCTCCCCGTGCGAGCCCGACGGTATCGCGAGGTCGACGTGCGAGAGCCGGCCCGGCCGGTCGAGCAGCTCCTGGGCGGTCGCCAGGTCGGCCACGACAAGCCCCGCCAGCGCCTGCCGGCTTCGCGCTCCGCCGGGCTCGATGAGCCCGATCACCCGCACCGGGCGGGCGCGTCCCGCCACGCGCAGGACCAGGGTGGCCGACATGCCCACGCCGAGCTCGGCCGCTGTCTCGCTGCTCACCAGCACCGTCCCCGGCTCCGTGACGAGCGTACCGATGGTGGGGATGCCGGCCGCCCCTCGTCCGAGGTACGGCCGGAACGGAGCCTCGCTGAACGGGTCCACACCGAGAAGGCGGAGCGTGCGCCCGGGCGCGCCCTGGACGCTGACCCAGCCCTCGACCACCGGCGCCAGCGGATGGATCCCGGCCTCTCTCGAGAGCTGCACCAGCACGCGCTCGTCGAGCCCGCGCGGGCCGCCCACGACCTGATGGGTCGCCCGTCCGGTCACCGCCTCCGCGGACAGCGCGAACGCCCGCCGGGCACTCGCGCTGGAGAGGTCGACCGACACGACCACCGCCACGCCGAGCGCGATCCCCAAGAGGGACAGCCCCGCCTGCCCGGGATGCCGTCGCAGGTGCCGGACACTCGCGCGGAGGAGTGTCATCCGGCGGGCAGCTCGCGCATCTCGACCAGGCGGCCCTCATGCAGCCGGAAGATCCGATCTGCGAGCCCGATCACCTCCTGGCTGTGCGTCGCCATCACCATCGTGCGCCCGGCCCGGCGGGTGAGCTGGTCGAGCAGCTCCAGCACCTGCCGGCCGGTGTCGAGGTCCAGGTTGCCCGTCGGCTCGTCGGCCAGCACCAGCAGCGGCTCGTGGACCAGGGCCCGGGCCACCGCGACGCGCTGCTGCTCCCCGCCCGAGAGGTGTTCGGGAAATGCGGCGCCGCGGTCCGCCAGGCCGACCTCGGCGAGCAGGGCTCCGGCGCGCGCGCGCGCCGCGTCGCCGGACCGACCGTTCAGCTCGAGCGGCAGCCGCAAGTTCTCGTCGACGGTCAGCGTGGGAATCAGGTTGAAGAACTGAAACACGAACCCCACGTGGCGCCGGCGGAACAGGGTGCGCGTCGACTCCGAGGCGCGGGCCAGGGCGAGTCCGTCGACGAGCACCTCACCGGCGGTGGGCACGTCGATCCCGCCGATCAGGTTGAGCAGCGTGGACTTCCCCGAGCCGCTCCGCCCGATGACCACGCACAGCTCACCCCGGCCGATCGCCGCGTCCACGCCTCGAAGCACCACCCGGGCGGCGTCGCCCTCCCGGTACGCCTTGGTGACGCCGCGCAGCTCGACGAGCGGGATCTCGGCGGGAGCCCTCATCCGGTCGCGTCGAGTGCGCCGAAGTGACAGAGGCGGATGTCCAAGCGCTCGACCGTCGCCCGCGCTTCGACATCGCACAGGGCCGCCAGCTCGACCTCGCGCTGGCGCCCGTAGCGGCTGTAGGCGAGGTCC
This sequence comes from Candidatus Methylomirabilota bacterium, assembly GCA_035550795.1. Classification (GTDB taxonomy): domain Bacteria; phylum Methylomirabilota; class Methylomirabilia; order Rokubacteriales; family DASRDR01; genus DASRDR01. The sequence continues at coordinate 22,189 of DASZOL010000063.1, forward strand.
TCGTCGAACAGCCCGGGATGACACATCAGCTCGGTGAGACCGAGGGGCAGGGTGGCGAGCTGGTCGAGCAGACGCTCGGTCGTCCAGTAGGGCTCGCCCTGCGCGTCGCCGACGAAGTGGTCGGTCGTGGCGACACCGCGACGGCGTAACCCGTCGCGAAAGCCAGGGTCCTGGCTGCGGAGCGGGAGGTTCGCGGCGAGCGCCACGTCCACCACCGCGTCCATGACCCGCGGCACTCGATGCACGTGATGGTGGCTATCCAGGTGAGTCGGCGCCCGGCCAAACCGGCGGGTGAACGCCTCAATCTGCGCCTCTCCCTCCCGTCGCACGTCGTCGGGGCGGGCGCGCTCCTGCAGGGCCGCGAGGTGTCGGCAGAAACGGCCCTCGGCATCGACGAGGGATGCCACCGTCCCGGGGGGCGAGACGGGACAACCCCACGTCAGGTTGAAGTGGAGCCCAAGGCCGAGCTCCCGCGAGGCGGCTGCCGCGGCGTCCAGCTCGGGCTGAGACGCCAGCGCCGCCAGGACCGTGGTGCTGGTCACCAACCCCTCGCGGTGAGCGCGCAGGATGCCGCGGCTCACCCCCGCGGTGAGGCCGAAGTCGTCCGCGTTGACGATGAGCCGGCGGATGGCGGGCGCAGCGCTCACCGGTCTACGCCCCCCGGCGCGGGGGCTTGTCCGGCGGACCTGATCGGACGGACGGCCTCGGTCGGGCGCCTCGATCGGACGGCCTTCCGCCTGCGGCGGCCCGTGCCGGCCCGGGGGCGCATCGCCTCCCCGCCCCGTCTACGTCCTGAGGGTACGGCGGACGTACTGGCGCACCTCCTCCGTGAGAAGCGCCTGTCGCCCGCTGTCCGTCACCGCGTCCTCGAGCAGCTCGAGGTCCAGCAGCAGCGGGGTTGGCGCCTTCTTCCCGGCGTCCAGCTCGACCGTGAACACGCACTGCTCGTCGGACTCGGTGAAGACGGCCTTGGCGCGCGTGAACGAGCCGTCCTCCAGCGCGACCGTCTCCAGCGCGTGCCGCAGCACCCGCAGAATGCCCTCCTGGGCGTCACCGGGGACGGTCCCGAACGCGCTCATCAGCCGGATGTCCGCCATGCCGGCCCTCCTCCGGTCAGAATCCCATCGCGGTCGCGGGCCGCAGGTGGTCGACTCCGGCCGCAAGCCCTCGCCGGGTCACCTCGATCACCTGCGGCCGGGCGAAGTAGAAGCTCGAGTAGGTCTCGGTCAGCGGCACGACCCGGTGCCCGCGGCGGCGAAGCTCGGCGATGGCCGCGGGCCCGATCCGATCGTCGACGTCCAGGGCCCCGCCCTCCGTGTGCAGGCGCGGCGCCTCGACGGCCGCCTGGGGCCGGAGTGCGAAGTCGATCATGTTCGCCAGGACCTGGGGGACGGCGGACACGATCTTGCGGCCGCCTGGCGCGCCCACCGCGAGGTACGGCGCACCGTCGCGCAGAGCCAGGAAGGGCGTCATGTTGACCAGCGCGCGCTTTCCGGGCGCGATGGAGTTGGGCCGCCCCGGTTCCGGATCGAACCAGATCATGCCGTTCGAAAGGAGGAGGCCCGTGTCCGGCACGACGACCTTGGAGCCGAAGAGACTGACCGCGGTGTGCGTCAGCGACACCAGCGTGCGGTCTCGGTCGACCGCGCACACGTGCGTCGTGCACTCGGCCGCCGAGCCCACCGCGGCCGTCCCGGCACGTCTCCGGTCGCCGGCCCCGCCACGCTCGAAGCGCCCCGGATCGACGCGCCGCCGCCGGTGGCGGCGCCCGTCCGGGCGGATCCCGGCCGCCACCGCAGCGGCGTACGGCTTTCCGCAGAGCGCAGCCCACGGCGCGCGGACCGACACCGGATCCCCGAGCCAGCGGAGGCGGTCCTCGAACGCGACGCGCAGCGCCTCGGCGCGGACGTGCGCCGTGCGCGCGCCGGCCGCCGGCCCGGGCTCGGCGTCAAAGCACCCGATAACGTTCAGGGCCTCGAGGGCGGTCACGCAGCCCGTGGCGCCGGGCACTCCGAGGAGCGTCACGCCGCGGTAGTCGCCGGCCAGGGGCCGCTCCGTCCTCACCCGGTAGCGCGCCAGGTCCGCGCGATCCAGGACGCCCCCGCCGCGCCGGATCTCCGCCTCGATGCGCTCGGCGAGCTCCCCGCGGTAGAAGATGCTCGGTCCCTCCTTCCCGATGCGCTCGAGGGTCCGCGCCAGCGCGGGGTACCGCATCCGGTCGCCGCCCTGGAGGTTCGGAGGCCGCGGCGGCCATCGCCCTCCGCGGAGATACGTCGCCGCAGCCTCGGGGAAGCGGGCGAGCTCCTCCGCGTACATCGCCGTGACCCCGGCCAGGTACCAGTCGATCGGCACCCCGCGCCGAGCGAGGCCCACGGCCGGGGCCACCGCGTCGCGAAGGTCCAGCGTCCCCCATCGCTCGAGGGCCAGCGCCAGGCCGGCGACCGATCCCGGGACCGCGACAGCGAGGTGGCCGTGCACGTTCGCGTCCCCCTCGACCGCGCGCCACGGAAACAGGTCCCCGCTGCGCCCCTCGCCGGGCGGGTACATCCGGGCGTGCGCTCGCCGCGGGGCTTCCACGTTGAAGTCCAGCGCGACCGACGCACCCGCGCGCGGCCGGTGAATGAGCATGGACCCGCCCCCGGCCAGACAGGACATGAACGGCTCCACCACGGCCATCGCGAAGGCCGTGGCGACCGCGGCGTCGACGGCGTTCCCGCCCCGGCGAAGGATCTCGGCGCCCACGCTGGCGCCGAGCGGGTGGCCGGCCGTCACGCACGCGTGCGGCACCTCGAGCTGGCTCTTCGTGACGGAGAGACGAGAGGCCTTCAAGGCGCGCTCATTCTCCCACGGCCCCCGCGCGTCTGCCAGCGCAGCGGCGCGGTCGCCGCTCAGAAGCGGACCGGGGGGACCGCGCGCTCGGCCGGATCCTCGATCTCGAAGAACTCTCGTCGCGTGAAGCCGAACGTGCCGGCCAGAAGGTTCGTCGGAACGCTCTCGATGCGGGTGTTGAGGTGGCGCACGGCGGCGTTGTACCCTTGGCGCGCCCCGGCAATCATCCCTTCGGTGTCGGCGAGGGCCTGCTGCAGGGACAGGAAGCTCTGGTTCGCCTTGAGATCGGGATAGCTCTCCGCGACGGCGTAGAGGCCCCGGAGGGCCTGCGTCAGGAGCCCCTCGGACTGCGCCGCCTGACCGGGCGTCGTGGCACCCATGGCCCGGCTCCTGAGCTCCGTGACCTTCTCCAGGACAGCCCTCTCGTGACCGGCATATCCCTTGACCGTCTCGACGAGGTTCGGGATGAGGTCGTGTCGGCGCTTGAGCTGGGTCGAGATCCCGGACCACGCCTCATCCACCCGCACCCGCGCCCGTACCAGCCCGTTGTACAGCGCCACGCCGACCAGGGCGAGGATCACCCCGATCCCCAGGACGACCAGTGCCGTCATTCCGCTCCCCCTCCGGGGTCCGGCTCCCCCGGGCGGGGGGAGCGAAGTGGGCACGCCCGGCTCGCTCGATGGTAGCCGAAGCGCAGGAGCGCCGGAAGCGCGGATTCTGCTACCATGGCCAGCGAGCCTGGCAGGCACTGCGGCAACTGCTATGCGTCAACGCGTGCTCATCGTAGAGGACGACGCCCTCGCCCGGAAGGGGCTCGCCGACCTCCTCACCCTCTGGGGATACGAGGTCGCGACCGCGGGCGATGGCGCCGAGGCCCTTGAGCGGATGGCGGAGGACCCGCCCGCCGTGGTGGTGAGCGATCTCGTGATGCCGACGATGGACGGCCTCGCCCTCCTGTCGGTCCTGCGGACGGACTATCCGGAAACCGCGGTCATCATGCTCACAGGTCAGGGCTCGATCGAGAGCGCCGTGCAGGCGATGAAGGAAGGCGCGTACGACTACCTGACGAAGCCCCTCGACCCCGCCCGCCTGCAGGTCCTCCTGGAGCGGGCCCTCGACCGGGCCGAGAGCGTGCGCGAGGTTCACCGGCTCCGCCGCGAACTCCGGCACCGCGGAGCGTTCGGCCGCCTGGTCGCGGGGGCGCCGGCCATGCAGGAGGTGACGCGCCAGGTCGAGCAGGTCGCGCCCACCGACGCGACGGTTCTCGTCCTCGGCGAGAGCGGAACTGGCAAGGAGCTCGTAGCGCGGACGATCCACGACCACTCGGTGCGCCGGCGTGGACCGTTCGTAGCCGTCAACTGCGCGGCCATCCCGGAGACGCTGCTCGAGAGCGAGATCTTCGGGCACGAGAAGGGGTCGTTCACGGGCGCCACCGGCCGCCGGCCCGGGTGCTTCGAGCTGGCCGACGGCGGGACGCTCTTCCTCGACGAGATCGCGGAGATGAGCCCGGCGACCCAGGTCAAGTTCCTGCGGGTCCTCCAGGACGGCCGCTTCCGGCGGGTGGGCGGCCAGGCCGAGATCACCGTCGACGTCCGGGTCATCGCGGCGACCAACAAGAGCCCGGCGAAGGCGCTGCAGAGCGGTGCCCTGCGCGAGGACCTCTACTACCGCATCGCCGTCTTCACGCTCTCGCTGCCCCCGCTCCGTGAGCGCCCGGAAGATCTCGACGAGCTGGTCCGTGTTCTGCTCGAGGAGCTTGACGAGCGCCACCAGCGGTCGGTCCGGGGCGTGGACGAGGCCGCCCTGGCCACCCTCCGGCGATATTCGTGGCCGGGGAACGTTCGAGAGCTCCGGAACGTCCTCGAGCGGGCCTTGATCGTCTGCCCCGGGGAGCTGATCGGCGTCGCCCACCTGCCCTCGCCCCCAGCCGCGGCGGCGGCCCCCGCGGAGCCATCCGCGGACCAGGCGGCCGACGCCGTGCGGCTGCAGGTCGGCACGACGGTGGACGAGGCGGAGCGACGCCTCATCCTTCGCACGCTCGCTCACACGGGAAACAACAAGACGCGGGCGGCGGAGATCCTCGGCATCAGCCTCAAGACCCTCCACAACAAGCTCAACCGGTACAACCGCCCCCCGTGATGGTGGCTCCGGCCACGCTCCCATGGCCCTGAGCGCCCGTACGCGCGAGCTGCTCGGCCTCACGCTGGTGGTCCTGCTGGTGGTTTCCGTGGCGACCGCCGCGCACCTGGCGACGCTGGCGCGTCTCACCCTTGGGAACGCCGCAGAGGAGGGCCGCCTCCTCTCGCGCCAGCTCCTGCATCAGGCCGCCCACGTCCTCCGGGCCAGCGGCGCCGCCGCGCCCGCGGCCTTCCGGGAGGATCCGAGCCTGCGGGCCCTGCTCGACGGCCTCGTGGGGTACTCGCGGGTCGTGGTCTACGGCGCGATCGTCGATGCCAGTGGCCGCACGCTGCTCCACAGCGACCCGGCGCTTCAGGGACGGGCGCTCCCTGAGCGTCCGCTCCTGGACGACGTGCTCACGGCGGGCCTTCCTCAGCTGGCGAGACTGCTCCTGGGGCCGCCTCAGATCTACGAGGTCCAGCTCCCCGTCCGCCGCGGCGAGCAGCCCTTCGGCACCGTGCAGGTCGGCGTGTCGACCAGCCTCGTCCGCCAGACGCTCCGGGACGCGCTGCTTCGGAGCCTGGCCTTCGGCGCGGGCGCGCTCGCCCTGGCGATCGCCCTTGGCCTCGGCACGGGGCGGGTCCTCCTCGGCTACCTCCAGCGCATCGCCCGGAGGGTCGAGCGCCTCGCCCGCCGGGACGTCGGGGTCGAGTTCGGTCCCGGCGACGACATGGGGCGACTCGCCGAGCGCATGAAGGGTCTGGGCGAGCGCATCCAGGCGACGACCGGGGGCGCCGGCGACCCGAGCGCGGACGGAACGGAGCGACTCCAGAACGCCGTGGTCCTCCTGGGGCCTGACGGGACCGTAGCCTTCGCCAATGCCCCGGCCGAGCGGCTGCTGGGTCGCTCGCTCGCCGGCCGCCCGCTCGCAGAGGCGCTGCCGCCCGCGCACCAGCTGGCGAGCCTCGCGGCCGCGATGCTCCAGGGCGGCGCTTCTCCGCTCCACGAGACGGTGACCCTGCCCGCCGGCGCAGGCGAGCCGCGCGAGTGGGCCGTCTCGGGGTATCCTCTGCGAGAAGACGCCGAGCCAGGCGGGGGCCTGCTCGTCCTGCGCGACCTCGAACCGGTCCGAGCGGTGGAGTCGCTGGTGAGCTACTCGCAGAAGCTGGCAGCTCTCGGTCGCCTGACCTCCGGCGTGACCCACGAGGTGAAGAACCCGCTCAACGCGATGCGAATCCATCTCGAGCTCCTGCGCGCCCGTCTCGCCCAGTCCGGGCACCCGACGCCGTCCGAGATCGCCGAGAACATCGACGTCATCGCGCACGAGATCCAGCGCCTGGACCGGGTGGTGCAAGGATTCCTGCGCTTCGTCCGGCCGCAAGATCTCCGCCTCGCGCCGGTCGACATCAACACGGTCCTCTCGGACGTCGCGCGCGTCGCGCGCCCCGAGGCCGCCCGGGCCGGCGTCGAGATCGTGCTCGAGCCTGGACGCGACCTTCCGCGCGTGACGGCAGACGCCGGCCTCATCGCACAGGCGAGCGCGAACCTCGTCAGCAACGCCGTCCAGGCGATGTCGGGTGGCGGGACGCTCGTCGTCGCGAGCCGCCGCGCCGCCCCGAACGGGGTCGAGATCCGCGTGAGCGACCAGGGAGTCGGCATCCCGCCGGAGAATCTCGAAAAGATCTTCCGCCTCTACTTCACGACGAAGGCGGGAGGATCGGGCATCGGCCTGGCCATGGTGTACCGCATCGTTCAGATGCACGATGCACGGGTCGATGTCGAGTCGACGGTGGGCAAAGGCACCACCGTGACGCTCACTCTGCCCGCCGCGCCGGGCGCCCCGTGAAGCTCCTAGCGCTCGCCGCCTTCTTCCTTGCCGTATCCGGCTGCGCGGCGATCCGCCAGGAGGTGCCGCCCTGGGCACGCCCTGTGCCGGCGGTGCCCCGGCCCGAGCCCCCGGTCGCGTCCGACACGGCCCAGAGCGTGACAGCTTCGTCGAAGCCGGTCCCCGAGCCGATCGTCGCGCCGCCGCCGGCCGCTCCACCTGCTACCACGCCGGCCCCGCCGCCGGTCCCGGCTCCAATGAGCCGGCCGCAGGCGGTCCCGTCACCTCCGGCCACCTCGGCGCCCGCGACCTCGGCGCCCGCGCCATCGACACCAGGGGCCGCGACCGCGGCTCCGCTCCGTTCTCCCGCACCGGCGCCGGTGACGCCGCCCGCAGCACTGCCGGCAGCCCCACCGCCGCCGGTCGCGGCGCCTGCGCCGGCCGGCGTGCCTGGCCCGCCGGCAAGCGCGAGCCCGCCGTTGACCGCAAGCCTGCCGCCCGCGGAGGTACGTCGGCTTCAGGACGAGGCTCACCGGCGTATCGAGGAGGCCGAGCGTCTCCTGCGCCAGCTCGATGGCCGGCCCCTCGCGGCGAAGGATCTGGAGACGCTCCGCCTCGCCCAGAGCTTGGTGGAGCAGGCCCGGAAGGCGCTGGGGGGCCAGGAGTACGAGCGCGCGGCCAACCTCGCCATCAAGGCGCGCACGCTCGCCGACGATCTGAGCACGCAGCGCTGACCGGCCGTCGACCGAGTAACTTTTTACATCTTCCCCGCGAGACCTCCGTGGTAACTCTTACATCGCGTCAGGGCTGGGCCGCGCCCAGACGGGGCGGGCAGGATCAACTCAGTGGGGCCTAGTCACTCGCAATTCTCGCTAGGTCCGCCTGGTCAGACAACGCGCCCATGCCCAAGTCCGGCATGGCCTTTGCGTGGATCGACGACGGACTGATCCGTCATCGTAGCGGGAGTGTCCCGCACAGAGGAGGATGTGGCATGCAGATACGTTCGCTGGCCATCATAGTGGCCTCTCTGTCACTCATCACCGTCGGGTGCGCCACGAAGAAGTTCGTGCGCGAGGAAGTCGGCAAGAGCGAAACGAAGCTCGGCGCCGAGGTCGGGCGCGTCGACACGGCCGTGACCGAGGAGCGCGCGCGCACGACGGCCCTCAGCGACCAGCTCGGCCAGACGAAGGTCGCCGTCCAGCAGGCAGACAACCGCGCAGGCGAAGCCAGCAACCTCGCCCGGGATGCCCAGACCCGCGCCGACGAGGGCGTCGTCAAGGCCACCCAGGCCCTGTCCCGGGCGGACGAGGCTCACGCCAGCGCCACGCAGGCCATCGCCAAGTCGGACGAGACGGGTGCTCGCCTGACCCGCCTCTGGGCGAACCGCAACAAGCGCGTTCCGGGCGACACCATCGCAATCCTCTTCCGGTTCGATCGCGCGGAGCTCGACGACCGTGGCCAGACCGCGCTCCTCGACGTGGCGAAGCAGCTCACCGACAATCCGAGCCTCGTGGTCGAGCTGGAAGGCTACACGGACAGCGTCGGCCCGATGCCCTACAACGTCCAGCTGAGCCAGCGGCGCTCCGAGGCGGTGCGACGCTTCCTGGTCGAGAAGGGCGTGGAGATGCACCGGATCCACTCCATTGGACTCGGCGACATCCGGCCGTCCGCGGACAACACGACCGCCAAGGGGCGCGAGCAAAACCGCCGCGTGATGGTCAGGTTCTTCGCGCCGGCCGAGTAGCCGCTCCGGCAGGCATTCCCCCGGGCGGCGGTTCCGCCGCCCGGGATCTCTCCCCGCTCCTCTTCCACGTCCCGCCCGGTCGCACGGCGCCACGCGCCGCGGAGAACGCCGCGGAACCGACCCCTCAGATCAGCGCGGACTCCAGCACGATCCCTCGGTCCAGGATCCCGGCGGCCGAGTCGGCGGCGCGGGCGACACCGCCCGGCACCTCCGGTCCCTCCGCAATCTGCCGCAGGAGGTCGATCAGCCGGCGCATGGCGCGGATCAGGTCGCCCTCGTGGCCGCCAAACGACTGCGTCACCACGCGGGCCCAGTCGTCATCCCCCGACGCCCACCGGAAAACCGCCGCCACGAACCCGGTCTGCACACGCGCCGGGCGATGCAGACCCACCCGCCGCTGGACGGCCATGATCGCCTCGGCCGCTTCCTCCATCTGACGGACCCGGCGTCGGAGCCGCGGCCGCTCGCGCAGGAGCCGACGGGACGGCTCGTCCTCCGCGGAGCGCGCGTCCTCGATCAGGCACGACACCAGCGCCGCGACCTCGGCAGCCGTCGCATCGTCGAAGACGCCCCGGTGCACCGCCTCCGCCACCAGAAGCTCGTGGTCGTGCCGCAGCGACGCTACCAGCTCGCCCTTTGGGCGGAGGACGCCCCGCTGGACGGCGTCGAACGCGTCGAGAACCTCGAGGACGCGCCGGTACTCCTGCCAGATCGCGTCCCTGATCGCCTCGAGCGCCGCGCGCCGATGCTCGAGCTGACTCCGCTCCTTCTCGATCGTCTTCCACGCGGCGTCGCAGCGGGGCCGCGCCTCCCACGGGCAGGCGTGGCATTCGATCCGCTCGAGGGCGCCCTCGGGGTCGCCGCGACGCTCCCGCTCCACCAGCGCCGCGAGGTCGAGCTCGCTCAGGCGCGTGAGGAGCTCCCCGCCCTCGCGGGTGAGCGTCTCCCGGAAGTCGCGCCCCCAGCCGCGATGGTGCGCGCTGAGGTCGCGAATCGCCGGCGGCAGGAGCAGAGGAGGCGTCGCCCAGAACACCCGCTTGACGTTTCCCGCCTTGGTCCGGACCAGCGAGCCGTGCGGGAGCAGCGCGTCGAGCAGGACGCGGTGCCCGCGCAGCCGGTGCACCCCCACGACCACCCCGAGCCCGCCGCCGATCCCCCGCTGCCGGAGGAGCACCACACGCCCCGGCTCGACCTCATCGAGCGCGCGGGCGCGCGCAGGGCGCGAGCGCGAGCCCATGGCGCGCCGGCGCGCGTCCACCTCGCCGCGAAGCCGCCGGTAGCGCCCGATCCGATCGAGCTCTCCGCAGGGTGCCTCGTACCGCTCGGCCTCCGCCAGCGCCACCTCGGCCTGGGCGACCTCGCGCTCGAGGCGGCGGATGTGCCGGAGGCTCTGATACTGGCCGAACGACGACTCCACGACGCGGCGGATCGCCGGCTCATCGCGCACCGTCTCGACCAGGAGCGCCACCGAGCCGAAGCTCAGCCGGAACTGACTCGTAATGGGCTCCGGCGAGCCGTCGATCACCGACAGCGTCTCCGCCAGACTGTCCCGCGCGTCGAGGGCGATGATGCACTGGCCCTCCGGGTCGATCCCGCGGCGACCGGCCCGGCCGGCCATCTGCGTCAGCTCGTTGGTCGTCAGCGCCCGGAACCCGCGGTCGGTGCGCTTCGTGAGCCCCTGCAAGACGACGCTCCTGGCCGGCATGTGAATGCCGAGGCTCATCGTCTCGGTGGCGAACACGACCCGGACCAGCCCGCGCTCGAACAGCACCTCCGTCAGGCGCTTGAGGCTCGGCAGGATGCCCGCGTGATGGAGGCCGACGCCGGCCCGGAGCGCCTGGAAGATCGTCTGGTTGAGCGCGGAGGCGGCAAGCGTCGGACTCTCCTCGATCGCCTCGGCGATCGCCCGCTCGACTTCCCGGGCGCGGACCCGGTCGAGGAGCGTCCGGCCTTCCTCCAGCACCTCGTCCATGGCCCGCTCACACCCGGCCCGGCTGAAGATGAAGTAGATCGCGGGCAGCCAGCCGCGTGCCTCCAGCTCCTCGAGCATCGCCGGCACCGACGCCACCCGGCGGGCGTAGAAGCGGCCGCGGCCTTCGTCTCCGCCTCCCGCGATGCCGACCAGCTTGGCGCGGGCGGACCGCACGGCGTCCAGCGGATGGATCTCGGCCGCCAGATCGGCCACGTGGTAGCGGAGCGGCACCGGGCGGCGCGGGTGGATGACCGCGTGGATGGGCCGGTGGACGAGGCCGATCCAGTCGGCGATCTCCCGCACGTTCGCGACGGTGGCCGAAAGCGCCACCAGCGTGACGTCCTTGGGGGCGTTGACGATGATCTCCTCCCAGACGGTCCCGCGGCCCTCGTCGCCCATGTAGTGACACTCGTCGAGGACGACGTGCCGGAGCCCTTCCAGGGTGCCCGTGTAGAACATGTTCCGAAGAATCTCGGTCGTCATCACGAGCACGGGCGCCCGCGGGTTGACCTTGACGTCGCCGGTCAGGATCCCGACCTCGGCGACGCCGAACTGGCGGCAGAAGTCCGCGTACTTCTGGTTGGAGAGGGCCTTGAGCGGCGTCGTGTACGCAACCCGTCGCTTGGCGACGAGCGCGTCGTGGATCGCGAACTCCGCCACCAGGGTCTTGCCCGCCCCCGTTGGCGCCGAGACGATCACCGACGAACCTTCCAGGATGGCCAGGATCGCCTCCACCTGGAAGTCGTCGAGCGGGAACGAGTACCGGCGGGCAAACGCCCGGAACAGGTCGACAGCGTCCCCGGAGATGCGACCGGCGTCGAGGGCCGTCTGGATCGATGCGGGGGGCTGGTAGGCCAACGGCGCGGGCTCCCCTCCTGCCGCGCATTGTACACTGAGGCGTGATGCAGGGCGTGTCAGTGTCCCTCCGAGCGGTTGCGCTGCTCCTGGCGGCCATGGTGGTCGCTTCGCCAGCGGTGGCCACGCATCTGCCGGACCATCGCTTCGTGGTGCTGGGCTTCGTGACCGACGGCGAAGGCCGCCCGCTCGCGGGAGCGCGGGTGGTCGTGACGCGCATGAAGACGGGACTGGAGCACCCCACCACCACGGAGCGCGACGGCTTCTATCTCGTGGTCCTCCATCTCCACGACGAGAACGAGGGCGAGCGACTGGCCCTGGACGCGAAGGGCGTGAAGGGCGAAGTGCGCGTGCGGTTCGATGTGCGTGACAAGAAGGTGGAGCGCGGCACACGCGTGGACGTCCGCGCCGACCGCCTCGTCGAGAACCGTGCCGCCTTCGCCGAGACGCTCCGCAACTATCTGAGCCGATAGACCACGAAACACCGCACCCCCCCCGGTTTCTTGACAGCTCCGCCGGACCGACGATGTAATGGGCCCTGATTAGGTCACGCCTAGGCTGAGGAGGTCGCGCCATGAAGGCATACGTGCTCGTCGAGACGAATGCAGGCAAGACGAAGGTGGTCAAGAAGGCGCTCGGAAGGCTCAAGCCCGGCAAGTGCCGGATCGAGTCCCTCGACGTGGTCACGGGCCCGTTCGACTACATCGCGGTGGTTCAGGGTCCGACGCTCGACGACATCGGGCAGCTCGTGACGGAGGGCATCGGCGCCATCGAGGGGGTCACGCGCACGACCACCTGTCTCGCGGTGTCGGTGGGATGAGCGGCGCCCCGCACCTGCTCATCGGTCTCGTGGTCGCGCTCGCGACGCTCGCTGGCACGGGCGCCTGGGGGCAGGGGTCCTCCGCGCAGTCCCAGCGCCCGCAGTATCTGCCCTTCGCGGAGTTTGCGTCCGACGACTCTGCCTCGCAGGTCTCCGTCAAGCAGGCCTACAACGAGGCGGTCGAGCGCTACAACAAGACCCTGTACGACTACCACGTGACCCTGGGGCAGCACGACCAACTCGTCGAGCAGCACAAGCGCGCCCGCACGTCCGCCGAACAGGAGAAGGCGCGCGCCGACGCCGCCCCCCTGCGGGCCAAGCTCCAGACCCTCCGCCGGGACGTCACCAACCTGGCCGCGACCGTCGATCAGGCCCGTCGCCGCGCGAGCCAGGCGGGCGTGACGCTCACCCGCTGAGGGGCGGCTCCCCCGCGGCACCGCCGGCTCTCCGGCCCGACCTCCTCGGGAGCCCTGAGCCGGGAGCATGTGCCGATTCGTGACACTTTCTGCGTGGTTATGCGCTGCCCCGTGCTATTATTCCTCTGATGCCGCCGAAAGGCTCGGTCTCCGTCCTGGTGTACCACCCGGACGAGGCCCAAGCCTATGCGCGACTGGTTCGCGCCCCGCGAGGTCAGATTCGACTCCGGGTCGCCTCCACTCCCGAGACAGCGTTGCCCTTCGTGGAGGAGATGGACGTCCTCTACACCTGGGGCTTCCCCGCCGAGCTCCTTCCCATGGCCAGACGCCTTCGCTGGGTCCAGGTCATGGGCGCCGGCGTGAACGCCTTCCTCGACGTACCTTTTCCGCCCAAGGTCATGCTCACGAGGATCGAGGGAGTCTTCGGCCCGTGGATGGCCGAGTACGTGTTCGGCTGGCTCCTCTGGGCCTCCCAGCGGACGGAGACCCTCCGCATCGCCCAGCGGCTCCGCCGCTGGGAGCCGCTCAATCCAGTGCTGCTGCGAGGCAAGACACTCGGCATAGTGGGCGTGGGATCGATCGGGCGCGTGGTCGCCTCGGTGGGGCGCGCATTCCAGATGCGGGTCCTCGGCCTCTCCCGGACCGGACACCGGGTGCCCGAGGTCGACCGCGTCTATCGCCGGCCGGCCTTCCACGAGTTCCTCGCGGCGAGCGACTACGTGGTCCTCGTCGTGCCACTCACCCCGGAAACCCGCGGGATGCTGGGCGAGCCCGAGCTGCACGCCATGAGGCCGGAATCGTGGCTGGTAAACCTCGGACGGGGCTCGCTCATCCAGGAGCCGGCCCTGGTCCGCGCCCTTCAGGAGCGCTGGATCGCCGGCGCCGTGCTCGACGTCTTCTCCGAAGAGCCCCTTCCCACCGAGCACCCGTTCTGGGGCATGGCGAACGTCGTCGTGACGCCACACATCTCGGGACCGAGCCTCCCGGAGGAGATCGCCCCGACCTTCAACGAGAACCTGAAGCGCTTCCTCACGGGCCGGCAGCTGCGCGGCCGGGTCGACATCCGCCGGGGATACTAGCGGCGGGGGATCGAGGGAGCCCCCGCCGCCGCGTCACCGCTTCGCGAGCGCCTTCACGATCTCCCGGCAGAAGGCCGGCAGGTCGTCGGGCTTCCGTGACGTGATCAAGTTCCCGTCGACCACGACCTCCTGGTCGACCCACGTCGCCCCGGCGTTCACCAGGTCGTCCTTGATGGAGAAGAAGCTCGTCGCGCGCTTGCCCTTCAGGATCCCCGCCGACACCGGCATCCAGCCGGCGTGGCAGATGGCCGCCACGACCTTCCCCTCGCCGAAGGCGTCCCGGACCAGCTTCACCATGGCAGACGAGCGCCGCATGAGGTCCGGTGCGAAGCCGCCCGGGATGACCACGGCGTCGTACTCGACGGCGCTCACCTGCTCGGCCTGCACGTCCACGGGGACGGGATAGCCGTGCTTCGAGGTGTAGCTCTTGGCGCTGCCGCTGCCGACGACGTGGACGTCGGCGCCCTCCTCCTTGAGCCGGTAGTACGGAACCCAGAGCTCCATTTCCTGGTAGAGGTTCTCCGCGAGGATCGCCACACGCTTGCCTCTGAGCTGCATCGTCCCTCCCTCGTGAGCCGGGCCGGAGCCCGCCTGTTGAGCTCGATCCATCACCTGGCGTGTACAACGCGGCGCGGTCGAGGTCAAGGGGCGGGTCGAGCAGGCGCGGTCAGCGGGACTGGACGATGCCGAGCGCCTTGGCGACGACGGTCTCGATCCGGTCCGGATCCGTGGGCTTCTGTGCGTAGTGCAGGATGCCGATTTGGCGGGCACGGACCTCGAACTCCGGCCGGTAGTCACCGGATGTCATCAGCACGTGCACGCGGGGGTCGACCTCCTTGAGTCGCGACACGAGGGCGTGTCCCGACATGTCGCGAAGGGCCACGTCCACGATGGCCACGCGCAGACGCCCCGCGTGAGCGAGGTCGAGCGCATCTTGTCCCACTGCCGTGTGCCCAACGCGAAAGCCTCGCCGCGTGAGGTGATCGGCGAGCGCACGGCCCGCCTCGTCGTCGGCATCGACTACCAGGAGGAGCGTGTCGTCCCGTTCCAACCCTGACGGGTACGCCATGGCCCTATGGCGATTGCAAGGAGAATGCCACCGGACGGTCTACTGTGCCCGCGCGTGCTGCCGCTGTCTACACGCGAGGGCCTCAAGCGCCCGCAAACAAAATCGAGAGCCGTCGGATTGGACTCGGGGAAGGGCTGCCCCAGTCGGCACGCCATCCTGTCACTTTGGCAGGACGGGGGTCAGTTGATCCCGTACTCCTTGAGACGACGATACAGCGTACGGCTCGACAGCCCCAGCGCACGTGCCGCCTTGGCACGATCGTTCCCATGGATGGCAAGGGCGCGGAGGATCAGATCCCGCTCCGCCTGCGCCAGGGTCGGGACAGCGCCCGTCGTCGAGGCCGGCAGTGGAAGTGCCGAGGGCCCCGCCTCCCGCGGGGGCGCTCCACCGCCGAGCGCCGGCAGGTCGACGAGCCTGATCTGGTCACGGGCGCCCAGCGCATAGGCGCGCTCGATCAGGTTCTCGAGCTCCCGCACGTTGCCCGGAAAGTCGTACGCGAGAAGGGCCGCCATGGCGTCCGGGGCGATGCCCTTGATCTCGCGGCCGAACCGCTGGTTGAACTGGCGAATGAATGCGGTCACCAGGGCCGACACGTCCGAGCGCCGGTCGCGCAGCGGAGGGATCTGGAGCCGAACGACGTTGAGCCGATAGAAGAGATCCTGCCGCAGACTGCCGTCCTTGATCGCCACCTCCAGGTTCCTGTTCGTGGCGGCGATGACCCGGGTGTCGACGGTGTAGCTCCTGGTCGACCCGACCGGGCGCACGTCCTTCTCCTGGAGGACCCGCAGCAGCTTCACCTGGAGCGCAGGCGGCAGCTCGGCCACCTCGTCCAGGAAGATCGTCCCCGCGTGCGCGGAGCGGAACAGGCCCAGGGTGTCGGCGACCGCCCCCGAGAACGCCCCCCGCACGTGGCCGAAGAACTCTGACTCCAGGAGGTCCGAGGGCACCGCCCCGCAGTTGACCGTGATGAAGGGGCCGCCGGCCCGTGCGGAGAGCCGATGGATGGCCGCCGCTACCAACTCCTTCCCCGTGCCGCTCTCGCCCTCGATCAGCACCGGCGAATCCGCCGGGGCCACCCGGACAATCATCCCCTTCACCGCCTCCATGACCGGCGAGACCCCGACAAGCTCGCTCATGCGCAGCTGCTCGCCGAGCCGGCTTCGGAGCGCGTTGACCTCCTGACGCAGCAACCGCCGCTCCAGGATGTGCTCCAGGAGGTGACGCAGCTCCTCCAGGACCAGCGGCTTCGTCAGGTAGTCGTAGGCGCCCAGCTTCAGCGTCTCCACCGCGGTCGCCACGGTCGGATCGCCGGTCATCATGAGCACCTCGATGGAGGGGTCGTGCCGCTTCAGGTGCCGTAAGAGCTCCACGCCGTCCATCTCCGGGAGGTGGATGTCGACGACGGCGACCTCGAAGAGCTGCGTCTCGAGGAGCTCAACGGCCCGGCTACCGGACGGGACCACGACGGCCTGGTAACCCCAGCTGCGCAACACCTCCGCGAGGAGGTCGCGCAACGTGTCGTCGTCCTCCACGACGAGCACGTGCAGCCGCTTCATCAACGGCTCGGGGGCTGCGCGGGCGGCAGGGTGAGCAGGAGGGACTCACCCTCACGCTCTACGCGAAGTTGCACCGCGTTGCGGAGGTAGAGCTCCTGGGCCCGTTCACGGAACTCGTCCACCGTCTCCACCGCGACGCCGTCGACGGCGAGGATCCGGTCCCCTGCGTGCAGACCTCCCCGCGCGGCCGGGCTGCGCTCGGCGACTCCGGCAACCACCGGGACTCGAAGCTCCCGCACGGCGGGTCGATCCTCGGCGCCGTCCCGGACGAAGAACCCGAACTCGAACGCGACCCGGTCGGCGACCGCCTCCGCGGGCATTCGACCGACGCGAATCTTCACCGCCTGGCGCTCGCGCTCGCGAAGCACGACGAGAGCGAGATCGCGGCCCGGCGGCGTGCCGCCGACGAGTCGCTGAAGCGCACGCGTCTCCACGATCGGGCGCCCGTCGATGGCCACGACGAGGTCGCCTTCGCGCAGACCGGAGGTCTCGGCCGGCGTCTCCTTCATGACCTGGGCGATCAGCACGCCGTAGCCTTCAGTGACGCCGGATCTCTTCGCGATCTCCTCCATCTCCTGCTCGGTCAGGTCCCGGATCCGGACCCCGAGCCACCCCCACTGCTCCCCGGCGACGGCGCCGCTCGCGAGCCACAGGAGCGCCAGCACCGGGAGCATCGCGATCCATCGGACCGCCCGCCCCCCTCCACGCCCGACACGTCCCGGCTCAGGCGTCATCGGACTCCTCCTCTTCCTCGTCACCTTCCCGGCCAGCAACCATGGTGAGGAGCTCGTCGAGAGCCGCCAGGGCAAGGTCGAGCCGCTCGCTCACGTCGGCGGCCTCGAGCAACCGCTGCCTCACCTCCGAGTCGGGGACGACCGCGGACACGATCCGATCGATCACGGCGCCCGGCGACGCACCTGCCACGGTGAGGCGCCCGACCACGTCAGGATGCGACTGGCCGAGGGCCACCAGCAGCCGGGCGTGGGCCGTCCGGAGCTCCTGCATGCGCTCCGGGAACGTGCGATCATTCGGGCTCGGCCCGCGATCATCGAGCCGCTCCGCTCGGACCATGCGGTACAGGCGCCCCTCAGGCGGCTCCTCCGCCACGATCCGGAGCCGCGCGCGGCCGTCCAGCAGGATGTTGTACCGACCGTCCGCTAGCGCCTCGGCCTGGATGATCTCCCCCGCTCCGGCTACGGCGCGGACGGCTGGCCGACCTTGATAGTCCTTCTCCCACCCCGCGCGCAGCATGACGACGGCCAGCCAGCGATCCCCCGCCAGGCAGTCGGCGACCATCCGGCGATAGCGCGCCTCGAACACGTGGAGGGGGAGAACCGTCTCGGGGAAGAACGCGACGTCGGGCAGCGGAAAGATGGGGATGCGAAGCTCGTGCACCGGTCGCGGCCTACTCTGGAGCGACCCGGGCTGGACGACCCCTCCGCTCCGCTGGTTCCTGCATCAGCTGATGAGCGGCAGCCTCGGCGCCGCGGCCTCGGCGAGGCGGCTTCGGACTCCGGCCGCCACCCGCCGGAAGGCGTCGGCCTGGGGGGACGAGGGGCGTGCGACCACGATCGGCTCGCCCGTGTCGCCGCCGATGCGCGTCTCCGTGTCGATCGGGATCGAGCCCAGGACCGGAACCTCGAACTCGCTCGCGAGCCTCGCGCCGCCGCCCTCGCCGAAGATCGGCGTGGCGTGGGAGCAGTGAGGGCACACGAACCCCGCCATGTTCTCGACGATGCCCAGCACCGGCACGTTCATCTTGCGAAACATCTGCAAGCCCTTCCGGACGTCAAGCAGCGACACGTCTTGCGGGGTCGTCACCATGACCGCGCCGGACAGAGGCAACGTCTGGGACAGCGAGAGCTGGGCATCGCCGGTCCCCGGAGGCATGTCGAAGATCAGGTAGTCGAGCGGTCCCCACTCCACGTCCTTGAGGAACTGCTGGACGGCCGAGTGGATCATCGGCCCCCGCCAGATCACCGGGTCCCCCTCCTTCACGAAGAACCCGATCGACATGACCTTCACACCGTAGGCCTGGACAGGCACGATGCGGTTCGCGACCATCGCGGGCCGCCCGCGCGCCCCGATCATGAGGGGGATGTTGGGCCCGTACACGTCGACGTCGACGATGCCGACCTCGGCCCCCTCGCCGTGCAGCGCGAGCGCCAGGTTCACGGCCACCGTTGACTTGCCGACGCCGCCCTTGCCGGAGGACACCGCGATGGTGTGCTTGACCTCCGGGATCAGCTCTTCCGCCGGCGGGCGAGCAGGGCCGTGGCCGTGTCCCGTGGTGTGCCCCGTGCCCGCGCGTGAGGCCATTCCGGCCTTCACGTCGGACACACCTGGAAGGGCTTGGACGACCTTGCGGGCCCGGCTGTGGATCTCGGCTCGGGCCAGAGGTGGCTGCTCGCTGGTGAACTGGAGGGTGAACGCGACCTGACCACCTTCGACCGTCAGCCCCTCGACGAGCCCAAGGGTCACGATGTCCTGACCGGCATTGGGATCGAGCACGCCGCGGAGTGCCGCCAACACGGCGTCTCTCGTGAGCCCGGCCCCCTTGCTTCCGCCGAAAAGCCCCATCGCGCCTCACTATACGGAAGGGGTCAGAGAGGGTCAAGCAACGGGGCCTCGGACGATGGAAAATCGCGCCCGCGTCTCGAGGGGTCCCGTCACCGGAAGTCGAGATCGCGCAACCGGTCCGGGTCGAGCGCTGCGAGGGCGGCCAGCTCGACGGGCGTCGGCGGCGCGATGGTCGAGAGCCCGGAGAGGGGCTCGACCCTGAAGCCCGTCCGGCGGGACACCTCCTCGACGGTGACACCGGGCTGCAACGCCTCCAGCCGGAGTCCCGCCGGCGTGCCGCGGAACACGGCGAGCGGTGTCACCAGGCGGTCCAGGTTGCCCGTCGCGGTGACGAAGTCCACCGCGGGCACGAGCGACCTCGGGTCGTGACGCGTCCGGTAGACGATCACCCGCCGGCAGACCTGGAACAGGACGGCGGCGCCGCCGCCGCCGGGAAGCCGCACGCGCGGCCGATCGAAGTCGCCGATCACCGTCGAGTTGATACGCCCCTGGCCGTCGATCTGGACGCACCCCAGGATCATCACGTCGATCCGGCCGCGCAGCGCCAGCTGGTAGATGTCCACGTTCGAGAGAACGACGGGGGACCCGGCAAGCCAGTCCGGGCCGGACGACGAGCGCGGCAGCGTGGGCGGGGCGCCGTCCACGCCGCCGCCGATGGAGAGATGGCGGATCCCCGGGGAGTGGAGCCGACGGGCCAGGGCGATCGCGAGCGAGGGCAGAACGGAGTTCACTCCGTGGCACGCCACTTCGCCGTCCACGAGCAGCCGCGCCAGCGTGATGGCCATGCGCTCGGGGACGCCGACGGTGCCCACTCGCTCGGCATCCGGCCGCACGACGTTCAGGGAGCGGACTCCAGGTACGCCCGGAGCCCCTCGACCGTCCGCGCGGCGTCGAGGTACCGGCGCACGCCGGCCTCGTCGATGTCGTAGCACCCGGGGCAGTCGCCCGGCCGGGCGCCGTCCGGGACCTCCACCACTGCCGCGACGGACAGATCGGAGATCCGGGTCATCTCGGGGGACCGAGCGAGCTCCTCGGACGGCACGATTCGCTCGGTGGTGAGGATCACCGCGTCGGCCGCCTGGGCCATCAGCAGGTCGTATCCGGGGGAGCCGAAGATCCGGGCGTTGCCGGAGGCGTCGGCCTCCTGCACGTGAAGGAGCGCCCAGCGAGGCCGAAGCGCCGGCACGACGTAGATTTCGTCTCCCGTCCAGGGATCCTTGACGGTCCGGAAATCCGCGGTGGCAGGCAGGTCGGTCCCCCGGAAGCCCGGAACCGGCTCGAACGGCACGCCTAGGGATGCGGCCCGCAGCCCCGTCATCACCCCCACTCAGGAGAACTCGCGGACGCGGAGCATCCCGGACTCGACGGCCCGCCGGTAGCTCGGCAGCGCACCCCCGAACGCCGATTCGAGGGATGCGACGCCGGCGTCGACCTCCGCGAGACACCCCGCGGCGCAGAGGAGGTCTAGGTCGTAGGATGGAGAGGGCTTCGACAGGCGCAGGCCCCGCCGACCCTGCCGCGCCAGCTCCCGCACGAGGGCGGCCGGGATCCGGTGCAACATCACGCCCCCGATGGTGATGTGGTCCCCGTCGGCCACGAGCGCGGCCGCTCGGGCGAGAGAGACGAGCTTTCCCTCAGCCACCGCGGCGCTCCCGGCCCGGCAGGACGGCGTTCACGGGCTGATGATAGACCCGTGTCGCGGCGCCGGCCAGGCAACCTCCTCGAGAACGGGCGCGCGATCGCACCGCCGCGTGACCCCGGGGGCGCGCGGACGGTCGGGCGGCGCCCGAGCTGGCCGTCAGGTCCGCTCCACGAGAGACCGGACCGATTCCGGAACCTTGTCCCACGTCACGTACATCGCTTGAAAGGGCGCCTCCGCCGTCCCGATCGGCGGCCCGAACGGGACGAACCCGAGGTGGCGGTAGAGCTTGATCTGTTGCACGGCCGCCGAGATCAGCGCCAGATCGTACCCCTGCCTCCGACCCCACCGGGCGGCGCGCACGAGCAGCTCCCCGAAGACTCGCCCCCGGCGGTGCTGCGGCTCGATCATCAGCAAGCGCACCTCGCACGCCTTGCGCGCGGGAGGCAGGTAGGCATCGAGATCGGCCAGCTTCCCGTCCAGCGAGAACGGCCGCTCGCCCGAGACCATCACCATGCCGATCAGCCGCCGTCCCTCTAGGCAGACGAACGGCGTGCTCCGAGCCAGCAGGCGGTCGACGAGCCGGCGGTCAGGATTCGCCGGATGCTGCGGGATCTCCTCCACGAAGGTCCGGTAGTTCAGCCGATGGATCGCTTCGATCACCCAGGGCTCGCGGGCGATCCGGTAGGTCCGGCGCGGGCGGCGTCCCGCGTGGGACTGCGTCATGACGTGGCGGCCCCGAGGGCGATCCAGGCCGCCGCCGCGCCACCGCCCAGGAGCAGCCCGCGGCGCGACAAGGATCCCGGGCCGGGCCCCGCGACGGGCTCGCGGTGGTTGCGCGCCTGCGCCCAGTCGGCGCGGACCGCGGCAGGCGGGATCCCCTGCCGCCGGGCGGCCGACTGCACCTCCGCGAGGGTGACCACGGCGTGTCCGAGCGGTGTCCTGGTCAGGGCCGCACCTCTTCGCCGGGCACGTGCTCCCGGTCAGCCGCGACGGCGGCCCCTGGCGTCGGGTCGCATCTCGTCCTCCCGACCGACGTCGCGGTGAGCACGACGCTGCCGGGGTCGACACTGATCTCACCGACGCGGATTGGGGGCCCGCGCCGCCGCGGGCACGCCCGGGACCGCCGCCAGGAGAACGATCAGACCGAGCGTCGCCCGCGATTGTCCCGAGGCGCGCGCCATCGCGATCATCCTCATCTCCGTTCCAGGCGCGGCTCCGGCGACGCAGACGCGGGCTCCGGTGCGCGGCATCCTAGCACACGCGCGACCCGAGGCAGGCGGGTCGCGGTGGACGCGGCCAGGCGCCGCGGCCATGAGTTCCATGACAGGACCGCACCCGGATTGATATAGTGCGCGCCATGCTGGGGCGTTTGCCGGGCTGGCTCGGGTGGGTCCGTGACCCGGAGCACGCGCGCCGTGTCGGCATCCTCGGGCGCACGCCCGTTTTCGCCGGCCTCTCGCACCGCCTGCTCGCGCGACTGGCGGTCCAGCTCTTCGAGAAGGCCTATGCCCCGGGGGAAGCAGTGTTCTCGGAAGGCGATCCGGGGAAGGGCCTGTTCGTGGTCCTGGACGGCGAGATCGAGGTCATCCGCGAAACCGCCCAGGGTCGGCAGCGGATCGTGACCTTCGGACCCGGCACCGCCTTCGGCGAGCTCGCGTTGATCGACGACCTGCCGCGGTCCGCCACCGCGCTCGCGACGACGCCCACCCGGCTGCTGATCCTCTACCGGAGCCACTTCGAGGATCTCGTGGCGGGCGACCGCGTGATCGCGCTGGTCGTGGCAAAGAATCTCCTGCGCCTCCTGGCCGGATACGTGCGCGCCGCCAACGTGACGCGCGCCAAGGCCGAGGCGGGCGCCGTCCCGGTGCCCGTCGCCGAGGGCGCCGCGCCGCCGGCGGTCCGGTGAGTGACGTTCCGGTCGTCATCGAGCCGGCCGCCAGCCCCGCGTACCGGGGCCCATCCCCGGTCGCCTGGCTTGCGGTCATCGCCGTCGTCGTGGGCGTCGGCTTTCTCCTGCGCGGACTGGTCATCCCGATCGCGCTGGCCGCCCTCCTCGCCTACTTCCTGAACCCGCTCGCCGTGTGGATCCAGGGGTTCGGGATCCGACGGACGGTCTCCGTGACGGCGCTCTTCGCGGGCTTCGCGCTGCTCGTGGTGCTCCTGGCCACTCTAGTGGCGCCGCGCTTCCGCGCCGAGGTCGTCGCCCTCGTCTCGAATCTCCCATTCCTGGCCTGGACGCTCGAGTCCGGCGTCGATGGGCTCCAGACCGAGCTCGTCAAGGCCTACCCTCAGGTGCAGCGCTTCCTGCCGAAGGAGCCGCGGCGCGAAGGCTGGCTGCTCGCGTTCATCGAGGAGCGCCTGGGCAATGCGTCCCAGCTCCTGGCCCACTTCGGACTGATCGCCTTCTTCGTCGCGCTCACGCCCATCTTCGCCTTCTTCTTTCTCCGGGACGGCGGGGCCATCGTGGCCTACCTGATCGACCGCCTGCGGCCCGTACACATCGAGACGACCGTGGCCGTGTGGTGCGAGATCGATCGGATCATCGGCCGCTACCTGCGCGGCCTGGCTCTGGACGCTCTCGTGATCGGCGCCCTCGCCACCCTGGGACTGTGGCTCGTCGGCGCGCCCTACCCGTGGCTGCTCGGCGCCTTCACCGCCCTCGTGAATCCCCTGCCCTACCTCGGGACCATCCTGAGCGTGAGTGTGGCCGCCGTCGTGGCGATCGCCAACGCGCAGCCTTTCGGCCAGATCGGCTGGATCGTCGCCGTCTTCGTGGTGATCCGGATCCTCGACGACCTCGCCGTGGCGCCGATGACAATCGGCAGCAGCGTCCACATGCACCCCATGCTGGTGCTCGTGTCGATCCTGGTGGGGGAGCACACGCTCGGGCTTCTCGGGATGGTGGCCGCCGTACCGCTCGTGACCGTGGTCAAGGAGACCGCGCGGCTGCTCCTCGAGCACCGACGGAACCTGGCGCGGCCCCACGCGCCGGTCGCCGGTCGCGCGGGGCGAGTTCCCGGGTATGTCTGCTGACCTCGCGCTCCCGACCCGGCTCCTCATGGGCTCGGGCCCGTCGAGCCCGGACCCACGCGTCCTCCGGGCCATGGCCGCTCCGCTCGTCGGGCAGTTCGACCCGGCGTTCACCGCCCTCATGGCCGAGACGCAGGAGCTCCTCCGGCGCGTGCTCCGCACGCAGAACCGGTCCACGTTCCCGGTGCCGGGCACCAGCCGGGCCGGCATGGAGGCGGCCGTCGTCAGCCTCGTCGAACCGGGGGAGCGGGTGCTCGTGGTCGAGAACGGGCGCTTCGGCTTGCTCTTCGAGGACATCGCCCGGCGCGCGGGGGCCGACGTCGCCGTCGTGCGGGCGCCCTGGGGGGCGCCGATCGATCCGGACGACGTGAGGCGCGCTCTCGAGACTGCCCGGGCGGCCGCCGTTCTCATCGTCCATGCGGAGACCTCCACCGGTGTGATGAATCCCGTCCGCGAGGTGGCGAGCGCGGCTCACCAGCACGGCGTGCCGGTCGTCGTGGACGCGGTGTGCTCGTTCGCAGGAGCTCCCGTCGAGACGGACGCCTGGGTGCTCGACATCGTGGTGGCCGGCACCCAGAAGTGTCTCGGGTGTCCGTCGGGCCTCGCCCCCGTCACCTATTCGGAGGCGGTCGCCACCCGCATGGGCCGGCGCCGGAGCCCGATCCGCTCCAACTATCTCGACCTGACCCAGCTCGACCGCTACTGGAGCCCGGAGCGTCTCAACCACCACACGGCCCCGACGACGATGGTCTACGGGCTCAGGGAGGCGCTGCGCATCGTGCTCGAGGAGGGACTCGAGGGGCGGATCGCGCGCCACCGCGATGCGGGCGAAGCGATGGTGGCGGGCCTCACGGCCCTGGGCCTCGCTCTCTACGGTCAGCCGCCCGGTCCGGGCAAGATGCCGATGGTGGCGCCCGTCGTGGTTCCGGAGGGCGTCGACGACGCGCGGTTCCGCTCGCGGCTGCTCGACGCCCACGGCATCGAGATCATGGGGGCGTTCGGCCCCCTCGCCGGCCGCGTCTGGCGGATCGGGACCATGGCAGACAACGCCCGCCGCGCCCCGGTTCTCCGGACGCTCGCCGCGCTGGCGGACACGCTCGGCGGGCGGGCAAGCGCTGCGCTCCCCGAGGCCCTCAGGGCGGCAGGCCAGCGCTTCGACGCGCTCGCCCCCGCGCCGGCCCCCGCCTGACCGCCTCGCCGCCCGTCACGCGCGCTCCACGAGGTGGATCCCGCGGCCATCGCCACGGACCGCGAAGTCGTCAGGCCGGAGCGCCTCGACAGGCATCGATCAGGACTCGCCGCGCAGCGTCGGATCGAGGACGTCGCGCAGCCAGTCCCCGGTCCGGCTGACCACCAGCGAGGTGAGCATCAGCACGACGCCGGGGCACACCGAGATCCACCAGGCCGAGTCGAGGTACTCCCGCCCCTCGTGGATCATGCCGCCCCAGGACGGGGTCGGCGGCTGGATCCCGAGTCCCAGGAACGACAGCGTCGCCTCGAGGACGATCGCCCGCGCCAGCTCGAGCGTGGCAATGACCATGAACGTCGACGCGACGTTCGGCAGGATGTGGCGCACGAGGACACGCGGCACCGACCCGCCCAGCCCGAGGATCGCGCTCACGAAGTCGCGCTGGCGGAGGGACAGCACCTGCGAGCGCAGCACGCGGGCGTACGTGACCCAGCCGGAGAGACCGACCACGACGACCAGGTTCTGGAAGGACGGCCCCAGAACCGCGATGATCCCGATCGCGAGCAGGATGAACGGGAACGCGAGCTGGGCGTCGGCGAGGGTCATGACCACCTCGTCCATCCATCCGCCCCGGAATCCGGCGAGGAGCCCGAGCAGGCCGCCCATGATTCCTCCCACTGCCACCGCCGCGAACCCGATCGTCAGCGACACCCGCGTCCCGAAGACCATCCGCGACAGCACGTCCCGGCCGAGCTGATCCGTCCCGAGCAGGTAGGCCTTCCCATCGGCGGCCTCGAGCGTGGGTGCCGTGAGCCGCGCCCGCAGCGACCCGCGCTCCGGGTTGTGGGGGGCGATCAGCGGCGCCGCAAGGGCAACGACCGCCAGCGCGGCCACAAATGCCGCCCCGACGTAAAGGGGCCACGGCACGCGCCGCCGCCGTGCGGCCGGCGGCGCCGGCAGGCTCAGGGCCAGGGCACCACGCGAGGCGGCGGGCGCGGTCGTCACGCCCGCGCCCGCGGATCGAGCATCCCGTAGAGCACGTCCAGGATCAGGTTGATGACAATGAACAGGACCGCCGCGATGAAGACCGTGGCCTGCACGACCGGGTAGTCGCGGTTGTAGATTGACTGGATCGCCAGCCGACCGATCCCCGGCCACGCGAACACCGTCTCCGTGACCACCGCGCCGCCGAGCAGCGAACCGAACTGCAGCCCCGTGATCGTCAGGATCGGCAGCGCGGCGTTCCGCAGGGTGTGCTTCGCCACGACCCACATCTCGGAGACTCCCTTGGCCCGGGCGGTCCGGACGAAGTCGGCCCGCAAGACCTCCAGCACCGCCGACCGCGTGATACGCGCGATCGAGGCCATCGTGAACGCGCCGAGCGTGAGCGCGGGGAGCACGAGGTGCCGCCAGTCGCCCCGCCCCGAGGTCGGGAACATGTCAAGCCGGAGCGCCAGGACCAGGATGAGCAAGATGCCGATGAAGAAGGTGGGCGCCGATTGACCGACGAGCGCCAAACCCATCGCGGCGTGGTCCAGCGCCGAATTCCGCCGAACGGCCGACAGGACGCCGACGGGAAAGGCGACGGCGACGGCCACGGCGAAGGCCACCAGCCCCAGCTCGAACGTCGCGCGCAGGTACGAGCCCGCCACCTCCATCGCGGGCTGGCGGAAGTGGATCGAGCGCCCGAAGTCGCCCCGCACGACGTTCGCCAGGAAGATCCCGTACTGCACCAGCAGGGGCTGATCGAGCCCGAGATCTCGGCGGACGCGCTCCATCTCGGCGATCGGCGCATCGGGCGGGAGCAGCAGCGGAACGGGGTCGCCCGACAGCCGCATCACGACGAACACGACCGTGGAGACGAGCCAGAGGGCAACGAGCGTCCGGAAGAGCCGATAGGCGAAGAACCCGCCGAAGCCGCGCATGGGTGAAAAAGCCGGTCCCGGAGCGGCCCGCTCCGGGACCGGCAGGCTGCCTTGACGGCGCTAGGCGCGCCGCATCTTCAGGTTGAAGCGCCGGATCTCAAACTGCTGGTTCGGATTCGGGGTGAAGTCGACGTACTTCTGGAGGCCGTAGTCCTCGTACGGCTGGACGACGACGATCCAGGGATGGTGCTCGAGGAAGATCTTCGTCATCTTGCGGTACGCCTCTCCCCGGAACTTCTCGTCGAGGGAGAAGCGCGCCGCGTTCCCGAGCTCGTCGAACTCCGGATGCCGCCAGTAGTCCTGGGGTCCGCCCGGGGCAAGCAGCCGCCACATCATCCCGTCAGGGTCTCGAAGGGTCGAGGTCGGATCCGACCACCAGAGGCCCTTGAAGGTCTTTTCTCGATTCTTCTGCGCCCGGACCGAGTACTCCACGACCTCGACGACCGCATTGAGCCCGACGTCCTTCCACATCGCCGCGATCGCCTCGGACATCACCTTGTCGTTCGCCGTGTACCCGACCGTGGTCTCGATGTAGATCGGCTCGTTCTTGTAGCCGGACTTCTTGAGCCGCTCCTTGGCTTCCTTCGGGTCGTACGCGAGCGGCGGGAGCGCGGTGTCGAAGTGGCTGTCACCCTGGGCGATCGGGCCGCTCGGGACGATGCCGCGTCCCCGCCAGAGCTCCTTGACGATCGCCGGTCGATCGATCGCCAGCGACATCGCCTGCTTGACAAGCGGATTGTCCAGCGGCGGGACCTTGGAGTTCACGGCGAGCACGTACAGGCCGGCGTAGAGGGCTCCGGTCGCCCGGGTCCCCGCGTTCTGATTCACGCGGTCGAAGTGGTCCGGCGGGAGCAGCACCATCGCATCGATCTCGCCCTTGAGGAGCGCGGCCACGCGCGCGGCGTTCTCCGGGATCGGCCGGAAGACCACGCGGTCGACATCGATCTTGCCCCCCCAGTAGTCCGGGTTGGCATCGAGCACCGTCTTGTCGTCCTTCGTCCAGGAGCCGAACCGCACGGGGCCCGTGCCAACGGGCTTGGCGTTGAACGTGTCGGGGCCCACCTGGGTGAGGTACTTCTTGGGCACGATCTGGCCGCCGTAGAAGGCGAGCCGGGCTGGCATCAGCGGATCCGGCTTCTTGGTGTGGATCACCAGGGTGAACGGATCCGGCGCCTCGATCCGGTCGATGGTGGTGAAGACGGTCGCCACCATCGTCTTCGCAGCCGGGTCGTAGGTCCGCTCGAGGCTGAACTTGGCGTCCTCGGCGGTGAATGCGTCGCCGTTGTGCCACTTGACGCCCTGGCGCAGCTTGAACGCCCACGTCTGGGGGCCGGTGGCCTTCCACTCGGTGGCCAGCCCCGCGTGGAGCTTCTGGTCAGGGCGACGGCTCGTCAGGTTGTCGAAGACGTTGAAGGAGACCCTGATGTCGTTGGCCGAGGTGGAGATGTGCGGATCGAACTTCGAGATGTCTCCTCCCTGCGCGACGACGAGCTCCCGCTTCTGGGTCGTCTGGGCTCGGGCGCGCGCCGGAGCCGCCGCGTCGGCCAGCGCGCCAGCCCCCGCGGCGGTCAGACCGAGCACGCCGGCCCGACGCAGGAAGTCGCGTCGCGACACGGCTCCCCTCTCGAACACGTTCAACAGCGACTCGACTGTCGGGGTCTCCGCGTTTCGCGTCTCCTGCTCCATCCCTAGCCTCCTGGTTGTCATCTGGGAGTTGACGCACCGGTCCGTCTGGTCGCGCTGTCGCGGGGCGCGCCTAAGGTAGAGAATGGCCCAACCCTTGTCAAGCTGCGGAGGCGCGTGGTACGGTCGTCGCGAGCCCGATGGCGCTCACCCCGATCGAGTTCCGCACCGCCCTGCGCTCCTTCGCGGCCGGCGTCACGGTCGTGACGACCCGCGATCCCGAGGGACGGCCTTCGGGCCTGACGGCCAGCGCCTTCACGTCCGTCTCGCTGGATCCGCCGCTGGTGCTGGTCTGCGTGGACCACGCGGCCACCGCTCATCCGGACTTCCGTACGTGCGGCCGGTTCGCCGTCAACGCCCTCCGGCGTGAGCAGGAGCCGCTCTCGCGAAGGTTCGCGGTCTCGGGCGGCGACAAGTTCCAGGGGGTGCCGCATCACGACGGCAAGAGCGGCCTGCCCCTCCTCGACGACGCCCTGGTGACCCTCGAGTGCCGCGTCGTGGCGGCGCACGAGGCCGGAGATCACACGATCTTTATCGGCGAGGTGGAGTCCGCCTCGGTCGCCGGCGGGCGGCCCCTCGTGTACTTCCGCGGCGCCTACCACAGCCTCGCCAACGAGGACGCCCATTGATGATCGTCCGCCCGCTCTCACCCGGCGAGGTGCCCGCCCGGCGCGGACCCATCACACCCACGGAAAAAACCGGAGGATCCCATGCGGCACCGTCCCGCGCCTGCCCGGCTTGAGCCGCATGAGCTGGGCGGCCGCCTGACCGCCGGAGCCGTCCTCGTCGACGCTCGCGAGCCACGCGTCTTCGGGGCGGGGCACGTGGCCGGCAGCCTGAACGTCTGGATCGACGGGCCCCAGTTCGCACAGCGGGTCGCCTGGTTCATCGAGCCCGGGACGCCGCTGCTCCTTCTCCTAGAGACCGAGGGAGACGTGGCGCGCGCGGTCCCCGCCCTCGCCCAGGCCGGACTGGACGACATCGCCGGCTACGTCATCGGCTCCGGGGCGGTGCGCGCATCTGGCCTGCCGGTCGGGACCCTGACCAACGTGACGCCGCAGGAACTGGCCGGACGCCTCGCCCACGAGCGCGACCTGATGGTCCTGGACGTGCGGGAGCCGGTCGAGTGGGCGGACGGGCACGTGCCGGGCGCCCGTCACATCCCGATGCGACAGGTGGTGGACCGGCTCGACGAGATCCCGCGCGACCGACGGGTCGCCATCACCTGCGCCGGGGGCGTCCGGTCCAGCATCGTCGCGAGCCTGTTGCTTGCGCGCGGCTACACCAGCCTCGTCAACCTCTGGGGCGGGATGACGGGCTGGGCCCAGGCTGGCCTGCCAACGGCGCGGGACTAGTCAGAAGCGACCGTGAGCCGACGTCCGCACGCCGCTCCGTGACCCACTCCTGAGCGACCTCCGCCGGACGCCCTCGTCCCGGCGGTCGGCCTGGCGGATCCCGTGCACGTCCTGCAGATCTACCCGAAGGGCGACTTCTACACCGGCGCCGCCATCCAGCTGTGCGATCTCGCCCGCGGTCTCACCGCGCGCGGCCATCGGGTGACGGTCGTGACGCGGCCGAGCGAGCGGTGGACCGTCGAGGCGCGCGCCGCTGGATTCGCGCACCTCGGCTTCTTCCGGGGTCCCGCGGACCCCGTCGGAGCCGCGCGCCTGGCCGGCGTCCTCCGCCGTCAGCGAGTCGAGGTCGTGCATGCCCACAAGGGCGGAGGACGGACCCTCACGCTGCTCGCGCGAGGCCTCGGGCCGCGCCCTCCCCTCGTGGTCAACCGCGGGGTGAGCTTCCCGATGGCGCCCGTGAGTCGTTGGCTCGACCGGAGCTCTCTCGTGGCGCGGATCGTCGCGGTCTGCCAAGCGATCAAGAGCGACCTGGTACGCCAAGGACTCCCGGCGACGAAGATCGACGTCGTCTACTCAGGGACTGACACCGACCGCTTTGACCCCGCCCGCGTCAGCGGCGACGCCGTCCGCCGCGAGCTCGGCATCGACGCGGGCACGCCGCTCGTGGCGCAGATCGGCGTGCGCGAGCCCAAGGGAAACGACGACCTCCTCCGGGCGTTTGCGCGGGTCCACGCGGCGCGGCCGGACGCGCGTCTCCTTCTCGTGGGCGCGCGCCCCGAGAAGCGCGCGCCACTGGAGGCCCTCGTACGTGCCGGGGGCCTGCTCGACGCCGCGATGATCTGGGGTTATCGGGACGACATCCCCGAGATTCTCTCGGCCGCGGACGTCTCGGTGGACGCCTCGTACGAGGGCCTCGGGATCACGGGCACCCTCCGTGAGTCGCTGGCGATGGAGACCCCGGTGGTGGCGACCCGGGCGATGGGAAATCCGGAGCTGGTGGGCGACGAGGAGCACGGTCTGCTCGTGCCGCCCCGGGACTCGGAGGCCATGGCCTCGGCAATCCTGCGCGTCCTCGCCGATCCGTCCTGGGCCCGTGCCCTCGGACGAGCCGGCCGGCGGCGCGTCGTCGCGGGCTTCTCGACCGCCACCAAGGTCGAGCGCCTCGAAGCCCTTTACAGGCGCCTGACCACACCGGGCCCGCGCCCGGGCTAGGCGGCCGGCCCCCGGTCGGCGGCGCGCCGGACCAGGGCGCCGCGGCCGCGCCGGGACGCGAGCGCGCCGGAATGACGTCATCACGCGCCCCGCGCCGCTGCTACAATACCCGCACGGAATCGCCGGTGAGCGTCTTCAAGCGCCTGCTGCCGTACGTCCGCCCCTACTGGTCGTGGCTCGTGGCCGGGGGTCTGCTGGCCATCGTTGTCTCCGGCGCCGACGGCCTCATCGCCTGGCTCGTGAAGCCGGCGATGGACGACATCTTCATCCGGCGCGACCTGACGATGCTGCAGCTCCTCCCCCTCCTCATCCTCGGCGTCTACGCCGTCAAGGGCGTCGGACGGTACGGCCAGTCCTACCTGATGGCCTCAGTCGGCGAGCGGGTGATCGCCGCCCTCCGGCGGGACCTCTACGCGCACATCCAGGCCATGCCCCTCGCCTTCTTCCAGGGCCGGCACTCGGCCGACCTCATGTCGCGCATCGTGGTCGACGCCAGCCGGCTCGCCCGCCTGTCGTCCGAGGTCCTGGTGATGGCCTTCCGCCAGGTGTGCACGGTGGTCGCGCTCCTGGCCGTCATGGTCACGCAGGAGCCGCGCCTCACGCTCCTCGCCCTGATCGCGTTCCCGCTGGTCGGCCTCACGATCCGGACGATGGGCCGGCGGCTCTACACCATCAATCGCCGGACGCAGGAGCAGATCGCGACGCTCAACACGGTCCTCCAGGAGGCCTTCGCCGGCACCAAGATCGTCAAGGCGTTCGGCCGCGAAGCGCATGAGCAGGCTCGATTTGACCAGGTGAATCGCCGGCTGCTCGAGCTGTCCCTGAAGGACCGGCGCGTCGACGAGCTCTCCGAGCCCCTGATGGAGATCCTCGCCGCGCTCGGGCTCATGGGCATCCTCTGGTACGGCGGCTTCCGGGTGATCCAGGGCGCGATGACACCGGGGA
This sequence comes from Candidatus Methylomirabilota bacterium, assembly GCA_035550795.1. Classification (GTDB taxonomy): domain Bacteria; phylum Methylomirabilota; class Methylomirabilia; order Rokubacteriales; family DASRDR01; genus DASRDR01. The sequence continues at coordinate 54,033 of DASZOL010000063.1, forward strand.
CGCTTTTCTCGTTCGTGACGGCCACCCTCATGCTGTATGGTCCCGTGCGCAAGCTTTCCCGGATCGCCAATCTCGCCCAGCAGACCACGCCGTCCGCTGAGCGCATCTTCGAGCTCCTCGCCCTCCAGCCCGCCGTCGCCGACGCGCCGGGCGCGCTGACGCTGGGCGACTTCGGGCAGGCGATCGAGTTCGACCACGTCTGGTTCCGCTACGAAGACGGCGAGATGGTGCTCAAGGACATCTGCCTGACGGTGCGACGGGGCGAGGTGGTCGCCCTCGTGGGAATGAGCGGCGGCGGCAAGTCGACCCTGACCGACCTCATCCCGCGCTTCCACGACGTCACGCGGGGCCGGATCCTCGTCGACGGCGTCGACGTCCGGGACTGCACGCAGGCGTCGCTGCGCAACCAGCTCGCGATCGTCACCCAGGACACGTTCCTCTTCTACGATACGATCGAGGCGAACATCGCCTACGGCAAGCCGGGCGCGACGCGGGAGGAGATCGAGCATGCCGCCCGGGCCGCGTACGCGCACGACTTCATCGTCGCCTTGCCCGAGGGCTACCAGACCCTCGCCGGCGAGCGGGGCGTGAAGCTGTCCGGCGGGCAGCGTCAGCGGATCGCGCTCGCGCGAGCGTTCCTGAAGGACCCCTCGATCCTGATCCTGGACGAGGCCACGTCCGAGCTCGATGCCGAGAGCGAGTTCATCGTGCAGCAGGCGCTGGCCGACCTGACGAAGGGGCGCACCGTCGTCCTCATCGCGCACCGTCTTTCCACCGTTCGGCTGGCGCACCGCATCGCCGTGTTCCACGAGGGTCGCATCGTCGAGGAGGGCAGTCACGACGAGCTCCTGGGCTTCGATGGCGTGTACCGCCGCCTGCACGCCCTGCAGTTCGCGACGGCAGGCTCCGGCGGGCCTGGCGGCACCGGCGGCTAGGTAGCGGCCGCCGAGGCACCCACCGTGGACCTCGCTGCGCCCCGCCCGCTGCCCCTGCACCGGTCCCGCGACTGGGCCACCGTCGCCCGGGACGGCGCCCTCATGGCGTTCTTCGTCGCGATGGCGTGCTCGATCAGCCTCTCCCAGGGCCTCCTGGCGCTCCTCTGCGTGCTCGTGCTCGTCGCGCCCGGCGTGCTCGCGCGATCCGGCGCCGCGGAGGTCGACACCGGGGAGCGTTTCGCCGACACGTGGAGCGATCTGGACTCGTTGCGTCGACATCCCCTCACGCGTCCCTTCCTCGCCTTCGCCGGGCTGACGCTCCTGTCGGCCGCGTTCTCCGGCAACCCCGGCTGGAGCTTCTGGATCTCGCGGGACCTGCTGCGGGTCGGGACCTTCGGCGTGGTCCTCCTCGGCACCCGCGACAGCCGTCACTCGGTGCGGCTGTGGCGGGCGTTCCTCGTCACCCTGACCCTGATGGCCGCCTACGGGCTCGGCCAGGCCTACCTCTGCGGGGCTCGCCCCTCCGGGGTGCCGGCCGCCTGGCTGTCGGAGATCTGCACGCACGCCCAGCGTATCCGGGGGCCCTTCAGCATCTACATGACGTTTGGCGGCGTGCTGTTTCTCGGCGTGCTCTTCTTCCTGGCGTACCTCGCGAACGTCACGTGGCGCCGCGCCTGGTGGATGCTGCCGGCGACCGTCGTCACCGTGGCGGCCCTTGCCTTCACCTATTCCCGCAATGCGTGGCTCGGCCTGGCCGCCGGCACGCTGGGTCTCGTGCTGACGGCGCGGCGGACGCTGCCGATCGTCGTGGTTCTCGCCGCCGTGCTGGCCGTGGGCGCCGTGGCCATGCCGGATCAGGTGGCCGAGCGCGCGCGTTCGGTCGTCAACCTGGAGGATCAGACGCTGCGGGACCGGGTGGCGATGTGGCGAGCGGGCCTGTCCATGATCGCGGAGCACCCGCTGCTCGGCGTCGGGCCCGGCGAGGTCCGGGCCTGGTACCAGCACTACCGGAGGCCGGAGGCGATCCGACAGAGCACCGGCCATCTCCACAATTCTCCGATCCAGATCGCCGCGGAGCGCGGGCTGCCGGCCCTCGCCGTGTGGGTCTGGCTCTGGGTGGTGTTCTTCCGGGAGGGATGGCGGATCCTGGTCCGCGTCGGGCGCGAATCGCCGGTCCAGCGGGCACTCGTCTGCGCCAGCCTCGCCGGGGTGGCCGGCTTTCTCGTCGCCGGGCTCTTCGAGCACAACTTCGGCGACGCGGAGGTCGTGATGGTAGTCCTGGCGCTGATGGCCCAACCTTGGATCGTCGCGTGCGAGCTGGCTCGCGATTCGGGGCCGTAGCGGATTCCGCGATTCTCCCGGGGACTACGCGTCGTCGATCCCGCCGGGGGCGGGCGGCGGCGCTAGGAGAGTCTCGGCTCCGCGATGGCGTTCAGGGCGCTCACCGCCGCCTCGCGCACCGAGGGATCCACGTCGTGCCAGGCGGCGTGCTGGAGCGCGTCCGATGCTCCACGGGCCTCGGGACCGAGATGCGCCAGCGATTCAGCCGCGAACCGACGAATCGCGGGGTCCTCGCCCCCGCACAGCGCCTCGATGAGCGCGGGGACCGTGCGAGGGCCGAACCGCGAGAGGACCCTCCGGGCCTTCCACTGCCAGTCGCCCTGGGAGTCGAGGCCCATCGCTTCGTCCCGGCGCTCCGTGGTACGCGCTCTCACCGGAAGCCAAGTCCGAAAGCGGGCGCGAGTGCCTAGTTGGCCGACGCCAGGAAAGGCGCCACCTGGGCCTGCGTCGCAATCACGTCCGCCGCCGGCGACCGCGGGGCCACGGGTGCCGGGGTTCGGGGTAGCGCGTCCTCGACCTTGACCGCGATCCGCTCCCAGCTCCGACGGGGCGTCGACCTCAGGTAGTGGTCGGTCAGGTAGTGGGCCAGCTCGTGACCGAGCAAAGTCCGGCTGTAGTGGGGAACCGCTACGAGGTTCGCTCCGGGGAGATACAACGCGCGGGCGTCAGTCCCATGCGAGGCGACTTCCCCGACCCGGCGGTACAGCTCCGAGATGCGGCCGGCCGGCATGACCATGACCCGGACCTTGGGTACGTCGGGAAGGAGGCTCACCTGCAGGATCGCGGCGACCTCCTCCAGGAGGCCGTCGATCTGCTCGGCGGTGATCTCGCCGTCGCCGAAGTTCTCCACGGTGGCATACCGCGTGTGGATCAGGGTCGATCGCTCGCGGTACTCCACGCCGGCGCAGCCGACGATCACGGGCAGGAATGCCAACGTGACGACGGTCCGGAGAGTGCCCGAGAGGCCCATGACAGCTCCTTCCGGAAGCCGCCTTCCGGAGGAGCCAGCTGGCCCCCCCCTGCTTCTTCGGTAACCCGGCTGTCAGCCTCCCGGCGGGAGTGCTCACCCGTGGCTTTGCGTCCCCACCTCGCGGCAGGTTTGCCTTGTCGGAAGCGGCTTGCCTATTCGGTTGTCCAGACGTTGACTGCCGTCCTGAGGAATTCAAGTCCGGTGCCAGGGCGGCGCGTTCCCACGCCAGTTCTTCTACGGGGTGAACGGTGTGACTCTAAGTGATTATGAAGATTGATGTCGATGGAGTCACCGAGTGCGCTCTGATGTCGCCGGATGGCTCCCGGGCGCCGCCGGAAAGCCCAAAGTTACACGGGCGGGGCTGTCACTTTCCGGTCGCTGGGCGCCGGAACGGAGGGACGACGGCGGACGGGAAAGCTAGGGGTGCCGGAACCGATTCGAGATCGGAAGCCGCCAGTCGCGGCCGAACGCTCGGGGAGTGATCTTGACGCCCGGCGGGGCCTGGCGCCGCTTGTACTCGTTCTGGTCAACCATCTTGACCACCTGCCGAACCGTCGCCTCGTCGAAGCCCAGCGCGACGATGTCCGCCAGGGAGCGATCCTCCTCGACGTACGCTTCCAGGATCCGATCCAGCACCTCGTACGGGGGCAGGGTGTCCTGGTCCGTCTGGTTGGGCCGGAGCTCGGCCGACGGCGGCCGGCGGACGACGGACTCGGGGATCACGGCCGAGGCACCCTGGGCGTTGCGCCAGCTCACCAGGGTGTACACCATCGTCTTGGGGACGTCCTTGATCACGGCGAAGCCCCCGGCCATGTCCCCGTAGAGGGTGCAGTAGCCGACCCCGGTCTCGCTCTTGTTGCCGGTGGTGAGGACGAGCCAGCCGAACTTGTTCGAGAGCGCCATCAGCAGGGTGCCGCGCACGCGGGCCTGGATGTTCTCCTCGGCGACGTCCTCCTTGAGGCCCTTGAAGGGAGACGCCAGGACCCGGCGGAAGGCCCGGTAAGCCGGAGTGATCGGCAGCGTCATGAACTCGATGCCGAGGTTCCGGGCAACCCGACGCGCGTCCGCCTTCGTCCCCGCGGACGAGAACGTGGATGGCATCGAGACCCCGACGACCCCCTCGCGCCCCAGCGCGTCGACGGCGATGGCCGCGGTCAGCGCCGAGTCGATCCCGCCCGAGAGTCCCACGACGACGCGACGGAACCCGTTCTTCCGGACGTAGTCCCGTGTCCCGGTGACGAGCGCCGCGTACACCTCCGCGTCACGGTCGAGGAAGGCCGTCGTCCGCGCCGGCACCGGGGGTCGCGGCGGCTCCTGGAGGGGATCGAGCCGTATCCGGTGCACCGTGTCGACTGCCGCCCGCTTCTCCTTGCGGCGCCGGGAATCCCGGAGCCGGGCGCGGAACACCGCGTCCAGGTCGAGGTCCGCCACCACGAGGTCTTCCTCGAACGCGCGCCCCAGCGCCAGCCGGTCCCCCGCGGGGCCGAACACCATGGACTGACCGTCGAACACGAGCTCGTCCTGCCCCCCCACGAGGTTCACGAACCCGAGGTACCCGACGTGGTCCGCGGCGCGGGTCGCCAGCATCCTTTCGCGGTGACGCACCTTTCCGACGTGGTAGGGCGAGGAGTTGATCGAAACGACCACCTCCGCCCCGGCGAGCGTCTGCACGGTCGTCGGTCCGGTGGAGTACCAGATGTCCTCGCAGATGTTCACCGCGAAAACCGGCCCGTCGTCGCCGAGCTCGAAGATCGGCGTCTCGACGCCCGCCTGGAAGTACCGGTCCTCGTCGAACACGCCGTAGTTCGGCAGGTACTGCTTGTGATACACGCCCGCAACCGCCCCCTCGTGGCAGACGGCCGCGGCGTTCATGATGTCGTCCCGCCGGTCGACGAAGCCGACGACGACGATCAGGCCCGTGGCGGCCCGCGCCACGCGGTCAAGCGCCCGCAGGTTCGCCTCGATGAAGGCGGGCCGGAACAGCAGATCCTCGGGGGGATACCCGGTGAGGGCAAGCTCGGGAAACGCGACGAGATCGACGCCGAGCGCACGAGCGCGGTCGATCCCGTCGAGGATCCGACGGGCGTTGCCCTCGACGTCGCCGACGGTGACGTTGAGCTGAGCCAGGCCGATCCGGAGCTGTCGCACGCGGATCCTCCGGCCCGGAGTATACCAAATCGGCCTTGACGAACCTCGCAACCCTCCGGATCATGAGGGCGCGATGACGGACATCCCGGTCGAGCGCCGCACGTACTTCGCGCCGGCGTCCCAGGCCAATGGCGAGCGGCGCGTCTGCCCCGTCTGCGGGCGCCTCGCCATGGTGCCCTGGTACCTCCGCCGCGATCGTGAGCGGCATGTCTGGCGGCGGTGGATGTGCACGGCCTGTCAGGCGCACCAGGACCTGCTCGAGGACGAGTCCGCCTGACCCGGGAGTCCACCCCCCGTGACGAAGGCCATCGACGTCCACTGCCACCTCTCCACGCGCCCCCAGTACGAGGCGTGGGGCCCCTACCTCGACGCGATGGAACGCTACTACAAGTTCCGGCCGGACGTGCACTCCGAGGAGGAGATGGTCGACGACCTCCGGCGGGCGGACGTCCGCGCCTGCATCATCGGGTGGGACGCGGCGGCCGGCTCCGGGGGTCCGCCGCTCACGAACGACTACGTCGCGGACCTGGTCCGGCGCTTTCCCGACACGTTCCCCGGCGGCTGGGCGATGATCGACCCCTGGAGGGGGCGCGAGGCCGTCCGCGAAGCCGAGCGCTGTCTCACGACGCTCGGGCTGATGGGCCTCAAGTTCCAGGCGACGGCCCAGGCCTTCTTCCCAGACGACCACCGCTTCTACCCGCTCTACGACCTGTGCCAGTCCCTGGGGAAGGTCGTCCAGTTCCACTCCGGCACCACCGGCTTCGGCGCCGGGACCCCGGGCGGCATGGGCTTGAAGCTCAAGTACTGCCGGCCGATCCCCCATCTCGACGACGTCGCCGCGGACTTCCCCGACCTCACGATCATCGCCTGTCATCCTTCGTGGCCCTGGCAGGACGAGATGATCGCGGTATGCCTCCACAAGGCGAACGTCTTCATGGAGATGTCCGGCTGGTCTCCCAAGTACTTCTCGGAGGCGCTCAAGCGTGAGATCCGGGGCCGGCTCCAGGACCGCGTCATGTTCGGCTCCGACTATCCGGTGCTGAGCTACGAGCGTCTCTTCCGCGACTGGGAGTCCGAGGGGTACCCGGACGCGGTGCTGGAGAAGGTCTACCTCCGGAACGCCGAGCGGATCCTGGGTCTCCATCCCTGACGGCTGCGGCGCGGCGTGGCGCCCGCTCGGGGCGGCGAGGGGGGCGCTCCCGGCCGCACGCGCGAGCGCCCCCGTGGGCGGACCACCGCCCGGCCAGCGGACAGCGTGGCGTTCTCGGGCCGATCGCCGCGGCCGGGATGCGACGCGCGGCCGACCGGTACAATGAACGGCGTGACGCCGATGCTCGAAGCGCGGGCCCTCGTGAAGCACCTCGGCGGCCGGAAGGTCGTGGACGGCGTGGATCTCGTGTGCCGCTCCGGCGAGATCCATGGGCTGCTCGGTCCGAACGGCGCCGGCAAGACCACGACCCTGCGGATGCTGTACGGGTTCCTGACCCCCGACGGGGGAGAGATCCGCTTCGAGGGGACGGACGTGCGCCGGGACCTGGCGCACGCCAAGCGCTCCATCGGCGTCTGTACCCAGGAGGACACGTTTGACGGCGACTTCACGGTGGAGCAGAACCTCCTGGTCGCCGCCGAGTACTTCCGCCCCCGGCCGGAGGCCCTCCACGAGCGGGTCGGGCAGCTCCTCGACCGCTTCGAGCTGCGCACGTACGCACGGCAGAAGCCGGAGACGCTGTCGGGCGGCTTCAGGCGCCGGCTGATGCTCGCCCGCGCGATCGTGCACCGGCCGCGCCTCCTCTTCCTGGACGAGCCCACGACCGGCCTCGATCCCCAGGCGCGCGTGGCCGTCTGGCAGCTGGTGGACGGGCTGCGCGCCGAGGGGCTCGCGATCATGCTGACCACGCACTACATGGACGAGGCGGAGCGGCTCAGCGACGTGCTCACCGTGCTGGCTCGCGGCCGCGTCGTCGCCCACGGAGCGCCGAAGGCCGTCCTGGGCGACTCCGTGGGCGAGCACGTCGTGGTCGTGGCGACCGACGCCGAGGTGACCGCGGCGCTCCTGCCGTGGCTCGCGCGCCACGGCGTCCGGGAGCCGGCCAGCGTCCTGGGCGACTGGCACGTGCCGCTCAGCGCCGAGGGGCTGGCGGACTTCGCGCGGGCCTTCCCCCACCTTCGCTACGAGGTCCGCGGCCCGACGCTCGACGACCTGTTCCTCAAGCTGGCGCTCGAGCCGTGACCGCGCCGACAGTGGCGCCGGCACGTTCCTCGGTCGGCCTCGACGCGCGCTGGCTGACCGCCGCGCTCGAGTGGCAAAGCCGGGCCGTCGTGGTCCGACACCTTCGCGTCCATCTCCACAACTGGCACACCGCGTTCCTCCCGCCGGTCTTCGAGCCCGTGGCGATGCTCCTCGCCTTCGGTCTCGGTCTCGGGGGCTACGTCGCGAACCTCGACTGGCGGGGCCGGCCGGTGGAGTACCCGACCTACGTGGCGCCGGGTCTCCTCGCGTATGCGGCATTCATGACCGCCGTCTTCCAGGCGCTCTTCGCCGCGTTCGTCCGGATGCGCTACCAGCGGACGTGGGAGGGTCAGCTCACGACGCAGGTCGAGCTGCGGCACGTGGTCTGGGGCGAGGTCCTGTGGGCGGCGCTCCTGGCCACCATCTACGTCCTGATCGTCGCCTGCGTGCTGGCGCTCTTCGCGGTCGGCGGCCTGATCGAGCTCCGGCTCGCCTGGCTTCCCGCCGTGCTCCCGATCGCCTTCCTCGGGGGCTGCGGCTTCGCGGCCTTCGGGCTCTGCTTCACCGCGCTCGTGCCCACGATCGACCACATGAATCTCCCGGTCTTCCTCGTCGTGATCCCGATGGGGCTCCTGTCGGGCACGTACTTTCCCATCACGCACCCCACGCTCGCGACGCTGTCGGCGGCGAATCCCCTGTATCACCTGGCCCAGACCTACCGGGGGCTACTCCTGGGCGGCCCCGTCGGCAGCCATCTCGCGGCCCTGGCCCTCCTGTCGCTGCTGATGGTGGCCGTGCTCGTTCCTCTCGATCTGCGCCTGCTCCGCCGCCGGGTCCTCGGCGACTGACGCGGCGAAGCGGCTCCCGCACGACCTTGACCCGAGGCGGCGACCGGTGGTAGTGAGGGCGTCGTGAAGCTCGCCGGCAAGGTCGCCCTCGTCACCGGTGCCGCCCGGGGGATCGGCCGCGGTATCGCGCTCGCGCTCGCGGGCGAGGGCGTCCACGTCGCGGCCGCCGACCTCGGGGCGCCGACCGACGCCGCCATCGGCTACCGGCTGTCGCGGCCGGCCGACCTCGAGGAGACCGTGCGGAGCCTCGAGGGTCGCGGTGTCCGCGCCCTCGGCATCGTCGGCGACGTCACGCAGGCCGCGGACGCGCGCCGGATGGTGGCGGAGACGGCGGCCGGTCTTGGGCGGCTCGACATCGTCGTGAACAACGCCGGTGTCCTGGTCGGCGGTCCGTTCGAGCAGCTCACCGAGGCGCAGCTCGACCGCATGATGGCGGTCAACGTCAAGGGCGTGGTCCTCGTGACCCAGGCCGCCCTCCCCGAGCTCCGAGCACGTGGCGGAGGCGCCGTCGTGAACATCGCCTCGATCTCGGGGAAGACGGGCCGCGCCTTCACCGCCGGCTACGCGGCCTCTAAGTTCGCGGTCGTCGGCCTCACGCAGGCCCTCGCACACGAGTACGGGCCCGCCAACATCCGGGTCAACGCCGTGTGCCCCGGCCTCCTCCGGACGACGATGTGGACGGACGGCGTCGCGCCCGCACGCGCACCGTCCCTCGGCGTCCCGGTCAGCGAGGCCTTCGACGCCTTCGTCCGCCAGACCACGCCGCTCGGGCGGGAGCAGACGCCCGAGGACATCGGCGAGGCCGTCGTCTACCTCTGCCGCGCGGAGAACGTGACCGGCATCGCCCTCAACGTCGCCGGCGGCGTGGAGATGCACTAGGCCCTCCCTGCCCGGGTCGCGTTGAATCGTCCACGGCGCCGTCACTTCGGCTAGAATAGCGGCGCCTTCTTCAGGCGACACTTCTTCGAGAGCACGTGCCGACGGACGCCAGATTGGGAGGCGGTATGAGGGCCTGTCGATGAGCTCCCGCCTGGACGAGCACTCGGCTCGGGTCAGGATCGGGCTGATCGCAGGCGGTCCGGAGGGCCTGGCTCTTCTCCAGCTCCTGCTCGGCTGGACGTCGGCGAAGGTCGTCGTCGTCGTCGACCCCACGGGAGACGCGCTCGTGCTCCAGCAGGCGAAGTCGCGGGGGATTCTCGCGGCGACCCGTCACCTGGAGGTCTTCGGTCACCTCCCGGTCGACGTCGTCATCGAGTCCACGGGGCAAGCGGCCATCCTGGACGAACTGCTCCACGCCCGCCCGCCCGGCGTGGATGTCATCGGCGCCGGAAGTCTCCCCTTCCTTCGCCCCTTGCTGCGGGACCTCGGCGAGAGCGCTGAGCAGCAGGCGGCGACCGGCGAGATCCTGAGGATCATCAGCAGCTCTCCCACAGACGTGCAGCCTGTGCTGGACGCCGTCGTCCAGAACGCCGCTCGGCTCTGCGACGTGCCGGATGCAGACCTGTTCCGGGTCGAGGGCGACGGGCTTCGGCTGGCGGCCACGATCGGGCCTCACCCGTTCTGGTCGATCGGAGAGGGTGCGCCCATCAGCCGGAACTGGGTGACCGGGCGCTCGGTCGTTGACCGAATGACGATCCACATTTCCGACCTCTCGACGTCCGAGAGCGAGTTCCCGGAGGGCTCGGCCTACGCGAAGCAGTACGGCCATCGAACCACCCTCGCTACCCCGCTCTTGCGTGAGGGCATGCCGATCGGGGCGATCCTGCTCCGTGGCATGGAGCTCCGCCCGTTCACCGACAAGCAGATCCAACTCCTCGAGACCTTCGCCGCCCAGGCGGTCATCGCCATTGAGAATGCCCGGCTGTTCCGGGAGCTGGAGGTCCGGAACCGCGACCTGACCGAGACGCTCGAGCAGCAGACCGTCACCAGCGAGATCCTGCGCGTCATCTCGAGCTCGCCGACCGACGTCCAGCCGGTCTTCGACACGATCGCCGCCAACGCGCTCCGGCTGTGCGGCGCCACGTGGAGCGCGGTCCTGCGATTCGACGGCGAGCTGATGCACCTCGTCGCGCACCACAACCTGGGAGACCCCGCCCAGATGGAAGCGCTCATCCGGGCCTTCCCCAGGCCGCCGCGCCCAGGCGGAGCCACGGACCGGTCGGTCCTGACCCGCGCGATCGCCCATGTGCCCGACGTGCAGGAGGATCCCTCGTACCAGTTCGGCGGGCTGGCGCAGGCGACCGGCTATAGAAGCATTCTGAGCGTGCCAATGCTCCGGGACGGGCAGCCCGTCGGCGCAATCGTGGCCACCGCGGCATCCCCCCGTGCCTTCGCGTCCCGTCAGGTGGAGTTGCTCAAGACCTTCGCGGCCCAGGCGGTCATCGCCATCGAGAACGTCCGGCTGTTCAAGGAGCTCGAGGCGCGCAACCGCGACCTGACCGAGACGCTCGAGCAGCAGACCGCCACCGGCGAGATCCTGCGCGTCATCTCGAGCTCGCCGACCGACGTCCAGCCGGTCTTCGACACGATCGCCCAGAGCGCCGCGCGGCTCTGCGAATCCGAGTTCTGCTTCGTCTTTCGGTTCGACGGAGAGCTCCTCCACCTCGCGGCTCACCACGGGCTCACGCCCGAGGGTTACGACGCTTTGCGCCGCGCCTGGCCCGCGTCGCCCAGCCCGGGACGAGCCGCGGGCCGATCGGTCCTCACCCACGGCGTCGCGCATATCCCGGACGTCCATGCGGACCCGGGCTACGTGCTCGGCACGGTCGCGCAGATCGCGGCCTACCGCAGCACCGTGGCCGTGCCGATGCTGCGCGACGGCGCTCCGATCGGAACGATCAACGTTTCGCGGTCCCGGCCCGGGGCCTTCTCGGACCGGCAGATCGAGCTCCTCAAGACCTTCGCCGACCAGGCCGTCATCGCCATCGAGAACGTCCGCCTGTTCAAGGAGCTGGAGGCGCGCAACCACGACCTGACCGAGACGCTCGAGCAGCAGACTGCTACCGGCGAGATCCTGCGCGTCATCTCGAGCTCGCCGACCGACGTCCAGCCGGTCTTCGACACCATCGCGCAGAGCGCGAGGCGACTCTGCGAGGCTCAGTTCTGCCACGTTTTTCGATTCGATGGCGAGCGGGTCCACTTCGTCGCCCACCATGGATTGGCCCCGGAGGGCGTGGAGGCCATGCACCGCGCCTTTCCCATGCCGCCAAGCCGGCGGAGCGCCGCGGGCCGGTCGATTCTCAAGCGCGCCGTCGAGCACATCCCGGATGTCGACTCAGACCCGGACTACGGGCTGACCTCGGTGGCGAAGGCCGTCACCTTCCGCGCCACGCTGGCCGTCCCCATGTTGCGCGACGACCTGCCAGTCGGGGCGATCACCGTCTCGCGATCCCGCGTGGGGGCCTTCTCGGACCGGCAGATCGAGCTCCTCAAGACCTTCGCCGACCAGGCCGTCATCGCCATCGAGAACGTCCGCCTGTTCAAGGAGCTCGAGGCGCGAACACAGGACCTGACGCGATCGGTCGGCGAGCTCCAGGCGCTCGGCGAGGTCAGCCAGGCCGTCAGCTCAACGCTCGACCTCGCGACGGTGCTGGCAACCATCGTCAGCCGCGCCGTCCAGCTCTCCGGCAGCGACAGCGGGATCGTCTACGAGTTCGACGAGACCACCCAGAGCTTTCACGCGCGAGCGACGCATCAGATCACGCCGGAGCACCTGGAGGCGGTCCGGGCGGCGCCGATCCGGCTGGGCGAAGGAGCGGTCGGGCGCGCGGGTGTGATCCGGGAGCCCGTCCAGGTCGCGGACATCCAGGAAGAATGGCGGCTCGTTCCCGCCCAGGTGCGAGCGCTCCACGCCCGGGAAGGCACGCGCACGCTGCTCGCGGTCCCGCTCGTCCGAGAGGACCGGCTGCTGGGTGGCCTCGTGATGCTGCGGCGAGAGCTTGCGTCCTTCTCTCCCGAAATCGTCGCCACCCTGCAGACCCTCGCGGCGCAGTCGGTGCTCGCCATCCAGAACGCGCGCCTGTTCCGCGAGATCGACGCGAAGAGCCGGGAGCTCGAGGGCCTCTCCCAGAACATGGAGCAGCTCTACCGACTCTCCACCGCACTCCAGGAGCCCCTCTCCCTGGGCGAGCAGCTCACGCGCGTGCTCGACGCCGCCCGCCAGGTGGTGCGTCTCGACCGGCTCCACGTCTGGACGCTGACGCCGGAGGCCGATGCCCTCATGCTCGGCGCAGGGGCGGGCCTGACCAGGGAGGAGTGGCGGCCGCTGGAAGACCTGACCATTCCGCTCAACGAGGCGGGCGCGCTGGCCGCGGCCTACCGCGAGCGCGCGCCCATGCTCTTCACCGACCAGAACCCCTTGCCGCCCGAGCTTCGCCTCCGTCCCCCCTATTCGGCGCTGGCCGCCCTGCGAACGAAGAACCTCCTGGCGATCCCAATGATCGCGCGCGGCCGCCCGGTCGGCGTCCTGTCCGCGGACAACAGGATCAGGCGCGAGCCGATCCCCCCCCACATGGTCGATCTCCTCCAGACGTTCGCGTCGCAGGCCGCCGTCGCCGTGGAGAACGCGCGCCTGTTCCAGGAGATCCAGGAAAAGGGCCGGGAGCTCGAGGTCGCCAGCCGCCACAAGTCGCAATTCCTCGCCAACATGAGCCACGAGCTCCGGACGCCGCTCAACGCCATCATCGGCGTCACGGAGATGCTCCTCGAGGACGCGCAGGCGGCGGCCCAGCCCGACCAGATCGAGGCGCACGAGCGCATCCTCCGGGCGGGCCGGCACCTCCTTGCCCTGATCAACGACATCCTCGACCTCTCGAAGATCGAGGCCGGGAAGCTGGAGCTCTCGCTGGAGTCGGTCGCCCTCGGCCCCATGGTCGAGGACGTGGTGACGACCATCCGGCCTATCGCAGCGAAGAACGGGAACGACGTCGATGTGGAGTGTCCCGCCGACGTCGGCGCGATCCGGGCCGATCCGACACGGCTCCGCCAGGCGCTGCTCAATCTCGCCAGCAACGCCAGCAAGTTCACCGAGCGCGGGAGGATCCGGATCGACGTGGGGCGCCAGCCGGACGCCGGCGGGCGCGACTGGGTCACCATGGCGGTCTCGGATACGGGCATCGGCATGACCGCCCAGCAGATGGCGAGGCTGTTCGAGGAGTTCACCCAGGCCGACGCCTCGACGACGCGCAAGTACGGCGGGACCGGTCTCGGCCTGGCGATCAGCCGGCGCCTCTGCCGCCTGATGGGAGGGGACATCACGGTCACGAGCGAATCGGGCCGGGGCTCCACCTTCACCATTCGTCTCCCTGCGGACGCCCGGGTCGTCGAACCGGGGGCGACGGAGGCCGCGCCGAGGCCGCTCGCCTCTCCGCCGAGGCCCGGGCCGCCGGGGAGAACGCCCAGCCCGGTGCTGGTGATCGACGACGACCCGACGGTCCGCGACCTCATGAGCCGCTTCCTCGTGAAGGAAGGGTTCCCCGTGGTCACCGCCGCAAACGGGATCGAGGGGCTACGGCGGGCGCGCGAGAGCCACCCGGCGGCGATCACGCTGGACGTGATGATGCCGGACCTCGACGGGTGGACCGTGCTGGCGGCGCTCAAGGGCGACCCCGCGCTGGCCGACATCCCGGTGATCCTGGTGACGATCGTCGACGAGAAGACCCGAGGGTACGCGCTGGGCGCGACCGACTACATGGTCAAGCCGATCGATCGCGAGCGTCTCGCCGGCGTCCTCCGGAGCCTCTGCGGCGACCGCCCGACGCCTCATGCCCTCGTGGTCGAGGACGACGAGGCCACGCGGTCGGTGATAGGCCAGACGCTCGAGCGTGCGGGCTGGTCGGTGGCGCAGGCCGAGCACGGCCTCAGGGGCCTGGAGCGCGTGGCCGAGCGGCGTCCCGACGTGATCGTCCTCGACCTCATGATGCCGGAGATGAATGGGTTCGACTTCCTCGACGCCCTTCGCGGGAACGCCGATTGGCGCGGCATCCCGGTCCTCGTCCTCACAGCCATGGACCTGAGCGCCGAGGACCGGCAGCGCCTGAACGGCGAGGTCGAGCGGATCCTCCAGAAGGGGGCGTCGACGCGCGAGCAGCTCCTGGGCGAGGTCGGACGCGTCCTGGCGAGCGTGATCACGCGCCGGACGCAGCCGTCAAGGGATGCGCCGTGACGAAGATCCTCTACGTCGAGGACAACGACGACAACGTCTACATGCTGCGCAGCCGCCTGACGCGAGCGGGGTTCACCGTGGTCGTGGCGGAGGACGGTGAGCAGGGCGTCGCCATGGCAGCCGCGGAGGCGCCGGCCCTGATCCTGATGGACCTGAGCCTTCCGGTCCTGGACGGCTGGGAAGCCACGCGACGGCTCAAGGCTGCCGCGGAGACGGGCGCCATCCCCGTCATCGCGCTCTCTGCGCACGCCATGGAAGGCGAGCGGGCCCGCGCGCTGGCGGCGGGGTGCGACGACTTCGACACCAAGCCGGTCGACTTCCCCAGGCTGCTGGACAAGATCCGGTCGCTCCTGGCGAAGGCCACATGAGCCAAGACGGCGCGGCGCTGCTCGTCGTCGACGACAACGAAGACAACCTCTACACCCTGACCCAGCGTCTCCGTCGCGAGGGCTACACGAACCTTGCGTCCGCCCGCGACGGCCGCCAGGCGCTGGAGCTCCTCAGGGCGCGGCCGTTCGACCTCGTCCTGCTCGACGTCATGATGCCGGAGCTGAACGGCTACCAGGTGCTGGAGGCGCTGAAGGCCGACGACCGGCTCCGGGCGATCCCGGTGATCATGATCTCGGCGGTGGACGAGCTCGAGAGCGTCATCCGCTGCATCGAGCTGGGCGCGACGGACTACCTGCCGAAGCCGTTCAACCCAACCCTGCTGCGCGCCCGGATCGGCGCCTGCCTCGAGAAGAAGCGGCTCCACGACCAGCTGGTCGAATGGAGCCGGACCCTGGAGCAGCGGGTCCGCGACAAGGTCACCGAGGTCGAGCGGCTCGGCCGGCTCAAGCGCTTCTTCTCGCCGCAGCTGGCCGAGCTCATCGTGGCCGGTGGCGCCGAGGACCCGCTGAAGACCCACCGGCGCGAGATCACCGTCGTCTTCCTGGACCTCCGCGGATTCTCGACCTTCGCCGAGACGACCGAGCCCGAGGAGGTCATGGGCGTCCTGCGCGAGTACCACGCCGCGATGGGCCAGCTGATCCTCGAGCACGAGGGCACGCTCGAGCGGTTCACGGGGGACGGCATGATGATCTTCTTCAACGACCCGGTGGCGGTGGACCAGCCGGCGGGGCGGGCGCTCCGGATGGCCGTCGCCATGCGGGACCGGGTGCGGGAGCTGAGCGTCGCCTGGCGCAAGCGAGGTCACGACCTCGGGCTCGGCGTCGGCATCGCCGAGGGCTACGCGACGATCGGCGCCATCGGGTTCGAGGGACGGTGGGACTACGGCGCCATCGGCACGGTGACCAACCTCGCCGCGCGCCTGTGCGGCGAGGCCAAGGCCGGCCAGATCCTCGTATCGCCTCGCGTGGCCGGAGCAGCGGAGGAGCTGGTCGACCTGGAGCCGGTCGGAGCTCTGAGCCTAAAGGGGTTCCTCAAGCCCGTGGAGACGTTCAGCGTCGTCGGGCTCAAGAAGGACGCCTGAGGGCCCGCCTCCGGGCTCGGGCGAGACGGGCTCGTCCCCTAGGTCTCGGCGATCCTAGACTTGACCAGGAAGCGCTTACCGGACGGCTCCACCGGAATGCGATCGACGCTCTGAACCGTCACGGTCATCCCCGGACCGAGGAACCCTTCGAGCTGGGCCCGAAGCGTGTCCGCCACCGCGGCCGTCAAGCGAGCGGTGGGCACCACCGTGAACACGACGTGGTCCGGCGCCGTCTGTACCGCCTGGTACTCCCAGAGGTACGGGTGGGCGCGAGCCACGATGTTGAGAAAGCGGCAGAGCGCGATGGGCAGGATGGTGCGGCCTCCCGGAGTGCGCAAGGTCTCGCCCACGCGACCCTCGAGGCTCGTCAGCGTGGGAAAGCCACGCCCGCACGCGCACGGATCCCCCGCCACCGCCCAGTCACCGATCTCGTAGTTGATGAACGGCATCACGTAGTTCGCCAGGTCGGTGACCACCACCCGCCCGGGCTCGCCGGACGGCGCCGGCATCCCGTCCGGGCGCACGATCCTCACGACCGCGCGCTCGGAGTTCACATGAAGCACCTCGGGCCGGTCCGGACAGGTCTGGGCCAGATGGAGCACCTCCCAGCTCGAGTAGTGATTGGCGACCGGGCAGCGAAACGCGCGCTCGATGGCGCGCCGGTTGAGCATCGAGAGCGTCTCCGCATACGTGAAGACGACACGGGGATAGGCGGGCAGCGAGGCGCCTGACTCGATCAGCTGGGCGGCGATCCGCGCGATGTAGGACGGGAAGCCCCAGATCGAGTAGCCGCATCCGGGAGCGAGGCGCCGGATCTGCCGGCAAAGCTCGCCCAGATCGGGCTCGAAGTCAGAGAGGTGGACCGTCCGCTCGCCAACGAGCAGGCCGGCCGCGGCGGCCCGCGCCTTGGCCAGCAGCCTCGCGGTCGCCGAGGCATGAGCGGGCCCCGGAATCCAGATCATCACGCCGCCGAGCGGGGCGTCGGCCCACTCCCGGAAGAGTAGATAGGAGCCCAGCCACACCTCCGAGGCCGCCCGGTCGGCGTAGAACCGGAACGGCATGGCCGTCGAGCCGGCCGTGCTGCTGAGGACGCGCCGGCGGGCCGGCAGGTTGTCCGCCAGCACGCGCCGCGCCGAGTCCACGTGAAGGTCTCCCTTGCCGCTGATCGGGATGCGCGCCAGATCAGCAAGGGACGCCATGTCCTCCGCGGCCAGCCCGGCCGCGCTGAGGCGCTCGCGATAGTAGGGAACATGGGCTCCCGCGTGGCCCACCAGCGCCCGCACCCGCTGAAGCGCACGTGCCTCGAGCTCGACCGGCGAGCGCCACTGAAGCTCCCTCAGGCGGGCCAGCTCACCCCACGGGTGTCGTCCGCTCAGGCGCTCGTATAGCGCGGGAACGGCCCGCTTCCTTACCCAGGACCACATGGTGAGAGCGGCCCGATCGGCGTCCCGGATCACTCCCGGAGGGCCGCGCGGATGCGGGCGTGACGCGCCGCGATTTCCTCAGGGTCCCCGGGCCAGGAGATCGTGAGTCCGCTCGAAAGCCGAGCGCCCGCCTCCTCGCCCTCCGCCAGGTCCTCAAGCACGTCGCGCACCACGAGCTCGAAGCGGGCGAGGCCCCGCGCGGCCGCCGCGTCGGGCAGGGCCAGCGCCTCGCCCTTGACGTAGAGACAAAGCTCACCGTCCGCGAAGATGAGCGTCGCCCGGCCGGACTCTCGGAGGTGCCGGGTGGAGCGGGAGCCGGCGTGGAGCCCGAGGCGCAGCCGCGCGGCGTCGAGCGCCAGGACCTCGGCGTAGGAAACGAGCGCGGGGTGCGCCCACCCGTAGGGGTCGATGGTGGCGACCGTGACCGCGGCGTCGAGGGGCGCCGCACCGGCCGGCCCCATCAGGCGCGAGAGAAGCCGGTCCGGGAGGACGGGACCGAGCGAGCGCGTCACGCAGGGAGTATGGCACGCCGGGCCGGGGGTTCGGCCCCGACCCGGCGTGCCCCGCCCCGGAGCGCGAGCTAGATGTCGTAGTAGAGTGCGAACTCGTACGGATGCGGGCGCAGCCTGATCGCGTCGACCTCGTTCCTCCGCTTGTACTCCAGCCA
>DASZOL010000064.1:0-5282 GCA_035550795.1 Candidatus Methylomirabilota bacterium
CCGACACGGTCATGGGCCTGCAGTACGCGCGGTTTCAGCCCGACGGCGAGGCGCCGAAGCTCGACCGCGTCAGCCGCGCCGCGCTGGAACCCTTCGCGGCGACGCCGACCCGCTCCGGGAGCTACCTGGTGGCGCTCCGGCGGAGCGACGACATCCTGGTTCGCGAATATCGGGCGTTCAATACGACCGGGGTCGGGGTGAAGAAGTACGAGCGGTCCTGGCCGATCTATATGGAGGAGGACCGCGACCGGGCCGGCAATCGCTGGCGGCGGATGTCCGCGCGCGCCCGCATGATCGTGTCCGACGTCACCAGCGTCGGGGTGGAGCCGAACGGGCGGGTCTGGTGGGGCATCGAGAGCGGCATCATGGCCAAGACCGGCGAGGAGTTCTTCGCCACCGACGTCTCCCAGGGATTCTTCTACCACTACGTCACCACCATCAAGGGCTGCGGCGGGGTCGTGTGGTTCGCCGCCGACCATCTCGACCGCCCGGTCGTGGGCTACGTGCGGACCGGGCCGGCCGCGTCCGGCTTCCCGCCCCGATTCGTGACCCGCGCCATTCCGGGCGCCTCGGGCGCGGTCACCGCGGCGGAGTGCGGCCCGAATCCCGGCGAGCTCTACGTAGGCACGTCGCGGGGCGACGTCGCGCGCGTGAGCGCGACCGCCGTGCCCTCCCGCTGGTCCCTGGAAGGCGCGCCGCGGATCACCGCGCTCACCGTCGAGCCCCGCACCGGCATCGTGTGGGTGGGGACCCGGGACCACGGGCTCTTCCGGATCGAGGGGGATACCGCGCGCCGGGTGAGCGCCAAGCCCGGCGTGCTCGATCGGGAGATCACGTCGCTCGCGGTCGACGCCGGGGGCGCCATCTGGGTCGCCCTCTACGAGAAGGGCCTGGCCCGCAAGATCGGCGAGCAGTGGACGGCGTTCACGCCGACGAACTCATCGCTGCCCGACTGGTCGATCGGCCAGCTCGCCCCCGGCCTCGGCGGTGGCGTGTGGTACATCCCGCACGCCGAGGCCCGATCTCGCGGGATCGGGTTCTTCGACGGCGCCCGCGGCCGCCTGCACAACCCGCCCCACACGGTCCTGGACCGCCCGAGCTCGATCGCGGTGGATCCCCGGGGGCACGTCTGGATCGGCACCTGGTTCGATGGGCTCTACGAGCTGGAGACCGCCGGAGCGAGGAAATGAGCGCCGCGGTCAGGGTGCTCGCGCTGGCGGCGCTTGTTCTCTCGGCCGGGCCGGCAGGAGCCTCGGCGCCGCCGACGATGCTGCTGCTGCCCTTCGACAACGCGACCGGGGATCCGGCCCTGGCGGCGCTCGAGCGCGGCGTGCCCGATCTGCTCGCGGCCATGCTGGCCCGCCACCCCGGACAGGTGCGGCTGGTCGAGCGGGAGCGCCTCGACGACATCGCCAGGGAGCGGAGCCTCACCTGGCAGCAGTACGTGTCGCAGACGCCGCTCCGCCGGATCGGCACCCTTTCGCAGGCGCGGTACATCACCCGCGGCAGCGTCACGCGAGCCGGCAACCGCCTGCTCGTTCAGGCGCTGGTTTACGAGACGGAGACGACCCGGCTCGTCGTCTCCGCCCAGGGCGAAGGTGACGCGGGAGCGCTGGTCGCGGTGTGCGAGGACCTGGCGGCCAAGATTGCCCGCGCCCTCCCCACCGAGACCGCCGCGGCCCTGCCGGCCGACGACGATCCCGAGCGCAGCCTGCTGATGATCGAGGGCCTCGGCTACTTCTACAGCGCCCAGTTCAACAAAGCGGTTCCCGCGTTCATGAAGATCCTAGCCCGGCACCCGGGCGACGGGTCGGCCCGGTACTGGCTGGCGAGGAGCTTCTCGGAAGCGGGGCTCCGCCAGCACGCGGTGATCGAGCTCCGCGCATTCCTGCAGTCCTCGCCGGACCACGTCAAGGCAGCGGAGGCGCGCCGGCTTCTCGGCAGGCTCGAGGAGGGAGAGCGCAGCAGATGAAGATGAAGATCGTGGTGTTGGCGGTGGTCTGGGTGGTCTTCCTCGGCGTGGTGGCGTGGCAGGTCGCCGGGTCCGGGACGATCGAATCCCTGGCCCCGAGCGTCCGGTGTGGCGGCGGGCAATGCCCGGTGGAGCTTGGCGAGCCACAGCCGAAGGCGAGGCGAGCGGATACAAGAGAGGGGGTCGCGGCGGCGGCGCCGGCGCCGTCGGGTCGGGTTCCCGCGATGTGGCCGCCGAGGGTCGGCGAGCCGTATCCCGATCTGGAGCTGGTCGATCAGACCGGCCGGCCGGTTCGTCTCTCCTCCTTCAAGGGCTCGGTGCTCCTGATCGAGCCGGTCGGCATGACGTGTCCGGCCTGCCAGGCGTTCGCCGGGGCGCACCGTCGCGGCCCCTACGAGGGCGTCCGGCCTCAGGGCGGGCTGCCCTCGATCGAGGAGCTCGTGCCCCAGTACGCCCGAGGCGTGTCCCTGTCCGACGATCGCATCGTGTTCGTGCAGATCCTCCTCTACAGCATGACGATGGGCGCCCCGACCGCGGAGGACGCCCGCAAGTGGGCCGAGCACTTCGGGATCGATCGCGCCAGGAACCGCATCGTGCTGGCCGGGACCAGGGAGTTCATCGGCCAGGCGAGCTACGACATGATTCCCGGCTTCCAGCTCGTGGACCGCAACTTCATCCTCCAGGTCGACGCCACCGGGCACCGGCCGCGCCACAACCTGTTCACGGAGCTCCTGCCCGCAATTCCTCGGCTGCTGGAGGAGCGTCCCGCGCAGGTCTCCGCGGTCGAGCGCGCCCCGTCGGCGGACCGCACGTCGGCGATCGAGCGCGCCTACCGGGCCATCCCGCATCGCCGGACCGTGTTCGACGCCGGGGCCGCCACGATGTCGCCGGAGGAGCGCGCCTACCTGCGGCAGCTGTTCGAGCTGGTGGATCTCGGCATCGTGGAGCGGGTCGAGACGCTGGGCTGGCTGCGCTCGCGGAGTGGGAGCGGCCCCTCGGTCGAGCGCTACGACGCAGTGGTGAGACAGCTCGCCGGCCTCCCGGTCCCGCCGCGGCTCGCTTCCGTCCACCGCCTCGTATCGGAGGCGATGGTGGAGCAGCGGGCCGCCCTGGCCGACTGGCGCAAGACGGCGGTGCCCGCCAATCTCGCCGGCCACCCGCTGGTGGCCAGCTCGAGCGGCAAGCTCCATCGCGCCTACGGCGAATTGCTCGCCCTGTTCCCGCAGGAGAACGAGCACAACCGGGCCGCGTTCTTCGACTACCTCTGCGCGCTGGACTTCATCTAGCCCCACCTCGTCGGCCCTGCCAAGACGCTCGGCCTCACAAGGCCGTTGACGGTGGTCGTACGATGAATAGTGAACCTGTCGATATTCCGGCTCGTCGCCCGACGAGTTAGTAGAGCTTGGGCTCATCCCGGCCGAGACCGTCCGGGTGCGCGGCTCCGACAGAAACCACGAGGAGGCGCAACGATGCGATGCATGGTCCTTATCAAAGCCAACAAAGATTATCATCATGCTCGCGGGCGAGGGCCTTCACCCGAGTTCGAAGGGTAAACGTGTCAGGTTCTCCGGTGCCAAGCGGACTGTGCTCGACGGCCCCTTCGCCGAGACGAAGGAGTTGATCGCCGGCTTCTGGCTGTGGCGCGTGAAGTCGATGGACGAGGCAATCGAATGGGTCAAGCGTTGCCCAAATCCCATGCCAGGCACGGAGCCGGAGGTCGAAATTCGCCAGATCTTCGAGGCGGAGGACCTCGGCGCCGGATTCACTCCCGAACTCAGGGAGCAAGAGGTGCGCCAGCGGACACAAGCCGACGGACTCAGGAACCGGAAGGCATGACGCCGGTCCGCTTCTGACATGGAGGGCTTCGACCCGAGGACGAGCTTCGGATATGACGTGTCGAAGCGCTACGATGCCGTCGACACCCGAGGCGACGAGGAGCAGACTGTCGCGTTCCTCGCAGGGCTCGCCGGCCGCCGGGACGCGCTGGAGTTTGCGGTGGGCACCGGGCGTATCGCCCTGCCGCTCACGGAAGCCGGGGTGCGTGTGGACGGCATCGAGATGTCCCGGCACATGGTAGACCGGATGCGCGAGAAGCCGGGCGGGAGCGACATCGAGGTGACCATGGGGGACATGTCCCGCGTCACCACCGGACGCACCTACGGGCTGGTCTACCTCGTGTACAACACGATCGGCAATCTGCTCACGCAGGACGATCAGGTGCGATGTTTCGAGAATGCCGCCCGTCACCTGACCGACGACGGCGTGTTCGTTCTCGAGTGCCGGGTGCCGACCGCTCCCTCACGCCCAGGCCACCAGTTCGTCGACGCCGAGCACGTCGGGGTCGACCACGTCGTCCTCGACGTCTGCCGGTACGACCCCATCGCGCAGATCCTCGATGAGAACCACGTCCGCATCAGCGCCGACGGCGTGGTCGTCAACCCGATCCGTCTGCGCCTGGCGCACCCGCCCGAGTTCGACCTCATGGCTCGTATCGGCGGGCTTCGACTGCGCGGGAGATGGGGCGGTTGGAACGGCGAGCCGTTCACTGCCACCAGCTGGCGCCACGTCAGCGTCTACGAGCGGGCGATTGCATGAGCGGTACGATGGCGTCCTGAAGGCGGGTGCAGCCGCCTGGGAGTGGGCCGATGGCGACTCCGGCTCTCCTGCGGTTGGCCGTCCGGGTGGTGGTCTTCCTGCTCGTGCTTGGCCTCGTGCTCGGCGCCGCCGTCTTCGGAGTTCCGATCGGCTACTACTGGTGGATGCAGTTTCAGTGCTGGCGTGCGGGACCGGACAGTGACCCGTGCTGGTGGCTCGATCTGCTCGAGCACCCGGACAAACCGCGGGAGGCGCCGGGGCGAAGCGGCGGGCTACCGAGGCCGGAGCAGGATCTGGATCGCCCGCGCGGTGTCGGTTGGCTGCAGGCCGCGGCCGGGGTGGGTCAGTAGGAGGCGCTCGCGCAGCGCGCCCATGTCGGCGTGGTCGTCCACGATCACGTAGCCGGCCACCGCGTGCTGCTCCAGCCAGGCCGCGATCTCGTCGCCACGCTCGGCGCCGGGGGGGCCGGGGGGTGTCTTGTCCAGGACGGAGCCGGTGAAGCCGGCGGCCGCGAGCATCGCCTGCAGCTCGGCGACGGTCCGGCCGTGGCGCCAGGTGGACGAGACGACGACCTCGGCGCCGGCCGCGGTCACGATCTCGTTCAGCGCCTGCACGCAGGCCGGCTCGAGATCGCCGTAGCGGTCCCATCGGCGGATCGGCGCGAGGACCCCGTCGATGTCGAGGAAGATCACCCGGCGGGGCACGTCAGGCCGGC
>DASZOL010000065.1:0-4094 GCA_035550795.1 Candidatus Methylomirabilota bacterium
GGACGCCGAAGGCGCCGATCGTCGTCGCGGAGTTGCTGTCCACGACGTGGTCGGCGTTGGCGGGGATCAGGGTGCCGTCGGCGGCGCGGAACAGGATGCCGGTGTCGGCCCCCGCGGGCCCCACCGTGAGCCTGACCGGCTCGCCCGAATGCAGCCCGATTCCCTCGAGGCTGAACGACCGTCTGAGAGTGTGCTGGGAGTCCATTAGTCGATCTTGATAGGCAAGCGGGGTGCCACCCGGACGGCTTCGATCGTAACTATCTATTTGAATTCACGAAAGACCAATCTCTGCAATCCTCTGGCTATGCACCGGGTTGCACGGATGACACACCCTCGGCCCGGGGGGGTGTGTCAGATCTACAACACTTGGGGCCTCCTTGCCTGGCCAAGGCCTTCAGCCTGGCCCTAGGTCTCCAGCCTGGCCCGCACATGGAAGCCGCCCGGCGTGGTCTCGACCCCGAGCCCGTCCCCCGAGACGCCGCGGATCTGTCCGAGTGTCCGGTGCCGGTGGGGATCCATCGGCTCACCTCGGAGGAAGGCGTGGAGACGGAGGCGCTCGCCCCCAGCCCCGGGCGCCGGATCGAAGACGGCGAACTCGATCGATCGGCAGGCGAACCCTTCCACCTCGTGGACGTACAGGCACTCCTCGAGCCAGCGCCTCAGCAGCCCGGCCGGCCGGTCGGCGTGGGCCCGAACTTCTCGCACCTCCGCCTCCCCCACGGATGCCGGGTCCACGACGACGGCGAACAGCGCCAGCGCGATCCGCGAGAAGGCCTCCGGGAGCGTTCGACCCTCGGCTGCCAGGTCCACTCAGGCGGTCCCCAGGTCGCCGTACCGGGCCTGCAGTAGGGCCACCGCCACGACCCCGGCGGTGTCCGTCCGGAGCAGTCTCGGGCCCAGGCCGGCCACGAGCGCTCCGGCCCCCGCGAGCGCTCCGACCTCGTCGGCGGCCAGCCCCCCTTCGGGTCCCACGACCACGGTCACCCGGGCACAGGGCGGAGGCGGCAGGCGGGAGGCGAGGCCCGCGTGCTCCTCTTCCCACAGGCAGACGAGCAGCCCGTCCGTTCCGGCCTCCCGCGCCAGCGTGGAGATGTCCCGCGGTGCGGCGATCTCCGGCACGGCCGCGCGCCCGCTCTGCTGGGCGGCCTCCTTCGCGATGCGCTGCCATCGGGTCAGGCGGGCCGCCGAGCGCGCGGCCTCGGGCCGGACGACGGTACGCGCGGTGAGCAGCGGGATCACGCGCGTGACGCCGAGCTCGGTGACCATCCGGACGATGGCGTCCATCTTGTCGCCCTTGGGAATGCCCTGGGCCAGCGTCAGCTCGAGCGGCGACTCCGACGCCAGCGGCGTGCGCGCCTCGACGACGCCCTCGGCCCGGCGCCCGGTCAGCGCGGTGAGACGCACGGCGAGGAGCGAGCCGGTCCCGTCGACTGCCTGCACCACGTCGCCCACCGAGGCCCGCAGCACGTGGCCCAGATGATGGGCGGCGGCGGCCGGGAAGGTCACCCGGTCTCCGCGGACGGCGTCCGGGGCCAGGTGGAGGAGCAGGGTCACCGACCCGTCGCCTCCAGGCGGCACGAGGCCCACCCGTCGAGCACCAGGCGCGACCGGGCCGCGAAACCGCGTCGCGCGAGCGCCTCGGTCACGCGCTCGTCCTCCCCCTCCAGCATCCCGCCCAGGATGAGCGAGCCGCCCGCCGCGACGAGGCGCTCGTAGTGCGGGGCCAGGGCCAGGTGGGCGTGGGTCAGCAGGTTGGCCAGCACCAGCGGGAACCGCTCGGAGATCTCCTGCGGCTCGGCGAGCCGGACGACCAGACCGGGACAGGCGTTCCGTCCCGCGTTGACCTGAGCGGCCGCCACCGCGTCGGGATCGACATCGATCGCCACCGCGGCCGGCACGCCGAGCTTGAGGGCCGCGATGGCCAGGATGCCGGTCCCCGTGCCGATGTCGAGCACGCTCGGCGTCGGCGTGGGCGTGAGCGTCTCCTCGAGCAGGACCAGGCAGCCCTCGGTGGTGCCGTGGTGGCCGGTGCCGAAGGCGCGGCCCGGTTCGATGATCACCCGCTGGCGACGGGGGGGCGCTCCGGGCGACCGGTCGAGCCACGGCGGCAGCACGAGCAGGCGCCGGCCCACCTCGCGCGCCGGGAACGACTGCTGCCAGGCGCTGGCCCAGGCCTCGTCGAGGAGCGGCGTGATCTCGGGGCCCTGCGATTCGACGGCGACGCCCAGAGCCCGGAGGGAGGCCTGATAGTCGCGCACCGCCGCGAGCAGCCCGGTGGACGACGCGCTCTCGGCGAAGAAGGCACGCAGGCGGGGGGTCGCGCCGGGGGCTTCTTCTTCCACCACCCCGAGGGCCCCCTGCTCCCAGAGGAAGTTCGTCAGCGCGTCTTCACTGTCGGCGGAGGTGGGAACCGTCAGCTGCCAGAACGGCATCAACTACCGAACAGCTGCTTCATCCGCTCGACGAACCGGGACGCCCGCGGGCTCGCGTCGCCCTCCTGCGCGCGCCGGAACTCCTCGAGGAGCTCTCGCTGGCGGGCGCTGAGGTGCAGAGGCACCTCGACGACGACCTCGTAGACGGCGTCGCCGCGGCCCCGGCCGCGCAGATGGGGCATTCCCTTGCCCTTCAGCACCAGACGCTGGCCGGGCTGCGTGCCCGCCGGCACCTTCAGCTTCGCGGCTCCGTCCAGCACCGGCACCTCGATCTCGTCGCCGAGCGCCACCTGCGGGAAGGTGAGCGGTAGCTCGCAGACCAGGTTGGCGCCGTCGCGCACGAAGATCTCGTGAGCGCGGACGTGGATCACCACGTAGAGGTCGCCGGCGGGGCCGCCCCCGACCCCGCTCTCCCCCTCGCCGTTGAGACGGAGCTGGTTGCCGTTCTCCACGCCCTGAGGGATCGTGACCTTCAGGAGCCGCTCGCGCGAGACGCGGCCCTGGCCGCGGCAGCCGTGACAGGGATCCTTGATGATCCGTCCCTCGCCGCGGCAGTTGGGGCAGGGTCGCGCCACGGTGAGGAAGCCCTGGGTGAAGCGCACCTGCCCCTGGCCCCGGCACGTGCCGCAGGTCTCGGGCTGGCTGCCCGCCTCCACGCCGCCGCCCTGACAGCGCTCGCAGGTTTCCAGGCGCGGGACCTGCAGCTTCGTCTCGAGGCCCTGCGCGGCTTCCTCCAGCGAGATCTCGAGGTCGTACCGGAGGTCGTCCCCGCGGCGGGTGCGGCTGCGGGGCCGCCGACGCTCGCCGCCTCCGAAGAAGCCCTCGAAGAGGTCTTCGAAGATCGTGCCGAAGCCGACGTCGCCCGGCCCGCCCGCGCCGCTCACCACGCCGAAGCGGTCGTACTGCGCCCGCTTGTCGGGATCGGAGAGGATGGCGTAGGCCTCGCTGATCTCCTTGAAGCGCTCCTCGGCCTTCTTGTCGCCCGGATTCCGGTCGGGGTGATAGGCCCGGGCCAGGTTGCGATAGGCTTTCTTCAGTGCCGCCTCGTCGGCGTTCCGAGGCACGCCGAGGATGGCGTAGAAATCCCGGGCGGCCACGCTACGCGGAGTCGGCCGAGCCCGGCTCGTCGGGCCCCAC
Source organism: Candidatus Methylomirabilota bacterium (assembly GCA_035550795.1). Lineage (GTDB taxonomy): Bacteria > Methylomirabilota > Methylomirabilia > Rokubacteriales > DASRDR01 > DASRDR01. The sequence continues at coordinate 3,570 of DASZOL010000065.1, forward strand.
CGCCACCGTGACCATGGCCGGTCGCAGCACGCGCCCGTGCAGGAGATAGCCCCGCGCGGTCTCCCCCGCCACCGTCATGTCGGGCAGATCCGCGCTCGGCACCCGCGCGACGGCCTCGTGCCGCTCCGGATCGAAGGGCTGCCCGACCGAGGTGAACGCGGTCAGACCGAACTTCTCCAGCACGCGCAGCAGCTCCCGCTGGATCAGCTCGACACCGGTGGCGAGGGCGGTCGGCGGCTCGGCTCGCGCGGCCTGCAGGGCCCGGTCGAGGTTGTCCAGCACCGGCAGGAGATCGCGCAGCACCGACTCGTTGGCGTAGCGGGTGTACTCTTCCCGCTCCCGCGCCGCACGCTTGCGGACGTTGTCGAACTCCGCGACGGCGCGAAGATAGCGATCCTGCTGGGCTTCCACCTCGCGGGTCTTCGCCTCCAGGGCGTCCCGGAGCCGCTGGATCTCCTCCCGCTCGTCGGTCACCGGCCCATCGAAGAAAGACTCAGCCATGGCAGAAGGTAAGTATAGCAGACG
>DASZOL010000066.1:0-8943 GCA_035550795.1 Candidatus Methylomirabilota bacterium
CTCGACGCGGCGGTGATGCGCGAGGCCGCCGAGTGGGTCGAGCGCTATCGCGGGTTCTGGAGCGGCCGTCTGGATGCGCTGGCAAGCTACGTCGAACGGCGTCGGTCGTGACGGCAGCGCGCCACTCGCTGCGCGTGTCGCGCGTCATCCGGGCCGATCCCGAAACACTCTTCCGCGCCTGGACCGATCCGCGGGAGCTCACGCGCTGGTGGCGCCAGGACGGGAAGGGCTGGGCGTTCGCAGAGGCGTCGATCGACCTCCGGGTCGGCGGTCGATACCGGCTGGGCATGACCGGTCCGGACGGCAGGACGCACGTGGCCGTCGGAGTCTACCGCGAGATCCAGCGGCCCGTGCGCCTGGTGTTCACCTGGGACTGGGAAGATCCGACGAGCCGCGTCGGCGCCACGCTCGTCAGCGTGGACTTCAAGGACAGGGGCGGCAATCTGACGGAGGTCGTGCTGACCCACAGCCGATTCGCGGACCCGGCTCGAATGGGCCGCCACGAGCAGGGCTGGACCGAGCTGCTTGCCCTGCTGGAGCGCTCCATCGGTTGATGCGTGGGCACCGCGGGGCTAGTGCGAGCGGAGGGGAGGCCAACATGACGACCAGGGACACGATCCAGGGCTACTTCCGGAGTCTCAAGGAGAAGAAGGGCTGGGAGGCGTTTCTCTCTGACCGCATGACGTTCACCAGCTTCACGAGTCCGGTCAAACGGGTCAGTGGCAGAGCCGAGTTCCTCGAGTCGACGAAGCGCTTCTACTCCATGATCGCCGGGATGGAGGTCAGAGACCTGGTCGTCGACGGGGACAAGGCCTGCGCTTTGACCCGATACGAGCTCCACCCGCCCGGCCGTGCCGCCTTCGACAGCGACGTCGCCGAGGTGTTCGAGGTGCGAGATGGCCAGATCCGGTCGTTCGCCATTTACTTCGACAGCTCGCCCTTTCCCAAGTAGCCGGGTCGACGAGCGGATGCCCCGGCGATCATCTCGCGGACACGTTTCGCGGTCCCGCTCCCCGGAGGCGACGAATCTTCGGCGACATGGCAGTGCCAAAGTCCCCCAACTCCCCCGTACTCGGACCACCTTCGGTCAGGAGGCCGCGCATGGAATCCATGCGGTTAGATCGCCTGAGCGCATGGGAGTTCGGTGCCGGAGTCACCTCTTAATCAGTAGGTTGAAGGGTCGATTCCTTCACGGCTCACCACATCTCGCGGCGGGGGCTCCCGAAGCCCCCGCCGCTTCTGCGTTGCGGGCGTTGCGGGCGCGAGTGGCCATGGACACGTAGCACCTGATGATTCCGCTCCCGGCGTTCCCACGCTCGTCCGGTCCCAAACGCGTGCCAGCTCTCGGGCCGCAACTGAGCGCCCAGGTCGGCGTTGATGCCGTCGCGGTCGGACAGCACGCGCGATGAGGCATCTACGCCCCATCCGGGTCAGCAGTGCCCCATGAACCGAGCGAGGCTCCGCATCATGCAGGCGGTGCCAGGCCTTCGACGCTGAGGCTTTCGCGCAGCTCCCGGCACGGCGGCCGGTGGCACCGGTCTTGCGAGACATCTCGGCGGTGCCGGCGGCAGTGTCCGCGAAGCCCGCGTGACGAGAAGGGAGCCTCGATGGACCGGCGGCGGTCCCTGAAGCTTGCGGACGTGGCGGGATTCTACGCCGCCTTCGAGCTCACGCCGGCGACCGCGCGGCCCGACATGGAGGATCACATCGCCGCCGAGCTCGAGTTCATGAGCGTCCTGGCGCTGAAAGAGGCGTACGCCGGGGCCGAGGAGCTCCCCGGCGGTCTCACCGTGACGCGCGACGCGAAGGAGGCGCGACGGTGAAGAGGGTCGCCGCTCTCTCCGTCGTCGTGGCAGTGTTCGCGCTCGTTGCGCTGGCGCCGGAGCGCGCCGCTGCACATGCACGCGTCGGGGTTGGCGTCGGGTTCGGCTGGGGCTGGTATGGCAGCCCGTACTGGGGACCCCGGTGGGGGTGGCCCGGACCCTGGTACGGGTACGGGCCGGGCTACGCGTACCCGTACGCGTACCCATACGGCTACCCGTATGGCGTGCCCTCTCCGCCGGTGATCGTCCAGCCGGCGCCTCCCGCGTACGCTCCCGCCCCGCCACACTACTGGTACTACTGCGGCTCCGCGCAGGCCTACTATCCCTACGTCGGGCAGTGCCCTGAAGGCTGGACGCGGGTCGTCCCGCCGACCGGACCGCCGCCCGGCGCGGGGGCGGAACCGGGCGCGGGATCGGCGTCGCCCGCCGCCCCTGGCGGCACGGAACCGACGCCGCCGCTCAAGCCCTGAGGGTCCCGACGTGCGCCTGTGGCCTGTGACTCGCGGGATCGTCTCCGTACTCGCGGGAACCGCCCTGCTCGCAGGGTGCGCGACGGTCCCCACCGGCCCGTCGGTGGCCGCGTGGCCCGCGTACGGCAAGCCCTTCGACGTGTTCCAGGGGGACGATCAGGTGTGTCGTCAATGGGCGGGCCAGCAGATCGGGCTCACGCCCGCCACCGTGAATGAGCCCACCGCGAGCGGGGCCGTGGTCGGAACGGTGGTGGGCGCTGGGCTCGGTGCCCTGCTCGGGGCGGCAGCCGGGGATCCGGCCACGGGAGCGGCCATCGGGGCGGGATCCGGTCTCTTGCTCGGCACCGCCAGCGGCGCCAGCGCCGCATCGGCATCGTCGTGGGACGCCCAGGAGCGCTACGATGTGGCCTACCAGCAATGCATGTACGCGCGGGGCAACCTGCTTCCCGGCCATGTCTACGCGTCGCCGCCGGGCGGGTACATGATGCCGCCGCCCCCGCGCGGCTGGACGCCGCCGCCGGGCTGGCAGCTGCCCCTGCCCTCGACGCCGCCGACCCCCGGCGGGATCCCGCGGCCCCGCACACCGGGCTAACGTCCGCCGCCGCCCAAAGTGAGGGCATCTTGGCGAGGCCGAGCGGGGCCGGTGTGCGCAAAGTTCTCGTCCCAGTCTAGGTCCTCGGCGTTGAGCGCCCGGTTATCCAGATCCGAGATGGTCACCTCTGGGATCAAAGGCCGATGCGACGGGCAGCACCACGTCGGCGAGCTCAGCGGTCGGGTTGATGAAGAGGTCGGCATGGGCGTAGAAGTCCAGCGCCGCGAGGGCCTCCCGCCCGAGTCCGCCGTCGGCATGTGCCAACAGGATGTTCGCGCCGATCAGGCCCCGGACGGGGTGTGGCTCCCATCCAGAATCGCCCGGTACAGATCGCGGGTCGTCACGAGTGCACGGCGGTGAGCCTATCTCGATAGGCGCAGGCCCTGCTGCCAGGGTATCGGTGACAGATCGGTGACAAGTCGAGCTTGAAAGGCCAAGCGACCTGATTCCGTTCGCCAACCGAATCGTCATCGGGAAAACCGTCCCCGGCTCACCGTGACCTCATCGCCGTCGCGTGCGCCGCCGTTGGCGCTCTGGTCGCGGCTGACGGGATGGTGTCCGCTCGCGTGTTCGTGCTGCACGGCGCCTGCCGATCTAGCCCGGCCGCTCGCCTTCTCCACGGTCGCGGTCTCCGGACGCCGGTTCGGAGCCGCGTTTGCTGTCCCACGACCCATGGAGCAAGCATGGGCACGTCCAGCAGCGGCATTGACGCAGGGGGCTATAGTCATCGCCCTCGTATCGGTCTGGTTCTTGACGGCCGGTACATATCAGCTACTTGGTGCGACCGCACGGCCACCGGCTTGCCCCCGCCTCGGCCCGCCCGTGTTTCCCGTCCGGGTCATCAGATCCGCCCGGGTTACCGGCGTCGGCCCCCGCCGCCCCGGGCTCCGCCGCCGCCCACGTAGCCGCCGGAGCGCCCGCCCGAGGTGCCTTGGTACTGATTCACCCGCGTCTGACCAGCTGACCGCGCCTGCGCATCGCGGTTCAGCGAACCCGTTGCGCCTTGGTAGCTCGCCCCGCTCCAACTCCCGCCGCTCCGCTGCTGCCAGCCGCTGTCTGTGCGGCGGTAGACGTTCCCGTCGCGGGTGGCGTAGACGTCGTCACCGACTCGCGCCACCCCTCCGGAGGCTCCCCGGGCGTAGGCCGCCGAACCACTCTGGCCGGTTCGGGGGTTGGTGGCCGCGACGCGCCCGGCCGTGGCGGCCGCGCCGGTGTAGGCGTTGCTCACGGTCGCCCGCTGGCCCGCCGCCAGCGTGCCCGTCCGGGAGTTGTAGGACATGCCGGCCGAGCGGGCCCAGCTGTTGCCGGTCCAGGCATTGTAGCCAGCCGAACCTCGGGTGACGGCCGCCGTGTCGCCCCAGCGGCGATAGACGTTCCCGGTGGTTGCCGCCCAGCCCCCAGGTCCCCAGGCCGCAGCCCCGTAGCGTCCCACCACGGCGCCGTGGTTGCCGTAATACGGTCCCCACGCGGGGTAACAGCCCCAACCCCATCCCGCGGTGGCCACTCCGAACGCCCAGCCGAACCCGAAGCCCATGACCCAGCCGGTCCACGGCGTGTAGGTCGGGCTCACGGCGTAGCCGTAGGTGACCGGGACCGGGTAGTAAACCGTGTCGACCCAAGCCGGGTAGTCGTATCCCGTGCCATAGACCACGACCCCGTCGGACTCGTAGGAGCCGTAGTATCCCGGCGTGTAGCCGACGTACACGACGGTCGGGGTATCCCGGTAGATGTAGACGTAGGTGACGTAGTACAGGGGCGAGCTGGGTGGGATCTCATAGATGGCGGCCGGCACTGTCGTGGCGGCGGTCCAGGGCCCCTGGAGCGACGGCGCGACGAACCAGACCGCGTTGTAGAGGGCGTAGTAGCTGGTGGGGCTCACCTGGATGACCGGGTAAGGGCTGTTGGTCACGTACGACAGCGCCGTGCCCTCGATGGGCTTGAGCTGGGGCTGGCCGTCGTACTTGAGGGTTGGGAGCTTCGCCTCGCTCTTCTTGATCGCCGCCGTCTCGGGGAGGCTGTTGGCGATCAGCGCCTCCTGGGCCTGCGGGGTGTCCGGCACGGACGCCTTCACGTTCTCCTTAGGGCTGTTGTCGGGGATCTTCGCGAAGTCCGGGGGCATGGTCGCCCCGGGCACGTGGGACCACGGGCCGTCGAGCCCGGCGGCACGGAACCAGCGGCCAGTGATCAGCACGTAGGTCTGCTGGTCCCCCTGGTGCTTGAAGACGTGGCCGGTCGTGTTCGACACATAGAGGAGCTGTGTGCCGTCGATCGGGGAATAGCTGGGCGCTCCCTGAGTCACGATCAGCTCGGTCGGCTCCGTGGCCGCCAGGATCACGGGGACCGGGCCCTTGGCCAGAGACGGTTGGTTCGTCAGATCATTCGGGTCCACGCCCGCGAGCAGGTCGACCTCGACGGTCTTGGCCACGATCTGCATGATCAGGCCGAGATCAGCGGGTGGCCGCTGGGCAACGCTCCAGGGTCCGATCACGGCCGGCGCGGTCATCCAGCCGTCGAAGAGGCGCAGGTAGTGCGTGTCGGCCCTGTCCTTCAACACGAGCGGGCGGCAGTTGATCACTCGACTGTAGAGAGTGTTCGGGACCTGGCGGTAAACGGGCGTCCCATCGATGAGGATCAGCACGGCCGGCGTCGTGGAGAACACGATCCGGGGCGGGTTGTTCCGGAGGGGCCTCGTCTCCACCTTCTCGCGCGCCTCGATCGTGGCCAACGCGGCCTCCAGCCGGTCCAGCTCGAGCGTGCGAACCCGCCTGGGAATGTACTGATCGAGAAGCTTCTGATACGCCGGCTCCTTGTCCGGGGCCGAAGGGAACCGGACCCGCACGATGCGGAGGCCGTCGAGGGTGACCGTGCGTGTGCCCTTGTCCACCTGGGTGTCCCAGGTGGCCTCCAGGACGCCGAATACCAGCGTGGCCTTGTCCGGCGGCGCGATGCTGACCGCAGCGTGCGCCTCCAGACGATGGCCGTTCCACGAGTCCACCTGGGGGAGGTAGACGGAGATCGTCGACGTTCCTGCCTTGACCTCCTTCGGCCAGTCCGACGTCGCCGACGCGCCGCTCTGACCGGGCGAGCCCGGCGAGGATCCAGCGCCGGGCGTCTGGGCAAGGGCGTGGGTTCCCCACGCCAGGCCGAGGAGCGCCGACAAGGCCGCCCGCCGATCGATGGGCGTCCTGCCGCTCCACGCGTCTCGAGTCGTGGATCGTGCCTCTGCTTCCGACGGGTCAGGTTCCCTTGAGCGACGGGAGGACTCGATTCCGCTCATGATCTAGGCCTCATGGGTGGGCGTTCTTCTCGACGGCCGGCCCGCGATGGCTCACGATCGACACCTCAGTCTATTCCACCAGGTCGCCGAAGGACCTCCACGTCTCGGCCGAGAGTTCCACACTCTGGTGGTCATCCCCCTGCGGTGCGGTGCGGAGAGGGGAACCAAGGGCGACGAACGGAGCAGCTGGACGGCGAACACGATCTCCGGGCGCGTCAGGGGGCGGCGCCCGCCCAGGGCGTGTGGAGGAGGGTGAACTCGCCGATCGTCCGCTCGCCGGCCGGGCCGACGCCGAGGAGGGCGAGCCGTGCCCGGCCGGCCGGCAGGGGGCGGATCGCGTCGCCCCGCTCCACGAACACCACCTCGCCGCGCGCGACGTCGACCGGGACGTCGGCCCAGCGCGCACCGAGGTCGAGGCCCGCCGGCGCCTCGAGGTAGACGAGGTCGACCCGCTCGCCGGCGCGCAGCGGGGCGCGGAGCGTCACGGCGATCAGGTCGTCCTCCGGCCCGGCCGTGCAGCGGGTCTGGCCGCCGGCCTCGACGGCGTGGCGCCGGATGCGCACGCCGTCCCGCTCGAGGCGCGCCAGGAGGGCCGGCGTGAGCACGAGCGGCACCCGGCCGCGGGCGATCAGCTCCCGGGTCGCCGCGGCGAGCCGGCCGAGCCACGCGGCCCGCTCCGCGCACGCCCCGCACGCCATGAGGTGCTCCTCGACCGCCGCCTCGTCCGCCGGGGCCAGCTCGCCCGCCCAGTGCTCGACCAGCGTCGCCAGGGGCAGGGACGCCGGGCACGCGCGCGCCGCGCGTCCCGCGCTCATCGGGGGCCCTCCAGGCAGTCGTGGAGCCGGGCCAGCGCCCGGTGGCGGAGCACCCGGACGTGGCCGGCCGAGGTCTCCAGCTCCGCGGCGATCGCCTCCGCGCCGCTTTCGGCGTAGAAGGTCAGCGCGACCACGGTCCGGTCGCGGGCGGGCAGCTCCGCGAGACAGTCGGCGAGCCGGTCGCGGTCGAGGGTGGCGCCGCCGGGCCGGTCCGGCTCCGGCTCGAGGTCCCGGGCGAACTGGGCGAGGAGCCGCGCTTGCCGCTGCGCCGCGCGGCGCTGGTTGGCGACCGTCATCCGGCAGGTGCCGAGGATGAACGAGGCCAGCCGCTCCGGCTCGTGGACCCGGCCGGCCCGCAGCGCCTCGAGGGTCGTCACCAGCACCTCCTGGACCAAGTCCTGGGCCGCGGCCGGGTCGCGCAGCCGGCGCAGGCCGAAGAGCCGGATGCGGGGCGCGAAGCGCCGGGCCAGCTCTGCCTCGGCCTCGCCGGCCGCCCCGGCCTCCCCGGGACGTCCCGCGGCGATCCGGCGGGCCAGCTCCGCGTCGTCGGCCGCGGACTCCGCGGGCTCCCGTCGCTCGAGCACGCCGTCACGGTAGCACGCCTCTCCACGCCCGGGGGTGTCGCGAGCCGGCCGCCCGTTACGGAGCTGCCCGCGCGGCGCGCCGGTGTACCCGCCGGCGTAACGGGCGGCCCCGGGGCGACACACCCGGCCAGAGCACCGAACCGGACGCGAACCGAACCGCACGCCAGAGAAGAGAAGGAGAGCCCGATGACCACCCCCGGCACCGGATCCCGCACCAACGTCCACGAGATCGCGAGCGGCATCTACCGGATCAGCACCCCCGTGCCGGTCGACTTCGACCCGGCGGGGTTCACCTTCAACCAGTACCTGGTGGTCGACGACGATCCGCTCCTCTTCCACACCGGGCCCCGCGGCCTCTTCCCCGAGGTGCGGGACGCCGTCGCCCGCGTGCTGCCGGTCGAGCGGCTGCGGTGGATCGGCTTCTCCCACGTCGAGGCCGACGAGTGCGGCGCGCTGAACCACTGGCTGGCGGCGGCCCCGCACGCCGCGCCCCTGTGCGGGCAGGTGGCGGCGATGGTCTCGATCGGCGACCTGGCCGACCGGCCGCCCCGCGTGCTGGCCGACGGCCAGACGCTGACGCTGGGGGCCCGGCGGGTGACCTGGCTCGACGCCCCGCACGTGCCCCACGGCTGGGACTGCGGCTTCCTCCACGAGGCGCACACCCGGACGCTCCTCTGCGGGGACCTGTTCACCCAGGGCGGGGGCGGGCTCCCGGCGCTGACCGAGGGCGACGTCCTCGGCCCCAGCGAGGCCTTCCGGAAGCCCATGGACTACTACGCGCACGCCCCCGACAGCCGCCGGCACCTCGAGCGCCTGGCCGCCCTGGCGCCCACCACGCTGGCGTGCATGCACGGCAGCGCCTGGCGGGGGGACGGGGGCGCGCTGCTGCGGGCGCTGGCCGACGCGATCGACGGCTGACGGCCGACGGCGGGTCCCGCCCCCGGTGGCGCGCCGGGGCCGCCCGGCCGGGCCGCGCGCCGGGGCCGCTCGCTGGCCTGTGGGGAGCCGGCGGGCTGAAAAGCCGATGACGAGGTCCCGGAGGGTCTGGCCGAAGCGGGTGGGATGCTGGTGGCCTTGGATCGTCCTCGAGGGTCCAGTGGCCGTCGTTGCGGGCGAGCACGCCGAGGCGGTCGCCGTAGAGGGTCAGCGGACCCCCCCGAACCGGCTGCGCCTGATCGGCCGCCGCGCTTCTATCACTCCCCGTCGCCGGGCCCGGTCCCCGGTCGGCCCCTTGGGCTGGCCCCCTCGGTCGGTGCGCGCCAGGTGACCCGCCAGTGATGGGCGGCCGCGCGGCCGAGGACCACGACACGGCCTCGGGCGGCGCGAAGGCGCGAGCGGCCCGTGACGGAGACTCACCGCGCGGTGTCGCGCGGCGCGAAGCC
>DASZOL010000067.1:0-24075 GCA_035550795.1 Candidatus Methylomirabilota bacterium
CTGCTCATGCACCTCGCGATCGGACAGGTCCGCGTACTGCTCCAGGAGGAGCATCCGGAACAGCACCGTCGGGGGCCAGCGCGGCCGGCCCATCTCCGCGTCGTAGTACGGGGCCAGCTCGCCTTCCACCGCGTCCCAGTCATCGCGCGGCGCATCCGCAGCAGAACGTGGTCCTCGGGCACGGCCCGCACCGCGCGCGCCTGGTCGGCAAACGTCTGCTGGGTGGTCTCCGCCTCACGACGCAGCATGGGCCCTCCGGGTCGAGTCGGCTGAACACGGGGTCCGCGCACGGGGGGGATGGCTCGCCATCGCCGAGGCTCGACGATGGCCCAGTGCCATGCCTGATGACTACGGCAACCGCCCGACGCTGTCAAAGGTTTTCCCGCGTGCCGCGGAGATCCCCGCCGTTCGGCGGGGACTTTGTCAGCGGCCTCCGGGCGGGCGCCACCCGGGCGACCGGTCGACGCTGCGCCGCGTCAATGTTCGCGGGAGAACGGCGGGCCGCGCCGTAGTATCATCGCGGCACTCGACCTCGTTCTCGACCCGCGAACCGCGAGCGATCTGAAGGAGGAGCCATCATGCGCACGCCTTTCCACCTCGGCATTCTAGGGCGACGCGATCTGCTGAAGGGGGTTGCCGCCGGTGTCGTGCTGGCGGGCTGGCCCGACCGAGCGGGCGCGCAGAAGAAGACGGTCAAGCTCGCATTCATCGGCCCCCTCACGGGTGGGACCGCGTCGAATGGCCTCGGCGGGCGGAACTCCTTCCTCCTCGCCGTCCAGGAGCGCAACGCGGACCCCAAGGCCAAGTACCAGTTCGAGACCGAGGTCCTCGACGACGAGTGCAAGCCCACCGTCGCCGTGCAGGCGGCGCTGAAGGCCTCCTCGGACCCGCAGGTCATCGCGGGCGTGACCCACTACTGCTCCGTCACGGCGATCGCGACCGTGGACACGTACCACAAGGCCGGCATGCCGGCGATGGTGTGGGGCGCGGTCCTGCCGGAGATCACCTACGGGCACACGCACGTCGAGATCAGCCGCGTCAACGGCACCATGATCAACCAGAACAACGTGGCGGCCGACTTCGCCGTGAAGACGCTCGGCTTCAAGACCTTCGCGCTCATCCACGACACGACCGACTACGGCCGGGCTCACGCCAAGTACTTCACGGAGTACGTGGAGAAGGCGGGCGGGAAGATCCTGTCGACCCAGGGCACGGCCAAGGACCAGAAGGACTATGCCGCCGAGCTGACGCGCGCGAAGGCGGACCGGCCCGAGGTGATCTGGTACGGCGGCCTCACGCCGGACGGGGTGCGGGTCAAGGTGCAGATGGACAAGCTCGGCGTCCGCGCCCAGTTCCAGGGCACGAGCGGCATCAAGTCCGACACCTTCAACGAGACTGCGGCCCAGTCTGCCGAGGGGGCGCTGGCCTTCGTGGAGGGGGCTCCCACCGAGAAGCTGCCGGGCGGCAAGCGGTTCCTGGAGGCCTACGCGAAGGCGGGGTTCAAGGAGCCCTCGGAGGCGTACGGGCCGTTCGCCTACGTCGCCGCGAACCTCATCATCGACGCGATCGAGGAGGTGGGGCCCGACCGCGCGAAGGTCGCCGCGAGAGTCAAGCGCACCAAGAACGCCAACACGATCATCGGGCCGGTGGAGTTCGACGAGCACGGGCAGAACACGGTGCCGCTGATCTCGAAGTACGTCAGCCAGGACGGCAAGTGGGTCCTCTGGGAGGACTCGGAGTACGCCTCCGGGAAGCGCACCTTGCCGGGGATCCGGTTCAAGAAGCAGTAGCGGCGCCGCCCGCGGGCCGTGCCGCCGATCGAGCTCCTCCTCCAGCAAGCCATGAACGGGCTGATGCTGGGGGTGATGTACGCGCTCGTCGCGGTCGGGTTCACGCTGTTCTTCGGCGTGCTCGACGTGATCCACTTCTCCCACGGCGACATCTTCATGCTCGGGGCGTTCGCCGGGCTCACGGCGCTCGCCGGCCTGGGCGCCATCGGCATCGGCGCGCCCGCCGTCGCGCTCGCCCTGGCCTTCGCGGGGTCGATCCTGGTGGTAGGCCTCCTCGGTGTGGTGGCCGAGCGCGTGTGCGTCAAGCCGCTGGCCCGGTCCTCGCCGCTCATGACGCTCCTGGCCACGCTGTCGCTCGGCCTCGTGATCCGGGAGGCGGTCCTGATCTTCTACCCGCGCGGCGCCGACCCCAAGCCGTTCCCCCAGCTCCTGCCGGCCGGCGGCTTCGAGGCGGGCGGGGTGGCCATCCGGTACGAGAACCTTGCCATCCTCGCGATCGCGATCGTGGCGATGGTCTCCGTGGACCTCCTGATCAATCGCACGCGGATGGGCGCGGCCATCCGCGCGGTTGCCCAGGACCCCGAGGCGGCCCAGATGATGGGCGTGAACCTCAACGGGACGGTCGACCTGACGTTCTTCATCGGGTCGGGGCTGGCGGCGATCGCCGGCATCCTGAGCGGTCTCTACTACAGCGAGATCCACTTCATCATGGGCGTGAGCGGCGGTGTCATCGGGTTCTCGGCGGCCGCGATCGGCGGTCTCGGAAACGTCTACGGCGCCATCCTGGGCGGGCTCCTGTTCGGCATGGTGCAGACCCTGTCGGCCGCCCTCATCCCGCGCGGCTCGGAGTTCCGCGACGTCGTGGCCTTCGCGGTCGTCATGCTGTTCCTGGTCGTCCGGCCGAGCGGGATCCTGGGCGAGAAGAGCGCCGAGAGGGTCTGAGCGCTCGTGACACGACGCCCCGAGCCGTGAGCCCGGTTCTCCTGGCCGAGGCCGTCCTCTTCACCCTGGTGGTCGCCGCCCTGCTGGCGGAGCGCCCGGCCAGTCTTGCGGCCACCGGGCTGGCCGGCGCGGCGACGGCCGCGGCCCTCGGCTTCCTCCCGGGGCTCCGGGCCGCCCTGACCCGGGCCTTCGCCGCGCACCGGGTCCCTGCCTTGATCGGCGGCGCGGTGGGCGCCCTGCTCCTGCCCTTCTTCCTGCGCGGGAGCCCCTACTGGACGTTCGTCGCGACGATGGCGCTGATGTACGTGACGATCGGGCAGGGGCTGAACCTCCAGATCGGGACGGCGGGCGTGGTCAACCTGGCCGGCGCCGCCTTCGCCGGCCTCGGCGGGTACACGGTGGGGCTCCTCACGACGGCGGCGGGGTGGCCGTCGTGGCTCGCGCTCCTCGTCGGCCCGTGGGCGGCGCTGGCCCTGGGCGCGCTCCTGTTCGTGCCCATCCTGAAGACCCGGGGGCACTACCTCGCGCTCGTGACGATCGCCTTCGTGTTCATCTTCAACACGCTGATGAACAACCTCGAGTTCACCGGGGGTCCCCAGGGCATCAAGAACATCCCGACGCTCCGGATTCTGGGCCATGCCTTCACGACGCCGCCCGCCATCTTCGGCGTGAGGCTCCCGGCCCACGCGAACTTCTACTTCCTGGCGCTCCTGATGGCCGGGCTCGCGACCTGGATCGCCCGCCGCCTCCACGACTCGTGGCTCGGCCTTGCCCTCAACACCCTCCGGGACGACGAGATCGCCGCCCGCTGCTGCGGCATCTCGGTCACGCGGGGAAAGCTCGTGGCCTTCTCCGTCGGCAACTTCCTCATCGGGCTGGGCGGGAGCTTCTACGCCGTCATGGTCGGCTTCGTCTCACCGCCCGACTTCGACTTCGGCTACTCGCTCGTCATGCTGAGCGTCATCATCATCGGCGGCGTCGACTCCGTCGCCGGGGTGGTGCTGGGGGCGTGCCTCCTGGTGCCGCTCCCGGAGCGCTTCCGGTTCCTCCACGAGTACCGCCTCCTGCTCTACGGGGTGGTGATCGTCCTCACGCTGCTCTACCGGCCGCAGGGGCTCTGGCCCGTGGCGGTGCGCCGCTACCGGTGACGCCGACCCCCGGTGAGCCGCCGGTGCGCCTGGTGACGCAAGGGCTCACCGTTCGCTTCGGGGGGCTCGAGGCGCTGGGCGGAGTCGACGTCACCGTGGCCGCCGGCGAGACGGTGGGCGTGATCGGGCCCAACGGGTCCGGAAAGACCACGCTGTTCAACGCGATCAGCGGGCTGTACCAGCCGGCCGCGGGCGAGATCCGCCTTGAAGGGCGGCCCCTGGCGGGCCTCGAGCCCCACCTGATCGCCCGCCTCGGCGTCGCGCGCACCTTCCAGGCGAGCCGCCTCTGCCTCGGGCTCTCCGTGTTCGACAACGTGCTGATCGGCATGCACGCACGCCGGCGCACCGGCCTCGTCGACGCCGTGCTGCGCCGCCACCGCCTCCGCGGGGAAGTGCGCGCGTGTCTTGCCGAAGCGGCCCGGCTCCTCGCCCTGTTCAGCTCCGGGCTCGTGGACCGCGGCTTCGACCGGGTCGCCCAGCTGCCCCAGATCGACCGCCGCCGCGTCGAGATCTGCCGGGCGCTGGCGCTGCAACCGCGGCTCCTCCTGCTCGACGAGCCCTCCGCCGGGATGAACCCCGAGGAGACGGCGGAGCTGATGAAGGATCTCCAGGTCGTCCGGGAGGCGGCGCCCGACCTGTCCCTGGTGATCATCGAGCACGACATGTTCGTCATCGAAGGCGTGAGCCAGCGCGTCGTGGCCTTCAACTACGGCCGCAAGATCGCCGAGGGGACGTTCCGCGAGGTGTCGGCGCACCCGGGGGTCCGGGAGGCCTATCTGGGGAAGGAGGGCGGCCGTGGATGAGCCGGGCGCGCCGGGCGGCGGCGGCGGTCCCGGCCGGCCCACCGGCATGATCGAGGTGCGGGACGTCACCACCCGCTACGGACCGCTGACCGTTCTGCGGGGAGTGTCGCTCCGGGTCGAGGCGGGCGAGATCGCGTGCCTGCTCGGCCCGAACGGCGCCGGCAAGACGACCCTCATCCGGACCCTGCTCGGCATCGTGACGCCCGCGGCGGGGTCGATCTGGTTCGAGGGTGAGCGGATAGATCGGCTCCGACCCCACGCGATCGTCGCCCGCGGCATCGCGGTGGTGCCCGAGGGCCGCCGGGTCTTCCCGCGCATGACCGTGGATGAGAACCTCAGGATGGGCGCCTTCGTCGAGTGGTCGCCCGCCGACCTTGCCGGGCGGCTCGAGCGGGTCTTCGGGCTGTTCCCGCGCCTGGCCGAGCGGCGGCGCCAGCCGGCTGCGACCATGTCCGGGGGGGAGCAGGCGATGCTGGCGATGGGGCGGGCGCTGATGAGCCGGCCGAGGCTCCTGCTGCTCGACGAGCCCTCGCTCGGGCTCGCCCCCCTCCTGGTGGAGCAGCTCTTCGACATCGTGCAGGCGGTGAACCGGAGCGGCACGACGGTGCTTCTTGTCGAGCAGAACGCGCGGAAGACCCTCGCCATTGCGCGCCACGGCTTCCTTCTCCAGAAGGGGGAGATCGTGGGGCAGGGCACCGCCGCGGAGCTTGCCGCCTCGGAGCTGGTCCGCCACGCCTATCTCCGGAGCTGAGCACGGCCGCCTGACCATGTTCGTGGGTCACTCCTGCTCCAGGAAGCTCGCCAGCGACTCGATCAGGCGGTGCCGCGTGTCGGGAAAGGGCACGCCGCTCCGCGCATCGGACGATGGGACACGCGTGAGGGCAAGCTGGCGTCCGAGACTTCGCGAAGCGTCGGAGCAGCGCCTCGGGGGCCCCGCCGTTGGGAATCCTGGTGCGATCCACACGTCCACAACCACCTCATCTCGGGAACCCGATCTGGCTGTCGGAGGTATAGGAACCAACTCGGGGCGTGTGTGGTGGTCCCCCGTGACTGCCCGAGCGAAGTTGTTTCGAGCGGCATCGGGCAGTATTCTCGGGTCATGACTCCGCACGTGGGGGCGCGGCCCGACGCGGCCACGGCGGGGGAACGGCGCCGGCTCGAGGTCGTGCCGTCCGTCTGCCCCCACGACTGCACGAGCACCTGCGCGCTCGAGGTGGAGCGCCTGGATGCCCGGACGATCGGACGCGTGCGCGGCTCCACCCGCAACACCTACACAGCCGGCGTCATCTGCGAGAAGGTGGGGCGCTACGCCGAACGGGTCCACCATCCCGACCGGCTCCTCTACCCGCTTCGCCGCGTCGGCCCGAAGGGCGGACGGCAGTTTGCCCGGATCTCCTGGGACGAGGCGCTCGACATCGTGGCCGAGGGGTTCGTCCGGGCGGCCGCACGCCATGGGCCCGAGGCAGTGTGGCCCTACTTCTACGCCGGCACGATGGGGCTGGTCCAGCGGGACGGGATCAACCGCCTCCGCCATGCGATGCGCTACTCACGCTGGTACTCGACCATCTGCGTCACCCTGTCCGACACGGGGTGGATCGCGGGCACCGGGGTCAAGCGCGGTGTGGATCTGCGCGAGGTCGGGGAGCACTCCGATCTCGTCGTGATCTGGGGCGGCAACCCCGTGAACACCCAGGTGAACGTGATGACTCACGTGGCGCGGGCGCAGCGCCGCGGGGCGGCCCTGGTCGTGGTCGATCCCTACCGCACGGGTACTGCCGAGCGGGCTGACGTCCACCTCGCGCTCCGGCCGGGGACCGACGCCGCGCTGGCCTGCGCCGTGATGCACGTGCTCTTCGCGGAGGGCCACGCCGACTGGGCGTACATGCGCCGGTACACGGACGCCCCGGACGAGCTGGCCGAGCACGTCCGGACCCGCACGCCCGAGTGGGCCGCGGCGCTCACGGGCCTGTCGGTGGAGGAGATCGTCGCCTTCGCGCGCCTGTACGGACGCACCCGGCGGAGCTTCATCCGGTGCCACCACGGGTTCAGCCGCTCCCGCAACGGCGCGGCGAACATGCACGCGGTGTCGTGCCTTCCGGCCGTGACCGGCGCGTGGCAGCACCCCGGCGGCGGCGCCCTCTACGGTCAGACGGGAATCTACCCCCTGGATCGCACGCTCATCGAGGGTCTCGATGTCGCCGACCGCTCGATCCGCGCGCTCGACCAGTCGCGTCTCGGGCCGATCCTGACGGGCGATCCGGAGGCGCTGCTGGGCGGCCCGCCGGTGACGGCCATGCTGGTCCAGAACACGAACCCGGCCATGGTGTGCCCGGATCTCAACCTGGTGCACCGCGGTCTCGCCCGGGAAGACCTCTTCCTCTGCGTCCACGAGCAACTCCTGACGGAGACGGCAGCCTACGCGGACGTCGTCCTGCCCGCGACCACGTTCCTCGAGCACGACGACTTCTACACGGCGAGCGGGCACACCTACTTCCAGGTGGCCCGGCGGGTCGTCGAGCCGCCGGGCGAGTGCCGCGACAACCACTTCGTGATCTCGGAGCTCGCGCGCCGGCTCGGGGCCGAGCACCCGGGCTTCGGGATGAGCGCCTGGGAGATCATGGAGTGGACGCTCGCGCGCTCCGGCATGTGGGATGTCCGGACGAACCTCGAGCGGGGCGGCCAGGACATGGCGCTGCCGTTCGAAGAAGCGCATTTCCTGCGAGGATTTGAGTGGCCGGATGGAAGGTTCCGCTTCAAGCCGGACTGGGTGGCCTTCGGCGGCCGCGGGGCCGAGATGCCGCGGCTACCGGACCACTTCGATGTGATCGACGGGGCCTCGGCCGAGAGGCCCTTCCGGCTGGTCGCTGCGCCCGCGCGTGGGTTCCTGAACTCGACCTTCTCGGAGACGCCGACCTCGCGCGCCCGCGAGCGGCGCCCGACGGCGCTCCTCCATCCGGATGACTGCGCCGCGCTGGGCGTGGCGGAGGGCGACCGCGTCGAGCTCGGGAACGAGCGCGGCAAGGTGGTGGTGCACGTCCGGCCCCGCGCCGGACAGGCGCGCGGCGTGGTCGTCGTCGAGGGGATCTGGCCCAACCGGGACTTCGAAGGCGGTCTCGGCATCAACGCCCTGACCAGCGCCGAGGCGGGCTACCCGAACGGCGGCGCCGTGTTCCACGACACGGCGGTCTGGATCCGCCGGCTCTAGGCCAGGGGTTCCCGCTGTCCGCCCGGTGATCGACGGCTCGAGCTGTGCGTAGCGTCAAGGAGGGACCATGCGATTCGTGATGCTGGGGGCGGGCGCGATCGGTGGCGTGGTCGGCGGCCAGCTCGCCAAGGCCGGGTTCGACGTCATCTTCGTGGACCCGCTGCGCGAGCACGTCGAGGCGATCAACCGGGACGGTCTCCACCTCCGCGGCGTCCACGGCCACCACGTTCTCCGGGTGCCGGCGGTCACCGACGTGGCCATGGCCTCTCTCGGGAAGGACGATGTCGTGGTCTGCTCGGTCAAGTCCTACCACATGGACGCGGCGATGCAGGCCCTCCGCCGGGCGACGGCGCTGGAGATCCCGGTGTTCTGCGCCCAGAACGGCATCCGGAACGAGGAGGTGGCGGGGCGCTACTTCCGGGCGGTACACGGGGTGATGGTACTGATCGGCGCCAAGCGTCTGGTCCCCGGCGTGGTGGTGCACACGGGTGCCGGACCTCTCGGCGTGGGGCGCTGGCCGTCGGGCCTGTCGGAGGTCGCGCGCGACGTCGCCCAGGCGGTCGCGAAGACCGACATTCCGGCGTACATGACCGAGGAAATCGCCGTCCACAAGTGGAACAAGATGGCGATCAACCTGAACAACGCGACCTTCGGGCTCCTGGGGCTGTCGGGCCAGGAAGCCCAGGCCGACCCGGAGATCCGTGCGTTCATGGCCGACGTCTACGAGGAGGGTGTCCGGGTCCTGCGCGCCGCGGGAATTCGGTTCGAGGGTCCGCCCGGCAGCTCGATTGAGGATCGGATCCGGAGCCTCCGCGGTCCGGCGACGGGCGTGACCGTGCCCGCCGACGAGGAGGCGCGGCACCGGCCCTCGCTCTGGCAGGATCTCCACCGTGGAGGAGGCCAGGTCGAGGCGGACTGGTTCAACGGCGAGATCGTGCGGCTCGGTGACGCGCACGGGGTGCCCGCGCCCTACAGCCGCCTCCTGCTCGATCTCATCGCCGAGATGGCGCGGTTGCGCGAACGCCCGGGCCGTTACACAGTGCGAGAGCTTCGCGCGAGGCTGTCGAGCTAGGCGCCCAAGAGCCATGGCCCGCCCGAACCGACTTCGCGAGAAGCTCGCCCGCGGCCAGACGTGCGTGGGGCCGCTGTTCCAGGAGTTCTGGTCCCCCGAGCTCTTCGAGTTCTGCGCCCTGGCCGGCTTCGACTTCCTCATCGCCGACGGGGAGCACGCGGGCGTCGATCCCCAGGGGGTCCGCAACCTCGCCCGGGCCGCCCAGGGCGCCGGCGCGACCGCGCTGGCGCGCGTGCCGAACGGCGAGGCGTCGCTCGTCCTCCGCTACCTGGACGCGGGCGTCGAGGGGGTCATCCTGCCGCACTGCAACAGCGCGGCCGACGCGGAAGGGCTCGTGAGCGCGTGCCGCTATCCCCCCCGAGGCATCCGGGGGGCGGCGAGCTCGAGCCGCGCGGCCGGGTACGGGTTCACCCAGACGCCGACCGAGCACCTCCAGCAGTCGGATCGCGAGGTGCTGTGCCTCGGCCTGATCGAGGAGCCGCGCGCCGTCGAGGCCCTGCCGGAGATCCTGCGAGTCGACGGCCTGGACGGCTGCTTCGTCGGAGCCGGGGACATGGCGCTCATCCTCGGCCGCCAGTACTTCGGCGGGGCCACGATGCATCCGGACGTGCGGCGGCTCGTCGACCGGGCGATCGACCTCACGCTCGGGGCGGGGAAGGTCGTGATGTACCCGGCGGCGACCGGCGCCGAGGCGCGGGCCATGAGCCAGCGCGGCGTCAGGCTGATCACCATGAACTTCGGCCCCCTGGCCCGCCGGGCGATCGCCGAGTACCTGGCCGCGTTCCGCGGAGAGGAGCCCATCCGATAGATCCGCGGGGGGC
The DNA here is from genome assembly GCA_035550795.1 of Candidatus Methylomirabilota bacterium. Classification (GTDB taxonomy): domain Bacteria; phylum Methylomirabilota; class Methylomirabilia; order Rokubacteriales; family DASRDR01; genus DASRDR01. The sequence goes on from DASZOL010000067.1 coordinate 9,782, forward strand.
TCCCCGGGCCGTCTGCCGGGGCCCTCCGACGGTCCCGGTGAATGCGATAATGCAGGCACCCTTCGGCCGAGAGGCCGGGACTGCTTCCTGGAGGAGCCGAATGGAGTACGTGATCGCCGCGCCGCCCATTCCATCGCTGGCCGTGGAGGGTGCCCGCGGCCGCTTCCCGGTCCACCGCATCTACTGCGTCGGCCGCAACTACGCCGAGCACGCGCGCGAGATGGGCCACGATCCGGACCGCGAGCCGCCGTTCTTCTTCATGAAGCCTGCCGACGCGATCGTCACGGACGGCCGGGACTTCGCCTACCCGTCCGGGAGCGCGGACGTGCACCACGAGCTGGAGCTGGTGGTCGCGCTGACCTCGGGAGGCGCGAGGATCCCGGCCGACCGGGCGCTCGACCACGTGTACGGCTACGCGGTCGGCCTCGACATGACGCGGCGAGACCTGCAGGCCGAGGCGAAGAAGATGGGCCGGCCGTGGGACACGGGCAAGGCGTTCGACGGGTCGGCGCCGTGCGGTCCGATCCGCCGCGCGGCGGAGATCGGCCACCCGATGGCGGGCGCGGTCGTGCTGGAGGTGAACGGCGCCGCGCGGCAGCGCGGGGACCTCGGCCAGCTGATCTGGAAGATTCCCGAGATGATCGCCTATCTCTCCACGCTCTTCACCCTTGCCCCCGGCGACCTGATCTTCACGGGCACCCCGTCCGGCGTCGGACCCGTCGAGCGGGGGGACGTCCTGAAGGGCACCGTCGAGGGAGTCGGGGCGCTCACGGTGCGAGTTGTCTAGGGAACGTCAGGGCCTCGCCGCCGCGCCCTCGAGCGTCAGGGGCGCCGGATCCACCAGCCATGAGGAGGGAGCTATGCGAGTGCAGGGCCGCCGGCTGTCGATCACGGTCATCGCGCTGGTCGGGGTCCTCGGGATCCTGGCGGGCAGCGCCTGGAGCCAGTCGACCACCAAGATCCGCTATGCCCTGGGAGACGTCGTCGGCATCGACGACCTGCCGCTCCTGATCGCGGCCGATCGGGCCAAGGCCCGCGGGGTCGAGGTCGAGATCACGGCGTTCAAGAGCGAGGAGATCGCCACCCAGGCGGTCATCAACGGCCAGGCCGACGTCGGCCAGGGAACTCCGTACGCAGCGATCCAGAAGGTGAGCGTGCCGATCCGGTTCTTCTACCAGCTCAGCACCCTCCAGTTCTTCCCCGTCGTCGCCAAGGAACAGTACAAGACGTGGAAGGACCTTGACGGCCAGGACCTGGCGGTCCACGCCCGCGGCTCGGGGACCGAGGCCATCATGGTCCTGGCCGCCAAGCAGCACGGCATCAAGTACAAGAGCATCAGCTACGTGCCCGGGTCGCAGGTGCGCGCTCTCGCGCTGCTGAAGGGCACCATCAAGGCGACGATCCTCGACGCGCCGAACAAGAGCTTCGTCATGAAGGAGGCACCGGACAAGTTCGTCATCCTGCCGCTCGGCGAGCTCAAGGCGAGCGACGAGGCGCTCTTTGCCAGCACGGCCTTCCTCGAGAAGAACCAGGCCGCCGTCTCCGTGCTGCTGGAGGAGTTGCTCAAGGTTACTCGCGCCATGAACGCGAACCCGAGCTTCGTCGTCGACGAGCGGAAGCGGCTCGGCCTCCTGAAGGATCTGCCGGAGAAGATGGAGGCCGAGGTGCTGCCTTACTACCAGGAAGGCGTCCAGGGCGGCATCTTCCCCGCGGATGGCGGCGCGGCGCGAGCCGCCGCCAACGACATCGAGTTCTTCACCCTGGCGGGCCAGATCAAGGGTGAGGGCGCCAAGGCCGAGGACTTCTGGAACGTCGCCCCCCTCAAGGCGGCGTTGACGCGCGTCGGCTCGTGACGCGCGCGTGACCGGCGGGACGGCGCGCCGCGCCCTGTGGGTCGGCGCGTCGTTCGTGCTCGTCTTCGGGATCTGGGAGTGGGCGGGGCGCTGGCCGATAAGCCCCGCCTTTCCCTCGTTCAGCCAGACCGTCCTGGCGCTTGGGCGCATGGCCGCGGACGGCTCGCTCGCCCGCGCGTACGCGTCGACGCTCCAGCCCCTGCTCATCGGCGTGGCCATCTCGGCGGCGGTGGGCGTCGGCGCGGGGGTGGCGATGGGGCTGAGCCGCTCGATCGAGTGGCTGACGCTGCCGCTGTTCGTGATCGCCCAGGCGGCTCCGATGGCCGCGATCATCCCGCTGATCACCTACATGTACGGGATCGGCCTCACCGCCAAGGTCCTGGCGGTCACGATCCTGGCCATCCCCGTGATCGCGATGAACTCCTACAAGGGCATCCGCAACACGTCGCCGTCGCTCCTGGAGATGTGCCGGGCGTTCCTGGGGACGCGGCGGCAGGCCGTCTGGAAGGTTGTGCTGCCGTACGCGGCGGGCCTGATCTTCGTGGGCCTGCGGCTGGGGGTGGCGATGGGGTTCATCGGCGTCGTGATCGCGGAGCTCCTGATCACGCCCACGGGCATCGGCGACCTGATCACCTATCACTCCTCGGTGGCCGACTATCCCGAGATGTTCGCGGCGATCGCGTCCATCGTCGCGCTCGGAGCGCTGGCGGTCCACGGCCTCCAGCGCCTCGAGCAGCGGCTCTTCCCGCCCGAGATCCGGGGCTGACGGCGTGACGGACGCGGCGGTCGAGGCGCGTGGAGTCGGCAAGCGATACGGGACCGGGGTGGAGGCGCTGCGGGACGTGAGCGTGGCGTTTCCGCGGGGGCGGTTGACGACCCTGCTCGGGCCCAGCGGGTGCGGTAAGACGACGCTGCTGAAGATCGTCGCTGGCCTCGTTGCGCCGACGAGCGGCGAGGTCCGGGTCCAGGGGCGTCCCGTCGAGGGCCCCGGCCCGGAGCGGGCGTTCGTCTTCCAGGACTTCGCCCTCCTTCCGTGGGCGACCGTGCTGCGGAACGTGGCGTTCGGCCTCGAGCTTCGCGGCGTGCCGCGCGAGGCCCGCCACGAGACGGCGCGGCGCTGGATCGGTGAGGTGGGGCTCACCGGATTCGAGGAGAGCTACCCCCACCAGCTCTCCGGGGGGATGCGCCAGCGGGTGGGTCTTGCGCGGGCGCTGGCCGTCGACGCCGAGATCATCCTCATGGACGAGCCGTTCTCCGCGGTGGACGAGCAGACGCGGCGGAAGTTCCAGGAGGACTTGCTCGTCCTCCTCCGAGACCGCGGGCGGACCGTGATCTTCGTGACTCACAGCATCGAGGAGGCGGTGTACCTCTCCGACCAGATCGTGCTGCTGACGCCCCGGCCGGGGACGGTCCACCGGATCATCCAGCCGAGCGTGGAGCGGGGCCGCCGGAACCCGGACGAGATCCGCCGCGACAAGGGCTACCTCGACGCGGTGGACGAGATCTGGCAGGTGCTCAAGCGCCATGTGGGGTGAGGCGCCCGGGGTCCGCGCGGGCCGCTCCCCCCTCCTGACGGCTGCTTCGCTGGCGCTGTGGTGCGTGGTGTGGGAGGCGGTCGGCCGGGCCGGCGTCGCGTCCATCGTGCCGCCGCTAAGCCGCGTGGTCGCGAGCGGGATGACGGTGCTGGCGTCCGAGAAGTTCGCCGCTGCGGCGTGGCTCTCGCTGCGGACGTTTGCGCTTGGCATGGCTTTAGCCGTGGCCGTCGGCATCCCGCTGGGGGTCCTGATGGCCCGCGCCGAGGCGGTGAGCCGGATCCTCCGCGTCTGGGTCAACGTGTTCGTGAGCGCGCCGGTCTCCGCGCTGGTGCCGATCCTGATGGCCGTCCTGGGCATCGGGGAGACGACGGTCGTCGTGACGGTGTTCCTGTTCGCGGTGTTCGTGATCGTGCTCGACACGGAGGTGGGCGTCCGTCAGGCGAGCCGCTCGCTCGTCGAGATGGCCTCGTGCTTCGGCGCCACGCGGCGCGACCTCTACGGCAAGATCCTGCTGCCGGCGGCGCTGCCGGAGATCCTCGCCGGCCTGCGCCTCGGCGCCATCCGGGGCGTGAAGGGGGTCGTCATCGGGCAGCTGCTCGTCGCGATCCTGGGCGTCGGGGAGCTCTTCGAGCTCTACTCCAAGCACTTCCTGTTCGAGGAGTTCTGGGCGCTCGTGATCGTCGTCTTCGCGTTCGCTTACGCGGTGTCCGAGGTCGTCGCCCTGATCGAGCGCCGCGTGGAGCACTACGCCAGCACCCGGTAGGCCGGCGGGGTCCCGGAGCCGGAGACCAGGTGTCTCCAGCGTCACGTACCACGCCATGGGCGCCACAGTGATGCTCGGCATGTAGACGCCCCGCCTCCCGCGGCTTGTGCGGTCGCCACCGGGATGAGGCGAGTGTCTGGCGCCGACGGCCCGCCGTCGAGGGTGCCGTGGCAGCTGATCTCCCCGAAGCTGGCGTCGGCGAGCATCCGGACGAGCTCGGTGGTCGCGGGCAGCAGCCCCGAGGCGCCGGTGCGGCGCCTCGGGCCCGACGCGGCTCAGACCTTGACGGTGTCGCCCGGGCTGATCGGAAAGACCTGCGTGGCCGTCTGGCCGAGAGCCTGCTGGTACTCCTGCGGCGTGCCCTTGAGCACGGGGAACGTCCCGTAGTGGAACGGGATGGCGTAGCGCGGCTTGAGCATCTCCTTGGTCGCGTACGCGGCGTCTCGCGGGTCCATGACGAAGTGCCCGCCGATCGGGATCATCACGAGATCGGGCTTGTAGTAGTCGCCGATCAGCCGCATGTCGCCGAACAGGCCCGTGTCGCCCATGTGGTAGATCTTGAACCCGTTCTCCACCTCGACGATGAAGCCGCAGGGCTCGCCGCCGGGGTAGGTCGTGCTCTTCTTGGTGGCCGGGTCCACCACGGTCACCTCGGACGAGTGCTCGGCGCGCACCTGGGTGACGGTGATCTGCGGCCCCAGCGGCTGGACGCGCCCACCCTTCCCGAAGCGAACGGCCTTCTCGGGCTTGACCCAGCCCAGGTCGACCAGCGTGGCCATGAGTCCCGCGGGGCCGAGCACCGGCGCTCCCGTGCGCTCGGCGAGATCCTTGACGTCCCCGACGTGGTCACCGTGTCCGTGCGTGACGAGGATCACGTCGACCTTGCCCAGCGCATCCAGGTTCTTGTGCGCGGGCGGCGTCTTCGGATTGTTCGTGAGGAACGGGTCGATCACGATCACCTTGCCGCTCGGAGTCGTGATCTTCGTGGTGGCCTGACCGAGCCAGTGGATCTCCGTCTGGGCGGTCTGGGCCCAGGTGGGCTCGGCCGCGAATGCCCAGGTGAGCGCACCGGCGGTGAGCTTGAGGAAGTCACGTCGCTCGAGGTCCATCGATCGCCCTCCCTTCCCAAATGGTGGCGGCTCCATGCGGGGGCGCGCGGAAGGCATGCTCCCGGCAGCCTGCCGCGCGTCTGGCGGGACTATAGCACGCCAGGCCGTGAGGGCGACGGTCGCCTCCCCTCCGGAAAGGGTCGCATGGACCATCGCAGGCAAGTGTCTCCCGCCGCCAACGGTGAGGGGCGCTCCCGGCGGCCCCGCGCGGGTGAAACGTGCCGCCAGTCGCGGTCAGGTACCGCGCCGGAGCCGCGGGTCCAGCAGGTCGCGCAGACCGTCGCCGAGGAGGTTGAACGCGAGGACGGTGAAGGAGATGGCGGCCGACGGCCACAGGAGCGGCAGGGCGGAGAGCTGCATGAACCGGCCCGACTGTTCGACCATGCGCCCCCAGGACGGTGTGGGCGGAGGCGGGCCCAGGCCCAGGAAGGACAGGCCCGACTCGATGAGGATGGCGTGGCCCGTTGCGAGCGACGCCTGGACGAGGATCGGCGCCACGATGTTCGGCAGGATGGTCCCGCCCACGACCCGGACGGCCGACGCCCCCAGCGCCCGAGCGCTCTCGACGTACTCGAGCTCCCGGATCGCGAGCGTGCTGGCGTGCACCACCCGCGTGAAGCGGGGGAGGTAGAGCACGCCGATCACCAGGATCAGGTTGCGGAGCGACGGGCCAAGGAACGTGACCACGAAGATCCCGAGGAGGATGGGCGGGAAGCAGAGCAGGCCGTCCATCGCGCGCATGATCGCCGTCTCCACGGGGCCGCGCGCGTACGCGGCGGCGCTCCCGAGGAGCGTGCCCAGGCCGGCGGCGACGGCGACGCTCGACAGCCCGACCACGAGCGTGATCCGAGACCCGTGCAGGAGCCGGCTCAGGAGGTCCCGCCCGAACTCATCGGTCCCGAGTAAGTGGGCGAGCGTCGGGGGCTGGGCCTTGGCGCGGGGATTGAGCGCGTTGGGATCGGCCCGGGCCAGGACGGGCGCGAGCGCCGCCGCGGCGAGCAGGAGGCCGACGACCGGGCCCGCCACGAGCACCTGGCGCGACCGCCGCCAGACGGGACGGGGGCGGGGCTGGCCGACGGTCCCGGAGCCGCCCTGCCGGGCATCTCCGAGGTCGGGTGGCGCGTCACCGCCCACCATCCTAGCCATGGCGGATGCGCGGGTTCACCAGCCCGTAGCAGAGGTCGGTCACGAGGTTCACCGCCACGAAGAGCGTCGATCCGAGCAGGACGACACCCTGGATCACGGGGTAGTCCCGCGTGCCGAGAGCGTTCAGGAGCAGCGCGTTGATCCCGGGCCAGCTGAAGATGTACTCGACGAGCACGGCCCCCGCGAACATCGAGCCGACCTGGAGTCCCACGATGGAGGTCACCGGGAGCAGCGCGTTCCGGAGGACGTGGCGCCACGCCACCACGCGCTCGGCGAGGCCCTTCGCCCGGGCGGTGCGGACGAAGTCCCGCGCCGCTTCCTCGAGGTAGCTCGACCGCGTCATGCGCATGACGGTTGCCAGCGGGGCGGCGGCGAGGGCGAGCACCGGGAGCGCCAGATGGCGCAGGAACCCCCCCGGATCCTCGGTGAGCGAGACGTACCCTGTCGGCGGCAGCCAGCGGAGCCGGAGCGAGAACACGAGGACCAGGAGCATCCCGACGACGAAGACCGGCATCGAGAAGCCGGCGAGGGCGAGCGTGGAGGCCGTCGGGTCGGCGACGCGCCCCCGTCGTCGCGCGGCGAACACGCCGAGCGGCACGCCGAGGGCGACGGCGAGGGCCGTCGCGGGGACGACGAGCTGGAGCGTGCGGGGGAGGCGGTTCGCGAGGTCGCGCGCGACCGAGCGGTCGTCGAGGAGCGAGGTTCCAAGGTCGCCCTTGGTGACGCGGCGGAGCCAGGCGACGTACTGGACGGGCAGCGGGCGGTCCAGCCCGAGGCGCGCGTGGACTCGCGCGATCTGCTCCGGGCTCGCCTGGGCCGCGTCGCCGCCCAAGATCAGGAGGGCCGGGTCCCCGGGGAGAAGGTGGATCGAGAAGAAGAGGACGGTGGCAACGACCCAGAGCAGGACGAGCGCCAGCCCGAGCCGGCGCACGATGTAGGTCCACACGGAGGTGGTGTGGACCCGGGGCTAGATCACGCCCTTCCGGAACGAGCGCTTGGCCGCGATGCGCCCGTCCCGGAGGGCGAGGACGTCGCAGCCGTAGACCTCGTAACGGGTGCCACCGTGAGGCGTGCCGCTCGTGATCCACTCGACCACGGCCACGTCCGGATGCGCGAAGTGCCGGACCTCGTCCCACCGTACGTCGGGGATCCGCGCGAACATGCCCTGCAGCAGCTCGCGCACCGCCGCCTTGCCCACGACGCGCGTTCCCCACGGGTCCTTGCCGAAGGACGCCTCGAACACGACGTCGTCCGTCATCATCGACAGGATGCCGTCCATGTCGTGCCCGTTCCACACCGTGTTGAACCGGTCAACGAAGGCCCCGCCGTCGAATCCCATCGCTCAGCCCTCCCGGTAGACGTACTTGAGGCCGCCGAGACTCTTGTTCCCGAGCGCTCCCGGGAGCCGGGCGTAGCCCCCGACGGTGGCACGGTGCGCCTCGGCCTGGGGCCGCCAGTGGAGGAAGACCCAGGGCGCGAGCTCGACGACCCGCTGCTCCACCTGGGCGTAGACCGCCGCCCGCTTGGCCTGGTCCCCGAGGGCCCGCCCCTCGGCGAGGAGCTTGTCCAGCGCCGCGTCGCTGAACTCGACGGCGCGGGCGTACGACGCGCCGCCGGTGCCGAAGAACGCGGCGTAGAAGTCCGGGTCGGGCCAGGGCAGGCTGAAGCCGTCCATCATCAGCTGGTACTCGCCCGAGACCCGCTTGCGCTGCTGGGTCGGAACGTCCATGGGCTTCAGCTCGACCTGTGTGAACCCCGCCTTCTGGAGCTGGGTCACGATGATCTGGGCCGAGTCCATGTGGACGGAGAGCGTCGTCGAGTCGAAGACGATCCGGGTCGCAGCGGGATTCACGCCGGCCTCGGCGAGGAGGCGCTTGCCCTTCGCCGGATCGTAGGACCAGGTCCCCTGGAGGGCCTTCGGGAACGCCCAGTGACCGTCGGGGATCAGCCCGGCGCCGAACGGCCGCCCGATGCCGCCCCAGGCCAGCTCGATGATCTCCTTCCGGTCGACGAGGTAGTTCAGCGCCTGGCGGACCTTGACGTTGTCGAAGGGCGGCCGCTTCGGGTTCATCCGGATCACGTTGAAGGTGTCGTATCCCACGTGAACCCGGATCTGCGGGTCCTTCTCTAGCGCCTTGATCTCCTGCCAGGGGATGTACTCGGCGAGATCGACGCTCCCCGTCTGGAGCGCCTGGACGCGGACGTCGTCCTTCCCGACCGTGGAGAGCTCGATCCGGTCGAGGTAGGGATAGGGTGACTCCCAGTAGTCGGGGTTCTTGACCAGGGCGTAGCGGACGCCGGTCTCGTAGGGGCCGAGCTTGAAGGGCCCGGTCCCGCTGGCCGCCTTCTTGAGGTCCCCCCCGCCGGCGACCCACTTGCTGTCGGCGATGACCGCTTCCCCCGCAGCCAGTAGCTCGAGGAGGGGGGCACTGGGCTGCTTGAGCGTGATGCGGACCGTGGAGGGGTCCACGACCGTGACCGCCTCGACGACCGCGAACTCCTTCGCCCGCGTCGCGTTGGTCGCGGGGGCCTGGATCCGCTCGATGTTCCACTTCACGTCGTCGGCGGTGAACGGGTTGCCGCTGTGGAAGCGAACGCCCTTCCGGAGGTGGAGCACGTAAGTCGTTGGATTCGGCGTCTCCCAGCGCACGGCGAGCCCGGGCTCCAGCATGCCGTTGAGCGAGTACCGGAGGAGCCCCTCGTAGATGTTGGCCTGGAACGAGTACGTGGTGGCGCCGTAGTTGATGTGGGGGTCCCAGCCCGTCGGATCACGCAGCAACGCGACCTTGAGGGTCCCTCCGGCCTTCGGGGCGGCGTCGCCCGCCCGCCCAGCCAGCCCGCAGAGACACAGGATAGCGACGAGAGCTCCCAGCGCGCGCACCCGCATGGCGTCGACCTCCGTCGAGAAGTCCAGTCGGCGGCCTCGCGATGCGCGAGCCGTCGGTCTGACGGCGAGCCTATCGGGACACGGCGGGCCCCGTCAAGGGCGCCCCGGTGCTCTCCTGCTCTTTGTCGGCGGGCGCTCCGGCGAGTGTTCTGGGAGTGTCCGGGCATGGTCTCGAGCGCGAATGCTATACTCGCGCGCCTCGAGGGTGCTGTGGCGCGGCCTATCGACTGCTTCCTCGGACCGCCTCGCGTCTCCCGGCAGGCACCGCCGGCAGTGCCGCGGCGCGCGCCGGGGGCCGGTTCCTGACGCCGCGTGCCGAGCGGCCCTGTCCTCGGGGCGCTGGCCGTGGGAGCACTCGTCCGCCTGGCGCTCCTCGCCGTCCCGCAGGCCTGGCACGACGAGGCGACGACCGGGCTCATGGGGCTGGCCGTTCTGCGCGGCCGGTTTCCGATCTACTTCTTCGGCCAGCCGTTCATGGGCGCTCTCGGGGCCTACCTGGCGGCGCCCATGTACCCGCTGCTCGGGATCTCGTTCGCGACCCTGAAGCTCCTCCCGGTGCTGCTGTCCATCGTCTGGACGGGACTCGCCGCGCGGCTCGCGTGGGAGACGGCCGGGGCGCGCGCCGCGCTGTGGACGGCGGTCCTCCTCGCCGTGCCGCCGGACTTCCTCCTCTACTGGGCGCATCAAGCCCGCCCGCAGTACCCCCTCGCACTCGTCCTGGGGACCCTGGCGCTGCTCGTCGCGCACCGGGCGGCGTCGGCGCCCGAGCCTCGCGCCCGCGTGCTGTTCCTGCTCCTGGGTCTGGTCCTCGGGCTCGGATTCTGGACGAACTTCCTCGTGCTCGTCTTCTTCCCCGCGGCGATCCTGCTCGCTGCGCGGGGCGGCGTAGGACGGCTCGTCCGGGGCGCGCTCCTGATGGCCCCCGCCTTCGCTGTCGGGAGCCTTCCGCACTGGCTGTACGGACTTGCCCACGGCACCGCGATCCCGGCAGCCGGGCACGGGGTCCCGGTCGAAGCGGTGCTCTCGCACCTCGACGCCTTCCGCCGGGTTTCGTGGCCCGTCCTGGTCGGAGTTCCCCAGGGCCTGCGCGCCACGTGGGCGGGCGCGGCCATGGCCGTAGCGCTGGCCGTCGCCTACGGGGCCGCGCTCGCGGACGCGCTGCGCGGGAGGCCCGGTCGCGGCGTGGCGGGACGGTGGCTGGGCGCGGCGCTCGTGTTGCTCGCCCTCACCAACGTGGCCGTGGCTGTCGGGACGGTCTACGGGAGGGCCCTCGACGACCACGACCAGCGCTACTTGCTACCGGTCTATGCAGCCCTGGTACCGCTCCTGGGCGCCTGGCTCGCCTGGCAGCCCGCCCGCCGTGCGGCCCTTCTGGGCGGGGCGGTCGTGCTCGTGCATGCGGGGGGCGCGGTCACCGGGTCGCTCACGAGCTTCACGCCCAGGGTGGCCGCGGTCCAGGCGACCCGCGCCGAGGTCGCGCGGAGGGTCGCGGCGGTGCTGGCCCGAGACGGACCCCGCCGCATCTATGACCCGAACCCCACGCGCCGGCTCCTCACCTTCCTCTCGGGCGAGCGCGTGATCTTCTCGGACCCGTATCAGGAACCCCTCCCGGAGCATGCCCTCGCCGTCGACGGCGCGTCGTGGGCTGGTCTCGAGCCGGGGACAGCCGCGTTCCAGGCGAGCCTGGCCGCTGCCGGCGTGTCCTTCGCCCTTCGGCGGTTTGACCGCGGGGGTATCCTCTACGTCGACTTTGCCGTGCCGGATCACCGGCTGGTCGAGCTCGACCCCGTCCAGCTCCGGGTCGACGGCAGCGAGGTCCCGGAGGCGACGGGCCGGGTGCTCGACCGCCGCGCGGACACGCTCTGGACGACGGCGGGCCCCCAGCGCGGAGGCGAGTGGCTGCGAATCGACTTCGGGGGGCCCGAGCGCGTGACCCTGGTGCGGTGGATTCCCGGTGCCTTCCAGGAGGTGCCCAAGGGACTCCGGCTCGATGCCTCTCTGGACGGCGCCGCCTGGCGCATGCTGGTGGAGCTCCCGGAGTACGTGGGGCCGCTCTACTGGTCGGCGGGTCGGCCGATGCAGCGCGTCCGGGCCGGGCGCGTCGAGCTGCGCGTCCCGCCGACGCTCGCGCGCTACCTGCGCATCACGCAGACCGGGAGCGACAGGCACCGGCCCTGGACCGTCCGGGAGCTCTTCGTGTACGCCGACGCCGACGCAGGGGAGCCCGCGGCGCCGGCGCCCGGCCCGCAGGGTCCGGAGCTCAGGCGGGCCTTGCGCGAGGCCGGGGTCACGCGGCTCTACGCCGACCAGGGCTGGGCGAGCCGCGCGGCGCTGGCCGACCCGGGAATCCGCGTTCCGCCCGCCAACCTCTTCCTGGATGCCTACGGGCTCCAGGGCCCGATCGCCGACTTCCTGCCACGGTTTCACTGGGGGCCCGGAACGGGCGTGCTCCTCGAGGCAGCTGACGTCCCGGGTTTCACGCTGGCTGCGCGCCGGGCCGGCCTCGAGTTCCGCGCTCGCCGGCTGGCGGGGCTCGACCTCTTCGTCCATGCGCCTCGCCCCCCGCCGCCAGACCGTCCGCTGCAGGCTCGGGCGCTCACGGTGACGGCCTCCCGGAACCCTCGGCGGGCGTCCCGCGCCGTGGACGGCGACCCCAGGACGCGCTGGGCGACCCGAGGCCCGCGCTCGGCGGGGGACTGGTACCGCATTGACCTGACGGTCCCGCGGCGGCTGCGAGCCGTCCGGCTGACGTCGGCCAATCCGGCGGACCTCCCCCAGGCGCTCCGGGTCGAGGGCTCAGCCGACGGGACGACGTGGTGGAGCGTGCCCGCGGCCGTTCACGTGGAGCGGACTCTCCGGTGGGGCGGGATCGCGCTGCTGGCCGACGCGGCGGCCGCCGTGCGCCTGGAGGTCGAGCCCGTCGTTGTCCGGGCGCTCCGGCTCGTGCTCACCGAGAGCGATCCGGTGTTCTACTGGTCGATTCACGACCTCGAGATCCATGGCGACGACGTCGGAGTCTCCGACGGGGGGCACCACCGGACGCGTGGATAGCGAGGGAGGGCGGTCGCGTTGCCGGGATCGCCCGGGCGGACGGCGAGACGCGTGTGCGGGCGGCGCTACGCGTGCCGCTCGCGGAGCTGCCCGGCGGCCTCGCTCATGACCTTGAGCTTCTCGTACGCCTCGTCGAGGTCCATGGGGTTCTGGACCGAAGGCGCGAAGCCGCAGTCCGGGTGGAGCACGATGCGCTCCTTGTCGACGTAGCGCATCGCCGCTTCCGCCCGGGCCGCGACCTCGCCTACGGTCTCGACCCGACGGTCGCAGTGGTCGATGCAGCCGAGGCCGAGCCGCGGCGCGGCCGGGAACCGCGCCAGCGCGGCGAGGCCGCCGGCCGCCGGCGTCGCGAGCTCGAGCGAGATGGTACCGGCCCGGACGCGCGCGAGTGCGGGCATGATGAGGTCGTAGGAGCCCTCGGTCTTGTGCTGTCGCGCGAAATGGGCGTGGCAGAGGTGGACGGACGTCTCGATGCCGCCGAGGCCGTCCAGCGTCTGGTTCAGGAGATCCGCGCAGAGGTCCATCTCGTAGCGGACGTCCTCGATGCCCTCCTCGGCGCGGAACTTGGGGTCCACCAGGGTGGCGAGCCAGGGCTCGTCCAGCTGCACGGTGTCGGCGCCGGCCGCCCGCACCGCCTCGATCTCCCGGCGCAGCACAGAGACGCAGTCGCGCATGAGGCTCTCGCGCGTCGGGTACGCGGCCCGCGAGTGCTCGGGATGCCACATGCGGCGCCCGATGATGTAAGGGGCCGGCAGGGTCGCCTTGACGCGGCGGTCCGTCCGGGCGCGCGTGTAGCGGACCTCCGGCGCCGCGATCTCGCGATGGTACTCGATCGGGGCCACGACCGCGGGATACGGCAGCCCGCCGCTCGGGTTCAGGTCGGGCCGGAACCCGCGGACGCGCTCCGCGAAGACCTTGACGTAGCTCTCGCGGCGCCACTCGCCATCCGTGATCTCGTCCAGGCCTGCGCGCTCCTGGAGCCGGATCGCCGCGCCGACGGCTGCGTCCAGGAGGCGGTCCGCGTCCGGCTCGGCGAGACGGCCGGACTTCCGGTCGAGGATGACGTCGCGCACCCACGCCGGGCGCGGGAGGCTGCCGATGACGGTCGTGGCGAACGGCCGACTAGACATGGGAGGGGGCGGCTGGGGCGGCGTGCGCCGTCCCGGCCCCGGGGACGGGCCCGGGGCCGGGACGGGACGGCCGTTCCTGCGCGCGGCGCATGCGCCGGGCGCGCGGGCTCACGCCCGGCGCATCCTGAAGTTGAACTTCCGGAGCTCGAGGGCCTGGTTCGGGTTCGGGGCGAACTCGACGTGCTTCTGGAGCCCGTAGTCCTCGTTGGGCTGGATCACCAGGATCCACGGGTTGAACTCCAGGAAGAGCTCGGTCATCCGCTTGTAGGCCTTCGCGCGGAAGGCCTCGTCCATCGAGTTCCGGGCGGAGGTGCCGAGCTCGTCGAACTCGGGGTGCCGCCAGTAGTCGTGCGGGCCGCCCGGCGCCATGAGCCGCCACATCATGCCGTCGGGGTCGCGCAGGGTCGAGGTCGGATCCGACCACCACAGGCCCTTGAAGGTCTTCTCGCGATTCTTCTGGGCGCGGACCGAGTACTCGACGACCTCGACGACCGCATTGAGTCCGACGTCCTTCCACATGGCGGCGATGGCCTCGGACATGACCTTGTCGTTCGCCGTGTATCCGACGGTCGTCTCGATGTAGATGGGCTCGTTCTTGTACCCGGACTTCTTCAGGCGCTCCTTCGCCTCCGCCGGGCTGTAGGGCAGCGGCGGAAGGGAGCTGTCGTGGTGGTTGTCGCCCTGCGCGATCGGGCCGTTGGGCACGATGCCTCGCCCGCGCCAGAGCTCCTTGACGATGGCCTGCCGGTCGATCGCGAGCGACATCGCCTGCTTGACCAGCGGATTGTCGAGCGGCGGAACCTTCGAGTTCACGGCCAAG
>DASZOL010000068.1:0-274588 GCA_035550795.1 Candidatus Methylomirabilota bacterium
CGTCGCCCCCGTCACCCACGCCTCCGGCAAATACCGCGGCGTCGCCTTCCGCTGGGCCTGCAACAAACGCCTCCGTCAGGCCCTCACGACGTGGGCCGACAACTCGCGTCACGCCTCGGCCTGGGCGGCCGCCGTGTATGCCCACGCCCGGGCCCGCGGCTGCGATCATCCCCACGCCATCCGGATCCTGGCTCGCGCGTGGGTCCGTGTACTCTGGCGTTGTTGGCAGGATCGCCGCCCCTACGACGTCACCTGCCACCGTGCCGCCCAACCTCTGCTGGCTCTCCAAGGTGCGAGGGGTTGACACAGGGTGTCTCATGCGCGCAGGAGCTCGGCCAGACGCTCGCGGTCGAGCGTCACCCCGAGCCCGGGCCGGTCGGGTGGCCGCACGGCGTTGCCGTGGACCTCCGGCTCCCCGACGAAGAGGGGGCGGCGCGCCGGCAGGGGCTCGGCCCAGCACGGCTCGGGGAAGTGCTCGAGCATCGGGCAGTTCGGGGTGGCCATCGAGAAGTGAACGTGTGGGAGCGAGTACGTATGGTTGATGACGGGCAGCCCCCGCGCCGAGGCCATCGCGGCGATGCGGCGTCCCTCGGTGAAGCCGCCGCAGCGGTGGAGGTCCGGCTGCGCGATGTCGAGCGCCTCCGCCTCGAAGAGCCGCGCGAACCCCCAGCGGCTGAACTCGTGCTCACCGCCGGAGATCGGGATCCGCGTCGCGCGCCGGATGCGCGCGTACCCCTCGACGTCGTCGGGAATGACCGGCTCCTCGATCCACGCCGGCTCGTAGCGCTCGAGCATTCGGCACATGCGCTTCGCGTAGGTTGCGTCCCAGCCCATGTAGGCGTCGCAGGCCACGTCCACCCCGGGGCCGGCCGCCTCGCGCATGGTCCGCACGTGGTCCTCGTTCGCCCGCATCCCGGCCAGGCCGTCGGCGGGCCCGGCCGGGAAGCGGCCCTTGACCGTCGTGTACCCGGCGGCGACGTAGGCGCGCACCTCGGCCGCGACCCGGTCGGGGCCGACCGGGTGGAGCGCCGAGGCGTAGACACGCACGCGCTCGCGGACCGCCCCGCCGAGAAGCACGTAAACGGGCTGGCCGGCCGTGTGACCCATCAGGTCCCAGAGCGCGATGTCGACCGCCGAGATCGCCTCGATCGCCGCGCCGGCCCGACCGTACGGGATCGAGGCCCGGTACATGACGTCCCAGAGCCGCTCCACGTCGAAGGGCGACGCGCCCACCACGAACCGGCGCAGGTGCCGCTCGATCATGAGTCGCGCGGCCCCCGTCCCGTCCTCCGTCCAGCCGAGCCCCTGCCGGCCCACGTCGTCCGTGAGCACGACCAATGTCATGCCCGGGTCCCAGTACCAGGTCGAGTACGGGTGACGGTACGCCGGGTACGCCGAGAGGGGCGACACCAGCGGCAGGTCCTTCTCCCGCTCCCAGAGCTCGGCCCAGAGGCTCCGCCCGAGGTGGAAGGTCTCCAGCTGTTCGACCTTCACGCGGGACTTCCGAGTCTGGCCACCGCGTCCACCACGCGGTCCATCAGGAACCGCGCGTAGGCGAGCGTGTCGGCGTCCAGGCGCATCCTCGGGTGCCGCGGGTGCGAGGCCCGGAGGAGGCCACGGCGGATCAGCAGGTCCTTCTCCAGGTAGTTGTACGACTCCATGCTCTGCAAGGAGTACGCGATCCACGGGTGGATGCGGGCGAAGTGGGCATACGCCTCGGCGAGGCGGCCTGCGCGGCCGAGGTCCCACACGCGCTGCAGCACGTCCACGAGGGCGAGGCCGGGCATGACGCCGACGATGCCGGCCGGAATGAGCTCGAGCATGAACTCGCCGCCCCAGCCCTCCAGCACGCCGACCGCGTCCCCGCAGAGGGCGCGGATCGCGCGGACCTTGGGTCCCATGCGAGGCTCCTCCAGCTTGATGTACGTGAAGTTCGGGCACGCGTCGCGGAGCCGGGCGCAGAACTCGGCGCCGACGGAGGCGCCGGTGGGATTCCAGTCCTGAACGAGGAGCGGGACGCCGACGGCCTGTCCGACCGTCCGCGCGAACTCCAGCAGGTCGTCTTCTCCGTAGGCGAAGCTCCGCGGGAGCGCCACGGAAACGACGGAGGCGCCGGCCTTCTCGTTGGCGCGCGCCAGCTCCGCGGCGCGCCGCGCCGAGCCGTGATTCGACTGGCCCATGACCGGGATGCGGCCGCCCACCGCCGCCACGGCCACGCGGACCACCTGGAGCCGCTCCTCCTCGGAGAGCTTGTAGAACTCGCTGGCGTAGGCGGGCAGACACAGGGCCCCGGCCTGCTGGCGAGCGGCGAAGTCGCAGAGGGCGGCGAGCCCCTCGGGGTCGATCGACTCGTCTTCCCGGAACGGCACCGGGATGACGGGGACCATGCCTTGGATGCCGGTCGTGCTCACGTGGTGGCTCCCTTCGGCCAGCGGTAGGCGGACGCGGCCCGGGGAGAATACGCCTCCCCGGGCCGACGAATGCGAACCGGATCTGGACTAGCTGCGGCGCTTGGCCCGTGTGACCGCCTCGGCCACCTTGTCCGCCGCGCGGTTGAGCGCGTCCTTCACGGGCATCTGGCCCTGGATGGCCGGGTGGAAGCTCTCGGAGAACGCTCGGATCACGACGAAGTCCACCCCGTGCGGGGACAGGGAATGGATCTCGTCCGACGGGTACTTGTCGAGCTGCTCCCGGTTCAGGGCGAAGATCGGCCACTTCTTCGCCTCGGGGGTGTCGAACACGTCCTTCCGGACCGGAGTCAGGCCGAGCTCCTTCACGCAGTACACCTGGGCGTCCTTGGACAGGTACTCCTCCATGAACTTCCAGGCCCACTCCTTGTTCTTGCTGCGCGCGGGGATCGCGCCGAGCCCCTCGGCGACCGGCGCCGCGCAGCTGTGCTTCTTCTCGGGGTCGTCGGCATCGGCAGGGTTTAGCGCCATGCCGTACTTTCCGGAGATCACGGAGAGCTTCGGGTCCTCGAAGGTGAGGTTCGCCCACGACCAGTTGAAGGACATGGCGGCCTTGCCCGCGGCCATCACCTTGTTGTTCGCCCCGCCGCTGAACGTCCGGAGCGTCTCGGGGAAGACCACACCGGCCGCCCACATGTCGCGGAACCAGGTCAGCGCCCGCACCCCGGCATCGCCCTGGAACGCGGGGTTTCCCTCCTTGTCCCACATGCGCCCGCCCGCCGCGAACAGGCGCCGGCGGAAGTTGTACCAGAAGTTGTCGTCGTCCCAGTCGCCGGTGAAGCCGTAGAACTGGGGGCCCTTGTGGACCTTCTTGGCCACCTGGAGGATCTCCTGGTAGGTGCGGGGGGCCTGGGGGATGAGATCCTTCCGGTAGAAGAGCTGCATGTCGAGGTTGTGGAACGGCAGCCCGTAGATCTTGTTCTGCCAGGTGGCGCCCGCCACCCACGGCCCCTTGATGTCGTCCAGCTTCAGCGCCGTGCTCTTCTTCAGGTAGTCATCGAGAGGCTCGTAGTAGCCCTTCGGCGCGAACACGCCGGTGAAAGGATCCGACCAGACCACGACGTCGTACAGGGACGTGCTGGCGCCCGAGATCATGTCGGCCACCTGCTTCTCGTAGGCCGGCGTGAACTCGACCGTCGTGAAGGCCACCTCGATGCCGTGCTTTGCGGTGAACTGCTTGGCGACGTACGACGAGAGCGGCTCGAAGTCCTCGGCCAGGACCTGGAGCTTCTGCGGCTTGCCCTGCGCGGCCGCGGGCCGCACGGCGGGCAGCGCCGCGGCGGCGAGGGCTCCCGAGCCCGCCGACCGGAGGAACGACCGCCGAGTGATCCCGGATCTCCCGAAGCCCATGTACTGCCTCCCTTCCCCTTGCCGGGCGTCCGCGGACCGCCCCTCCCGGGGGGTCAGCCCGTCACCGCGCCCGCGGTGAGCCCCTTGACCAGGTAGCGCTGGAAGACCAGCGCGAGCACCAGCGGCACCAGGAGCGCGAGCACCGCCTGCGCCGACATGAACCCCCACCGGGCCTGGATCTCTCCCACCCCCAGAGAGACCACGACCGCGACGGGCTTCACACGCGTCCCCGTGAGCACCAGCGCGAACATGAGCTCTCCCCAGGCCGACAGGAAGCCCCAGACGAGAGAGGCCACCAGCCCCTGCACGGAGAGCGGTAGGACGATGCGCCACAGCGCGCCGAGGGCGGAGCAACCATCGACCAGCGCCGCTTCCTCGAGCTCCCGCGGGATTCCCTGGAGGAAGCCGAGCATCATCCAGGCCACGAACGGGGTGAAGAACGCGATCAGCGGCAGCACGTAGCCCGGATACGTGTCGACGAGATTCCAGCCTCGGATCACGATGAAGAGCGGAATCAGCACCGCCAGGCCCGGGATCATCTGCACGACGATGTAGGTCCGGACCAGGAATACGCGCCCCGGGAACCGGAGCCGCGCGAACGCGTAGGCGGCCAGCGACCCGAGCAGCACCGTGCCGGTCGCGACGAAGGTCGCGACGACCGTGGTGTGCCAGAGCGCTTCCAGCAGGAAGTACCCGTACTCCGCGGACACTCCGTATTCGATCTGCTGGGTGCGCCACGGCATGAGCAGCGCCTGGTAATAGCCGAGCTGGATCCGGCGCGGCAGCACGAGCTCGGAGGAGAAGCGGACGAAGTCCGTCTCGACGAGGATGGACGAGAGGACCATCCAGAGGACGGGCAGGAGCGTGTAGGCGAGGAAGAGGCCGACCAGCGCGTAGAGCCCGGCGCCATCGAGGGCCCGGCGAAGGCGTCCGGGCCGGATCATGACCCCCGCCGGCGACCGGCCCCGTCTCAACGCTCGACCTCGAGGCGCAGCGGAAAGAGGCGGAAGTACACGACCGTCAGGCCCGCGATGACCACGAAGAGCGTATAGGCGAGGGTGGCGCCGTAGCCGAAGTTCAGGTTCTTGAAGCTCTGCACGAAGACGTTGAAGTACCAGACCATCGTGCCGGCGTAACCGTTGGTGAGGACGTAGATGAGGTCGAAGACCTTGAAGGACGAGATCGTGGTCAGCACCACGAGCACCAGGCCCACCGTCCGGATCGAGGGGAGCGTCACGTACCAGAAGCATCGCCAGGGGCCGGCTCCGTCGACGCGCGCAGCCTGGTAGAGCTCCCCGGGGATGGTCTGGAGCGCCGCCAGCAGGAACAGGGCCACGAGGGGCACGTTGGTCCAGACCTGGGCGAAGGCAACGGCGTTGATCGCGAGGCGGGGATCGGTCAGCCACTGCACCGGATGGTCGACGAGCCCGACCGCGCGCAGCACCGTGTTCACGACGCCGAACCCGGCGTTCAAGGCCAACCCCCACATGCGGCCGGAGACGACGGTCGGAATGGCCCACGGCACGAGGAGCATGAGCCGGCAGAAGCGCTGTCCCCGGAACTCCTGGTTGAGAAGAAGCGCGATGCCAAGGCCCAGAAGGAGCGTCACGATGACGACGAGCCCCGTGAAGTGGACCGTCGTGACCACGATCTCGGGCAGCGCCCGGTCACGGACCATGTGGCGCCAGTTGTCGGCTCCTACGAACACCGCGTCGAGACCTCGCACGTCCAGTTGGACGTCCTGCGTCGTGAGCCAGACGGAATATGCGATCGGATACAGCTCGAGAAGGCAGATGATGAGGAGGCTCGGCAGGACGAGGGCGTAGGCCAGCCGGGTGGTCGCCGCCCGCCGTGTCATGGGGCGCCGCGCCCGAACGCGCTCGCGGCTCGTCGCGACGATCGCGTCACCCTCTCGCATGCTCAGGCTACGCGGTAACGCTCGAGCACCTGCTCGTCGAGCGTGATACCGAGCCCCGGTCCCTGCGGCACGGCGACCATGCCGTCGCCGTCGATCCAGAAGCGCGGGTGCACGAGGTCATGGGCGAGGGGCGAATCCCACACGCAGAACTCG
This sequence comes from Candidatus Methylomirabilota bacterium, assembly GCA_035550795.1. Taxonomy (GTDB): domain Bacteria; phylum Methylomirabilota; class Methylomirabilia; order Rokubacteriales; family DASRDR01; genus DASRDR01. Next base: position 5,890 of record DASZOL010000068.1, read on the forward strand.
AGGAACGGTGCCTCGGGAAGGGCGGCCAGGAGGTGGAGTGTCGCCGCCTTCAGGATCCCCGTCTTGAAGGCGTGAGGCACGCAGGGCACCCCCCGGAGCCGGGCAAGGTCCGCGATGCGGCGCGTCTCGGTCAAACCGCCGGCGTGCGCGATGTCGGGCTGGATGACGTCGATCCGCCCCTCGTCGAGAAGCTGCTCGAACTCCCAGCGCGTCACCGACTGCTCCCCGCACGCGATCCGTGTATCGACCGCGTCCGCGAGCCGCCGGTACCCGCGGAGGTCGTCCGGCATGAGCGGCTCCTCGATCCAGTAGGGCTCGTAGCGCTCCATCCGCTGGACCTGCCGGATCGCCGTCGCCGCATCCCAGGCGAGCCCGATGTCGAACATGAGCGCGACGCGGTCGCCCACCGCGCGCCGGGCTGCCTCGACGAGGGCGACGTCCCCGTCGAGCGACCGCCCGAAGCCGCCCCAGCCAAGCTTGACCGCGGTGAAGCCCCGGGACGCCCAGCGCTCCGCTTCCTGTCCGGCCTCGGCGGGAGCGTCGGGCATGAGGGTGCTCGCGTAGGCGCGCACCCGGTCGCGGTGGGCGCCGCCCAGGAGCCGGTGCACGGGCTGACCGAGCGCCTTGCCGCAGAGGTCCCAGAGGGCGATGTCGATGCCGCTGAGCGCGTGGATGCCGACACCACGGCGACCGAAGTAGAGCGAGCCCCGGTAGAGCTGCTCCCAGAGCCGGGCGACGTCGCGGGGATCCTCGCCGAGCAGGAGCTGGCGGTACCCGGAGCAGGTGAGGTGAGACCTCGGAGCCTCGATTGCCGCCTTGACCACCTCGGGCGCGGAGTCCACCTCGCCGATCCCCACCAGCCCCGCGTCCGTATGAATGCGCACGACCAGCGTGTCCTGCGTGCCATCGGAGATGTCCCGCACCGGCTCGTGCCGGCGGAGGACGATCGCCTCCACGTCGGTGATCTTCACGAGGGCGCCCCCGGTCGCTATCTCACTATGTGAAATGGGACTTCGTGATCTGAAGCCGGCCGGACGCTAGCACGCACCCCGGATGCCGTCAAGGAAGGCGGGCGGAAGGTGCCGCTGCCGCGCTCCTGCGCGCCAGACTGGCGAGGCGGCCGTGCGCCCCACCGTGGAGTCTCGCATCCGGGCACCGGCCAATGGCCGGTCAGGCTGGGAGGGGCGTGCCCCTCGGGCAAGCGGCGGAACCCTCAGCGCTCCCGCGACCTCGGCGATCGGCCGTCCTCCAGCTCGCCTGATCCGGGCTCCCCCGAACCCGAGGACGCCGCCCTCCCTGCCGGCCTCGGCGGTGCGCCGGGCGACGACCCCGTCGGCCTCCTCACGCGAGGCCTTGCGGTCGGGGAGCGTTGCGAGCACTAGGGAGGTCTGCCCGGCAGACGGGGGCGCGGCCACCGTCCCCGGCCCCGTGCTACGATACGCCCCGCCTCGGGTAGGGCCGACGGGGAGGGGACGCCGGGGCTAACGGTGCCCAGAGGGAACGACGAAGGAGGTCCAGGATGAACGCTCGCTCGGCGGTGAAGGCAGTGGGCCGGCTCGTCCTCGCCGTCCTGGTCGCGGCCGCGGCGGCGATGGTCTCTGTCACGGACGCAGGCGCCCAGACCCTGGTGGTCGGCGCCAACTTCATCATCAAGAGCCTCGATCCCGGCCGGACCGTGGAAACGACCAGCAATATGGTCAACCACTCCGTGTACGACTCGCTGGTCACGTTCGACGGCGAGGACCTGTCCACCCCCAAGCCCTCGCTGGCCACCGACTGGACGGTCTCGCCGGACGGCACGATGTACACCTTCCGCCTCCGGCGCAACGTGCGCTTCTCCAGCGGGAACCCGCTGACCTCGGCTGACGTGAAGTGGTCGATGGACCGCGTGCGGTATCTCAAGAGCAACCCGGCCTTCTTCCTGAGCTCGGTCGAGGACGTCCTCGCCCCCGACCCGTTCACCGTGGTCCTCAAGCTTAAGGCGCCGAACCCGTCGCTCCTGCCGATCCTGGCGAGCTCCAGCCTCGGCGCGATCGACAGCAAGCTCGTCGCCCAGAAGGGCGGCGACGCCAGCCCCGACGCCAAGGACAAGGACAAGGCGGAGCCCTTCCTCCTCGCGCAGTCCGCCGGCACGGGCGCCTATGTCATGGAGCGCTACGTCCCCGACCAGGAGGTTGTGCTGGTCAGGAACCCGAACCACTGGCGCGGCGCGCCCAAACTCGAGCGCATCGTGATCCGCAACATCACCGAGCCCGCCACCCAGAAGCTCCAGATCGAGCGGGGCGATCTCGACGTCGCCACCGGGCTCGACCAGGACCAGATGCGGGCGCTTCGCAACGCGCCCGGCGTCACCACCAAGGCGAGCCCGGCCGCCACGACCTTCTACGTCCTGATGAACGCCAACCCGCAGGTGGGCGGTCCTTTCGCCCATCCCAAGGTCCAGCAGGCCGTGCGCTACGCGCTCGACTACGACGGTATCCTGGCGCTGGCCGGGCCGGGGGCCGTGCGGCTGGCGGGCGTCATCCCCACGGTCTTCGCGGGCGCCCTCGATTCACGCCAGGCGATCCGGACCGATCGCGACCGGGCGCGCGCGCTCCTGCGGGAAGCCAACCAGGGTGAGGTGAAGGGCGCCTTGACCTACGCGAGCGATTCGACGATCTGGGGCATCCAGATGAACCTTCTGGCCCAGAAGCTCCAGGCCGACCTCGGGGCGGTGGGCATCGGGATCACCCTGAACGGGCTGCCGCGGGCGACCGCGCTGCAGCTCTACCGCGACGGCAAGAACCAGCTCGGCGTGTGGAGCTGGGCGGCGGATTATCCCGACGGGCAGAACTTCCTCGTGTACGCGCCGGGCCGGACGGTCGGGAAGCGCGCGGGGTGGCTTCCCGAGGCGACCCCGGAGGCCCGGGAGGTGGCGCAGCTGGCGGCCGACGCCGAGGCCGAGCGGGACCCGGCGAGGAGTGCCGGGCTCTACCGGAAGTTCGACGAACGGTTGGCGCAGGTCGGGCCCTACGCACCGTTCCTCCAGCCGGCGGTGCCCTACGCGTTCCGGTCCAACGTGCGGGGCGTGACGTTCAACAGCGTGTGGGGCGTCGATTTCTGGACGGTGAGCAAGTAGCGAGCGGATGACCGGGCGCCCGGCGACGTCGGGAGCCTGCCCGACCCGGCCGCGGTGACGGGGACCTTTCCCTGACGAGCCTCCGGCTGTTCGTCGCCCGGCGGCTGCTCCTGCTGGCGCCGATGCTCGTCGGCATCACACTCCTTACCTTTCTGCTCTCCCACGCCGTGCCCGCCGATCCCGTCACCGCGAGCCTGGGGGAACAGGCCGCGGCCGACCCGGCGGTGGTCGCCGCATTCCGGCGCGAGTGGGGGCTCGACCGGTCTCCCCCCGAGCAGTACGCGATCTACCTGTGGAACCTCGTGCGTGGGAACTTCGGCGTTTCGATCTCGACCCGCCAGCCGGTCTGGCTCGACCTCCGGCAGCGCTTCCCGGCGACTATCGAGCTGGCCGTGGTCGCCATGACCCTGAGCATCCTCCTCGGGATCCCGCTGGGAGTCCTCTCCGCCGTGAAGCGCGACAGCGTCATCGATCAGCTCACCCGCGTCGTCTCGCTCGTGGGCGTCTCGGTGCCCATCTTCTGGCTGGGGCTGGTGGCGCTGGTGATCTTCTACGCCGGGCTCGGCTGGGTCCCGCCGCCGGGACGCCTGTCGGCCACGCTCACGGCGCCGCCGATGGTCACCGGCTTTCTCCTGGTGGACTCGCTGCTCGCCGGCCGACCTGCCGTCGCGCTCGACGCTCTTCGTCACCTCACGCTCCCGGCGGCGGTCCTCTCGACCTACAACCTCGGGATCCTGGCGCGCCTCATGCGGGGCAGCACGCTCGACATCCTCGGGGAGGACTACGTCCGGACGGCGCGGGCCAAGGGACTTGCCGAGAAAGAGGTGACGCTCCGCCACGCCGCGCGCAACGCCCTCATCCCCGTGGTCACTGTCATCGGGCTGAGCTTCGGCCGGCTCCTCTCGGGCACCGTCATCATCGAGAGCGTCTTCGCGTGGCCCGGGCTCGGGCTCTACGCCTTCCGCACCGCGACGTCGCTGGACTTCCCGGCGATCATGGGCGTCGGCATCGTCGTGGCCACGGTCTACGTCGTGGCCAACCTCCTGGTCGACATCGCATACGCGCTCATCGATCCCCGGATCCAGGTGGGGCAGTGAAGGCGTCGCCGCTGGCGGTGGCGGCGCTCGCAGTGGTCTCGCTCTGGCTCGCGCTGGCCGCCGCCGCGCCGCTCCTCGCGCCCTACGAGCCGCTCCGGCAGGACATCGTCGGGCGTCTCGCCGGGCCGAGCGCGGCCCACTGGCTCGGCACCGACGCGCTCGGCCGCGACATCCTGAGCCGCATCCTGCACGGCGCCCGCATCTCCATCCCGGTCGGGCTGGCGGCCGTGGTCCTGGCCGCCCTGCTCGGCGCGCTGGTGGGCGGTCTGGCCGGCTTCGTGGGGCGCCGGTTCGACGACCTCGCCATGCGCGTGACCGACCTCATGCTCGCGTTCCCGACCGTGATCCTCGCCCTGGTCATCACCGCGGCGCTCGGGGTCGGAATCCGGAACGCGGTCATTGCCATCATGATCGCGTGGTGGCCGACGTACGCCCGGTTCGTCCGGGGCCTCGTGCTGGCGGTGCGGGAGCGCGAGTACGTCCAGGTTGCCTACGCGCTCGGGGCCTCCGACGGGCGGATCCTCTGCCGTTACGTCGCCCCCAACGTCGCCTCGTCGATCGTCGTCCTGGCCACGCTCGACGTCGGCCACGCGATCCTGACGTTCGCGTCGCTCTCGTTCCTCGGGCTGGGGCCGCCGCCCGAGGTGCCGGAGTGGGGCTCGATGATCGCCGCCGGGCGGAACTACCTCGACGAGTGGTGGATCGCGACGTTCCCGGGCCTCGCCATCCTGAGCCTGACGATCGCCTTCAATGTGGTCGGCGACAGCCTCCGCGACCTCCTGGACCCGCGCCTGCGGAAGCTATGAGGCGGTGCGGCCGGACCGGGCGGGGATCGCCGGGGCCCCGCTCTACGCGGGCTGGATGCGCTCCTCCGGCACGTCCACTCGCTTCACGCCCTTGAAGGTGAAGAGGAGCTCGACGAGGTAGACGGGCGGGTCTGCGGACGTCTCCCGGACGATCGTCCCCAGCGCCTCGCGGACGTTCTGGCTGAACGCGACGCCCTGCACTACCATGCCGGAGAGGTCGACCTTGACGCGCTGGCCGGGCTGAAGCATTCGCGTCAGGTCGCCTGCGCGCCGAGGCGGCGGAGGAACACCTCGATCTCCTTCTTGGTCTGGAGATCGCCGTTTCGCGCGGCCACGTCGAGCCCCCGGGTGTAGGCGGCCCTCGCCTCGTCGAGCTGTCCGGCCCGCTCGAGGGCGCGCCCGAGCCCCCGATGCGCGGCCGAGTAGTCAGGCTTCAGACGGATGGCCTCGCGATACTCCGCGACGGCGGGCTCGGCCTGCCCCGCGGCCAGGTACGCGCCGGCGAGACCGAACCGGACCACGGGGTCCTCCGGCATCAGATCCAGGACTTCCTTGAACTCGGCGATGCGGTCCTGCTCGGCCATACCGACATTCTACCCAGCCCGTTCGCCGAGCCAGGCAGCGTCCTCGGCGCCCGGTAGCGTTCCCCGTGGCGCGGTCGCACTCACTGTCCGAACATCTTGCGCAAGCTGTCGAAGCCGGCCTCGTAGATGCCGCGGATCACCTTCACCGCCTCGGGCTCGGACGCGCCCGACGGCTCGAACGCGCTCGACCACGCCACGGTGCAGCTCTTCCCGTCCTTGTTCTCCTCCACGCGGAGGGTTGCGGTGTAGCCGGCGACCGGCAGGGGCCCTTCGAGGATCGAGTAGATGTAGGTCCGCCTCTTGTCGTCCTTGCCCTCGAGCCGCTCGACGATGCTCCCGCCGCCGTGCAGCGTGAGTCGGCGGATCGTCGCCGGGCCCTCCTTCGTCTCCTCGCTCTTGGCGACGGCCGGATGCCACCTGGCGAGGCTGTTGAACCCTCCGATCGCGTCCCAGACGATGCGCGCGGGCACCGGCAGCGTCGTCGATAGGCTGACCTTGGCCATGGGGGGTTCCTCCGTCGCTCCGGAGGGCCGGGCCTCCCGACACGTTCACTGGAGTCCGGACTCGCTGGTCGAGGGGGTGGCTCCGATGCTAGCCACCGGGGAGAGGAGCGTCAAGCGACGGGAAGGCAGGCGTTCGGTGGCGGGGAGGGGGCGCCGGCCACCCGGCCGCGAAGCGCGTTGATGCGGTCGGGAGGGCCGCTCGCCCGCCGCTTGACGGCGCCGCCGCCTGTGATGTATATACATCATATGGACGTGGCTCTCGCGCGTCTGTCCGGTCTGTGCGAGCGGCCGGCCAGCACGTGTGTCTGCACCGGGCTCCGCCGGGCGTCGCGGGCGACCTCCCGGTTGTACGAGTCCGCGCTCGCCCCGTTGGATCTCACGGCCACCCAGTTCGCGATCCTCGTCGCCGTCCAGCTGCGCGGCCCGGTCCCCCTGAGCCGCCTCGCCCACGCGCTGGTGCTCGATCGCACCTCCCTCTATCGGGCCGTGAAGCCGCTCGAGCGCCGCGGCTGTCTCCGCATCGTGCCGGGGCGCACGCTGCGCGAACGCGTCGCGACGCTCACCGCGAAGGGCCGCGGGCTGCTGGCCCGGGCGCTCTCGATCTGGGAGCGCGTGCAGGAGCGGCTGGTGGACGCCCTCGGCGCCGACACTTGGGCCACGCTCGCCGCGGCGCTCGGGCGGGTCGTGCCCACCGTCCGGGCCATCGAGTCCGGCGAGTCGGCGACGGCCGCCCGCCGGCGCCGCACTGCCCCGAGGTAAGCCGAACCGCAATTCGATGCCGCTCGACTGGGCCCTGAATGATGCGTACACATCGATATTGGAATCCCTGACCGCCGGTCCGCCGGACCGGGAGGGGGCGTCACCATGGCACGGCGACAATGGGTGCTGCCGCTCGCTCTGACCGTCGGGATCCTCCTGACCCTCTTCGGCCTCGGAGGGGCCGCCGCCGGGCCGATCATGCGCGACCTCGAGCTCGAGGCGCTGCAGGAGGCGGTACGCTGGCCGCGGCCGGACGTCGGCACCGTCCTCGCGCTCGCCGGACGCTTCGTCGCGACCCAGCGTGACCGGGAGGGGTACGCGTACTTCCAGGAGCGGGCCCGGAGCCAACCGGATCGCCCCCTCTTTCTCGCCCTCGAGGGGTTCTTCCAGGCCCGACTCGGGGGGGAGGTCTTCCTCCTCCGGCGCGCGGCGTGGGTCAACGAGGCGGTCGACAAGCTCGACCGGGCTGTGGCCCGCGATCCGGGCCTCCCCCGGTACTTCCGCGGGCTCGTCCTGGCGGAGCTGCCGGAGCGATTTGGAAAGGCGACGGCGGCCGCGGCCGATCTCGAGTGGGTCCTCGAGCAGGAGAAGCAGTTCCCCCAGGGCCTGCGACGCGCTGTCCACCGCGGCCTGGCCCGGGCCTACGCGACTCTCGGGCGCGCGGCCGAGGCCGGGACGGCCCTCGATCGCTCCGGGTCCGCCGCGCTGGACCCGCGCCTGCCCGTGTTCGTCACCGACGCCTGGGTGACCGCGAAGGAAGGCTTCCGGTTCCGTCCGCCGCGGCTCGTCGAGGTCGCGCCCGGGGTGCAGATCGCGCAGGGATACGACTTCGCGGACATCGCGTTCGTTCTGACCCGGGAGAGCGTCGTGGCCATCGACACCGGGACGACGGAGGCCAACGCTCGGGCCGCGCTCGCGGCCCTCCGCTGGGTGACCACGCTGCCGATCACCCACGTGATCCTCACCCACGCCCACTGGGACCACATCGGCGGCCTCGAGGCGCTCCGCGGCCCGGGCACCCGGGTGATCGCCCACAGCCGGTTCCCCGACGAGCTCCGGATCGTGAACACGACCGGCGTGCCCTTTCGCTATTTCTTCGGCGGCGCGGGGCACCGCGAGTATCACGTGGTTCCCGACCGCCTCGTGACCAGCCGCGAGGTCGTCACCGTGGGCGGGACCGAGTTCGTGCTCTACCCGGTCCGCGGCGGCGAGACCGAGGACGCCCTGCTCCTCCACCTGCCGGAGCGGGGCGTCGTCTTCGTCGGCGACACGTTCATGCCCTACCTGGGCGCCCCTTTCCTGCCGGAAGGATCGCCGGAGGCGCTGGTTGACAACATCGCGCTGATCCGCTCGCTCGAGCCGCGCGTGCTGATCCACGGGCATCCGCCGCTCACCGAGCTGTTCACCGTCGACGCGCTGCCCGGGTTCGAGGCCGCGCTGCGCGAGCTTTACGAGCGCACCCTTGAGAACATCGCCCGGGGTCGCACCCTGGTCGAGTCGCTGCATCAGAACGTCTTGCCGGCGACGCTGCGGAACCATCCGGACGGGGTGCTCCGGTATCTGGTCGTGCGCGACAACTTCGTCAAGCGCCTCTACCACCAGCGCACGGGCTACTGGAAGGCCGACGGGGAGGGGATCGAGACCGTGGCGCCGAGGGAGTGGGCGGAGGCGCTGAACGTCCTCGCCGGGCGGCGAGAGGAAGCCTTCGTCCGGAGCGCCCGGACACTGCTCGCGCGGGGCGATCAGGTCCTCGCCCTCAAGCTCACCGAGCTCGGGCTCCTGAGCTATCCGTCGAGCCGGCCCCTGGGGGACCTCCGGCGCGAGGCCCTGGACGGGCTCCGCGCCAAGCACCAGCAGCTGAACCCGTTCAAGTTCATCATCTACTCGGAGTGGGCCGGCCGGGACCTGCTGCCCGTCGAGTAGGGTCCGTCGTCGGACCCGGCCCGGCGCGGGCGGGGGCCGCGGACGAGCCGGAGCGGCAGGGCGGCGGGCGCTCCTCGGCGCGGATCGAGCCGGTCAGAACCGCCAGCGGGCGGCTCCGCCGGGGAAGCGCTTCTCGTGCATCCCGAACGCCACGCGCGGCCGCACCGCGTAGACCGGCCCCAGCTCAAGGTCCAGCTTCCACGGCCTGTACTTCGCGTGGTACGGCCGGGCGAGCCGCGCCAGCTGCCCCTCGTCCTTGACTTCCCGGGCGACGCCCTCGACGATCACGGCCTCGTGGGCACGCTCGGTACAGACGACGCAGCGCGGGTTCCGCGCCAGGTTCCGCGCCTTGCGAGACTGGCGTCCCGTGCTGAAGTAAAAGACGGCGTCGAGCCAGAGGCCCCAGACCGGCATCGCGTGCGGCCGGCCGTTCGGTCGCACGGTGATCAGCCAGTAGTTGTGCGATCCGGTCAGCCGCTGTTGCGCCCAGGCCCAGGGCAAGAGCCCCTTCCGGCTCTTCGGCACGCCGTAGCCCGGCATGCGTGGCCGGCTGGCCGTCGGCGTGACGCCGTGGCGCGGGACTCTTCGTGCGCGCTTGCGAGCGGGCATCTCGGGTTGCTTCTCGGCGGGCTCCGGGTCACACGGCGACGCGGCCCGCCCGATGGTCCGCCACGAAGCAATCGACCTCTGCCAGCCCGGCCCGGATCGTCTCCGCGGACGTGCCCGGCCCGAGGCCGAGCCGGACGTGGTGCTCGTGGCCGTAGCAGCTGCCCGGGATCAGGTAGGTCCGGTAGGGCGGGTCGAGAAGCCGGACGCAGAGATCCCACGACGGGACGTCGAGCGCGTACCCCGGGAACGACAGGAAGCCGCCCCGGGGCGGCACCCAGTGGAACACGCCGTTCCGCCCCATCCACTCGGCCACCACGTCGTAGTTGACGCGGGCGGCGGCCATCGTGTCCTTCACGAGGGCCCAGTACTTCGCCGGCTCCAGCGCGGCCATGGCCACCACCTCGTCGAGCCGGCTCTGCTGATGGAGACTGATGTAGTACTTGAGGCTCACGCACCGCTCGATGAGGCTCCGGTCCCGGGTCACCAGCCAGCCCAGCCGGAGCCCGCTCATCCCGAGCGTCTTCGACACGCTGCTCGTCGTGATCCCTCGCTCGTAGACGTTGGCGACCGACGGCGAGAGCGCGCCGTCCCACTCGAGGCCCCGGTAGATCTCATCCGATAGCACATAGGCGCCGGTGCGGTCCGCCACCTCGCAGATGGCCCGGAGCTCGGGCTCGTCCAGCACCGCCCCCGTGGGGTTGCTCGGGTGGCAGAGGTAGATCAGCTTCACGCGGGGCGACAGGAGCGCCCTCAGCTCGTCGAGGTCGAACCGCCAGCCGAGCTCCGGGCGCCGCCGGAGGATCCGCGGCGTCACGTTGAAGGCCTCGCACAGGACCTGGGGCTGCTCCCACGACGGCGACTCCACGATCGCCTCGTCGCCGGCCTCGAGCGTGGCGGCGAAGGCGAGGAAGTTCGCGTGCTGGGTCCCGGAGGTGACGAGGACGTGCTCGGGCGCGACCTCGTAGCGCTGCGACTCGACGATGCGCTGGCGGAGCGGCGGATAGCCGTAGCGGCTGCCCGACTTCTCGAGCCGGAGGTCGAGCGGAATGCCGTCGAGGACGTCGCCGAGCGTGAGCACGCGGCCCTCGGGATCCACGAGCGAGTGCACGGTCCAGACCTGGCGCGCGACGTCCCAGCCGCGGTCCCGCCCGATGTTGAAGAACTCCCCGAGCTTCCGGGACGCCATCTGCATCGCGATGCCTCCTCAGGCGGGGCGGACGAACGGCTCGGTCGCCGGGAAGGGCGGCGCCGGCTCCGTGACCCAGCACTTCAGCAGGGCGTCCCCCGAGTTGACGACCTTGCGGGTCCAGACCAGACGCACCAGCCCGCGGGCCGGCGCCCGGAGCACCTCCACGACGTCGCCGAAGACGTTCCAGATCTCGCCCAGCGTCTCGCTCTCCGTGACCGTCTGGCCGACCTCCGCCGACAGGCGCACGAGCCCGCCCCGCCGCGCGTGCACCACGAACTGGCCGGTGCCGAGGAGCTGGCGGGCCGGCACCTCCGGATGCCCGGGCACCATCCCCAGGTACCGCATGACGTTCGTGATCCCGCGAAGGTGGGTCCGCACGTCGGCGGGGTCGAGACCGTTGTCGCTGCCGCATTCCCCGAGGATGGACGCGATCCCCCGCTTGGCCGCTTCCGTGGTCACCGTGCCCGTCGGGATCATCGGCGTGCCGTCCCGGAAGAGCGCGATGACGCCGGGGCTCCAGCAGCGGGCCATGGCCTCGCCGGTCCGGTCGAGCTCGGCGTCGCCCGTCATGCGATAGGCGGCGTACGGCCAGAGCGCCTCGCCGAGGTCTCCTCCATGGCAGTCGATGTGGTGGGTCGCCAGGCTCAGGATCTCGGTGAACAGCGTGTGGGCGATCAGCTCGGTGATCGTTCCGTCGGGCCGTCCGGGGGCGACGCGGTTGAGGTTCAGCCCGTCGATCGGCGAGACGAACCCCGAGCGGGCGGCGAACATCGGCAGGTTGGCGACGGGGACCGCGATCACTGTGCCGGTGAGGGCCGTCGGGTCGAGCTGGCGCGTGAGCTCGCGGACCGCGGTCTGCCCGGGATACTCAGTGGCGTGAACGCCACCGGTCAGGCAGAGCGTTGGCCCGGGCCGGGCGCCGTGGACGACGACCACGGGCAACTCGACCGGCCCGGCCCCCGTCTCGCCCACCTTGAGGAAGCCACGGCCCGTGGCGCCGCGCGCGACGACCAGGTCACGGATCCGGATGGCGTCGCGCGTCATGCGCCACCTCCTGCGGGCGGTCGGCCACCCCCGCCGAGGTCACTACCATGGGGCTCGGGACCGGTCAAGCAGCCGTCCACTCCGGCGCCGTCGGCGTGACCCCGCGCGCGCCGGTCGACGGCGATGCGTCCCTCCTGCATCACGAGGAGGAGGCGCGCGGGGTCCTGCAGGACGCGGACGTCACGGTCCGGCTCGCCATCGACGATGAGGAGATCCGCGAGCTTGCCCGGCTCGAGGGTGCCCAGGCGGTCCCCCGCGCCCAGCGCCTCGGCGGCGTTCCGCGTCGCGCAGAGGAGCGCCTGCTCTGCCGACAGGCCGCGGTCGACCATCAGCTCGAGCTCGTAGGCGTTCTGCCCCCAGTAGTCGCGGAGGGATCGGTACGTGTCCGTCCCGAGCGCCATCCTCACGCCGGCCTCGGACGCCCGCCGGAACCACTCGTCGCCCACCGCTGCGACGTGCTGGTACTTGCGGACGACGTCCGCAGGCGCCCGGCCGGCGGCGCGCCCCGTTCGCGCCCGCTCCGAGCGGATCGAGATGGTGGGCACCAGGAATGCGCCCGTCTCCAGGAACAGATCGAGGCATTCCTCGTCGAGCTCGGTGCCGTGCTCGATGGTGTCGACGCCGGCCCGGAGCGCGCGCTTCGTGGCCTCCGCGGTGTGGCTGTGGACGGCCACCCGCTTGCCGACCGCGTGCGCCTCGTCGACGAGGGCGGCGAGCTCCTCGGCCGTGTAGTTCCGCCACCAGAGCTCCTCCTTGAGGCCGGCGGCCCCGCCGGACGCGGACGTCTTGAAGAGGTCGACGCCCAGCCGGATCTCGGCGCGGACCAGCCGGCGCACTGCCCAGGGCCCGTCCGCGTACACCGATTCGTCCCGCGGCCACGCGTCCGGGAGGGGGAGGTCGGAATGCCCGCCCGTCTGCCCGACCCAGCCGGCCGCGAAGATGCGGGGACCCGGCACGAGCCCGATCGCGACGGCCCGCCGGAGGGCCAGCACCTCGAGGTTGAGGGGATTGATGGGGCCGGCCAGGTCCCGCACGGTGGTGAAGCCCGCCCCGAGCATGAGCCGCGCGTTCTTCGCCGCGTGAAGCGTGAGGAGCTGGGTCCGGGCGGCCACCTCGGCCCAGATCGCGCTCGGCTCGTCGGGGTCGACCACACTGACGAGGTGGACGTGGAGGTCCATGAGCCCGGGCATGACCGTGGCTCTGCCCGCGTCAAGGCGCGGCCCGTCCCAGCCGGCGCACTCGGCCGCAGGCGCCACGCGCTCCACGCGGCCCTGCAGGATCACGAGCGCCGTGTCTCGCCGGGCGCCGGCCCCGGTTCCGTCCCAGAGGCGGCCGGCCACCAGGAGGAGGCCGTCGCGTCGCGTCGTCTCGTGAGGGGCGGGGTCGGGCATCAGCCGCTAGCTTGCGGTGACCTGGTACACCCTGGTCAAGGACCGGTCCAGTCGAACGGGATGTGCTTGCTCGAGCTCGTCGTCCACTGAAACTTGTAGTCGAACGCATCCACGGAGCAGACCGTCGACCTCCCCCAGGTCACGAGCTGCGGGCCGGGTCCTGTCTCGCAGCCGGGCGCGTTCATGAGCTGCGGATACCTTCCCGGCAGGCTCGTCGGCCCCGTCAGCGCCTTCGCCCAGGCCTTCACCTTTCCGGCGATCTCCGCGCCCCAGTGGGCTCGGTCGGGCGCGATCTCGAAGGCAATCCGCGCGCGTTCCACTCCACGAACCCGACGGCCTTCGGCGAACAGGCCAGCGACCTGGGCGGGGAAGCCTCCGGCGCGGCCCCCGAAGATGATCGGAAGCGCGTCCGCCTGGCGCTCGTCGGCGCGCTCGTCGATGAAGAGACCGGCCGTTCCCATGGCCTTCCCCGCCCAGAGATCGCCCTCCCATCGGCCTACCCGGACGAAGCTGAGGCCGTCGAGGTTGACGTCCCCGTAGTGGCCACGCTCGATGTGCCAGAAGAGGACCGACTCGCAGAAGCCATTGTCCGGGGGCTGAGCGAACGTGCACGGGCACGCGACGGCACAGCTACAGTTATCGAACCAGTCTCCCGCGACGTGCCACCTGGGAATCTCGGTCATGCCGACCTCCGTTCGTGGGCGAGCTATCCCTCGACGAGCCGCCCGCGCCGCAGGGGACCGGCGGCACATCGGGTCGATGTCCTCTCGATCGGAGGGCGCGCGCCACGATGTGACGGTGCCGATTCAAGGACTCGCCGGCCCGGACTGCCGGTTCACGGGCCGGCCGGTTCTCGGGAGCCCCGCCGACGTCCGGGGGAACCGGGTGCTTGGCCATCCGGTTCACGCGGCCTTGGCCCGGCACCGGCGCGGCGGGCGGACCCCCCGAAACCCGGTCGAAGACGATTGAGGCGCCACCTCTCGGTTTCAGTGGATCAGCTCCGTCGCCCGGAGGAGGACGGACTGCGGGATGGTCAGTCCGAGGGCCTTGGCGGCCTTCAGGTTGATGACCAGATCGAACTTGGCCGGGCGCTCGACGGGCAGGTCGGCCGGCTTCGCGCCTTTGAGGATGCGGTCGACGAAGTAGGCGGCCCGCCGGTGCATGTCCGCGTAGCTGGGTCCGAAGGACATGAGCCCGCCGGCCTCGACCAGCTCCCGGTAGGCGTGCACGCCGGGGAGGCGCTGCTGGGCGGCGAAGTCCATGATGAGCGTGCGGTGCTGCAAGAAGAGCCGATCCGCCAGCACCAGCAGCGCGCCTGGTCGCTCCTTGACGATCGCGGCGAAGGCGCCGAGGATCTCTTCCAAGCTCCGCACCCCGAGGGACAATACTTTCACTTGCAGCATGCCGGCGGCGGCCTGGGTCTGTTTCTCCGCCAGCACTTGCAGCGGGCTGGCCGCGTTCCAGAGCACGGCGACGTGCGAGACGTTGGGGACCACTTCGCCCAGCAGCTCTAACCGCTTCCCGTCCATTTCCGTCGAGATCGAGGTTAACCCGGTGATGTTCCCCCCCGGATGACTGAGGGACGGCACGATGCCCGTCCCGACGGGATCGCCGACGGCGATCATGACGAGGGGGACCGATGTGGTCGCCTTCTTGACGGCCAGGGTGGCGGGCGTCCCAGCGGTCACGATTACGTCGACCTTCGCAACGAGCAGCTCACCGATGAGCGCAGGAAGGCGGTCGTATCGACCTTCGAGCCACCGATATTCGATCACGATGTCTCGACCCTCGACGTGCCCGAGGGCCCGCAACCCCTCGCGGAAGGGCCCGACGAGATTGGCCTCCAGGGCCTCGGTGGTGTTTCCCAGGAATCCGATCCGATACGGCTTTCCCGCCGGCTGCCCGCGCGCGGCGGACGGCGCGGCGGCGAGGACGAAGGTCAGGATCGTGGCGAGCGCGGGGAGCCGCAGCGTCATGGGTACCTCTTCCGGGCATCTGCTCGCGTTCGTGGGGTCGAGCTCCCGGCGCGCGGGGAGCAGGTCCGCCTCCAGGTTGTCCTTCGTCACTGCGATCAGCCGCCCAGCGACAGCCCGACCACATCGACCCGATCGAGCTCGGGCGCGTCCAGCACGACAGCGTGGCGCCTACGATACCATGGCGTCCGCACGCGGCTGGGACCACCGGCGCGCGGGCAGGCAGCGCGGGGCGGGCGTCGCCCGCACGCCGCCCCCCGGCTATACTGCGCCCAAGGTCGGGACCACGGACTCGCGCCCCTGGCTGAGAGCCGGTCGGAGTGGGGCGCGAAGCGCGCTCGAGCGGGTCCCGGGCGAAACGGACGCCAGACATCGGAGCGGCGATGCTCTTCCCGACGACGCTCGTTGGCAGCTACCCGCAGCCTGAATGGCTGATCGACCGCCAGCGACTGGCCGGACGGTTCCCGCCCCGCGTGCGGGCCCGGGAGCTGTGGCGGGTGGGAGAGGCGTGGCTCCGGGAGGCGCAGGACGACGCCACCCTGCTGGCGATCCAAGCGCAGGAGGCGGCGGGGCTCGACATCCTCACCGACGGCGAGATCCGGCGGGAGAGCTACTCGAACCGCTTCGCCACGGCTCTCGACGGCGTCGACGTCGACAACCCGGGCACGGCGCTGGATCGTTCGGGCCACCCGAACCCGGTGCCGAGGATCGTGGGGCCGGTCCGGCGCCGGCATCCGGTCGAGGTGGAGGACGTGCGCTTTCTGCGCGCGCACACGACCAGGCCGATCAAGATGACCGTGCCGGGCCCCTTCACCATGAGCCAGCAGGCGCAGAACGACTTCTACCCGAGCGAGGAGGCGGCGGCGATGGACTACGCCGCCGCCGTGAACGAGGAGATCCGTGACCTCTTCGCCGCCGGCGCCGACGTCGTGCAGGTCGACGAGCCGTACCTGCAGGCGCGACCCGAGAAGGCGCGACAGTACGGGCTGAGCGCTCTGAACCGCGCCCTAGAGGGCGCGGGGGGCACGACGGCCGTCCACATCTGCTTCGGCTACGCCGCGATCATCCACCAGCGGCCTTCGGCCTACTCGTTCCTGCCGGAGCTGGCCGGCTGCAGCTGTGGTCAGGTGTCGGTCGAGACCGCCCAATCCGGGCTCGACTGCGCGGTGCTGGAGAAGCTCGCCGGGAAGCAGATCCTGCTGGGGTGTCTCGACCTGAGGGACCCGGCGGTCGAGACGCCGGAGACGGTGGCGGCCCGCGTCCGGCGGGCGCTGCCCCACGTCGCCGCGGAGAACGTGATCCTGGCCCCAGACTGCGGGATGAAGTACCTGCCGCGCGGCGTGGCGCTCGGCAAGATGCAGGCGATGGTGGCGGCAGCGAGGATCCTGCGGGCGGAGCACGGCTCCAGGTGAGGGGTCTCGGGCGACGCGACGTCGCGCCGCGCGCAGGCGCGCGAGCGGCGCCGGGGTCGGGGAGGCACTGACCATGACAGCGGTCATGCGCGCGCGGCGAAGCGTGGCGATCCTGGGGGCGGTGGCGCTCGGTGCGCTCGGGTTCGGCCTCGGCCGGGCCGCGACGGCGCCCGCCGCCAGCATCGGCGCCAATCCGCCGGGAACGGTCTTCTACGCGGTGGCGAGCGGCCTGGCCAAGGTCGTCACCGAGGCGGGAGCGGCGCGCCTCACCGTGCAGCCCTACACGGGATCCAGCACGTTCATGCCGCTCATGGAGACTGGCGAGCTCGAGTTCGGGGTGGTCAACGCGGTCGACATGGGCCTGGCTTTCCGGGCGCCCGGGTTCAAGATCGGCGGTCGGAACCCGTATTCCCCCACGCCCGGAATCCGGCTCGTCATGCGCGGCTCCCCGCTCCTAATTGCGCTCCTGGTCAAGAAGGACTCGCCGATCCGGACCGTCCAGGACGTCAGGGGCAAGCGCGTGACCGGCGAGTACCCGGCCCACCTGGCGGTCTGGTACAACGTGTTCGGGCTCCTGGCGAGCGGCGGTCTGACCTGGAGCGACGTCAAGGTCGTGCCGGTGCCGGCGGTCAACGACGGGCTCGAGGCTCTCGTGCAGGGTCGGGCCGACGTGAGCGCGTTCGCCCTCGGCGGCGCGAAGGTCAAGGAGGCCGATGCCTCCGTCGGCATCCGGTTCCTCTCCACCGACTGCTCGCCGGACGGCGAGGCTCGGCTCCGCAAGGCGGTGCCCGGGTACTATCCGCGCTGGGCCAAGGCAGGGAGCTCGACGGGGATCGTCGAGGAGACGTGCCTCGTCGCCTACGACCTCTACCTCGGGACCGGGCGAGGGGTCCCCGATGCGGCGGTCGAGGCGGTCCTCAAGGGCGTCTGGGAGAACGTCGACAAGCTCGCCCCGGTTCATCCCGTGCTCAAGGAATGGACGCGCGAGCGGGCCGTGGATCCCGACGTGACGATTCCCTACCACCCGGGCGCCGTCCGCTTCTATCGCGAGCGGGGCGTGTGGAAGCCCGCGATGGACCAGATCCAGCAGCGGCTCCTCGGATCGTAAGACCGGGCCATTCACGACGCGTTGCTGCCCTGGGCGGGTCATGACGCAGCGAGGAGCTCCGCGGCCTCCGCGCGGCCCGGAGCGCGGACGCCGGTGCGGCCGGGCTAAACGCATGCATCCTCGCCCGCCCCCGATTGCGCCTCCGGCGACCCTCGAGGGCTCGACGCGCTTCCGAACGCTCACCGGCCCGGCGCGCCATGTCGAGCGCGTGCTGCTCGGCGCGCTCACCCTGGTGGGCGTCGGCTGGGCCCTCGAGGTCCAGCACTGGGTGGGTGTCGCCGTGTTCAAGGAGCAGTACCTCGGGCTCTTCCTCGCCCTCGTGCTGGCCGGGGTCTTCGTGGCGACGCGGGCGCATCCGCGGGCTTCCGGCGCGCGTGTGCCCTGGTATGACTGGCTCCTGGCCACGGGCGGGCTGGCCGTCGGCCTGTACGTGGCCCTCCGCTACCCGACGGTCGCCTACACGCTGGGCGCCATTACGCCGGACAAGGTCGTGCTGGGCGCCCTCGCGATCCTGCTCGTGCTGGAGGCGACGCGCCGGCTCTGCGGCTGGGCGCTCGTGTGGGTCGCGCTCGTCTGTCTTGGCTACGCGAAGTTCGCGACGCTCCTGCCGGAGCCCCTCGCCGCCAAGAGCGCCGGCTGGGCGCGGCTCGCCGTTTACCTCTACCTCGACGCGAACGGGCTCTTCGGCATCGCCCTCACGGTGGCGGCGAGCGTCGTCGTCGCGTTCGTGCTCTTCGGACAGGCATTGAGCGCGGTCGGCGGGGACCGCTTCCTCACGGACCTGGCGCTGGTCGCGATGGGCCGCTACCGGGGCGGCCCCGCCAAGGTGGCCGTCGTCTCGTCGACGCTCTTCGGCACGGTGTCGGGCAGCGCGGTGTCGAACGTCGTGATCGACGGCGCGCTCACGATCCCGATGATGAAGCGGGCCGGGTACCCGCCGCATCTCGCGGCGGCGATCGAGGCGGTGGCGTCGAACGGGGGCCAGATCATGCCGCCGGTGATGGGGGCGGCGGCGTTCCTCATCGCCGAGTTCCTGGGTCTCTCGTACGGCGAGGTGGCGCTCGCGGCCGCGATCCCGGCCTTCTCTACTACCTGGCGCTGTTCGTCCAGGTCGACCTGGAGGCGGCCAAGCGGGGCCTGTCAGGGCTGCCCGCCGCCGAGCTTCCCCGGCTTGGCCGCGTCCTCCGGATGGGCGGGGCGTTCGTGGTGCCGCTCGGCGTCCTCGTCTACACGCTCATGGTCGCCGCGTGGGAGCCCGGCCAGGCGGGACTGGCTGCGGTCGCCGTGACGTTCGGGGTGGGCGCGCTTGGGGCCGGCGGGACGCGGCGACCGAGCCTCCAGGGCGTCGTGACGGCCGCGGTGGAGGCGGGCCGCACGATGCTCGACCTCACGGTCGTCACCGCGCTGGCGGGGCTGGTCATCGGAGCCCTCCAGCTGTCGGGCTTCACGTCGAAGCTGCCGCTCCTGCTGATCGGCGTCGCCGGTGAGCACGTCCTCGCGCTGCTGGTCCTGACGGCCGTCGTCAGCATCGTTCTCGGGATGTCGCTGCCGACCACCGTGGTGTACATCACGCTCGCGGTCCTGGTCGGCCCGGGGCTCACGCAGCTCGGGATCCTGCCCCTCGCGGCTCATCTCTTCCTCTTCTACTTCGGCATGCTCTCGCTCATCACACCACCCGATTGTCTCGCCACCTACACGGCGGCTGCCATCGCGCGGGCCGACTTCTGGAAGACGGGCTGGGCCGGCATGCGGCTCGGCATCGTGGCGTACGTTGTCCCGTTCGCCTTTGTCTTCCAGCCGGCCCTGCTCGGGAGGGCGCCGGCGGCCGAGGTCGTCGCGGCGGTCTTGGCGGCGGCAGCCGGCGTGGTGGTGCTGTCCGCAGGCTGCGTGGGCCACCTCGTCCGTCCGCTCGGACGGGCCACGCGCAGCGTGCTGGTCCTGGCGGGGCTCCTCGCGCTCGTGTGCGCCGGCGGACCGGTCCGCCTCCTCGGGCTCGCCGGTCTCGCTGTCGGCCTGTTCCTCGTCCTGTGGGAATCGGTTGCGGCTCGGTTCCCCCGCCGCACCTACGCTCAACCGGGGCACGAGCGCCCCGCCACCCGGGAGATCCGATGAAGATCGACGTCTTTCCCCACATCTTCCCCGCGCGCTTCTTCGAGCGGATGTGCGAGATCGTGTCGCCGTCCCACTACATGCAGAAGCGCACGCGCGCGATCCCGGTGCTGACCGACCTCGACCTGCGCTTCCGGATCATGGACCGCTACGAGGGCTACGTGCAGGTGCTGACGCTGTGCTCCCCACCGATCGAGGCGGTCGCCGGCCCGGAGCTGGCGGCGGAGCTGGCGCGCCTCGCCAACGACGGCATGGCCGAGCTCGTCGAGCGCCACCCCGACCGGTTTCCGGGGTTCGTGGCGTCGCTTCCGATGAACAATCCCGACGCCTCGCTTCGCGAGATCGATCGGGCCATCAACGACCTCCGGGCGACCGGCGTGCAGATCTTCTCGAACGTCAACGGCGAGCCGCTCGACGCGCCCGCCTACCGGCCGATCTTCGAGCGCATGGCCGCGCACCGCCTCCCGATCTGGATGCACCCGGCCCGCCCGGCCGCGTTTCCCGACTACCAGGGAGAGTCGCGGTCCAGGTTCGACATCTGGTGGGCCTTCGGCTGGCCCTACGAGACGAGCGCCGCCATGGCCCGGCTGGTGTTCGACGGGGTCTTCGAGCGCTTCCCCGACCTCGTGATCATCACGCATCACATGGGCGCGATGATCCCCCACTTCGAGGGACGGGTGGGCTACGGGCTCGACCAGCTCGGCACCCGGACCGACGATCCCGACGACCTCGGGGCGGCGCGCCGCCTCACCGGGCGGCCGGTCGACCACTTCCGGAAGTTCTACGGCGACACCGCGCTGTTTGGCGCCGCGCACGCCATGGAGTGCGGCCTGGCCTTCTTCGGCGCGGACCGCGTCCTCTTCGGCACCGACATGCCCTTCGATCCCGAGCGGGGTCCCGGGTTCATCCGGGAGACCATTGCCGCGATGGAGCGCATGCGGGCGACGCCGGCGGAGAAGGCGAAGATCTACGAGGGGAATGCCCGCCGCATGCTGCGGCTGCGGCTTCCCTGAGGGGGTGGCGGACCGGGCCGCGCAGCACTGGTATGATCGTCCCATCCGAGCGAGCCGCCCGGCCGCGTTGAGAGAGAGCCACGAGGGAGTGAGATCGGTCGCACGGCCGGACGCGTCGGTCGATCCGCCAGTCCGGAGCCGGCGCGCCGCGACCGGATGCGCGACCAGATGGATGGAGGACGCCCCATGCCCGTTAGAGCCCTGCTCCACTATGCGCTCGAGGTGCCCGACCAGACGGTCGGGGAGACGTTCTACCGGACGTTCGGGCTCGTCGACCGGCCCGCGCGGGACCACGCAGTGCACCTCCACCCCGGCGGCATCGGGCGGGAGTGCACCCTCCTCTACGAGGGCCCGAAAAAGCGCCTTCACCACCTTGCCTTCGGCGCGCCCGGCGGTGAGCTCGACGCCGTGCGGGAGGCCATGCGCCGGGTGGGCGTGCCCGAGGTCGACCCTCCGCGGGGAGCCCCCGACGGGGGCCTGTGGCTCCGCGACCCCGACGGGCACTACGTGAACGTCCGCCCGGAGGGAGCCCCCGAGCCTCCGCCCGATCCGCCGCTCGCGGTGAACAGCCCCGGCCACATCCAGCGCCAGGTGGTGCGCGGCAGCCCCGAGCGGAGTGTCCACGCCGCGCCCCGGAAGCTCGGCCACGTCCTCCTCTTCACCCCGGACGTCGATCGCCAGATCGACTTCTACTCGCGGGTCCTCGGCCTCCGGTTGTCCGATCGGGTCAAGAGCCTCATCGCCTTCATGCGCTGCACGACCGACCACCACAACCTGGCGTTCCTGACCTCCAAGGGGCCCGGCTTTCACCACGCCTCGTTCCAGGTCGGCTCGGTCGACGAGATCGCGATCGGGGGCGCGCGGATGCGCGATTCGGGCTGGCAGATGGGCTGGGGGCTCGGGCGTCACGTCATCGGATCGAACTACTTCTACTACACGCGCGATCCCTGGGGGAGCTTCGCCGAGTACTACCACGACCTGGACTTCATTCCGGAGGGGTGCGCCTGGGTCCCGCGCGACTTTCCCGAGGAGGACTCCCTCTACGTGTGGGGCCCGCCGCTGCCTCCCGAGTTCGTCGAGAACACCGAGCTGGCCTGAGGCGACGGCCGGCTCAGGGCGATCAGGGAGACTGATCCGCGCTCCGCGCGCGTCGGGCGCGACGTCACGCGGGAGTCCGTTCGCGCCGCCCGCGCACAGCTCTTCCGGCCAGCCCCTCCAAGCTCAGCACCTCTTCGTAGACGGCCTCCGTCGCCCGGGCCATGCGCTCCGCCGAGAACGCCTCCATCACACGCCGACGGCCTGCCTCGCCCATCTGGTAGCGGCGCTTTGGATCGGCGAGCAATCGCAGGATCGCCTCCGCCAGCCCGGCACAATCTCCGGGCGGTACGAGCGACCCGGTCTGGTCGTCGAGCACGACTTCGGGAATCGTGCTGACCCTGGAGGCCACGACGCAGGTTCCGGCAGCCATCGCTTCCAGGATTGCGAGCCCGAAACCCTCCCACAGCGAGGGTTGCACGTAGAGGTCCGCTGCCGCCAGGATGGCGGGCACGTCGAATCGCCAGCCGGCGAACACCACGTGATCCGAGACGCCCAGCGCTTTCGCCTCGGCGGCCAATCGGGCTCGCCATGGCCCCTCGCCCACCACCAGCAACCTGGCGTGCGGCATGGCTCGGGCGATGGCGGGCCAGGCCCGGAGCAGGTGAGAGTGTCCCTTCTGCTTCACGAGGCGCCCCACGCTGACCACCAGAGGAACCTCGCACGAGAGCCCGAGCTCCTCCCGCACCCGATACCCGTCGCTGGTCGGCTCGGGCGGCTCCATCCCGTACGGGACGGTCCGGATCAGCCCAGGATCCACGCCCTCGACGTGGCGTATGAAGTCGGCCAGATACCGGGAGAGCGCGATCACTCGGCTCCAGCCCAGGCCGGCGAGGCGAGTGACAGCTCTGACATCGGCCCGGCGGCGGAACGCGTCGTCATTGTGTCTGGTCGAGACGACTCGCCGGATGCCGGCCAGGCGCGAGGCGAGCAGGCCGTAGAGGTCGGCATGGATCAGATGCGTGTGCACCAGGTCAACCGGCTCCTGGCGAAGCCGCCGGTACAGCGCAAGAAGACAGCTCGGGTCCAGATCGCTCCGGATCGTGGCGTGATCGACACAGATGCCCATGCCCCGAAAGTACGCGATGTAGTCGGTGACCGGACGCCGAGGCTCCGTCAGGAGGAAGAGGGACACGTCGAACCGTCGCCGATCCAGTCGCGGGAGCAGGATCTGCAGATGGCGCTCCGAGCCGCCGAGCCCGGCGACCTTGTGAACGTGGAGGATGCGCGCTCTCGCGGCGGGGAGCGGCGCCACCGGGAGCCTGTCCTCGCTCACCGTTCTGCCTTCGGCGCGCGGGTGCCTGCCGGACGGCCTCGACTGGGCGGTCTTCGGCGGCGGCTGGTGGCGCCCGGCCGGCTCATCGCCGCCGCCGCTCCAGGAGCCGCTCGTAGAGGGCCTCCCACTGCGGGGCGATTCGCTGCACGGCGAACCGCTCCTGCACGCGGGAGCGGGCGCGCCGGCCCATCTCGCGCATCCGCTCAGGGTCGTCGAGCAGCTCGAGAACCGACGCGGCGAGGCGAGCGGGGTCTCGCGGCGGAACCAGCAGCCCCGTGGCGCCGTCCTCGACGGCTTCGCGAAGCCCATCGACCGCCGTGGCGACGACCGGCCGTTCGGCCGCGCCGGCTTCGAGGACCGCCAGGCCCAGACCTTCGCGCAGCGACGCCATCACGGCGAGGTCGCTCGCCGCCAGGATCAGCGGAACATCGGAGCGCCAGCCGAGAAAGCGCACATGCGCCTGGACTCCGAGGGCCGCCGCTCGCTGCTCGATGGCGCGTCGCTCCGCCCCGTCGCCGACCAGGAGGAGGCGCACGCCGGGGCGCGCCGCGCGGATCGCCGGGAGCGCCTCGATGAGGTCCAGGTGACCCTTCACCGCCTTCAGGACCGCGACGCACGCCAGGATGGTGGCCTCCGGGGGCAGGCCCAGAGCCTCCCGAGCCGCGAGGCGCCCGGGCAGCTCCAGGAACCGGGCCGTGTCGACCGGATTCAGCACGACCTCGACCGCCCGGTACCGGAGCCGCTGCTCACAGAAGCGCCGTACCGCCTCCGAGCAAGCCACCGCGCGGGTTGCGAATGCCGCCGTCAGCCGGTCGACGACACGGATCTTCCACCGCCAGTGCCAGTGGCAGCTCCGGACGTGCATCACGCGGATACCCACCCCCGCGCTCCAGGCTGCCGGGAGGCCCATCCAGGCGGCTTCCGGCAGCTGCGTGTGCACGATGTCGGGCTGCACGCTGCGGAGGTATTGCCACAGGCACCGTGCGTGTCCCGTCGCTACCCCCGGGCGCAGACCGAGCGCGTGCACGGGAATCCCGGCCGCGCGCAGGCCGTCGGCAAAATGACCTTCTCGGAACAGACACACGACCTGGATGTCAAAACGCGTCCGATCCAGTCGAGGCAGCAGGTCCAGCAGACCGCGGCCGGCGCCGCCGTCGAGTGCATTGATGATCTGAACGACGCGCGTCAACCCGCGCTCCTTGGCCGGACGTCGACCGCAGGGGTTCGTACGTTCTCGCAGTTCGCGCGCGCGACAGAGGGTATCCTCTAACGGGGCGCGGCACAATGATAAAATCTGGCGATAAAATAATCTGGTCTGGTCGGACGCGGGGCGTGGCGCCCTGCTTGACCACCCTTCGAGAGCTTACCTAGAATTCGACCGTCTCCGGGGCCGGCGACGCTTGGGCGACAGGAGGGGGAAGCTGGGTTGATCGAGCAGGCTCGGAGTGCTCTGGTCGACCCGGACCGAGGGTACTTCCTGGTGCGTGGCCTCTTCTCGACGGAGGAGCTCGCCACGTACCGGACAGAGTGCGAGAGCTTCATGCGCCGGGCGCCGAGATTCCACATGCGCCTGAATACCGATTGGATGTTCGACTACGTCCACCCGTACTCGCTCGATATCGTGGAGCGCAATCATCGGCTGTATCAGTACCTGCACAACCGGCACTCGCCGACCGCGGTATCGATCTTCGAGCGGACTCTCGCTCTCCGGAACCGCATCGAGGAGGCGTGGACGACCGACCGGGTCTACCGGGGTGAGCGGGAAAAGCAGCAGGACTACGTCATCGTCACGCGATACCTCCCCGGACGCGGGGAGCTGCCGCGTCACCGTGACTACCGCGGTCCGGCGAGCCTTCCGCTCCTTCAGTCGCTCGCCCTGCTCTCCAGGCCCGGCGAGGACTTCGCCGGCGGCGAGCTCGTGCTCTTCTCGAAGGCCGGTCGGCCCGTGAGGCTGATCGAGGAGCTCGGAGCGCAGCTGGGGGACCTGCTCCTTTTCGACAAGGCGCTGGAGCACGAAGTGCAGACCACGCTGCCGGGAAGGACCGGTATCAGCCGATGGTCCGTGAACGTCGGTGCCCGCTCGCCCCGTCACGGCTACGGGAAGTATGTCAAGATGCGGCTCTTCTACAACGCGGCGATGTTTCCGGCGTGGACGTCTCTGGTCCGCGGGGTGAGGGTCGCCCTGGGCAGGCCGCCCCTGCGGCAGCGCTACCCTTCCTGAGCCGTCGCCGGGCCCCCCGGGAGTACGGGGCGTCCTGACGACGCAGCTCGGAGGTGCCGCGGTGCACGGCGCTTCGGGCAAGGATCGAAACGGCGTGGCGTTTCTGTCGGATCGGGCGGGCGGGGTCTCGTGCGAGTGCTCATGATCGGTCTCGATCCGACGATCCTCGGGCGGGGGACGGGGCCCGGGGATACGCGGGAGCGCCACGTCAAGTACGCGGCGGCGCTGCGCCGCCACGTTCCCGGTGGTCGCCTCGACGTGATCGTCCGGGTGCCCCGGTCGTGGAGCGGCGGGGCCACCGAGATCGCGGATGGTCTCGTCGTGCACCCGGTCCCATGCGCCCGCGCCGGCTTCGCGCCGGGCGCCCTCCGAGCGTGCGCAATGCTCACGGCTCGGGACCGGCCCGACGTCGTGACCACGCAGACTCCGTTCGACGACGGTCTGGTCGGCGCCTGGTTGAAGCGCCGGTGCCGTGCCGCGCTCAACGTGCAGATGCACTCGAGCTTCCTGGACTCGCCCCAGTGGATGCGGCACCGGCCTCTCGTCTACCGGGCTTTCAATCGGCTGGGGAAGTGGGTCGCGGGCCAGGCGGATACCATCCGCGTCGTGAGCCGGGGGGAGCAGCGGCGTCTGGAGCAGTGCCTTCCCTGGCTCAAACAGAAGCTCGTGTTCCTGCACGAGCTCGTGGATCGAGCGACGTTCGAGGCGCCGATGCGGCCGGAAGAACAGTCGGCCGCCGAGCTCGTGCTCCGGACGCACGGCCTCGCCGGATTCCCGCTCCTCCTGTTTGTCGGCCGCCTCTCGTGGGAGAAGAACGTCGCGATGCTCCTCGAGGCGTTCGCGCGGGCTGCCGGGCGTGTGCCGGGGAGCGCGCTGATCGTGGCCGGCGATGGGCCCCTGCGCGCGTCGCTCGAGAGGCGGGCGGGCGCCCTCGGCCTGGCGCGCCGCGTAGTGTGGCTGGGCGTGGTCCCGCTGCCCGCACTGCGGCCCTGGTTTGCGGCGGCGGCCGGATTGCTGTTGCCGTCCGCGTACGAAGGCTTCGGGAAGGTGGTCGTCGAATCGTACCTGATGGGCACTCCCGCGATCGTGACGCCGTTCGTCAGTGCCGCCGAGCTCGTGCGCGACGGGGAGACGGGCTTCGTCGCCCCCGATTTCCACGGCGTGCCGTGGCTCGGCGAGCGCATGGCGTACCTGCTGGGACACCCGGAGGAGGCGAGGGCAATGGGTCAGCGGGGGAGGACGCACGTGCAGTCGTACCTGCTGCCGGAGCGTGAGTACATGGACAGACTGGTCGGGATCTGGCAAGACACGCTGGCGAGGGCTCGCCGGGAGGGTTGAGGGCCGGATGCGCCTGCTCGTGCTGAACATGGCCATGGACCTGGACAGTCCCGCGTACGAGTTCGTCGTCGCGTGGGTCCGGGCGCTGGCCGAGCGCATCGAGCGAGTGGAGGTGATCACGATGCGCCTCGGCCGTATCGACACCCCCGAGAACGTGCGGGTGCACTCGCTTGGGAAGGAACGCGGATACAGCGAGCCGCGGAGGGTCCTGGAGTTCTACCGGCACGTCGGCCGTCTGCTCGAAGAAGGGCCGATCGACGTCTGCTTCTCCCACATGCTCCCGATCTTCACGCTCCTCGCCGCGCCGGTGCTCGGGCCTCGACGCGTCCCGATCGTCACGTGGTACGCGCACCCGAGCCTCACGGCCACGCTGAAGCTCGCGCACCGCGTGTCGACGCGCATGGTCACGAGCGTTGCCTCCGCGTACCCCTACCGGCACGACAAGCTGCTGGTAGTCGGGCAAGGCATTGATACGGATCTGTTCGCGCCCGTGGCGGCCCCCCCGGAGAGGCCGCCGATGCTCCTGTGTGTGGCGCGGCTGTCCCCCGTGAAGGACCATCCGACCCTGCTCCGGGCAGTCTCTCTTCTCCGCAGGGGCTCCCCGCCGCCGTTTCGGGTGGCGGTCGTAGGAGGGCCCGCGCGCCCGACGGACGGCGCGTACGCGCGGCGCCTGCGCGCCCAGGTCGCCGACGAGGGGCTGGAGGACGTCGTGACTTTCCGGGGCGCTGTCCCGATGCGCGATCTGCCCGGATGGTACCGGCGCTGCACCGCCCATGTGAACCTGACGCCGACCGGGTTCGGGGACAAGGTCGCCTGGGAGGCGATGAGCTGCGGTCGGCCGAGCGTCGCCGCCAACGAGGGATTCCGGGAGACCCTGGGGCCGCACGCTGACTTCCTCCTGTTTCCTCACGGTGATGCCGAGGCGCTCGCGCGACGCCTGGAAGCCGTGCTGTCGCTGTCCGCCGACACGCTGATGCGGATCGGCTCGGATCTCCGCGAGAGCGTGGTGAGGCTCCACGGCCTCGCTGGGCTCGCAGCGAGGCTCGCGGATCTCTTTCGCGATCTCAGCGCGGGGCGGAAGATGGCGTGTCTGGAGTGATTCGCGTGGTCAGGACGCCCCGCCGCCGTTCCAGGGCCGCCTGACACACCTCCATGACCCCGTCGAGCATGCGATCGACGGAGAACTGTCTCGCCTTGGCCCGGGCGTTGGTGACGATGACGTCGCGGAAGTCGCGGTCGCTCACGATGCGGTTTATGGCGGCGCCGAGAGCGCGCTTGTCGTCGGGGCGAACCAGAATGCCCTCCTTCCCGTCCTCGATGAGCTCTGGAATGCCGCCGATCGTGGTCGCCACGACGGGCACGCCCCCGTGCATGGCCTCGAGCAGCATGTGGGGGAAGTTCTCGAAGGACGTGTTGAGGGCGAACACCGTGGCGCGGCGCACTTGGCGAGAGAGCTCGGCCTGCGGCAACGCGCCGGTGAACGAGACCGGCGCCTTGAGCATCCGGGCGCGCGCGCCGAGCTCGGCGGCCTGCGGGCCCCCCCCGATCACGACGAGCCTCCAGCCAGGGTGCTCGGCGACGAGCTCGATCAGAGAGGCGATGCCCTTCCAGGAGACGAGCCTCCCGGCCGTCACGATGACGACCCCGTCGTCGAGCGCAGGCGACGGCGCCGTCTCCTCCTCGAACCGGCTGCCGCCATAGACGACCCGCACGCGATCGGCGCGCCTGGTCCAACCCGAGACCATCCTCCGGGCGTACTCGCTCGGCGTGATCACGGCGTCGGCGTTGCTCACGACCCAGCGCTGGACGCGCCGGAGGAGCTCGGTCCGGACGTCGTAGCGCCTTGACTGGAAGGCGTCGATCAGGTCCGTCACCCCGAAGCGCTGCACGGCCTGCTCCCACGCGTAGTCCCCGGGCACTCGCACGACGAAGGTCCGGCGGAGGAGCTTCGCGGCGAGCAGGGCGGGAAGGCCCGCGGAGACGGCGTCCTGTGCGTAGACGAGGTCCGCCCGGCGCGCCCGAACCAGGCACTGGAGGAGGTACACCGCGTGCCGCACCCCTCTCGGAATCCGGCGAGAGACGCCGGCGGGCCCGTACGTCACGAGGTAGGCACGCCAGTTCCGGCGTCGAAGCTCTGTGATGACCAGGCCGGAATGAGTGGCGGGCCCTCCGATGTCGGGGGCGAAGATGCCGGTGGCGACGAGGACGTCCACGGTCCGGCCGCTACCGCAGGAGAAGCTTCACGTGGTCCGCGAGGCGGATCGCGAGGGCGACGATCGTCAGGGTGGGATTGGCGTACCCGACGGAGGGGAAGGTCGAGCTCCCCGCGACGTACAGGTTGGATACGCCGTGGACGCGGCAGTGCCGGTCCACCACCCCATGCCTGGGATCGTCGTGCATGCGCGTCGTTCCCATGTGATGAGCGCCGCCCCGCACTGGCACGGGCCAGCTTGACGCGTCCGCGGTGAGTGCAAGCTCGAACCGGCCGATTCCGGCGTCGGCGATCTCCTGTCCGATGAGCTCGAGCGTGTGCCGGACGCTCCACCGGTCGATGGGGCTCAGCCGCCAGTCCAGCCGAGCCCGTCGCCGGCCGAGCGCGTCTCGCTCGGGCCCCAGGGTCACCCGGCTCTCGGGATTGGGCGCCTGCTCCGCGCGGCTCAGGAGGCGCAGGGGCTCGGCGCTCACCCTTCGCGAGGCAAGGGAGGACGATCCGGCTCCCGATTGCCACCGGGCGAGGCCGGCCGTCCAGGCATCCAGCACGCGGTGCCAGTCGTGTTCGGAGACGACGCGCGAGCGGACGGCGCCGAAGACGCGCCTCAGCAGGGTGACCGCGCGCGGGACTCGACGCTGCAGGAGCAAGCTCGAGCCGAGCAGGCTCTCGCGACGCAGCACGTCCGGCGCAACGGTCAGGGCGCCGCGGATCCGCGTGCCGCGCACGGTGTGCGTCGCGTACAGGCTGGTCGAGAGAGGCCGCGACGGGATGAAGTCTCCGCAGTCCGGGTGAGGGTGCTCCATGAAGAATCGCCCCACGAGGTCGTGGCGGTTGCCGAGGCCCGGGGGGTGGACGGCGCTGGACAGGAGGAGAAGTCTGGCGTTCTCGATGCCTCCCGCCGCCAGGATGAACAGGCGGCTCGCCACCGCGAAGGACGCCCCTCCGAGAGAGGCCACGCGAAGACGGGTGACGGTTGCGCCCGTCGCCTCGGTCTCCAGCTCCATCGCATTTCCATGCAGGTACGTCGCGACGTTCGGTGCTCGCGTCAGCTCGGCGCGATAGGCGCGGCCGAAGCGGGTCGGCGGGCTGAACTGGAAGATCGCGGTGGCGACCCGGCTTGCGGGCAGCGGCAGGGCGGGGCGCGTCGCCCCCTCCTGCCAGTCGCCGGCATCGTACGCGTACGGCCCAAGCTGGCAGACCGAGTGGGCCCGCTCATAGTAGGGGCGGAGGTGGTCGAGGCCGAACGGCCATCCGCTGTGCGGCACCCACGACCGCGTCTCGAAGTCCATCTCCTCGAGCGGCCGGCAGGTTCCGGTCCATCGGTCGGTGGTCCCTCCCAGGACACTCGAGCGGACGCGGTCGAGCGGCTGGTAAGGATCGCCGATATTCTTGCCGGCGAGGAGCGCGGTGGTGCCCGCGTCCGGCCGCAGCCCCGCGCCCTCGAGCAGGCAGACCCGGAACGGCTGAGCGATCAG
This sequence comes from Candidatus Methylomirabilota bacterium, assembly GCA_035550795.1. GTDB lineage: Bacteria > Methylomirabilota > Methylomirabilia > Rokubacteriales > DASRDR01 > DASRDR01. Next base: position 36,145 of record DASZOL010000068.1, read on the forward strand.
TTCGCGGGCCAGCGTGATTCCTGCCGGACCTCCTCCGACGATGCAGACGTCGGTGTCGACGAGAGTGCCCGAGGGCACGGCTCGCGCGTCATGCAGCATGCGACCGTCGGGGCAGCCGCCTCAGGCGTCGGGACCGCGAGGCCACCGGCTGGCCAGGGGTGCGTGGCGGATCACCTGCCGCTGTCCTGACGCACGTTCCCGGCATCGGATCGTCAGGACCGGAGGTCATCCGTGCCAAGTTCGGCGCCGGACTCCTTCGCGTAGCGGAACCACACGTCGCCGTAGGGATGCGCCCGCCGGTTGGGGAGCCACGGGCCCCCGTCCGTGTAGTGGATGAGCTTGGTGTCGGCGTCGTAGCGGTCCAGGACGTTCCACTGAGGGGGAAGCTCTCCGATGCGCTCGTCGGGAATCGGCTCGAACCGGTGGAGCCACTGCGGGCTCCGAGTCTCCACGTTCTCCACCGACCACATGGTCAGCTTGCTGCAGTCCAGCAGCATGACGCTCGACCAGTTCTTGCGCGGGTACGCCGTCTGGACCCGCCCGTCCATCTTGACGGTCGAGGTCGGACGATGGTCGTGGTGGACGACCCGGAGCCAGTGGTCGCGGAGATCGAGGTCGAGGACCTCGGTGACGTCGGCCAGGCAGAGCATGTCACAGTCCATGTAGAGGGCGCGCCCGGCAAAGCCGCACAGCGCCGGCACGAGGAAGCGCGTGTAGGTGAACTCGGTGGAGGCAAGCGGGTCGAAGGGCCGCCGGAGGCCGAGGGCGGCGAGCTCCAGCGGGCGGATGTCGAGCGGCCGGGACGCGTGCTTGCGAAGCGAGTAGACGAGGACCTGGTAGGCGAGGTCCTGCTTCCGCTCGTAGCCCACGAAGATGCGATCGACCGATCCGAGCCCCGCGGTCATGCGGCCGTGGGCGCGGATGCCGGCACGGGGTCCGGCGGGTCCCCCCTGGGATGGTCGACGTGCCGTCGGATCTCCCGGTAGTAGTGGGCGAGGACGTCAAAGGGCTCCCGCCCACCGTAGACGACCGTGCGCAGCACCCGGTCCACCTCCGCCGCGTCCACGGCCGGCGGCGCGCTGGCGGCGACGGCATCGAGCAACCGATGGACCTCGGCCGCGCTTCCGGCGCGGAGGCAGCCTCCGAGCTCGTCGAAGACGAGGCGGTTCCCGTGGAGATACCCCGCGTAGATCAGCGGCTTTCGCTGGAGCAGCGCGTCGAGGGCAATGCTGGAGTTGACCGCGATCACCGCGTCGGCGGCGCCGATCAGCGCCGGGGAGTGGGCCTGGGTCAGGATGACGTCAGGCCGATGGCGGAGGTCGTCGAGGACCGGGGCGGGAAGATCCGACCGACCGGGGCGCGCGTGGGTCCGCAGGACGAGCTGGATGTCAGAGCGCGCACCGATGCTGCGGAGCAGGTCGAATGTCCCCTGTTCGTCCGCCCGTCGGTGCCACTTGGGGAGGAAGAAGACGACGCGCGCCTGACCCTCGCGGCAGGCGGGCAGCTGCGCCGGTGGGCAGATCTCCCGCAGGACGTGAGACCACTCCGGGCTGAAGCGCAGGCTGCCCCACACGTGGGCCCGCGCCGGGTCCAGCCCGAAGCGCCGGACCTGGATCTCGCGGTCGTACTCGGCCGGGAACACGCACGCGGCGAAGACGCGCCGCCCGTCATCGTACGGCGCACCGCCGGGGCCGCGCCCGAGCACCCGCGAGCCGTCCGGGTTCATCCGCAGCTGCACGCCGTGGGGGAGGCAGAAGACGGGTAGGCCGCGCGCACGAGCGGCGGCGATCAGCGCCGCCCGGAAGGGCGGCACGACGTGGTCTCCCAGCAAGCGGATGCGGGTCATCGGCCGCTGCAAGGCGCGCCACCAGAACCGGCGGTCCGCCAGCCGCGGCAGGCGCTCTTCGATCCGGGACCAGTTCTTCACCGCGTAGCCCCAGTCGAGGACGACAGCCTCGATCCGCCAGGCCTCGAGCAGCCGGTGCAGGCGTCGGCCGCGCCAGCGCAGCCGGGCCGCCAGCGCCGCCGGATAGGAGGGGGACGCGATGCCGGGCAGCTCGACCAGCTCGAACCCCGGGGACCTCGACAGGAACTGCAGGCGGTAATCGTCGCGGGCCGGGAAGGGGCGCTCGAAGAGCATCACCACGTGGTCCCCTTGCTCGAGCATCTTCCAGGCGAGGGGCACCAGGTGATCCACGTCCGGGTAGGCCCGCAACAGGAAGAGGGACGCGCTCACGGGCGTCGTGGCGCCAATCTTCGTGCGGAGGCAGGTCGGTGGGGCATGGGCTCCTCAGATGACTCGCGGTCGTCCGATGCGCCGCTGATCACGCGCGTCCAGAGTGCGAATTGCGTCGACAACTGTCCACCTCGCGGCAGCGAGCGGTCCGCTCATGACGTCGAGGCGGGCTCGCCGCCGGGCCGCGCCTTTGTCCGCACCGGTCGGCAGTATGGGGAAGGCGCACTCCGATCGTCAAGAGTCTAGTGATTCCGGACCGTGAAGGTCTCGGGGCGGGTCCCTCGCTGCACGATCGTCCCCCGGCGTGCTGCCGCGGAGTGGGCAGCCCCAAGGATGGATCCTCGCCTTGCCCCGTTCGCCGATTGCTGCTAGCGTGCCGGGGGCCGCCCCAGTGTATCCGCAGGTACGGTGCTCCGGCGCCGACATCCTGTCCGGCCGCCGATCGAGTCCATCTTCGATCGAGAGGAAAGCCGTGCGCATCAGTTCTCAGTTGAGGCGGGTGAAGCGATGGGCCACCGGTACTTTGCTCGATGTGCTCCATCGACGCGGGTTCGCCGGGGTCCGCGTGAACCATCGCTTCCTGGCTGCCTGTCAGCAGGGGGTCTTCCTCTACGACCGTGGCCGGATCACTCGCTTGCTCCGCGGCCGCTACTTCGGAATGACGAGGGCGGGCACTCCTCATACCTACTACATCACCGAGTACACGCGTAAGGGGAGACGACGCGGCGACAGTCCCGACGAGCGCAGTCACATCTATCGATGCCGGATGGAAGGGGGGAAGCTCCAGATTGCCGAGGAAGTTCGATTCCACCGGGACGGTCGGCGCGAGTGGCCGATCAAGGTTCACCAGGTGCGGTGGCATGAGGGCTTGCTCTGGGTCATCAACACCCGGCAGAACGTCGTGTGGAAGGCAGGGCCTACGGGGGAGATCTTGGCCGAGTGGACGGGGAGCCGCCGGTTCGCGTACGTTCCGGAGAGCCCCCGCGAGTTCATGTCCCGCCTCCGCGCCTCGGCCGAGTACCACCACTACAATTCCATCGCGTTCCGCGACGGGCTGATCTACGTGCTGGCGCACAACGGCACCATCAAGGGCCAGACGAGGCGGAGCTTCATGGTGACGCTCGACGCCGGGCTGCGCGAAGTGGACCGTCGCCGGGACATCGGACTGGCGTGTCACGACCTCTTCTTCCACGGCGACGATCTCTACATCTGCAATTCGGGTGAGGGCACGCTGTTGAGGAACTTCCAGCCGGTCGCCCATACCGGGTACTTCGTCCGAGGCCTTGCGCGTCTCGGGTCGATCCTGGTCATGGGCGGCTCGATCCCGCGCTCGGACCCCGAGAAACGTGTCACGTCGCGGAGCCGGCTGTTCTTCGTAGATGTGAGGACGCACCGGGTGATCCACACCCTGGCCCTGGGGCATGTCGGAGACGTTCACGACATCCTGGCGCTGGAGGACGACGGCGAATAGTGAGCGCATTCCTCGAGGAGGATGCGATCGTGCTGGCATGCCCAGCCGAGTGCACCGCGTGGCAAGGTCACGACGGTCCGCCCGCGGGCAGCCGGTGCCCCTACCCGCCAGGCGACGAGTCGTGAACGAGGCGACGTCCCGGCGGATCCTCGGTCCTTGCGACGGCCCGTGCCCGCCCGGACGCCTGCGGTGAGGGTCGGGCGCCTCGCGCGCGCGGGCCGCGCCCCCTGATGGAGAGCCTTTCCCGACGCGCCATCCACGGTGCCCTGTGGGTCGTGGCCAGGAACCTCACGGGGCAATTCTTGGGGCTCGTGCGCGTCCTGGTTCTCGCCCGGCTGCTGACCCCGCACGATTTCGGCCTGTTCGCAGTCGGCTTCACGTTGCTGGCGCTGTACGGCGGCTTCTCGGGCGTCGGCACCCAGCTGACCCTGATACGACGACAGGATCGCGCACCGGAGATGTTCGACACGGCGTGGACGCTGGGGCTTATCCGAGGGGGGCTCGGGGCGGCCATTCAGCTCGCGCTCGCGCCCGTCATGGCGGCCTTCTACGCCACGCCCGACGCCCTCGGCATCATCCGAGCGCTCGCGCTCATGCCGATCTTGCGAGCGCTCGACAACATCGCGGTGGTGGAGTTCCGTGGGGACCTGGTGTTCCGGCCCCAGTACGTGATCGCCTCGGCGGGAGCCCTGGCCGAGGTCGCCGTCAGCGTCCCCCTGGCCATCGTGCTCAGAAGCGCGTGGGCACTGGTGGGAGGAGTCCTCGCCGCCCAGGTCGTGCGGGTGCTCCTCTCGTACCTGCTTCACCCGTATCGTCCCCGCTTCCGGCTGGATCGCGCGCAGGTGCGGGAGCTGGCCGGCTACGGCCGCTGGATCCTGGGGACCAGGGTGCTGACGAAGCTCCTGAACGGCGGTCTGCCGGCCGTCGTCGGCCGCGTGCTCGGGATCGAGGCCGTCGGGCTGTTCGGCGTGGCGTCGCGCTGGGCGAGCCTCCCCGCGAGCCAGGTGACCGTCATCCTGACCCCGGTGAGCGTCGTGGCCTATGCCAAGCTCGACCCGTCCCCGGAGCGCCTTCGAAGCGCGTACGTCAGGACGCTCCGGCTCGTCGCCCTGGTGGCGACCCCCCTGGCCGCCTGCATCGTGGTCTACGGCGTCGACCTGGTCGAGGTGGTCCTCGGGACGCAGTGGCGAGTGGCCGGTTCGATGGTCCAGGTGATGGGACTATACGGTTTCGTGCGCGCAGTGGGGAACACGACCGATCCACTCTTCTCGGGCACCGGCCGGCCCTGGGTGCGGACCCGCGTCCAGGCGGTGGAGCTCGGACTGGTGGCGGCGCTCTTCGGCGCCCTGGTGGCGTGGGGCGGGATCATGGGGCTCGCCTGGACCGTGACCCTGGCCGCGGTCGGCGCCGAGGGCGTGGCGTTCGTTTCTGCCATTCGGCTCCTCCGCCTGTCGGCCCAGGAGCTCTTCGACGCCCTTGCCTGGCCGGCCGGGGTTTGCCTTCTGGTCGCAGCGCTCAGGCTGGGGCTGCCGCCGAGCTTGAACACGCCCGTTCCGCTGGCAGGAGCCCTGGCGCTGTCCGCGAGCGCCTACGGGGTCGCGATGCTCCTGCTCGATCGTTTGAGGCTCTACCCCCTCGACCCCGAGCTCCATCCCAAGTACTGGCGATCCGGCGTGGCGCGACTGTGGGAAGGGACCGCGGGGCGGCGGCGACGCCCCCGACAGGGCGATGGTGCTTCATGAGGTCAGCTGGCCGGGATCGGCCCGGTCACGAGTGCCGATCATGAGTAGCTTGACGGCTCGCCCGAAGACGTGCGATCTTCCGCCCGGGCCGTGAGTCCCGGACTCCGGATCGCTGGCCAGGCAGGGCGGGCCTCCGGCCCTGTCCATGCAGGGGTGCTGGCGCCGGACGACCTCTTCGGCCTCCTATCGAGGGTGATGAGTTGAGTCTCGACCTGACCGATGTCGACTAGACGCGCGGCGACCGGCGGCTCATCCACGACCGGCCCCACGACCATCGATCGGCTGCTGGGGGCGATCTGCGACCCCGTGCACGAGTGCCCGCTGTGCGGTTCGACGCGCTACACCGTCGAGTCCAGGCACCAGCCCAATCGCTACAGCGAGGAGCTCTCGATTCTCGTCGGGATCCCGCAGGCGGATCTTCTCGACAACCTCCTGCACCTCAGGTGCGACAACTGTCGCGCGGGCTTCAAGAACTGGTGGTACAAGCCGAGCATCTACAGTCAGCTGTTCCTGGACGCCGTGCCGGTGCATCCGCAGGGGTGGGACAGCGTGTCCGGCAAGTTCACGTCGTCGTCGTTCGTGAAGGAAGTTCAGGCGCTCGAGAGAGCCTTGCTGGCGCAAGACAACCGGGAGACCAACAAGCAGCGACGGACGGTCCAGTCCTACGTGGACAACATCCCCGGCTCGAGCCTCCGGTCCGCCGAGGCTAGGCGCGCGGTTGCGCGTGCCAAGGCCATGGACCTGGACCACATGACGGCGGGGGAGAGGGACCTCCTGGTCGATGAGGTGGCCCCCCTGATCCACACGCCGAAGGCGTTCGGGCGCTTTGCGGGATACGGCGGAGAGGCGGTCGGGAAGTTCATCGCGGACCACGTGCCTGGTCTCCGCAGGTACGGCGAGGTGGGATGCCCCTTGTGGGGAATGATCCCCTGGTACGCGCGGAGTCAGAGGGTGGAGACCGTCCACTTCAGGGACGAGGAGAAGGTCTTCTGGGGACCGGGATGCACGGGGGCCGGCAGGAGCTGCGGCGCCCTCGCCCGCGAGCGGTACTCCGCGGCGTCGGCCACGCTGAGCGGGGCGATCGCCGCGGGGATCCGAGTCGACCTGCTCTCCGTCATCCACTACATCGACCACCTGCGCTTCCCGGGGGACTTCCTGCGCGCGGCGATGAGCGTCGCGGATCGTCTCCTGCCGATCTGTCACAAGGACATTCCCAAGCATCGCGGCGTGGTGCAGCACCACGTGGTCTTCAACCGCTCCGCCTTCGAGTGCCTGGGCGAGCGGCTGGGCCTCGAGATCGTCGACGTGCTGACGTGTCCTCCCGACTCGAACGACGAGGAGCTGGTCATCCTGCTGAGAAGGAAGTGAGACCGCGCGGCATGAGGCCAGGGCCGGCGGCCCGCCGGGTGCCGGGCTGGCCGTCCCGCCGGCGGACCAAGCTTCGAGCCCGGCGCGGCGCTCGAGGGACATGAGGAACCTCATCCTGATTCCAGCCAGATCGGGATCGACCCGGGTTCCGAACAAGAATCTGCGGCTGCTCGGAGACAAGCCCCTCGTGGCCCACATCACGGAGAGCGCGGTGAAGAGCGGCGCCGCGCGTGTCGTCGTGTCCACGAACGACGACGCGATCGCGGAAGTGGCCGTGGCGTGCGGAGCCGAGGCGCCCTTTCGGCGCCCGCCGGACCTCGCGACCGCGACGGCCTCCTCCCTCTCGGCGATCCTGCACGCCCTCGACTGGCTCGCGCGCCACGAAGGATGGCGGCCGGAGCTCGTGGCATTCTGTCCTCCGACCAACCCGTTCACCACGCCCCGCACCTTGGCCGCGATGTTCGAGGGTCTCGAGCGCGAGGCCCGGGTGAACTCGATGGTCACGGTCACTCAGCCGAGGACGCATCCGTTCCGGATCGTCTGCGAGCGGGCGGACGGCACCCTCCGGAACGACTGCGTGACGATGGGCGGCAAGACGATCAACGACTTCGAGCGCAGCCAGGACTTCCCGGTCGTGTGGGAGGGCTCGCCCGCCTGCCGCATGACCCGCGGGCGCTTCTTCGAGGCGCTCCTGAGCGCCGGTGGCGACATGGCGCGCACCCCCGGGAAGACCTACGACCCGACCAGCTTCGTCGGCTACCGGATCTCGCGGCTGGAGGCGACGGACATCGACGACGCGGAGGACTTCGAGCTGGCCGCCGACCTATACCGGAGGCTGAAGCAGTGAAGGCGCTGAGGGTCGGTCTCCTGGGCTGTGGCCGGATCGCCCAGCGCTACGTCGAGGTGTTCCGGGACGAGGTGAAGGGCGCGGTCGTGACGGCGGTGTGTGACCGTGTCACGGAGAGAGCCGACCGCCGCGCGGGGGAGCTGGGGGCGCGGGCCGTCTACGATCTGGCGGACCTTCTCGGGGCGGCCGATGTCGACGTGGTGGCGATCCTCACGGAGTCGGGACGGCATGCGGAGCACGCGGAGCAGGTGCTCGGCGCGGGCAAGCACGCGATCGTCGAGAAGCCGCCCGCGATGTTCCCGCACCAGGTGGTGCGATGCGAGAGGATCGCGGCGGAGGCGCGGCTCATGTATGCCGTCATCCTGCAGAACCGCTTCAATCCGGCCATGCGGGCTCTCAGGGCGGCTCATGAGGCCAGGCGGTTCGGACGGCCGGTCCTCGCCACCGTGCGGCTGCGCTGGTGCCGGTTCCAGGACTACTACGAGGACGGCTGGCACGGTACCTGGCGGCTGGACGGGGGCGTGCTCAGCCAGCAGGCGATTCATCATCTCGACGCGCTGCAGTGGATCTGCGGCCCCGTCGAGGAGGTGGTCTGCGCGCAGGCGAACGCGCTGAACCGTCTCGAGGCGGAGGACACGGCCGTGGCGACGCTTCGCTTCCGCAATGGCTTCCTGGGCGCGATCGAGGCGACGACGGCGGCCCGCCCCGAGGATCTGGAGGCCTCGATCTCGGTCCTCGGCGAGACGGGGTTCGCCGTCGTGGGGGGGATCGCGCTGAACGAGGTCCAGGCCTGGCGGTTCCAGCAGCCGCGACCCGAGGACGAGACGGCCAGCGTGATGTTTTCGCAGAAGGTTCCCACGGGCTACGGTCTCTCGCATGGCCCGCTCCTGCAGGAGATCGTTGACCGCATTCGAGCCGGCCGGCTGGATCCGCCCATCAGAGGGGAGGATTCGCTGGATGCCCTGCGCCTGATCCACGCCCTCTACGCGAGCGCCGAGCGGGGAGGGTGGGTCAAGGTGAATGACCAGACGTCGTCGACGCGCCTCGGCCGGTGACCGGGTCGAGCCCTGACGAGAGGAGCCCATGGCGATCGAGAACAAGGTTCCCGGCAAGGACATCTCGGACAGCGATCTGATCGACAAGTTCCCACTCGCGGCCCGGAAGCATCCCGGCCACCGGAGCGTGATCGAGGCGGCCGGCGTCCTCTTCGGGGGCAAGCTGATTCCGGTCATGGCGGGGCCGAACACCGTCGAGAACGAGGAGATGATTGTCAAGACGGCGAAAGCGGTGAAGGCTTCGGGCGCACACTTCCTGAGAGGCGGTGCGTTCAAGCCGCTCACGTTCCCGTACCGGGGGCCAAAGTACTTCGAGCTCCGCGAGAAGGGTCTGGAGCTCCTCGCCAAGGCGCGGCAGGAGGCGGGGATCCCGATCATCACCGAGGTCATGCACGAGAGCCGGATGAGCGCGGTGGCTGAGGTGGCGGACATCCTGCAGATCGGCGCCCGGAACATGCAGAACTACCCGCTGCTGGAGGCGGCCGCGGCGACCCGCAAGCCCATCATGCTGAAGCGCCATTTCGGGTGCTCGCTTCGCGACTGGCTCGGAGCCGCCGAGTACATCCTGAAGGGGGGAAACAGTCGAGTGATCCTCTGTGAGCGCGGCGTGACGGCTCCGCACACCCATCGCGCCACGTCCCGGTTCGTGCTGGACCTGCAGGTCGTTCCGGCGGCGCAGGAGATGACCCACCTGCCGGTGATGACGGATCCCTCCCATGCGACGTTCTGGCGCCACTGGGTGAAGCCGATGAGCCTCGCCTCGATCGGGGCGGGAGCGGATGGCGTGATGCTGGAGGTCCATCCGGACCCCGACAACGCCGCCGTCGACCCTCTCCAGGCGATCGACTTCGCCGCCTTCGACGCGCTGATGAAGGACATGGAGCGTGTGGCGCGCGCCGTGGATCGGACGGTCGGCATCCGGCTGTGATCGAGAACCGGGCCGGCCTCGACCTCGGAGCGACCGAGCGCTTCGCGGCGATCGTCGGCGAGGCCCCGTCGAGGGGCGCTCGATCGCCGTCGCTGTGGAATGCGGCGTTCCGCTCGCTCGGGATCTCCGCGACGATGCATCCGCTCGACGTGCGCCCGGAGAACCTGGCGGTGGCCATCGCGACGCTGCGCGACGATGCGCGGTTCATCGGGGGCGCCGTCGCGGTGCCGTACAAGCAGACGGTGGCGTCTTTGCTCGACGAGATCGAGCCGGAAGCGCGCGCCATCGGCGCGGTGAACTGCCTCTATCGCCGGGGACACGCCCTGGTGGGCGCGAACACCGACGGCGCCGGCTTTCTCTCCGTGCTCGCGGCGGAGCTCGGCGAGGGCTTTCTTCGCGGCCGGAGCGGCGTCGTGCTCGGAGCCGGCGGAGCGGGCCGCGCAGTGGCCACGTACGTCGGCGCGGCGATCGGAAGGGACGGCCGGCTCGTGCTTGCCAACCGCACGATTGACCGGGCGGAGAGCCTCGCCGGACAGCTGCGGGGGACCACGAAGGTGGAGGTTTCGGGCCTCCCGGTCGAGCCCGGGGTCCTCGCCGAGGCCGACGTCGTGGTGAACTGCACCTCGATCGGCTTCGAGGCGGTGCGCAGCGACGGCGCCGGCGCGTACACGCTGAGACCGTACACGCCCCTCGCGGAGGTCGACGCGGAGCTGCGCGTGCCTGCCGGGGAGCGAGCGGGTCGACGCTACATGATCGCAGCTCGCGGCGCTGTCCTTCGCAACGCGCACGGCACCTTCGAGGCGCTCGCTCGCGCCTGCGAGCGCGCGGTTGTCTGCGACATCGTCTATCAGCCCCTGCAAACCGCGCTCTTGAACGCCGCCGCCTGCTTTGGATTGAGGACCATCGACGGGCTCCGGATGAACTTCGAGCAGGCCGTGATCGCGTTCCGCAAGGCCGCCGAAGGGTCTGCCCTTGGCCCGTGTGAGGCGGAGCGTGTGCGCGCGGCGATGCGGTCGGCGTAGGCGTCGGAGCGCGAAGGCCGCCGCGTTGAGGTCGGTTCTCGATCGTCGCTAGGCCGAGGCTTCATCGCGCCGAGCCTCTCACCGGGAGACCTGGAGGCGCGGGTGCACGCTTTTCGAGCGGGAGGGTCATGGCCGGACGCATCCGCGCCGATGACTCGACTGTTCCGTGAGTAACTTCCTCTTTCTCCTCCGGACCTACGCCGAGGTCGACCACATCGCGCCGCTGATCTGGAAGTGCCTCGAGAAGGGCGACCGCGCGCTGGTCGTGCTTCACCACTCGCTGGGGTCCCGCGACGACTTCCGGATGAGGTTTCTGGCGACGTATCCGGGCTTCCGGCGCCTGAGCATCCCCGGTGCCGGGTCGACGCAGCCAGTCCTGCGGCTGGCCGGCCGCCTCTTCTGGTCGCGCGCCCGCGCGCGCGCGCTCCTGGAGCGCCACCGAATCTCGGCGTGCTTCGTCGGATCGGGCTCCGGACTCGGCCCCCGGAGTCGACGGCCGACCCCTAGGGAGGTCGAGCAGGGGCGGATGGCAAGGGTCTACGTCCCCGGGCGTCGAGACCTGACCAGACTCCTCGGTCGTGCTCTGCGGCCCTTCAGTGCATCGGTGCTGCTCGCGGCCCGTCAGAGCGCGATTCCGACGTTCTGTCTCCCGAGCGGCATCGGCACCAGGGTGCAGAGGGACTTCCGGCGCCGACGGCTCGACGTGATGCGGCAGGCGGCGCGAGGGAGGGTGCCGCCGGACTGGCGGAGCCAGTACACCCTCTACGTCTACGCGTCCGAGCTCCAGCGGCGGCGGGAGATCGAGGACGATGGCCTCGACCCGCGTAGCGCCGAGGCCTGGGGCAGCTTGCGATTCTGCCCGCAGTGGCTGGCCGTGCAGGACCGCATCCTCGGCGACGCGGGATGGCCCGCGCCCGCGCTGGAGCCCCGCACCGGGGTCCTGTTTCTCGTGCCCAAGTGGGGCCGGTTCGTGGACAGGGCGGCGACGGAAGCCCTGCTGCTCGGGCTGGCGGCACGCCGCGACATCCGGCTGGTTCTCAAGCCCCATCCGACCAAGGGGGGCCTCGGCGAGGAGCTGGCGAGAAAGCTCCGGCCGCATCCGACCGTAACTCTCGCCGGCGACACGCACTCCTCGGTGCTGGTCCGAGCCACGGACGTCACCGTGGTCGAGAGCTCCAGCGTCGCCATCGAAGCCCTCATGCGGGGCAAGCATCTCATCTACGCGTCGTATCTCCACTCCGTCCCCGAAGACTTCGACGAGCACGGTGGCTGCTCGATCGCCCATGCACCGGCCGACGTGCACCGAGCCCTTGACATGATTGCTCGGGGCATCCCGCCTCCGGTTGACGCGGACGCGCGGGCCCGGCTCCTGCGCATGCTCGTGTACGGAGGGCGGGAGCCGTTCGACATCCCGGAGCACTACTACGGGCGAATCCAGCGCTACATCGGCGCGGCAGGCTCTGGGCCCTGATACGCGCCTCCCGCGCACGTGGAAGCGTCGTCGTACTTGACGCGCACGCGGCGAGCGGGCTCGGGACGGCAGGAGCCGGGCGGTCAATAGCCGTAGAGCTTGTTCAGCCACCCGCCGACGACCTCGAACGCGGCGCGCCGGGCGACGGACATCTCGGTCCGCCACCGCTCGTCGAGCCGGATGGCCTGCTCGGCAGTGCTCCGGACCGTGGGACTGCCCCGCACGCCGAGATACGGGTGGCTGCGGAACTGGAGCATGGCCGGCTCGTAGTCGAGGCCGACGAAGGCGCACACCTTGGCGAGGCTTCGAGCCGGGTCCTGCGCGAGGTCCTCGTAGCGAAGCTGCAGCCAGCGGTCGCGCCCGACCAGGCTGCGAAGCACCGGCGCCGAGAGCGACGCGACCATCCACGTGCGGAGGCCGCCGGCGAAGTTATCGTAGCGTCGCACGTACGACTGCGTCACGGCGCGACCATCCCGTAGGAGGTGCAGGACGCGTAGCTGGAAGCGACCCGACCGCGCCAGGAGAACGAGGCGGGGAGGGGCCTTCGAGCTGTCGGTCACGACCTGCGCGCGCGCGGAGCGATGGGCGCAGTCGATCACTAGCTGGTTGCGCCGAGCCCAGGCGTCGACCCGGGACGGAGACCAGCGCACCGCCTGGCGTAGCCGCGGATGGGTGAGGTCAATACTGGTCCACGACTGGCCGCCGGCTTCGCAGCATCCGCGAACGAGCTCCCAGAACCGTCGCACTTCGGCCGGGAACGCGTCGCTGGGGAGACCCGTCGCCGCGAGAGGGTCGAAGCGAGTCACCAGGGTCGAGAGCTCGCCCAGGGCCAGCACCCGGGGGTGGCCGCTGAGCAGGAGGTCGAGAAGCGTGGAGCCGGATCGGCCGCTCCCGAACACGTAGAGCAGAGTGTACTCGCGAGCCACGTCGCCGGGCGCGCGCGATCTCACGCGGTCACGACCTCGGTCGGCCCGAGGGCGAGCCGCCGGCGACGCCGCGAGCGCCTTCCTCACCGCGGAACGGGTCGCTGGCCGATCGGCAACGATCGTCGCAGGCGCGAGACCCCACGCCTCAGCCGCCTCAGCCACTCCCGTCGTAACGCGGCCGCTGTCTGGAACGGGCTCACGTCGAACAGCGGGCCTTTCAGGTCACCCAGAACGTTCAGAAAGCATCTGGGCCTGGAAGTGACCGACCGTGGGGACACTCCGTGGAGGGACTGGAGCGAGTTCACGAAGAGCACGAGGACGTTCGTGTCGTACCGGATCGTCCTGATCCGTTCCACGCGGGTCTGATCGGCGACCCTTCCGTCGAATCGCCAGCTGGGCGTCGTGAACCTGTAGAGCTCCAGGTCGCCCCCCTCCGAGTCGTCCTCCGGGTGGCGCAGGTAGAAGAGCCCGGCGAACAGCTCCTTGGGGACATCGAGGTGAACGGGCTGCACCGACGTCGGCCGATCGGTGACGGGTGTGTTGACGCAGATCTGGGCATCGAGCAGGACGTCCGGATCCGAGCCGTCGGGGGACCCTCTCAGGCCCACCTTCAACGATGCAAGGCCGCCGCCGGCCTGGCCAAGGGTGGGGTAGAGCGACCCAACGGACGGACCGAACAGGCCGATGAACTCCTCCCAGAAGCTGGGCGACACGTGGGCGGCGACGACCTCTCTCCACAGCGGGCTGATCCGGGCGTCCTGGAGCACGCGCGTGGCGGAGTAGCTGAACCGCTGATTGCTCTGGAATGGCCGACCTCTCGTGATGATGTCCAGGGAAGGGTACTCGGCGAGCAGCTGGGCGCACATCCGCGGGTCCAGCGGTTCACGGACCACGACGTGAGGAAACGGCTCCACGATCACATCGTGGGCCTGGACCCCGGACAAGAGCGTCTTCACGGCCCGGCACCTCTCCGCCCGGACGGATCCGGGGCAGCAGATGCCAGGAGGCCCGGCCGTACCGGGGCTTTCAACTTTCGCCGGGCCCGTCCCACCCGAGGTCTTGGTTGAGCAGGTCATAGAGACGCCGGTTGTGCGGCTTGAAGTACTCGATCAGCCGGGCGCGAATCGCAGGGTCCACGTCCCCGTACACGCCGGGGTTCTGCCGGGAATAGGAGGGCGGTTCCCACATCGGCAGACCGAGGAACTCGAGGATCGAGCGGTAGGTCTGCGCGGGATCTCGGAAGAGATGCTCAGCGGGGACCACGCAGATCTGCTCGCGGGGAAAGTGGCGCAGCCAGCGGCCGAGCTGCTCGGCGTATCTCCCGCGGGCTAGGTAGGAGTGGCGATGATGCTCGGAGCCCTGAAACAAGGGATCGGGCACCCTTGCTTCCGCCTCGGCCGCCAGCCGGCGTTCCTCGCACTCGATCGCCTCGACGAGGGAGAGCGGCTCGCGGCCCTTCATCCGCTCCCGGTGGTAGTGAGAGATCGCGCGGTCTGCGGGATTGCGGATCATGACGATGAGCTTCGCCCCCGGGAGCAACTCAGCCAGCCGCGCCGGAACGTGCGGGTGAAAGAGATAGTACGGACTCGCTTCGCCAGTCACGTAGCAGGAGCCTTTGAAGAATCGGTGCAAGGCCCGATCCATGATCGTCGGGAAGTGAGCGAGATACCAGTCCGGACCATTGTCGTACGCGAAGTCGAAGAAGTGCACCTCTTTGCGCAGCGGAGGCGCCACGCACGGGTGCTGGACGAGGTAGTGGTAAAGCGAGGTCGTGCCAGCACGCTGGGCGCCGATGATCACGAAGTCCGGAAGGACGCGGAACCGTGCGCTCCATCGACGGAGCGTGAACGCTCCCGACCTGAGGGCGGCTCGCGGAGCGCGCATGAGTCGGCGCCCGAGAGAGGGACGACGACTGCCGCTGCGAGGCGCCCGGTTCAGCATGCCCCGGCGGGCAGGACGGCCGCTCGTTGGGTGCGCGAGGGATGAATCGTCACCCGTCGACGCCTTCAGTGGCATCGCCCCGGATCGGTACCCGCGCGACCGCCCCGTGGCGCCCGAGCGGCGCCGACGAGGTTTCTCGGACCCTTCCGGCCGCCGTCCGTGCGGTCAGCCGGCGGTCCGGGAAATGCCTGGTCGAGCCCACCCTGCGCGCGTTCCACGGCTCCCTCCGCGCCGTCAGGATAGCCCGGGACGCCGCTGGAGACACCAGGGATGCTCGCCGGCGGGCCGCCGGGGTCCGGGTACGCGCACGCGGTCGACCCGCCGGGCGCCCCGGCGCCCGGCGAGCTCATGGTATCGCGCCGGGGGGAATCGTATACTCCGCGCCGTGCCCGGGTTCAGCTGGCTCCGCCTCATCGCGCTGATCGCGTTTGCGGGCACCTACCTCGGCCTTGCCCTCGGCCGCCTTCCCGGCTTCCGCGTGGACCGGACGGGCGTGGCCATCATCGGCGCGACCGTGATGGTGGTCGGGGGGGTGCTCCCCTGGGAGCAGGCCGTCGCGGCCGTCGACGCCCAAACGCTGGTGCTCCTCTTCGGCATGATGATCGTCGCAGCGTACCTCAGGCTGTCCGGCTTCTTTCACCTGGTGACGCACTGGGCGGTCCGGCGCGCCCGTGGGCCGGTGGGACTCTTGGCGGTCGTCGTCCTGGCGTCCGGCGTTCTGTCGGCGCTCTTCGTCAACGACGTGATCTGCATCGTGCTCACGCCCGTCGTGCTGGCCCTGGTCCGGCAGTTCCGGCTGCCCCCGGTGCCCTACCTGCTGGCTCTCGCGACGGCGGCCAATGTGGGGAGCGTGGCCACCCTGACGGGGAACCCGCAGAACATGCTGATCGGCAGCTTCTCGGGCATCAGCTACCGCGCCTTCCTGGCGCACCAGGCGCCGGTCGCCGCGCTCGGCCTCGCGTGCGTCCTCGGGGTGCTCTGGCTCGCCTATCGCCGGCAGCTGCCCGCCGAGCTCCCTCCCGTGAACCTGGCCGCTCACTTCCCGGTGCACGCCGCGATCATGACGAAGACGATCGTGGCGGTCTGCTTCATGCTGGTCGCGTTCTTCGCCGGCGTGCCCATCGCGCTGGTCGCGATCGGTGGCGCCGCCGCCTCGCTGCTCACGAGGCGCGTCAAGCCGGAGAAGGTCTACCGCGAGATTGACTGGCACCTGCTGGTCCTCTTCACCGGGCTCTTCGTCGTCATCGGTGGTGTCGAGGCGGCGCACCTGACCGACCATCTCTTCAGACTGGCCGGCCGGTTTGCCCTGTACCGGCCCGCCGTGCTCACCGCGGTCACGGCGGTGCTCTCCAACCTCGTCTCGAACGTGCCCGCCGTCCTGCTCTTCAAGACAGTCGTGCCGGAATTCGGCGAGCCGGCGCGGGCGTGGCTCGTCCTGGCCATGGCCTCCACCCTGGCGGGCAACCTCACCATCCTGGGTTCGGTGGCGAACCTGATCGTCGTGGAGGCCGCACGGGAGGAGCGCGTGACGATCGGGTTCTGGGAGTACGCGCGGGTCGGCGTACCCCTCACGCTCGTGACGCTCGTGCTCGGCTGGGCCGTCCTGGTCCTGTTGCCGGCGTAGCGCCCGCCGTCGGGGGGCCGAAGACGGCACGGGGGACGCCTCGCGCGGGCCGTCCTCGACGGCGGCTCGCGCCGGACCTGTGCTACCGTGGAGTCGTGGCGGCGATTCGCTGGCTGCTCGTGTTCCTCCTCTGGGCGGTGCTGGACCTGTCCGGCGCCATCTTTCTCGTGCCGGTCGAGGCGCTCGAGGAGTCGGAGGACGTCGCGCAGCGGCCCGTGCTCAGGCGACGTGACCGCAGGCCCGACCTGCGTGCGACGCCGGCGGGGCGACAGGATGTCGACCGCGCGGCCCGCCTGTCGCGTCTCGTCGCCACCGCGGCGCCGCGACGGGCCCCCGAGACCCGCGCCGCGCGCAAGCTTCCTCAGCCTGACGCCGATTCCGGCTCTCCAGCAGACGACCACTAGCCCTCCCCGGCCCTCGTCGCTCCTCGACTGAGTCGCCCCGCTCGCTGCGGCATGGCCAGCCCGTGCCGCGGGCGGGAGCGCGTCGCCTGTCCCTTGTCACGGGCAGAGGGGAAGAGCCATGGAGATCCATCGTCAGGTCGATGACCGTTCCAGCGTTCCGGATACCGCCCGGCGCATCCTCGTCGCCGTCCACGGCCGCGAGCCGGCCAGATGGGAGGTGGAGGTAGGCCGCGCCCTCATGCTCTCGCCGCGGGCGACCGTCCAGGTGCTGGCCATCACGGACGTGCCATCACCACCGTTCGCGGCGCTCCTTCCATCGGCACGCCGAGCCCGTGCCCGGGCGTTCGCCGAGTGGCGACGCATCGAGGCGGCCAACGTCGCGCAGCGCCTCGAGGCGTTGCTCGCGCGCCTGTCCGCCGTCCCGGACGTGGCGTGGGTCCACGTGCCCGACGCGGACCCCGGCCGGACGATCGTGGAGCGCGCCGCCGCCTGGGGCGCCGACCTGGTCGTCGTCGGCGTGGACCCGGCGAGCTGGCTGCACCGGCGCCTCCTCGGCGCGCTGCACGAGCGGGTGGTGGCCCGGGCGAGCTGCGCCGTCCTGGTCCTGCCGCCGGTGGAGCGCGGCGTGGCGCGGGTGAGGGAAGAAAGCTCGCCCGCCGGGCGGGGCCGAGACGGGACGGTCGCCGCGAAGGGAGGCGCGTGACGGATGGCGACGCTCTTCCCGTTCGGCGAGTACTGGTGGCTGTACGCGACCTTCAGCGGCGGCGTGCTGCTGCTCCTCCTCATCGACCTCTTCCTGCTACACCGCGACGCACACGAGGTGCGCTTCCGGGAGGCGGTCGGGTGGAGCGCGGCGTGGGTCAGCCTGGCCCTGGTCTTCAACGCGGCGCTGTATGCCTATGCGTCCTGGGCGTTTCCCCGGGATCCGCGGCTGACCGCGATCCCGGGGTTCGACTCGCAGGCGGCCGCCTGGCAGGTCGCACTCGAGTTCCTCACCGGCTACGTCGTCGAGTACTCCCTGTCCGTGGACAACATCTTCGTGTTCGTCCTGGTCCTCGGGTACTTCGGCGTCCCCGCGCGCTACCAGCACCGGGTGCTCTTCTACGGCATCCTGGGCGCTCTCGTCTTCCGGGGGATCTTCATCTCCCTGGGCGCCCTCCTCATGCAGTTCCACTGGGTGGTGTGGCTCTTCGGTTGCTTCCTGATCCTCACGGGGCTGCGGATGCTGCGCGCCCCCGAGGGGGGCATGGATCCGGGGCGAAACCCGGTGATCCGGCTCGTTCGCCGCGCGCTCCCCGTCACGCACGAGCTGCACGGACAGCGCTTCCTCGTGCGCCAGGGTGGCCGGCTCTGGGCCACGCCGCTCCTCGTGGCGCTGCTCTGCCTGGAGGCAAGCGACGTGGTGTTCGCGATCGACTCCGTCCCCGCCATCTTCGCCCTGACGCGGGAGCCGTTCATCGTGTTCACGTCGAACGTGTTCGCCATCCTCGGGCTGCGGTCGATGTACTTCATGCTGGGAGGCGCCGTGGAGCGGTTCCACCTGCTACGCTACGGCCTGGCGGTGGTCCTGGTGTTCGTCGGGCTGAAGATGGTCTGGCTGGACGCGTGGTATGGCGGCAAGTTTCCGATCGGGATCTCGCTCGCCATCATCGGGGCCGTCCTCGGGAGCTCCATCGTCGCCTCGCTCATGTCGCGGCGTCGGGGCCCGGCCCTTGCGGGGACGCGGTCGGAGGAGGTGTTGCGGTGACCGTGAGGGAGCTCATGAGCCAGCCCGCCGTCACCGTGGACGAGCGCACACCGGCACCGGAGGTCGCGCGCGTGATGCAGGAGCACGACATCGGGGCGGTGGTGGTGGTGGACGCGAGCGGGCGGCTGTGCGGGATCGTGACGGAGTCGGACTTCACGGGCATCGGCCGGTGCGTGCCGTTCTCCCTGACGATGGCGCCCGTGGTGTTCGGTGCCCGGGCGGCGAGCATGGCCGAGCTGGAGCGGATCTATGCCATGGCGCGGAATCTCGCCGCTCGGCAGATCATGAGCGAGAGGGTGCACACCGCGGAGGAGTCCGAGGAGATCGGCGCCGTCGTGCACCGCATGCTCGCTCGCGATCTCAAGCACGTCCCCGTCGTGCGCGACGGCAAGCCGGTGGGGATGCTGGCGCGGCACGACCTGCTCAAGCTCATCGCGACACCGCCCCCCTGAGACCGGGTCGCTGCGTCGGGTCGAGCGACGGACGCCGTCGGCGGTCGAGGCGGCCGGGTGGACGGCGATCAGCCCGCCGGCCGCTTCGGGAGCCGGGCGATCCGCTCCGCCTGCGTGACGTACCAGGCGAGGCCCGCGAGTGGATCGTCGCCGAGCGCGCGGAAGTACCAGTCATAGACTCGCCGCGGCGCCCTGTACGTGTCGCGGTACGCGCGGAGCCTCGCTCCGAGGCCCGGCGGCGGGCCGATGAGCCCGTCGTCCCGGTGCCACCCGAGCCGGCGGCGCCCCCAGTCGGCCAGGAACACGGCGAGCGAGAGCGCGTCCTCGACCGGGTTCAGGAACGTCAGCGGCTCCTCGCGCAAGGGCGGCGGAGCGACCGGCCCGCCGCGCTCGATCTCGATCGCGACGGCGGGGACGTCCAGCCCGGCCTCGATCTCGCACCAGACGCGGTACCCTAGCCGGCAGTTGATCTCAAGCAGCTTCGGGACGGCGTCCCGGGCATCGATCTTGAGCTGGGCCCGGGCGTGTCCGACATAGCCCACCGCCTGGAGCAGCGCAAGGATCTTCGAGGCGCTGGCCCGGTCCAGGTACGACGCGGTCGCGCACGATACGGAGGCGTAGGACGGGAACACGGTGCGGAGCGTGCGACGCCCGTCGACGGCGAGGGGCCGCTGCGCGCGATCCAGGGTAACGTTGATGTTCACGCGCCGGTCCAGCCCGCCCGGGATCCACTCCTGCAGGACCGGCATCCCGAACGCCGGCTCCACGCGCCGGAGCGTGGCCTCCAGCTGCTTCGGGCCCGTCACCAGCTGGACGCCGCGCGAGCCCGAGGAGAAGCGCGGCTTCACGAAGAGCGGGAATCCCAGTTCGGCTGCCATCTCGGCGGCTTCCCCCCGCGCGGCGGGATGGTACGTGCGGGGACACGGTACCCCCAGGTCGGACGCGAGCCGGGCGATGGCGTACTTGTCCATCGTCGCCCGCAGGACCGGCCACTCCGGCACCGGCACCGTGATTCCCTGCGCCGTGAAGCGCGCCTTGTTCCTCGACAGCAGGCAGACCTCCGGGTCCCACGTGGGGAAGACGACGTCGAGCCGCTCGCGCGCACAGATGTCGAGGACGCTCCGGACGAAGCGCTCCTCGACCGGGCTGTTCTCGTCGGCAACCTCGCCGCGCTGCCAGCCCCGCACCGCCAGCGGCACCGGGTACACGGCGTCCGTGAAGCGCGACACGGCGGCGGGCGCGAGCCGCCCGAGCAAGCCGTGGCCCTCGTACCGCGTCGCGACCAGCCGCGCCGCGCGCGGCCGGAGCGCGCGGACGGTGCAGTACGCCTGACCGTTCCACGGGTTCGTGACAAGGACGCGCAGGCGCCTCTCGGCGTGGCGGCCGCCGAGCGGCCGGGAAGCTGGGGCGGGCCACGGGCTCGCGGTATCATGGGCCATGCGATCTTCGGCGATGTCGGTGGAGGTGGCGGTGCGTGCCGACGGCGAGGTGCTGGGGAGCGCCTGGTCCGGCATGCGCGGCGGATTATAGCAGAGCCGGATCCCGTGAACCCGCCCGCGCCGCGCGCGATCCCTCTCGTCGCCCTCGCGCTCAGCGCCCTCGCGGCCGTCGTGGGCGGGGGCGGCGTGTGGATCCTCTGGTGGCGGCTCGGCTACCCCGCGGGTGCGTTCGTCCCGGGCCTCGAGGGACACGGTCCCGACGCCCTCGCCTGGCCTCGCCTTCTCGCCGTGTGGACGCCCGCCGCGCACCTCCTGTTCACTACCCTCCACGCCTGGCTTGCGCGCCGCCCGGGTCAACGATCGCTCCGCCCGCACCTGGTGGCCGACCAGTTCGTGGCGCTCACCCTCGCACTCGTTCTGGTCGGGGCGCTGCTGGGGCTGCGGGGCCACCCGTCGTGGCGCTTCGGCCTGGGAGCCTGGTACGTCCTGTTCATCAGCGCAAGGACGGCCGTCCTGCTCCGGGCGCTCTGGGTGTGGCTGGCGGCGACGTCGCCAGGGGCGCCGCGGGCAGGGGTGACCGTGCTCGGGGCCGCGCTGGTTCCGTACCTCCTGCTCGGCGCCCACGTGACGACGACCATCTCGGCGACGAGCGACGAGCCGTACTACCTCCTGGTGGCGCACAGCCTCGTCCACGACGGCGACATCGATCTCGCCAACAACCTCGCCGAGCGCCATTATCGCCCGTTCTACTGGGACCGTCTGACCGCCGCTACCCCCGGAGTCCGCGCGACGGAGGACGGGAGGATCTACGCGTCCTCCTTCCAGGGAATGCAGGTCGCGCTGCTCGTGCCCGGCTACTGGCTGGCGGGGCGGCTTGGCGCGGTGGCCACGCTGAGTCTCGCCGGCGCCCTGGCCCTGTCGCTCACCTTCCGCCTGGCCTTGCGGGCGGGCGCGAGCTTGCGGGCCGCCTTCCTCGCGTGGCTCGGCGCGGCCTTCTCGGTTCCCGTCCTGAGCTACGTCGTGTCGCCATGGCCGGAGATGACGGGCGCCCTCTGCCTCACCGCGGCCGCCTTCTTCCTCTCCGGCGAGGGCCGCCGGCCGCGGGCCCTCGCGATGGCCGGCCTCTGCCTGGCGGGGGCGGTGCTCGTCAAGACGCGCCTGTTCGTGGCGGCGGTGCCGGTCGCGATCGCCTTCGTCCGACGGCTCAGCTGGCGCACCCTGGTGGGCGTGGGCGCGGCCCTGTCCGCTGGCTTCCTCGTCATGGCCGCTTACGACAGCCTCGCGCAGAACGCCCTGGTCGCGCGCCGCCTGGGCGTCCTGGGACCCCTCGGCACGCTTGCCTGGCTCGTGAACTGGATCGTCCGCGCGCCCACGGAGTACCGCGGGCATCTCGGTCTGCTCCTGGACCAGGAGTTCGGCGTGCTCTTCAGCGCCCCGGTGTTCGCGCTCGCCCTCGCGGGTGTGGTGGCCGCCGGGCGGGAGCGGCGGGGGCGACTCGTGCTGCTCCTGGCGGGCCCGTTCGTCCTCGCGTGGTACCTCCTCGGCGCCGTCGCGATCGCACGCACCACCGAGGCGCCCCACTGGAACGGCGGTTTCAGCCCGCCCGGCCGGTTCGTGGCCGTCGCCCTGCCCCTCCTCGCCGTGTGCACTGCGCTGCTGCTGGACCGCATCCGCGGGCGTGCCGCGTGGACGGTGGTCGGCGCCCTCTACGCGCTCACGCTGGGTCACGCGCTGCTCGTCTCGCTCTGGCCGGCCTGGCGGTTCCAGCACGGGATCGGGCGCGCCACCGGACTGGTCGAGCTCTTCCGGCTGACGGGCATCGACGCGGGGCGCCTGCTGCCCTCCTACATCGCCCCGGGGCCAGGATGGGTGGCGCCGGGTGTGGGCCTGCTGATGGCGATCGCCCTCGCGGGATGGATGGCGGCGGGCTGCGCCGGTGCGCCGCCGCCCCGTGGCGTCGGCCTCGCGGGCGGCGCCGTCGCCGGCGCCCTCGCGCTCCTCGTCGTGCTCGGGCCGGCGCTCGTCGCGGCGGGGCGCTACCCCGCGGTGCTGGGTCGCGGCCGGGGAGGTGTCAGCTTCCACGGCCGCATTCCTGTCGACGCGGGTGCGGGGAGTCAGCTGCGGGAGCGGCTCGTCTGGGCGGCGCAGCGTCCGGCGGTGCTCGAGCTGGCACCGCGCATCCCCCGGGGCGATTACCGGCTCGTGGTGCGCGCCGGCGCCCAGGGCGAGCCGGCGGGTGTCTCCCTCCGGATCCGCGCCGGCGACGGCGTGGACACGGTGCTGCCCATCGACGCCGGCGCGGCACCCGTCTGGCGCGAGCGGGAGTACGCCGCCGACGTGGTGTGGCCCGGGGGACGCCTTCCCATCCGGCTCGAGCTGACCGGCATCTCACGGACGGACCCGCAGCGCTTCGCGTATCTCGACGCGATCGAGGTGCGCCGGTCTGGCCACGGGCGACGATAGTCGGGCCATGCCGGAGCCGATCGAGCACGCGGACTGGATGCCGGCAGCGGACGGGCATGGGCCGGCCGACCCTGCCCACCGGCGACCGCGCCACCCGGGGCCGGTGGCGAGGCTCCTGGCGCGCCAGGGGCGCCTCCTCATCGGGTCCGCGTCGGTCGGCATGTTCCTGGCGGCGTGGGAGGCGGTCGGCAGGAGCGGCCTGGTGAGCCCGCTCTTCCTCAGCTCCCCCTCGGCCGTGGTCGCGGCCGGGGCGGCGATGTGGGCGAGCGGCGAGCTGATGGAGCACATCCGCGTGAGCGCGGGGGAGTTCGCCCTCGGCTATCTCGCGGCCGCGGGCACCGCCATCCCGATCGGGCTGGCGATCGGATGGTATCGTCGCCTCGAGTACGCCGCCGACCCGTTCCTGTCCGCGCTCTACGCGACGCCGCGGGTAGCGCTGATCCCGCTCGTCGTGCTCTGGCTCGGTATCGGCGTCTGGTCGAAGGCCGCGGTGGTGTTCCTGGGCGCGTTCTTTCCGATCTGCATCAACACCGTCGCGGGGGTGAAGACGGTGAGCCACGTGCACGTGAGGGTCGCGCGGAGCTTCCGGGCGAGCGACGCGCGCCTGTTCCGGACGATCGTGTTGCCGAGCTCGGTCCCGTTCGTGCTGGCCGGGCTGCGGCTGGGGATCGGGCGCGGCCTGGTGGGCGTGGTCGTGAGCGAGCTGTACGGCGCCTCGGCCGGGCTGGGATTCCTGATCGCGACCGCTGGCGCGACCTTCCAGACGGACAAGGTCTTCGTGGGCATCGCGCTGATCGCGGCGTTCGGCGTCGTCTGCAACGAGATCCTCGCTCGCGCGGAGGCCCGTGTCGAGGGTTGGCGCCCGCCGGTGGGACCCGCCCGGTGACTGCGCCCGTCGACGGCGGCCCGCCGCCCCGTCTCCAGGCGGTGCACCTCGGCAAGGAGTTCGAGCAGCCTCGCCTCGGCCGGCGTATCACCGTCCTCGACGACCTCACGCTGGCGGTGGGGCGCGGGGAGTTCCTGGCGCTGGTCGGGCCCAGCGGATGCGGCAAGACGACCCTGCTTCACGTCCTCGACGGGCTCGTGCCGCCGACTCGCGGGCAGGTGCTGATCGACGGGCAGCGCGCCTCGGCCCTCGGCCGGGAGCGGGCCATGGTGTTCCAGGACGCGGCCCTCCTGCCCTGGCGGACGACCGTCGAGAACATCGCCTACGGGCTCGAGTGCCTGGACGTCCGGCGTCCGGATGCCCTGGCCGCGGCTCGGCGATGGCTCACCGCGGTGGGCCTCGAGGGCTTCGGGGAGCACTATCCCCACGAGCTGTCGGGCGGGATGCAGCAGCGCGTGAACCTCGCGCGGGCCCTCGCGGTCGAGCCGGCGATCCTCCTCATGGACGAACCCTTCGCGTCGCTGGACGCCCAGACGCGGGAGACGATGCAGGCCGAGTTCCTGCGGATCTGGGCCCGGACCGCGAAGACGGTGGTCTTCGTGACCCACATGATCTCGGAGGCGCTGTACCTGGCCGATCGGGTCGTCGTCTTGACCGGCCGGCCGGCCAGGGTCCAGGAGACGATCGCGGTGGAGCTCCCGCGCCCGCGCGACCACTCCGTCCGCCGAACCGCCTGGTTCCGCGACTGCGAGGACCACGTGCGGGAGCTCCTGTCGGCGGTCGCGCCCCCGGACCGGGTCCGTGGCGCCGGCGCGGCCGAGCTCAGTTCGGGGGACGGAGCCGGTCGAGCCAGCCCTCGCGGTCGAGCCTGAGCATCGGACCGGGATCGATGATGTCGAGAGGCCCCAGTCGCTCCACCCCCGTGATGGTACCCAGCTCGGCCAGCGCCCGGAGGACCGACGCCGTCCCGGCCAGGGGCGGGATCGGCTTCCACGAGAGCTCGGTGAGCGCCTCTCGATAGGCGGTCTCGAGCACCTCCCCCTCCGCGAGTCGCATGTGCTTGCCGATCACCTTCCGGACCGCCGATCCGTTACCGGGGTCGAGCACGAACGCGACCCCCTCGACGATCGCGCGCAGGGCGCCCTCGGCCAGCGTCGGGCTCGACCGCAGGAACGCGCGCGTGGTGGCGATCCCGGTGTGCAGCCACGAACCGCCGGCGGCCCGGAGATCGAGCAGGACGCGGTAGGGGGGCCTGGACATGCGGGCGACGCCATGCGGCGCCAGCATGGCGGCGTCGATGCTGCCCGCCATCAGGGCGGCCACCCGCTCGATCTCGGGGCCGATGGAGAGGAAGGTGATCCCGTCCCGCCGGGGCTCGAGGCCGAGCTGCCGGAGCGCAATGTGCGACGCGAGGTGAGAGGCGCCGCTCAGCGTCGTCACCCCGATTCGCTTGCCCCTGAGATCCGCTGGCGCCCCGATCCGCGGGCCGACGACGAGCATGTACGGCATCCTGTCGACCAGGCTGAGGACCATGACCAGGTCGGCGCCGCGCGTGGCGGGGCCGACCACCTGAGTCACGCCCACCGACGCGAGCTTCACCTGGCCGCTCAGGAGGGCCGCCGTGGTCACGGTCCCGCCTCGGATCATCTGGAGGTCGGCATCGATGCCGTACTTGCCGAAGTAACCCTCGTCGGCCGCGGTCCAGAGCGGGACCGCGGACGCGCTCGGGGAGCCGATGCCGATCACCACGCGGGTCCGGGCGTCGGTTTCTTGCGCCCAGAGGAGCAGGACCGTCAGCGCGGACACCGCGGCGCCCCGGAGGCCCCAGCGCCGGCCTCCCGCCGCCCCGGATGCCGCCGGCGCCCCCCCGGGGGCGCCGGCGGTCACGGGAGGCTGCGGAAGGGGGGCACGAGCCACTCGATCAGCCGGGGCCGGAGGCTGCAGTGGTGCCGGGGCTCGTGGGCGACGTGTCGCGGCGTCCCTGAGGTCGTCGGCGAGCACGATGCCCCTTTTCGGCCAAGGGAGGCCTCGCGGGAGCGCGGCGGACGAGGCGGCGGCTTTGCCGGATGGGTGCGCGGTTGGCGCGGTCCATGTCAAGGGCGGCGTGCCAGCCGGCGACGCGCCCGGCGCCCCGTCCTGGCGAACGCTCGCGCCGCGTCGTGATCGCGGGGGGGCGTCGCCGCCGGGAGATCCCCCGGGGTGCGCTCGGTGAAGACCCCGCTGAGGGCTCCGACCGGAGGCCGCCTGGCCAGGCGGAGGTGGCACGTCCCCAGCAGTCAGGGCCGCGGTCACGAGAACTGCCGCCAGAACTCCCGCGAGGCCAGCCGGGCGCCCTCGGCGAGGCTGGCGAGCTTCGCCCACACGACGCCCGGGTCCACCGCGGCCTGGCCGACCCAGGTGCCGTAGCCGCAGTCGGTGCCGGCGATGACGTTCTCGCGGCCCACCAGCTTGGCGTACCGCCCGATGCGCTGGGCCACCAGCTCAGGGTGCTCGATGTAGTTCGTCTTCGACTCGAGCACCCCGGGAATGAGGACCTTCCCCTCGGGCAGGCGCACACGCTCGAACAGCTGCCACTCGTGCGCGTGCCGCGGGTTGGCAGCCTCGAACGAGATACCGCTGGGCCGGGCCGCGAACACGATGTCGACGATGTCCCGGAGCGGCACGTCGTAGTGATGGGGTCCCTCGTAGTTGCCCCAGCACACGTGCATGCGGACGCGGTCCGGCGGCACGCCGGCGAGGGCGTGGTCGAGCGCCTCGACGTGGAGCCGCGCCATCCGGCGGAACTCCTCGAGGCTCAAGTCGGCGAACTGGATGTGCCGCCCCATCGCGAGGTCCGGACAGTCCACCTGGAGCAGCAGCCCCGCGCGGACCACGGCCTCGTACTCGTGCCGCATCGCGTCCGCGATGGCGAAGAGGTAGGCCTCGTGGCTCGGGTAGTGGTCGTTGCGGAAGAAGAGGGAGATGACGCCCGGCGAGGCCGCGGTCAGGAATGCCTCCTCCGCCTGGACCTCGGCCAGCGCCGCCTTGAGGTTCTCGGCGTCGGTCTCCGCGGCCCGGGCGTCCCGCACGGCGATCGGTCCGTTGCAGGCCGGGGTCCGGCGCCGGGCCCGCCCCGGATCGCCGAAGACTCGCCGCGCCAGCTCGGGGAAGTCCACCAGGTCCCGGTACTGCAGCGGCTGGCTCGTGCCGCCGAACCCGGCCAGGCGGTCCTTGACGTAGGTCGCGTAGCTCGGCTTGCTGAGCTCGCCGTCGTCGATCACGTCGAGTCCGGCGTCGGCCTGCTTCCGCACGACCTCGGCCACCGCCGAGCGGGTGCGGGCGGCCAGGGCGGCGCCATCCACCGGGACCCCCTCCTCCCGGGCGAACATGGCGCGAACGAGGTCGTCGGGCCGGGGCAGGCTGCCGGTATGCGTGGTGAGGAACCGGCCGCTGCTGCGCTTCATGCGAAGCGGGGATCGGCGGCCGGCACCGGCGCCTCGGGCAGCCGGAGCTCCCGGCGCACGATGTTGGCCCCGAGAGCGATGGCCACGCACTTGTAGAAGGCGATCCGGCGCGCGAGCCCCTCGCGGCCGAAGCCGCAATCCGTCGAGATGATGAGCCGCTCGGGCGCCACGTACTCGAGGGCTTTCCGGATGAGGTTCGCCACGACGTCCGGCGGCTCGACGGCGGTCGAGGTGTGGCTGACGACGCCGATCGCGATCTTCTTGTCGCTCCGGTGCTTGCCGAGGAGGGGCAGATCCCGCCCGCCGGTCGAAGCGCACTCAAGCGTCAGCACGTCCGCGTCGGTGGCGAGCAGGTACGGAAGCGCGCGCTCGTAGGAGGGACGCTCCCAGTAGAGCGGCTGCTGGTTCGGGTTCCCCCAGCACGTGTGGAGCCACACCTCGGTCTCGACGCCGCGGATCTCCCGGTTGATCGCGTCCGTGAAAAACTGGAGCTCGGCGTCCGAGGCGCTGCCGTCGGCGGCGGCGCTGTGGTGGCGAGGCTCCTCGACCTGGATCACCCGGCAGCCGGCCGCGGCGACCTGGCGCAGCTCGGCGTTGAACGCGTCGGCGACGTCGAGGATCAGTTCCTTCTCCGAGGCATAGTGCCGGTTGACGAGCATCTTGGCGAGCGTCTGGGCACTGATCGCGCCGAACTTCACCGGCCGGTCGGTGAACCGCTGGGCGGTCCGCCAGAGCGCGGCGTACTGGAGGGGACCGCCCTCGATCCGCTCGCCCACGACGGCCGGCTGGTAGGCCTCCATGACCTCGTAGAGGATGTGGCCCGGGCGGAGGGTCCAGCCGGCCGCCCGCGTCCGGTCCACGTGGCCAACGATCCCGGAGAGTCGCTCGATGGGATAGTAGAACCACGACCGCCCGCCCACGGTGAGGTCGAAGCGCGAGTCGCCGTCGGTGACGATGTCGAGGCCCGCGCGCACCTGCTCGCCGATGACGCAGCTCACGGCGTCGAGGTACTGCTCGCGAAAGACGCTGTCGCCCAGCGCTTCCTTGAAGGAGCGGCGTCGCAGCCCCTCGGTGAACCAGGCCGGCCGCGGATAGGACCCGGTGATCGTGGTGGGGAGCACCAGGTCGCGGGTCGCGTTCAGCACGGCGGCTAGGCTATCACGTCGAGGGCTTCCGCGGGGCACGGGCCTGGTATAGAGTCGTGCCGCACGAGCCTGACGCAGGTCGCGGCGTCCCGCACGGAGCTGGGGGCCGTCAGAGCCCCCGGGCGCGGGACGCGCCAGCCGAGACGACCAGAGGCCGCCGCGTCGCCCGCGCCGGCCGAGACGACCAGAGGCCGCCGCGTCGCCCGCGCCGGCCGAGACGAGAGGAGGCCCATCATGACGCTCTCGATCCGAACGCTCGGCATGCTCGCCGTCGCCCTGGGGCTCGCCTTGGCGACGCCCGTCGCCGCGGTGGCTGCGCCGACCGGGCCGCCGGTTCGCATCGGGAGCTCGCTGGCCCTCACGGGGCCCCTGGCGGCGACCGCGCTGGTGCACAAGATCACGGGTGAGATCTACGTCGATGAGCTGAACCGGAAGAACGGCCTGCTCGGGCGGCCGGTCGAGTGGGCCCTGCTCGACGACCAGT
Organism: Candidatus Methylomirabilota bacterium; assembly: GCA_035550795.1. Classification (GTDB taxonomy): domain Bacteria; phylum Methylomirabilota; class Methylomirabilia; order Rokubacteriales; family DASRDR01; genus DASRDR01. Next base: position 65,239 of record DASZOL010000068.1, read on the forward strand.
CCAAGCCCGACCTCGCGCGCACGCTCTACGAGCGCCTGGTCACGGTGGACAAGGTCGACCTCCTCATCGGGCCGTACGCCACCGGGTCGATCCTCTCGGCCATGGGAGTGGCACAGCGCTACGACAAGCTCCTGGTCCACCACACCTTCGGCATCCCGCATCTCGCGAAGTACGAGCGCCAGTTCCCCACCTGGGCGATCGGCCCGGAGCCCGGCCGCACCTTTCCGAACCTCCTGCTCGACGCGCTGGCCGCGTCGAGCAAGCCGCCGCAGACGATCGCGATCGTGACCGACAAGTTCCCGTCGGTGCACTTCATGTCGACTGGCGCCCGTGAGGCCGCGCAGAAGCGGGGCCTGCGCGAGGCCCTCTACCTCGAGTTCGAGTTCGGCACCCGCGACTTCGGGCCGATCGCCGCGCGGGTCAAGGACGCGAACCCGGACTTCCTGTGGGTCGGCGCGATCGGGCTCGACGGGAACCAACTGCTGGAGGCTCTCAAGAAGATCGACTACACGCCGAAGAGCCACTTCTACCTCTATCCCGCGCCGGGCCCGCTGGCCAAGGCGCCGGAGGGCAACGGTGCGCTCTCCACGACGGTGTTCGAGGAGCACCCCCCGTTCACGAACGGGCCCGCGGCAGCCGAGTTCGTCAAGCTGTTCCGCGCGCGTGCGACCACGGCCGGGCTGCCCTACACCGCCGTCGACGTCCAGGCGGCCGCGTCGTACACGGCCTGGCAGCTGCTCGAGGCGGCGGTGACCGCCACGAAGAGCCTGGACGACAAGGTGCTGGCCCAGTGGCTCAAGACGAACCGGGTCGACACCATCATCGGCAAGCTGCGCTTCGACGGACCCAACAACTACGGCGACGACCTGTCGAAGGTGAAGCAGGTGCAGGACGGAAAATGGCTGGTCGTGTGGCCGAAGGAGTACGCGGCGCCGGGAGCCCAGCTGCTCATCCGGTGACGAGCTCGATGCCCGCCGCGCCGGGTCGTCCGGTCTAGCCGGCGGCCGCGTGTGCCGAGCTTCACGCTCCTCGCGCAGTCGGTTCTCTCCGGGATCTTCGTCGGCGGGCTGTACGGCCTCCTCGGCCTCGGGCTCAGCCTGTCCTGGGGTCTCCTCCGCCTCATCAACCTCGCTCACTTCGCCCTCGCGTTTCTCGGCGCCTACCTGACGTACACGCTCTCGACGGCGTTCGAGCTCGATCCCTTCTGGTGTCTCGCGCTCGTGCCGCCCGCGTTCTTCGGGATCGGGGTCCTCAGCCAGCTCGTCTTCGTCCGGTTCCGCGTGACCCAGTTCGGGTCGCTCCTCGTCACGTTCGGGCTGACCGTCATGATCGAGAGCCTGATCCAGTGGATCTGGACCGCTGACTACCGGCGTCTCGAGACCGTCTACGGCACCGCCTCGTGGCGCGTCGGCCCCCTCTTCGTTCCCGTTGCAGAGCTGCTCGCCCTCCTGACCGCCGCGGCCCTGGCCGGCCTCACGTGGGCCTGGCTTCGCTACACCTGGGTGGGCAAGGGGCTCCGGGCCTGCGCGGAGGACCCGCACATCGCCGCGGCGTTCGGCGTGAACCACCGCCGCCTGGCGCTGGTGCTCTCGGGTCTCAGCGCCGCGTTCGCGGGCGTGGCCGGCGCCTTCGTCGCACTCATCTACACGCTGGCGCCGGCTCAGATCTACGCGTGGATCGGGGTCGTCTTCGCCGCAGTGATCCTGGGCGGGCTCGGCAACCCCCTGGGCCCGTTGGTGGCGGGGGTCGTGATCGGCGTCAGCGAGGCGTTGACCATGGCGCTGACCGCCCCCGCCTGGGCCCCGCTCGTCTCGTTCACGCTGCTGATCCTGGTGCTCCTGCTGCGCCCGGGGCGCGTGTAGGGTGCGTCGTCTCGCCGCGCCCGCGGCCTTCCTCGCGGTGGGTCTCGGGCTCCTCGTCCCGGCCGCCGCGACGCTGCCCGCGTTCTACGAGTCGTTCCTCTACCTCGTTCTTCACTGGGTGGCGCTGGCGACCAGCTGGAGCATCCTGAGCGGGTTCTCCGGGTACTTCAGCTTCGGTCACGGCGCGTTTTTCGGGGCGGGGATGTACGCGACGGCGATGCTGGCGACCGGGGGACTTCCGTTCCTGCCGACCTTGCCGCTGGCCGGGCTGGCGGCCGCCGCGTTCGGGGTGGCGATGGGAGCGGTGGTCTTCCGGGTACCGCGACTCCGCGGCGAGCTGTTCGCGCTGCTCACGCTCGCCGTGACGTTCGTGCTCGCCACGGTCGTGCTCAACACGCGCATCGACGGCGGCCCCGGCGTTTACCTGAGCGCGGTGCCGCTCCCGCGGCTCGGCGGCTCGGCGACCGGCACCCTCTACGTCCTCGGGCTCGCGGTCGCGCTCCTGACGGTCGCGACCGCCTACGCCGTCTACCACGCGCGCTGGGGCGCCGGACTCTTCGCCATTCACGACGACGAGGACGTGGCCGAGGTGCTCGGCGTGCCCACCTATCGCTACAAGCTCCTCGCGCTCGGCCTTTCCTCGGGCCTGGCCGGCGTCGCGGGAGGCATTCACGCGATGTTCGTGACCTACGTCACGGTGGCCGAGACGTTCTCCATCGTCGTGCCCCTCTACGTCATTCTGATGAGCGTGGTCGGCGGGGCCCGGCACTGGCTCGGTCCGGCGCTCGGCGCGGTGCTCGTCACGGTCCTGATGTACGGGGTCACCGGAGGCCAGACGGCGGTCGCCGGGCGCGCGGTGGTGGGCCTCACCCTCATGCTCGTGATCCTGTTCCTGCCCGAGGGGATCACCGGCTTCATGGTGCGGCGGCGCTCGAACCGGCCGGGCGCGCCCGCCCCCCGCCCGGTGTCCCCTCGGCCGGCGGTCGCACAGAGGCGTCCGTCGGACACAGGAGGCCCGCCGCTCCTCGTCTGCAGCGACGTCCGGAAGGCCTTTCGCGGCATCCAGGCGCTGCGCGGGGTGAGCCTCGAGGTCCGGGAAGGGGAGATCCTGGGCCTCGTCGGCCCGAACGGCTCCGGGAAGTCGACGCTGATCAACGTGGTCAGCGGCCATCACCGGGCGGACGGGGGCCGGGTCCTGGTCGGCGGTATGGACGTCACCGGCCGCGACGCCCACGAGATCGCGCGGCTCGGCGTCGCGCGAACGTACCAGATTCCTCGGCCTTTCGCCCACCTCACGCTCCGCGAGAACGTGGCCGTCGCGGGCATGTTCGGGCGCCTGGGCCACCGGCGGCGTACGGCCGAGCGCGAGGCGGGACGCTGGCTCGAGTTCGCGGGGCTCGCCGACCGCGCCGACCAGCTGCCCGCCGCCCTGAACCTCCACCAGCGGAAGTTTCTCGAGCTCGCTCGGGCCCTGGCCTCCGAGCCCCGGCTCGTCATGCTCGACGAGGTGCTCTCGGGCCTGACGCCCTCGGAGATGACCGATGCGACCCGGCTGGTCCGAGACATCCGGGACCGCGGGGCGACAGTCGTGTTCGTCGAGCACATCATGCGAGCGGTGATGGAGCTCGCCGACCGCGTGGTCGTCCTTGACGTCGGCGAGCTCGTCACGAGCGGCGCGCCGCAGGACGTCATGCGGAATCCCGACGTCGTCCGGCGGTACCTGGGGACGGCGCATGCTTGAGGTCGAGGGCTTGCAGGTCGCGTACGGGGACGCCACCGCGCTCTGGGACGTCTCGCTCCACGTGGGCGAGGGCGAGCTGGTGTCGGTGGTCGGACCCAACGGCAGCGGCAAGACCACGCTCATCAACACGATCGCGGGGCTGCTCCAGGCGCGCGCCGGCCGGCTCCGCTTCAGGGGTGGGGACCTGACCCGTGTTGCGCCGCATCAGGTCGCGAGCCGAGGCATCGCGATCGTGCCCGAGGGTCGCCGGCTCTTCACCGGCATGACGGTGGAGGAGAATCTCGAGCTCGGATGCTACACGCCCGGGCTCCGGGCGGGCCGAGCCGCCCGCCTCGAGCGCGTCTACGGGACCTTCCCGGTGCTCCGCGCGCGCCGCCGGCAAGCGGCGGGGACGCTTTCGGGCGGCGAGCAGCAAATGGTCGCGCTCGGCCGCGCGCTGATGGCCGGGCCGCGCCTGCTGCTCCTCGACGAGCCGTCCCTCGGACTGGCGCCGGCCGTCGTGGAGCACGTCTTCGACGTGGTCGAGGCCCTTCACCGGGAGGGCGTGGCGGTGCTCCTCGTCGAGCAGAACGTCAGGAAGGCGCTGGCCGTGGCGAGCCGGGCCTACGTCCTGGCGGAGGGCCGCGTCGTCTCGAGCGGGACGCCGGCCCTCCTCCTCGCCGAGCCTCAGATCCGGAGCGTCTACCTCGGCGACCCCGGGGGCTGATCGGACCGGGCGCCGGAGGCGACGCGCGTCGCAGCGCCACGGGAGCACGCCGGTGCCAGGAGGGACGCCTGGAGGCGCCGACGAAGGCGGCGAAAGAGCGATGCTTGTGGCACGTGTGGCCCGGGCGTCCCGGCCGGCCCCGACCTTGACACGTCCCGGGCGATCGGCCAGGCTTCCGGTATCGTTTCGGGCCGGCGTCGACCTGCCGCCGGAGGCTCGCCAACCCCGAGACCGACGGGCATGAGGCGCGCACTGATGCGAGCGACCGTTCCAGAGAGCGTGAGCGTCCGGACTCCGGAATGACGGCGACGCTCGGCTTCGTGGGGCTCGGGGTGATGGGCGGTCGCATGGCGAAGCGGCTGCTCGACGCGGGCCATCCCGTCGTGGGGTACAACCGTACCCGGGCGAAGGCCCAGTGGCTGATCGACGCCGGGCTCAAGCCCGCAGCCTCCCCCCGCACGGCGGCGGCGGCCGCCGACGTGGTCTTCAGCATGGTAACCGACACGGCGGCGCTTGACGCGGTGGCACGGGGAGCCGACGGGCTCCTCGCCGGGCTGCGGCCAGGTGCGGTGTACGTGGAGATGAGCACGGTGGATCCGGGGCTGACGCGGGCCCTCGGGGTGGAGTCGGCGGCCGGGGGAGCAGCGATGCTCGACGCGCCCGTCTCGGGGAGCGTCGCCACGCTCGACGCCGGACAGCTCTCATTCATGGTTGGCGGGGACGCGGCGGTTCTCGACCGGGTGCGGTTGTACCTCACCGCCATCGGCCCCACGATCACCCACGTCGGACCACTGGGGCTCGCCGTCACGATGAAAATCGCCGCCAACCTGGGGCTGGCCGTCCAGATGCTGGCCTTCAGCGAGGCGGTCTGTCTCGCGGAGAAGGCGGGGATTGCCCGCGAGCGCGCCGTCGAGGCGCTCCTCCGGAGCGTGATCGCGTCGCCCATGGTGAAGTACCGCGGCCCGTTCGTCCTCGGCATGCCGGCGGAGGCGTGGTTCGACGTGAAGATGATGCAGAAGGACCTTCGGCTGGCCCTCGGCCTCGGGCGCTCGGTGGGCGTGACGCTGCCCAGCACCGCGCTCGCCCACGAGCTCCTGACGGCGGCCCGCGGGCTCGGGCTGGCCGATCACGACTTCGCGGTGGTATTCGACGTGCTGGCGGCGATGAGCGGCCTGCCGCCGAGCGCCAAGCCCGGCACCGCCCCGGCCGCCGTCGCCCGATCTGGAGGACCGTGATGGGATTGCCGACCTACGGGACGATGGGCGTGGACTGGGAGGAGCGCGTCAACTTCGACCGCCTCCGCCACGACAGGCTCGCACGGGTGGCGGCGGCGCTGGCCGGGTCGGAACTGGGCGCGCTCCTCTGCTTCGACATGTACAACATCCGATATGTCACCAGCACCACCATCGGCGAGTGGGCGCGCGACAAGCTCTCGCGCTTCACGCTCCTCCCCCGGGGCGACCTGCCGATCATGTGGGACTTCGGGTCGGCCGCGCGCCACCACCAGCTCTACTGCCCGTGGCTCGGTGAGCGCTCGCGCGCCGGCATCTCGCTCCTCCGGGGCGCGATGACCCCGGAGATGGGCCGGGCGGAGGACCTCGCGCGGAAGGTCAAGGGCGAGCTGGAGGCACGGGGCCTGCACCGGGCGCCGCTCGGCGTCGACGTGATCGAGCTGCCCGTGCTGGCGGCGCTCCAGAAGGAGGGGCTCCAGGTCGTCGACGGCCAGCAGCTCATGCAGGCGGCGCGTCGCATCAAGACCCGCGACGAGATCGTCCTCCTCAACAGCGCGGCCATGATGGTGGATGCGGCCTACGAGGAGCTGTATCGGGCGCTGCGGCCCGGGATCCGCGAGAACGAACTGGTCGGGATCGCCGCGAAGAAGCTTTACGACCTCGGGTCCGAGGACGTCGAGGCCGTCAACGCCATCGCGGGCGAGCGCTGCAACCCCCACCCGCACGTCTTCTCGGACCGGGTGCTGCGGCCGGGCGACCCCGCGTACTTCGACATCCTCCACTCGTACATGGGCTACCGGACGTGCTACTACCGGTCGTTCGCGGTGGGAAGCGCGTCGCCGGCCATGGTCGACGCCTACAAGCGCTGCCGGGAGCTGCTCGACGTCGCGATCTCGATGGTCAAGCCCGGTGTCACGACCGCCGACATCGTGGCCACGTGGCCGCGCGCGCGGGAGTTTGGCTTCCCCGACGAGGAGGCGTGCTTCGGCCTCCAGTACGGGCATGGCGTGGGACTCTCGATCTGGGAGCAGCCCGTCATGAGTCGCCTGGTCTCGCTCGACCACCCGGTGCCGCTCGAGCCCGGCATGGTCTTCGCCCTCGAGAACTTCTGGCCCGCAGCCGACGGCTGGTCGGCGGCGCGGATCGAGGAGGAAGTCCTGGTCACCGAGACGGGCCACGAGGTGCTGACGCGCTTTCCCGCCGAGACCCTGCTGGTCGCCGGCACCCGATACTGGACCGCGACGGGGCCGCTGACCGGCACCCGCGAGGCGGATCCCAGGACGTGGCTCTCGCCGCACGGTGGCGGTCAGTCGTCCTGAGCGCAATGGAGGAGTCATGGCCGAGATCGTCGCCGCGGCGCTGACGTCCCACGCCCCGCTCATCACCGGCAAGCCCGAGATCGGGAAGCCCGAGCAGCGGGACCGCCTGTATGCGGGCTTCCAGGAGGTCCGCCGGCGCCTCGTCTCCGCCCGCCCGGATCTGATCGTGATGTTCGTGAACGACCACATCCAGAACTTCCCGTACAGCAACATGCCGGCCTTCTGTGTGGGCCTGGCGGGGAGCTACGAGGCCCCCAGCCCGGGCGGCGCGCGTCTGATGCGGCTCACCCCCCGCACGGTGCCGGGCGCGCCGGAGTGGGGCATGGCGCTTCTCGAGGGCGGGCTCGCCGCCGGCTTTGACTTCGCGTACTCCTACGAGATCGAGAGCTGGGACGAGCTGTCGGTGCCTCTGCACTTCCTCCTGCCGGAGGGCGACATCCCCATTGCGCCGGTCTACACCAACTGCGCGGCGCCGCCGCTCCCGACACTCAAGCGCTGTCACGACGTGGGGGCGTTTGTGGGCAGCTTCGTCCATTCCCGGCCGACGTCGGAGCGCATCGCCGTGCTGGCCACCGGAGGCGTGTCGCACTGGGTGGGCATGCCGGAGACTGGCCGGATCAACCCGGAGTGGGACCAGTGGGTGCTGGACCACGTCGCCCGCGCCGACGTGGATGCGCTCCTCCGCCTCACCCCGGCGGAGATCGAGCGAGACGGCGGAAACGGGGGACAGGAGATCCGGAACTGGATCGCGCTGCTCGGGGCGGTGCCTGGCTGGAAGGGCGAGGTCCTCGCCTACGAGCCGGTCCCGGAGTGGATCACGGGGTGCGCGACCGTATGGTTGCACCGATGAACACGAGGACGTCGTACGGCCTCAACAAGCTCCTGACCGCTCTGGCCCGCCAGCACGCGACCCGGGAGCGGCTCACCGACGAGGAGCTCGCCGACCACGAGCTCAGCGCGGACGAGCGGGCAGCTCTCCGGGCCGGAGACATCACGGGTCTCTACCATCTCGGCGCCAATCCCTACCTCATCCGCCGTGTCTTCCGCTCCCGCTTCAAGGTCTGACGGGGAGCGGCTCGTGGACCCGCGGGCCGTCGCGACGACCGCTCCGGACCGCGCCGCAGAGGCGTTCTATCGGGAGCTCGAGCGCCACCACCTGGTGGCGCTCTGGAACGTCAACAAGAGCCTCCTGCCGACGGAGCCGAAGGGCCGCTGCGTCCCGCACCTCTGGCGGTGGGAGACCATGCTGCCGCTGGTGCGGGAAGGCGCGCAGGTCGCGCCGCTCAGCCGGGCGGCCGAGCGGCGCGTCCTCGGCTTCATCAATCCGGGGCTGCCCGACCGGTTCGGCGCGACCCACACGCTCTGGGCGGGCTTCCAGTACGTGCTTCCCGGCGAGGTGGCGCCCGCGCACCGGCATTCGCCAGCGGCGATCCGGTTCGTCATCGAGGGTCAGGGCGCCTTCACCACCGTCGAGGGCGACAAGTGCGTGATGGAGCGGGGCGACCTCGTGCTGACGCCGCCGTGGACCTGGCACGACCACGGCAATGACAGCGACCGGCCGATGCTCTGGCTCGACGGCCTCGATCTCCCGATGGTCGCCGAGATGGAGGGGCAGTTCTACGAGCCCTTCGGCGAGGAGGCCCAGCCGATCGGGAAGCCGGTGGGGGATTCCGAGCGCCGGTACGGCGTCGGCCACCTCCGGCCGACCTGGGACACGTGGACGGCCTCGTTCTCCCCGCTGCTAAACTACAGGTGGGACCGGACGGAGGAGGCGCTCCGCCGCCTCGCGTCAGTGGCGGGGAGCGCGAACCCCTTCGATGACGTGGCGATGGAATACGTCAATCCGCACACCGGCGGCCCGCTGATGCCGACCATCGCCTGCTGGATCCAGCTGCTCCGCCCCGGGACGCGTACCAAGGCCCACCGGCAGACCGGCAGCGCGGTGTACCTCGTGTTCGAGGGACAGGGGCAGAGCGTGATCGATGGGCAGCGCTTCGCCTGGCGGAAGGGCGACCTCTTCGTCGTCCCCACCTGGGCCTGGCACGAGCACGCGAGCGCCGATGGAGAGGCGATTCTCTTCTCGGTGCAGGACACGCCGGTCATGAAGGCGCTCGGTCTCCATCGCGAGCAGGCCTACCGGGAGCACGACGGCCACCAGCCCGTCACGCGCATCTTCGAGGGATAGCCGTCTTGCAGGTCGTGGTCTTCGGTTCTTCTCCTGCGGGGAATCGCGGGCTTTCCCAGTGTGTGGAGCGCGATGCGCGATGCTTCCGGCGGGCGACGGTGCGGTGAGGCCGTGCGGGCCAGGCGCCGCCGCGTCATGCCGGGAATCCAATGGCTGGTGACGGCCGCCGCGCTCGTGGCGGGGACGGCGCCGATCGCGCGCGCCGAGGAAGGAGTGTGGCAGGCTCTCCGCGCGCCCGGCGCCGTGCTGGTGGTGCGCCATAGCTTCGCGCCGGGCGGCTTCGATCCGCCCGACTCCCGGCTCGACGACTGCTCGACCCAGCGGAACCTCGACGAGAACGGCCAAGCGCAGGCCAGCCGGATGGGCGAGGCGTTCCGGCGGCATGGCATCGCCGTGGGCGCGGTGCTGTCGAGCCCGCGCTGCCGCTGCCTCGACACGGCCCGCCTGGCCTTCGGGCGCGTGGCGGCGTGGGAGCCCCTGCAGGGCTCGCTCAGCGATGCCGGGCGGCGGCAGCGGCAGGTGGCCGAGATCCGGGACCGGATCGCCCGGCACCGGAGCGGCCCCCCGCTCGTGCTGGTCACCCACGGAAGCGTCGTCACTGACCTGACCGGCGTCAGCATCCGAATGGGCGAGTTCGTGGTCCTGGGGCTCGCGGCTGACGGCGGCCACGCGGTCGCGGGTCGCCTGTACGTCGACTGACGAACGGCCCGGCGATCGCCCTCGGCATCCTCGCCCAGGCCTGGCCGATCCTGCTCGGCCAGCTCGCCTCGATCGCGTACGGCGTCCTCGACACGATGATGACCGGGCACGCGTCGCCCGCCGACCTGGCGGCGATGGGCCTGGGCGCGAGCGTGTACTCCAGCGTCTTCATGGGTCTGATGGGCGTGATAACAGCGCTCAACCCCATCATCGCCCAGCACTACGGCGCGCGCCGCGAGCGGGCGATCGGTCCGAGCTACGTGCAGGGGCTGTGGCTCGCACTGCTCCTGTCAGCGGCCGGCATGCCGCTGCTCGCGTATCCGGAGCCCTGGCTCGCCTACATCGACGCCGAGGCGGACGTGAAGGCCCTGGTGACGCCGTACCTGCGGCTACTCAGCGCCGCGCTCCCGGCGGCACTGCTGTTCCGCGCCACCTATGCGTTCCACGTCGCGGTCTCGCGCCCGAAGGTGATGATGACGGTGCAGGTTGCGGGCCTCGTGCTGAAGGTCGTCCTGAACTACGGGCTCATCTTCGGGCGCCTCGGGCTGCCCCGCCTGGGCGTGGTCGGCTGCGGCCTGGCGTCCCTGATCGTCTTCTGGACGCTCTTCCTGCTGGCATGGATCCACACGCATCTGGACGCGGGCTACCGGCGCTTCGCCATCGGACCGGCATGGCCGCGCTGGCCGCTCCTGGGAGAGCAGCTCCGCCTCGGGATACCGATCGGGCTGTCGTATGGGATGGAGTCCACGTCGTTCACCTTCATGACGCTCCTGGCCGCGCGGCTGGGCACCACCGTGATGGGCGGGCATCAGATCATCTCGAACCTCGCGGCCGTCGCCTTCCAGGTCCCGGTAGCGCTGTCGGTGGCGACGGCGACCATGACCGCCCATGCGATCGGCGCCGGCGACCTCCTGCGGGCACGCCGTGCCGCATTCACCGGGATCCGCGCTGCCGTGGCGGCGGCGGCCCTCACGTCGGTCACCGTCTGGGTGTTCCGTCGCGGGGTCATCGGACTGTACACGGATGATGTCACCGTGGCCGGCGTGGCGCTGTCCCTGCTCGGATTCCTGATCAGCTTCCACACCTTCGACGCTCTGCAGGGGATCACCGCCTTCGTGCTGCGCGCGTATCGCATCGCCGTGGCGCCGATGGTGATCTACGCCGTGGCGCTGTGGGGCCCGGGCCTGGTCGGCGGGTACCTCGTGGCGTTCCACCCGGTGCTCGGCGGGCCGCGCGGTGTCGCCGGGCTGTGGCTGATGCAGTCGGTCGCGCTGGGCCTGACCTCGGTGAGCCTGCTCGGGTTCTACGTCTGGGTGCTCAAGCGGCAGCGGCTCGCCGCGGATCCGGCGTTGCGGTGACGGGGCCGGCGGACCTGCGGAAGGAGGCGGGCGGGACGCGCTCTCCGCGGATCACGGCTCCGGTGCGGGCCTCCGCGTCGGGCCGGGACGGCCGAGCGCGTCGCGTTGTCAGACACCGCGGACACGTAGTCAGGGGCGGGCCATGATGCTGCGGGCCAAGTGTCGGTACAGAGGAACCACACGCGATACGGCCGCCCCCGGCCGGCGGGGTCTCAGCCATCCGTCCCGGCGCCCAGAAGCTTCTCGACGATGACGCAGTCGCGCCACTGCCCGTCGAGCTGACCGTGACGGCGATACACGCCGACGACGCGGAAGCCGGCACGCTCGTGAAGGGCCAGGCTGGCGGTGTTCTCCGGGAAGATCCGGGAGACGAGCTTCCAGAATCCGCGCGCCTGGCACTCCGCGGCGAGCGCGTCGAGCGCGGCCCGCCCGGCCCCGACGCCCCGGGCGCGACGAGCCACGTACACCGAGTGCTCGGCGACGCCCGCGTACGCCGGCCGTGCCCGGTAGGCGCCGGCGCTCGCCCACGCGACGACCTGGCCGTCCATCTCGACCACGACGGTCGGGTAGCGGTCGGCCTTGCTGGCCAGTTGGGCCTCCACGTCCCGGGCCGACCGCACCGCGGTCTCGAAGGTGGCGATCCGCTCCGCGATCCCCTGGTTGTAGATGTCCGCGATCGCGGGGGCGTCGGATCCCGTCGCGAGTCGCACGCGGAGCGCCGGCCGGTCGGCCATCAGTCGCTCGGCTGCGGATTGAGAGGGGCCCCCGGAGATCGGCCCGAGCGCGAGGATCAGCGCGACCAGAGCGGCCGTGGTCGCGGCGGTGTTGGCGAGCGGCGTCGGGGCGACGCGTCCGGCGGCGAGACGCTCGCCGATGATGCCGGAGCCCACCACCGCCGCCCGCAGGAGGGTGGTGCCGAGGCCCTCCGCGACCAAAGCTCGAGCACGGGTTCTCGGCACCCCGACGGCTGCCGAGCCGTCAGGCGCCCGGTTTCCGGGCGCGCACGAAGGCGCTCCGGAACTTGCCGTCCACCTGCGCGGCGATGGCGTCGACGTCCAGTCCGGCACCGGACAGGAACTCGCGGGCATCCTCCGCCCGGTAGACTCGCGTGGGCTCGATGTCGATCCCGTGGAAGCCGGCCCTGGCCAGCTTTTCCCGGTACTCGCTCTCTTCCAGCGCGCCGGCGACGCAGCCGATCCAGAGCTCGACGCTCCGCCGGATGGCGGCCGGCACCTCGCCTCGTACCACCACGTCGGAGACGGCGAACCGCCCGCCGGGCTTGAGCACGCGGAAGGCTTCGGCGAGAACGCGGTCCTTGTCGGCCGAGAGGTTGATGACGCAGTTGGAGATGACCACGTCCACGCTGTCGTCGGGCAGGGGGATCGCCTCGATCGCGCCCTTGAGGAACTCGACGTTCGACGCGCCGGCCTTTCGCTGGTTTTCGCGAGCCAGGGCGAGCATCTCGTCAGTCATGTCGAGGCCGTAGGCTTTGCCCGCCGACCCGACCCGCTGGGCGGAGAGCAGGACGTCGATGCCGCCGCCGGAGCCGAGGTCCAGCACCACCTCACCGGGGCGCAGCTCGGCCAGCGCCGTCGGGTTCCCGCAGCCGAGCGAGGCGCGCACGGCCTCCGCCGGCAGGGCCGTCGTCTCCTCCGCCGCGTACAGGTTCCCCGTCACGGGATCGCAGCCGCTACGGGACGACACCGTCCCGCAGCACCCGCCCTCGCCCTTCACGACCCGGAGCGCCGCCTGGGCGTACTTGTCGCGGACGATCTCGGTGATGTTCGGCTCACTCACTGGCATGTCCCCCTCCGTGCGGCTGTTGCGCGTCTTACGTCTTGTGGAGCGCACGGTATCAAGATTGGTCGATGGGTCGTGGGCAAATCACCCGCAGCACCGGGAGGCGATCCTGAGTCCACGGCCTCTCGGAGCCCCGATGGCTCCCACGACGTCGCGAAGCTCGTCGACCGCGTCCGGCCGGAGGGTGTAGTAGATCCATCTGCCCTGACGGCGGTCGGTCACCAGCCCGGCGTCCTTCAGCGTCTTCAGGTGGAAGGACAACCGCGACTGGCCGGCCTCGAGAGCATCCGTTAGGTCACAGACGCACTGCTCGCCGTCGGCGAGTTGCTCCACGATCCTGAGCCGCGTCTCGTCGGCCAGGGCATGGAAGAGGCGGGCGATGCGCCGTCCGTCACGGGCGGTCGAGGTCCCCACGGCATTCATCATATCAAGGATGCTTGATCAGTCAACCGCTGCCCATGTCCACCGGGGACAGCGCCAGCGGGCGGACGGCAGCATTGGGGTGAGGCCCCCGGAGCCGGCCTGCCCGGCTCGCAGCAGCGCGTCGCGGTCGGACAGGTTAGACGACGTGGGCCTCGCGCAGCGCGGCGATCTCCGCGGCGGTGAGGCCCAGCTCGCCGAGCACCGCATCGGTGTCGGCGCCGAGGGGCCGCGGCGGAGTGTCGACGCGCGGCCCGCCGTCGGCGAAGCGGAAGCTGGCCACCGGCACAGTGAGCGGCCTGCCGACGTCCGGCATCGACTCGAACCGGTGGAGCAGGTTGCGCCGCGCTAGCTGCTCGAGCTCCAGCGCCTCGGCGACGCTCCGCATGCGCGCGCCCGGCACGTGAATGCCGGCCAGGAACTCCTCCCACTCGTCGGCGGTCCGCGTCAGCATGACCTCGCGGAGGGCTGCAGCAAGGGCCTCGCGGTGCTCCTCCTGGTCGGCCACCGAGCTGAGCTCCGCCAGGTCCGGGCGACCGAGCGCGCCCCAGAGTCGCCGGTGCTGACCCGCCCGGAACGAGCCGAGCATGAGGACGCCGTCCTTGGTCTGGTAGGCGCTCACCCCCGCGTACTCGAGGTCGTTCCCGCGGCGCTTCGGCGGCACCCCGCTCCACAGGCACGCCGTGAGGTGAGAGCTCATGAGCATCATCGCCGCGTCGAGCATCGCGCAGTCGACGTACTGCCCGCGCCCGGTGCGCTCGCGCTGGAACAGCGCGGACGAGACGGCGAAAGCGGCGCTAAGGCCGCTCGCGTAGTCGACCACCGGCGCCCCGGTCTTCACCGAGGGCGTGTCCGGCCAGCCGGTCGTGCTCATGAGCCCCGATATGGCCTGGATGACGCAGTCGTACGCGTTGTGGTCCGCCTTCGGGCCTTCCTGGCCGAAGCCGGTCATCGAGCAGTAGATGAGCCGCGGGTTGATCGCCCTGAGGTCGTCGTAGCCGAGGCCGAGCGCCGCCATCGCCCCGGACCGGAAGTTCTCGACCAGCACGTCGGCGCCGACCACCAGGCGCTTCAGGACGTCCCGGCCGCGTGGGTTCTTGAGATCGAGGGTGAGGCAGCGCTTGTTCGCGCCCTGGGTCAGGTAACCTGTTCCCATGAGGCGCCGGTTGAGCGCTCGGTCGCAGCCCGTCTGGCGCGCGATGTCACCCTGGCCGGGCTCCTCGATCTTGATCGTCTCGGCGCCGAGCACGGCGAGCTGGTACGTGCAGAACGGGCCCGCCAGCACGTGGGTGAGGTCAAGGACGCGGATGCCCTCGAAGGGGCGCGGGGCGCCTCCGGTCATGGTCGGGTCCTCCGGGACTCGTCACTCCGAGTCGGCTGGTGTCACCGGCGCCGCCCGCAGGCGCGCGAGCCGCGATCCGCGGGGATCGTAAGAAACGGGGCGGGACTTGTCAATCGCGATCACGCCCGATCCACCCAACAGGTATTGACAAGGGAGTCAAGACCTCCTATCGTCCGGCGCGAGGCCCACCCCCCGGGCTCCCGGCGGTCCGCACCGCCGCCCCGGGGTGACCGGCAGGCGGCGTTCGGCGCGCGATCGGCGTGCAGGAAGGAGCGGCGCGTGAAGCTTCAGAGGTTCCTGGGCGTGTATGTGGTGGTCGTGGCCGCGCTCCTGGTCACCTCGGGGCTGATGACGCCCGGGAGCCTTCCGGCGCAGGGGACGTTCCCGGGCGGCAGGCCGATCACGCTGATCGTCCCGTACGCGGCCGGCGGGACGACCGACAGCGGCGCCCGGCTCCTGGCGGGCCGCCTGGAGGAAGAGCTGTCGACGCGGGTCCAGGTCGTCAACCGGGCCGGCGCGGCGTCCCAGGTCGGGCTGTCCTCGCTGCTGGCCTCGCCTCCGAACGGCTACACGCTCTCCTACGCGGTGCTGCCGACGGTCATCACGCACTACTCGGATCCCGAGCGCCAGCCGCCGTACGCGCGCAAGGACTTCCGGCCAGTGGCGCACCACCACCTGATCCCGGCCATGCTCGCCGTGCCCGTGGACAGCCCGTACAAGACCCTGAAGGAGTTCGTGGAGGCGGCGCGGGCGAACCCGGGCAAGATCACGATCAGCGACAGTGCGCTGATGGGCAACCCCCACCTCTGCGTGCTCATGCTGCAGAAGGCTGCCGGAGTGAAGTTCGCCTCGGTCCACTTCGACGGCGGCGCGCCGTCGGTCACGGCCCTGCTGGGGGGTCACGTGCAGGCGCTGGCGGGCGGGATCTCGGATGCGGTGCCGCACGTGAAGAGCGGGAAGTTCCGGGTCCTCGGCATCGCGGCCGAGCAGGAGAGCGAGTTCCTGCCGGGGGTTCCCACCATGAGGTCCCAGGGATACGACGTCGTCACGGTCTCCGCGACGGGGATCCTGGCGCCCGCGGCGACGCCCAAGGACGTGGTGGACACCCTGACCGCGGCGATCCGGAAGGTGGTCGAGAGCGAGGACCACAAGAAGAGGCTGAACGCGCTCGGCGTCTCGGCGCACTACCTCAACCCGGACGACTACGGCGCGTTCTGGGCCAGCTACGAGGCGCGTGTCGCCCCTCTCGTGAAGGAGCTTCGGGCGACGCCCTGACCCGAAGATGCCCGCGACCACGAACCTGCCACGCGACAGACGGAGGCTGGGTCCGAGATGACGAGCAAGAAGCTCAAGTTCTTCCGGATGGAGACGGACAGGCGAGGCATCACGGTCGTGACCTTCGACCGGCCCCCGGTGAACGCCGTCTCCTTCGAGGTGTACCCGGACATCCGGGACATGTGCGAGGCCATCGAATCCACGGACGAGACCCGAGTGGTCGTGCTCACCGCGCCGCCCAACGCCCGCGCCTGGTGCGGCGGCGCCGACGTGCGCGACTTCCTGCCGCTCGACCATGCGAGCCGCATGGCGCGCTACGCGATGATCAACGAGTGCCTGCCGCGTTTCTACAACCTGGACCGGCCGGTCATCGGCGCGCTCAACAGCCACGCGGTGGGCGTCGGCCTGGTGCTCGCCGCGTTCTGCGACATGCGGGTGGCCTCGAAGGACGCGTTCTTCGCCTGTCCGGAGATCGACCGCGGAGTGCTGGCGGGCGGGGGCTCCTTCTTCACGCGCCTCAACATGCCCGCGGGCCGGATCCGCGAGATGATCTACACGGGCCGGCGGTTCATGGCCGAGGAGCTCCAGGAGAACACCGGGTTCTTCAACTACATCGTGCCGAAGGACCAGGTCATGACGAAGGCGATGGAGCTGGCCGCCGTCGTCGCCGGCAAGAGCCTCGCGGCGCTGAAGGCGAACAAGCTCTGCAACAACGCCTCCGAGACGATGAACTGGACCGAGGCCTACAAGCTTTCGCAGGCGAAGAGCGCGGACCTCACGATCACGAAG
Source organism: Candidatus Methylomirabilota bacterium (assembly GCA_035550795.1). Lineage (GTDB taxonomy): Bacteria > Methylomirabilota > Methylomirabilia > Rokubacteriales > DASRDR01 > DASRDR01. The sequence continues at coordinate 81,967 of DASZOL010000068.1, forward strand.
GACGCCAAGGAGGGGATTCGCGCGTTCCTGGAGAAGCGGCAGCCGAAGTACAGCGACCACTAGGAGACGCTCGCGCCTCGACCGGGCCGGTCCCATGACGAGGACGCGTTGCTGGTCCTGGAGGAGCCGTGAGACGCGCCCATCAGGTGACGGCGACCCTCTGCATCGTGTTCGCGGCCTTCGTGATGAGCCGGGCGCTCGCGATGAAGCTCCACACCCCGCTGGGCCCGGGGCCCGGGTACTTCCCCTTCTGGCTCTCGGTGGTGTTCGGCGCGCTCGCCCTGGTCATGCTGACGCAGGCGACCATCGGGCGGCCGGAGGCGGGGCCGACCGGGCTCCTCGCGACCCGGGCTGGGTACCGTCGCATCGCGGCGATCCTGGGAGCCCTGGTGGGCGCCGTCGTCCTGATCAACCCTCTGGGCTTCCGGCTCACGTCGCTGGCGTTCTATCTGTTCCTCCTGACCACGCTGAGCCGGCCGGGCTGGGTGGTGACCCTGCTGGTCGCGGTCGCGGGCAGCTTCGGCGTCTATCACGTGTTCGCCAACTTCCTGCGGATCACGCTTCCCGTCGGGTTCCTCGGGATCTAGCCGGCTGCGCGGGGTCGGCGGGAGCCGGGAGTGGAGAGCCTCCAGTTCCTGATGGGCGGCTTCGCGACCGCCCTCCAGCCGACCAACCTGCTCTTCGCCGTCATCGGCTGCGTGCTCGGGACGCTGGTCGGGATCCTGCCGGGCATCGGCCCGGTGGCGGGCACGGCCATGCTGATCCCGCTCACGTTCACGATCCCGCCAACGGGCGCCATCATCATGCTGGCCGCGATCTACTACGGCGCGATGTACGGGGGCTCCCTGACGTCGATCCTGGTGAACGTGCCCGGGGAGGCCGCCTCGGCCATCACGTGTCTGGACGGCTACGCGATGGCCAAGCAGGGGCGCGCCGGGTCGGCTCTGGCCGTCGCCGCGGTGGGCTCGTTCGTCGGCGGGAGCATCGCGACCTTCGGGCTGGTGCTGCTCGCACTACCGCTGACCGAGATCGCCCTCCGGTTCGGCCCTCCCGAGTTCTTCTCGCTGATGGTGGTCGGGCTGTCGCTGGTGACCGGCCTCGCCAGCGGCTCGCTGGTGCGGGCGCTCCTGTCGGCGGTGTTCGGACTCCTGATCGCGATGGTGGGCATCGATCCGGTCATGGGGGCGCCGCGCTTCACGTTCGGGTGGCCCGAGCTGCAGGACGGGCTCCAGCTGGTTCCGGTCGCGATGGGACTGTTCGGGATCGGCGAGATCCTGATCAACGCGGAGCGGGCGACGGGCCAGGTCTTCAACACGACGCTCCGGTCGCTGGTCCCCTCCGCGCAGGACGTGCGGGACTCGTGGCTGCCGGTGCTGCGCGGCACCGGAATCGGCTTCTTCATCGGGCTCATCCCCGGCGTGGGCGCGGTCGTCCCGACGATGATCTCCTACGTCACGGAGAAGCGCCTGTCGCGGACGCCCGAGCGCTTCGGGCACGGCATGATCCAGGGAGTGGCCGGACCCGAGACCGCCAACAACGCCTATGCTAACGCCGCGCTCATCCCGCTCTTCACGCTCGGCATTCCCGGATCGCCCACGGTGGCGGTGATCATGGGCGCCTTCATGATGAACGGCCTCATCCCGGGGCCCCTCCTGTTCCGGGAGCACGCTGACGTGGCCTGGGGAGTCATCGCTAGCCTGTACGTCGGCAACCTGGTGCTCGTGATCCTGAACCTGCCGTTCATCCCCCTCTGGGTGGCCGTGCTCCGGGTGCCGTACGCGATCCTCTACACGGTCATCCTGGGCTTCTGCGTGCTCGGGGCGTACAGTCTGAACGGCAGCGTGTTCGACGTCGGCGTGATGACGGCGTTCGGGGTCCTCGGCTATCTTCTCCGGAAGCTCGACATTCCGGCGGCGCCCCTTGTGCTGACCATGGTGCTCGGCCCGCTCATGGAGCGGGCGCTCCGGCAGTCGCTGGAGATCTCCGGCGGCGACGCGAGCATCTTCTTCACGCGGCCGATCTCGGCCGCGGCGCTGGCCATCGCCGCCGCGTTCGCCGTCACGTCGCTGTTGCAGGTCGCGCGGAGCGTGAAGTCACAGGACGTGCAGGTGTGATCGAGGACGTGGCTCCGACCTGTCGACGTAGCGGACCACCTGACCCACAGCCAACCAACGGGAGGTGCACGATGCGGTGCACGATGAAGAGAGTCCTCGCGGCGCTGGCCCTGATCGCCACGGCCGCCGCGTTCGGGATCTGGTCGACGGGCCGGCCGGCAGGCGCCCAGGAGACCCCCCGGGCGGGTGGCGAGCTCGCGTACTCGGTGCTGGCCGAGCCGCCCTCGTTCGACGCCCACCAGGAGGCGACCTTCGCCGTGCCGCACTCGACGGCGCCGTTCTACAGCCTCCTGGTGAAGTTCGATCCCTTCGAGTACCCGAAGATCGTGCCGGACCTCGCCGAGTCATGGACCATTTCCCCGGATGGCAGGGTGTACGAGTTCCGGCTTCGGGACGGGGTGAAGTTCCACGATGGCTCCGCCTTCACGTCGCGCGACGTCAAGGCGAGCCTTGACCACGTGATCTTCCCGCCAGCGGGCGTGACGAGCCCGAGAAAGGCCGTCTACGCGCAGGTCGAGGCGGTGGAGGCGACGAACCCGCGCACGGTACGCATCCGGCTGAAGCGCGCGCAGCCGGCGATGCTGACGTTCCTCGCCTCGCCCTGGAACTACATCTACAAGGCCGACCAGCTCGAGAGGGATCCGCACTGGTACAAGAAGAACGTCATGGGGACTGGCCCCTTCCGGCTGGTGGAGTACGTGCCCGGCTCGCACGTGCTGGGCAAGAAGAACCCCGACTACTTCATGAAGGGCCTGCCGCATCTCGACGGCTTCCGGGCGCTGTTCATCACGGACGGCGCCGCGCGGGTCGCCGCCCTCCGGGGCGGGCGCGTCGCCGCGGACTGGGTGGGCGCGACGCCGGTGCTGGACCAGGCCAGCCTGAAGCAGGCGCTCGGCGACAAGATCGTCATCCAGAAGAGCCCGTGGACGTGCGTGCTGACCATCGCCTTCCATCACGAGAAGAAGCCGTTCGACGACCCGCGGGTGCGCCGGGCGCTCAGCCTCGCGCTCGACCGCCGCGAGGCCGCCCGCGTGCTGAACGACTTCACCGAGTACGGCACGGTCGCCGGGATCAGCCAGCCGGGGGCGCCGTACGCCATGCCGTCGGCGGAGCTCGAGAAGATTCCCGGCTACTGGCCGGACATCGAGAAGAGCCGGGCCGAGGCCAAGCGGCTGCTCAGGGAGGCCGGGGTCCCCGACGGCTTCTCGTTCGCGTTCACGAACCGTGCCATCACCGGCGCGCAGCGTGTCGGCGTGTACGTGATCGATCAGTGGCGGAAGATCGGGCTCAATGCGACGCACCGGGTGCTCGAGACCGGGCCCTACTTCACCGCGCTCCGGTCCGGGGACTTCGAGGCCTCGGTCGATTTCTCCTGTGACTTCGCCGACGAGCCCGACCTCCAGCTGACCAAGTACTTGTCCTCGGAGAAGACGCCCATCAACTACTGCCGGTACACGGACGCGACCCTCGACGAGCTCTTCGAGCGGCAGAGCCGTGAGCAGAACGTCGACCGGCGGAAGCAGCTGGTCTGGGAGTTCGAGCGCCGGGTGCTGGGCGAGATGGCGCACCAGGTGATCATCCTGGGCCAGGTGCGGGCCGTGGCTCACTGGGACTACGTGAAAGGCTGGAAGGTGACGCCCTCCCACTATCTCAACCAGGACCTCGCAACGGTCTGGCTCGCACGCTAGCGGACGGACGGTCGTCGACGGACGGGGCGTGGCTCTCCGTGGCGGCGGCACGCCCACGCACGCCGGTGCGCGCGGAGTGCCCGCTTCGCCCGTCGCGACCTGACCCGGGACCGGGCCGAGATGCGGACCTACCTGCTCAAGCGCCTGCTGCTGATGGTGCCGACGCTGCTGGGCGTCGCCACGATCGTCTTCCTGCTGCTCCGCGTGCTTCCCGGGGACGTGGTGCTCCTTCGCCTGGCCGGCGAGGGCGGGAGGGTGGCCGACGAGGTCCTCCGGGCGGAGCGCGCGCGGCTCGGGCTGGACCACGCCCTCTGGCGGCAGTACCTGGACTGGATCGTGGGCCTGGGGCGGGGAGACCTCGGGCTCTCCATGTGGACGGGCCGGCCGGTGGTCACGGAGATCCGGATCAGACTCAACCTGAGTCTCGAGCTCACCCTCCTGGCGACGCTCCTGGCGGTCGCGGTGGCGATCCCGCTCGGCACCCTGGCGGCGCTGCGCCGGTCCACGTGGCTCGACTACCTTCTGCGCGTGTTCACGCTCTCGGGGCTGTCCCTGCCCTCCTTCTGGCTCGGCGTGCTCATCATCCTGCTCCTCCTGCGGCTGTTCCGCTGGAGCCCGCCCCTGATGTTCACGTCCTTCTGGCAGGACCCGGTGGCAAACCTGAGCCAGCTCGTCTGGCCCGCGCTCGTGGTCGGGTTCCGGAGCGCGGCCCTGTCCGCGCGCATGATGCGGTCCGCGCTCCTCGACGTCCTGGGCGACGACTACATCCGGACCGCGCGGGCGAAGGGACTCAGCGAGCGCGCGGTCGTGAGGCGGCACGCCGTGCGGAACGCGCTCTTGCCGGTGATCACGGTCGTCGGCCTGGAGTCGGCCGTCATCCTGGGAGGCCTGGTGGTCACCGAGCAGGTCTTCAACCTGAACGGCCTGGGGAAGCTCCTCCTGGAGGCCGTGACGCGGCGGGACTACACGCTCACGCAGGCCCTCGTCATGCTCTCGGCGTCGGCCTTCGTGGTCATGAACCTCCTGGTCGATCTCTGCTACGCGTGGCTGGATCCCCGCATTCGCTACCGGTAGCCGGTCCGGAGACGCCCCCACGGCCGCCCCCGGTTCCCCGAGGCGGGCGGCCGCGCGCACGACGCTCGGGTGTGTGGCGCCTCGTCCGGGCGTATCCGCTCGGCGCCTTCGGGGCGGTGGTCCTCGCCGCGATGCTGGCGGCGGCGGTCTGCGCGCCGTGGCTCGCGCCGTACGATCCCCTGGAGACCAACTACTCCGTGGTGGTCCGGCCGCCGAGCGCCGCGCACCTCCTGGGCACCGACCAGTTCGGTCGTGACGTGCTGAGCCGGATCATCTTCGGCGCCCGCACGGCCCTCTTCGTCGGCCTGGTATCCTCCTTCGTCACCGCCACGCTGGGCGCCCTGGTGGGGGTGGCGACGGCCTACGTGGGCGGGAAGGTGGACCTGATCGCCCAGCGCGTGATCGACGTCCTCCTGTCCTTCCCCCTCATCATCCTCGCCATCGCCGTGGTGGCGGCCCTCGGGGTCGGGACCCTCCAGGTCATCGCCGCCATCATCGTGCCCATGTTGCCGCGGGCGACCCGCGTGGTCCGCGCGAGCGCGCTGGCGATCCGGCAGATGCCGTACATCGAGGCCGCGCACAGCACCGGCGTGGGCGCGCTCCGCGTCATCGGCCGCCACGTGCTGCCGAACGTGACGGCCTCGTACATCGTGATGCTGACCGCGTTCCTGGCCGAGGTGATCGTGCTGGAAGCGAGCCTGAGCTTCCTCGGGCTGGGCGTCGTCGAGCCGACGCCGGCATGGGGCCTGATGCTGCGAGACTTCGCCGGCCAGTACGCCGAGGCGGCGCCGTGGCTCCCCCTGGCGCCCGGGATGGCCATCAGCCTCGCGGTGTTCGCCTTCAACCTCCTGGGGGATGCCGTGCGGGACGCGCTCGATCCCCGGCTGCGGGAATGAAGGGCGCCAGAGGCACATGACGCCGTCGGAGGACGATAGATGAAGCGGAGCACGGATCGGATCCTGACGACCCATACCGGCAGCCTGCCGCGGCCGGCGCCGCTGGTCGAGCTCCTGCGGAAGCGGGACGCCGGCGAGGCCGTGGACGAGCACGCGTTCGACGGCGCGGTCCGGACCGCCGTCGGCGAGGCCGTGAAGAGGCAGATCGCCGCGGGCGTCACCGTGGTGAACGACGGGGAGCAGGGCAAACCGGGCTACGCGACCTACATCAAGGCGCGCGTGACCGGATTCGGCGGGCAGAACCGCGTCACCACCACGTGGGCCGAGGCGCGCGAGTTCCCCGAGTACGTGGCGCGCCGCACGGGAAATACCAAGTCGAGCTTCCTGCGCCCCGTCTGTGACGGTCCGATCGAATGGCGGGACTTCGCCGCCGTGCAGCGCGACATCGAGACCCTGAAGGCGGCCACTCAGGTCGCCGGCGCGGAAGAGGTGTTCATGAGCGCCGCCTCTCCGGGCGTGGTGTCGATCTTCATGGCGAACGAGTACTATCCCAGCCGCGAGAAGTACCTGGAGGCGATCGCGCGCGTCATGAAGGACGAGTACGAGGCGATCCACGAAGCGGGATTCGTGCTCCAGCTCGACTGCCCCGACCTCGCGATGAGCCGTCATAACCGCTTTCCGGACCTGAGCCTCGAGGAGTTCCGGAAGATCGTTGCGCTGCACGTGGAGGTCCTCAACGAGGCCACGAAGGGGATCCCGCCCGACCGGATGCGCCTGCACCTCTGCTGGGGGAACTACGAGGGGCCGCACCACCTCGACGTGCCGCTCCGGGAGATCGTCGACCTCGTGCTGCGGGCCCGGCCGGCCGGGATCTCGTTCGAGGGCGCGAATCCCAGGCACGAGCACGAGTGGAAGATCTGGAAGCAGGTCGCCCTGCCGCCCGGAAAGGTGCTCCTCCCCGGGGTCATCGATTCCACCACGAACTTCATCGAGCACCCCGAGCTCGTGGCAGACCGGATCGCCCGCTACGCGGGCGTCGTGGGCCGGGAGAACGTCATCGCGGGGACCGACTGCGGGTTCGGCACCTTCGCCGACAACGATTGGGTCGACCCGAGGATCGCCTGGGCGAAGCTCGCGGCGCTCGGCGAGGGGGCGCGCCGCGCCACCGACGAGCTCTGGCGCCGGCGGGCTCCCGGCGCGGCATGACACCCGCGCGAGACGTCGGACCGCCGGCCCCGCGGTACCTGACGGTCACCGAAGCGCTCCGCGCGGAGATCACGGCGGCGCCGCCGAACACCCTCCTGCCCACCGAGCAGCAGCTCGCGCGGCGCTTCGGGGTGAGCCGGCTGACCCTGCGGCGGGCGCTCGGACTCCTCGAGCGCGGCGGGCTCGTCTCGCGCCAGCGAGGGCGCGGGACGATCGTGAGCCCCGCGAAGATCAGCCGGCTGCTCGCGCCGCTCTACACCCTCGAGGAGGACCTCCGGCGGCAGGGGCTCAAGCTCGAGACGCGCGTCCTGCGCTACGAGCCCAGCACCGAGCCCCCCGACCACGTCCGCCAGCTGCTGCAGCTCCGGCGGCGGAGCGGCGTGGCCGTCGTCGAGCTGCTCCGGCTCGTCGACGGCCAGGTCATCGCTCACGACCTGGCGTACGTCCCGACGCCGCTCGCGGCCCGCTTCCGGCCGGAGGAGGTCGGCGACCCCTTGCTGGAGGTGCTCCGCGACCGGGCCCGCGTCCGTCTCGGCCGGCTGGAGTGGGAGATCGAGATCCTGCCGAGCGGCCCGGAGGTCGCCCGGGCGCTGGGGATCACCTCCGGCGTTCTCGTCGTGGCGAGCCGGGCCACCGCGTACTCCCGCGCGGGGGCGCCGGTCTCCAGAAGCGAACGGTGCTACCGCATCGACCGGGTGAAGTTCCACGTGGCGTCCCAGGATCCCGCGGACACGGCCGGGGGAGGGAAGAGGGCGGCCCGGGCGCGAGGGACACGACCAACGACACGGTGAGGTGAGGATGACCGACCGAAGGCTACCGAGCGAGGCCGAGGTGCAGAGCTGGATTCGCGAGCGTCATAACTGGGGGCGCTGGGGCAAGGACGACCAGCGCGGGACCATCAACCTCATCACACCCGCGAAGCGGCTGGAGGCGGCGCGGCTCTGCCGGACCGGGCGCAGCGTCTCCCTGTCGCGGCCTTTCCCCAAGGAGCCCGGGATCAACAACGCCTTCCCCGCCCAGCACTTCATGCGGACGATGCCGCGTGGGCGCGGCGGCGCGGCGATGGACTACTACGGGATCTTCTACCACGGCGTCGCGTCGACGCACATCGACGCCCTCTGCCACACGTGGGACGAGCACGCGATGTGGAACGGCCGGGACCCGAAGAAGGAAATCACCTTCGACGGTGCGACATTCGGGTCGGTCGAGCACTGGCGCGAGGGGATCATGACGCGGGGCGTCCTCCTCGACGTGCCGCGGCACCGCGGGGTGCCGTCGGTGACGCACGACAGCCCGGTGCACGGCTGGGAGCTGGAGGAGATCCTGGCGGCCCGCGGCATCCTCCTCGCGCCCGGCGACGCGGTGGCCGTGTACTGCGGCCGCGAGGCCTGGCAAGCCGCGAATCCGGACACGCCGTATGGCCGCCCCTTCGGCGCCGGCCCGGCCGCCCGGCCGGGACTCCACGTGTCGTGCCTGCCGTTCCTGCGGCACCACGACGTGGCGCTCCTCGTCTGGGACATGCTGGACCACCTGCCCATCGGGTACGACGTCGCCTGGGCGGTGCACTCGGCGCTCTTCGCCTACGGGATGCCGCTTCTCGACAACGCGCTGCTGGAGCCGCTCGCCAAGGCGTGCGTCGAGGAGGGCCGGGACGAGTTCATGCTGGTGGTCGCGCCGCTTCCGGTCGTCGGCGGCACCGGGTCCCCGGCCAACCCGCTCGCGGTGTTCTGATCCTGGGCCGGGGCACCGGCGCGAGCCAAGTGGCCTTATCCGTCGCGTGCGGACTGGATCTCCGCCTTTCCGATGCCCGGCAGCAACCCCGCGAACGGCCAGGCCTGGGCTCCCCCGTCACCCACCCGACACGGCGCCGGAGACGAGGCCGTGGGTCAAATGGCGGCGGAACACGTAGTAGAAGATGACCGGGGGGATCGAGTACACCGTCGACACCGCCATCAGGAGGTTCCACGGGGCGTCGTCACCCGTCAAGAACGTCCCCATCGAGATTGGCAAGGTGAACATGTCCTCGCTCTGGAGGAACAGGACCGCGTAGAGGTACTCGTTCCAGGCGAAGAAGAAGGCGTAGGTGCCGATGGCGATCAGGGTCGGCAGGATGAGCGGCAGGTAAATCCGGTAGAAGATCGTGAACACGCCGGCGCCGTCGATGGCGGCGGACTCGTCGATCTCGGGCGGGATGGTCTTCGAGTAGTCCCAGAGCACCCAGAGTGCATAGGGCGAGGCGAATGTGGTCATCGCCGCGATCAGCGCCCAGTAGGTGTCGAGCAGGTCGTAGTCACCCATGATCTTGAAGAAGGGAATCGAGAGGAACGAGGCCGGGATGATATAGGTGAACAGCGTCATCCCGGAGACGAATCGTCCCCCGCCGAAGCGGATCCGGCCGAGGGCGAAGCTTCCGAGTGAGGCGACACCCAGGACGATCACCATTGTCACCGCCGCCACCACGACGCTGTTAGCCATCCAGCGCCAGAAGAACTTCACGAACGGGCTTTCCTGGAAGACGATGTACTGGTAAGACGCGAGCGTCGGGTTCCTGACGAAGTATTCGGGCCGGAAGAGCTCGGTCGTCGGCGTGAACGACAGCGTGAGCATGTAGTAGATGGGAAAGAGCGTCCACACCGTCACCACGGCCAGGATGATCCACCGGCCCAGGCGGAAGACCATCGGGCTCATCGGATCTTCTTGATCAGGATGAAGATGAAGAGGAGCGTGACGGGCAGGGCGGTGGCGAACACTCCCATCCCCCAGTCGATCTTGCCCATCAGGAACGTGTAGCGGTAAGCGAGCGTCGCCAAGACGTGGGTCGAGTCCCCGGGGGCGCCGCCGGTGAGGAGCCACACGTTGGTGAAGTCGCCGAGGGTGAACACCATCGAGAGCAGCGAGCAGATGAGATAGATGCCCTTCAGCATCGGGAAGGTGATCGACGTGAACCTCTGAAGGCCGCCGGCCCCGTCGATCGAGGCGGCCTCGTACAGCTCCCGGGGGATCCCGCGCCGGGCCGCGAGGAGGATGACGGTCCAGAAGGGCAAGTATTTCCAGATGTGGAAGACGATCAGCGCGCCGATCGCCATCCACCGCGACGCCAGCCAGTGGACGGCTCCGAAGCCGAGGTCCTCCACGATGAGGTTCATGATCCCCCACTGGGACGAGAGCATCCAGCGGATGGACAGGATGCCGGGCAGGACGGGGATCGCCCACGGGAGGAGGAAGATCGCCGAGATGAACCGCGTGCCGCGGTTGTCGGCCTGGAGGAGACCCGAGAGGAGGAGGGCGAGGAACATCTTCAGGTTGACTGCGATGCCGACGTACACGACCGTGTTGACGACGGTTTGGACGAAGACCGGGTCCGAGAAGAGGACCTCGTAGGTGTACGGGTCCAGGGCCTGGGTGACCACGAAGTAGAGCGGGTAGACGACGAATGCCAGGAAGAGCGCGATGAGGGGCAGGGAGAACAGGTACCCGTAGAGGTTCCGGCGGTTCGGCGCCAGCGCTCCCCCCGCCGCCGAGACCGACCGGCTCCACAAGCCGGTGACCCCGTTCGCCATCCCCGCCCGCGCCGCGCCGTCAGCCACGCTCGCCTCCGGAAGAGGCCCGCGGCCGGGACGGGGTGCGGCCCCGTCCCGGCCGGGCATGCGGCGTAATGCTCTTGTCCGAGTGCCTTACCGCCACTGCGTGAAGATGGTCTTCATCCGGTTGATGGCCTCGTCGGCGGCGCGGTCGGCAGGCCACTTGTCCACGTTGGTCCGGGACATCGCCTTGCCCCAAATGTTTTCCGCGTAGACCTGGGAGTTGGCCGGACTCTTCCAGTGGTCGAAGATCTTGACGTTCCGCTCCGTGTAGAGCTTGGTCGCGAGCGGGATGTGGTAGTCCACCGCGCCGCCCTTCCCGGCCTGCCCCTTGGAGAAGAACGGGTCCTTCGCGACGTCGGTGAACGCCGGGAACCAGCGGCCGTTCGCGCCCTTGATGTACTCGGCGAAGCGGTTCGGCTCGAGCACGAAGCGGATGAACTCCTTGCCCAGGTCGGGAGCCTTGGCGTCCTTGGGGACCAGGATCGTCTTGACCGCGACCATGTAGCTCGCCTTGCCGCCCCCCGGGTTGTCGGGCCACTCCACGGTCGCCATGTTGTTGAAGTACTGCTCCGGGCCGTTGAAGAACCAGTGGGCCGGGATGGAGAGCGACGGATTCGGCGTCATCACGATCGACTTCGAGTGGAAGTTCGCGTTGTTGTCGCCGTCCGCCCAGTTGATGGCATCGGGCGGGACGTAGCCCGAGTTGTACATCTCGCCGAACCAGGCCAGGGTCTTGACGATGGCCTCTCGGTTCTTGGGCTGGTCGGCGATGACCTTGCCGTCGTTGTCGAGGAGCTGGCCCCCGTACGAGAGGAGCGCCATCTCGAAGTTGTAGATCGTGTCCGATCCGCGGCTCGACTCGGTCATGCCGATGCCGAAGAGCTTGCCGTACTTCGCGGGGTCCTTCTTCCGGAGGGCGTCCTGCGCCTTCTTCCAGAAGTCCCAGTACTCCTCCCACTTGAGCGGGATCTTGTCGGGCGCGTCCGGCATGCCCGCCTCCTTGAGGAGGTCTCGCCAGTAGTGGATGTGCATGATCTGGGCCTCGATCGGCACCCCGTAATACGCCCGCTTCTTGGCCACGTTGTTCCAGCAGTACGCGACCTGGAGGAACTTCTCGTTGTAGCGCGGCCTGAGCTCCTCGATGACGTCGGTCGTCTCGGTCAGCTTGTCGGTCCAGGCGTTGTTGGGCATGATCTCCCAGTCGTTGTAGAAGCAGAAGGCGACGTCGGGGACGCGCCGCGCCTGGACGGCCGCGATGATCTTCTTGAGCAGGTCTTCCTGAATGGTGAAGGAGATGTCGACCTTGACCCCCTTCGCCTTCTCGAAGTCCTGGGCGATCTTGATCATCGCCTCGTCTTCTTCCTTGTAGTAGCCGCGGTTCCACCAGACCACGACGGTCTTGGCCTGGGCGCGCGACACCATCGGGAAGCCGACCGACCCGGACAGGGTCCCGGCGCCGGCGACAGCGGTGGTCTTGAGGAAATCTCGACGGGACTGCGCCATCTGGTGCCTCCTCCGTTCAGGGTTCGCTCGTGGGTCGGGTCGGCCGGCCCCGGACACGCGGATAGCCCGGAGTTGCCTCTCATATACTCCAAGCGGCCGCGGCTCGCAAGGCTTGGCGGGCCGGGCGTAGATCTCCGCGATCGCCTTGTGGGCTTCCTCGACGGCTTTCTCGGCCGGCCAGTTCTCCACAAGGACGCGCTGGATCATCTTGCCGATGACGTGCGTGTTGAGGACCTCGCCCGCCGCCGGATTCGGTGCGCCGGCGTAGCTGACCGGGACGCCTGTCTCCGCCGGCTGGATGACGTGCTTGAAGACCGGCTTCTCGCGCCAGAAGGGGCTGTCGAAGAGCCGCTTGTAGACGGGCACCTTGCGCCCAACCACGGGCACGGCGGGTATCGAGGCGTCCCGGAGGCGGGTCGAGATCTGGGAGGCGGCGATGCTACCGCGCTGAAAGAGTCATCCAGCGCAAGCCGTTCGCGAGTTGACACCGAAGGGACTCGAGGTGTACGTACCGGGAAGGCTCGGTCGGCGACATGGCGCGGGCCCGGCCCACGCGGGGCAGCGGGGCGAATCAGAAGGATCAGAAAAGGAGCGTACGCGGCAGCCGAGTCTCCAGCAGGTCTCGGTAGTGATCGAGCGGCCGCCGGGGGACCTTCCACGGAGACTTCGAGTCCTGGTCATAGTGCCGGAAGGGTGTGAGATAGCGGGCGGCGTACGTCCGGTCGCGCGCGTCCATGAGGGGAGCGCAATCGTCGAGCAGGATGCTGTGATACCGGACGAGCCAGGCAACCGGCTCCGGGACGTGCCCGACGAGACGCATGTAGGCTGCCTCGTCGTGGTTCCACTGTAGGAGGACGCGGTCGAGACCGATCTCCGGGGCGTGGTCACCGATGGGACCGTTCATGCACACCACGTTCTCCGGCATCTCGCCTTCGAGAAGCAGGAGCTTGCCCAGGTCGTGCACCAACGCGGCCACGAGCAGGTCGGGATCGTTGACGCCGTCCGCCTCCATCGCATCGGCCACCTGCAGGACGTGGACCAGCTGGCTCGAGCAGCCGAGCGCACCGTCCGTGGGATCGATGCACCTGGCGAGCCGTTCGATGAGCGTCCACGTTTCCACCCGGCCCAGAACGGGGCGTTCGTAGGTGCGGCGGAGCGCCGCCACGATCTCCCGCGTCTGCGCGGCGTGTCGGACACGGATGGCCGCCGAGGTCGCCGCGAATGCCGCGCGCTCCTGGGCCATGCGCGGCGGCGGCGTCCGGCGTCGCACCTCGTAGCCCCGCGGCCGCAGGGCCACGCCAAGGAGCCGGGCCGTCCACGGCAGCCGCTCGGGGAACGGCGCGGGGGTCGCGGGGAGCCGAGCGCGCGTCATCGCCCGTCTACGCTAGCACGCAACCGGCAGTCCGTCATCGCTCCCGCCGCGCCCCGACCGGGTCCGGCGCGTGCCTGGCATCGTCTCGGACTCCGAGATGGCTGAGACGGTCTTCGTCCTGGGCGGCGGCGTGACGGGCCTCGCGGCGGGAATGGCCTCCGGGCTGCCAGTCCTCGAGGCCGAGGAGGGTCCGGGCGGACTGTGCTCGTCGTACTACATGCGGCCGGGCACCTCCCGGCGGCTGTCGATGGCGCCGGTCGCGGACGACGCATACCGGTTCGAGCTGGGAGGCGGCCACTGGATCTTCGGGGGTGACCCCCTCGTCCTGCGGCTGTTGCGGCGGCTTCGTCCGATGGCGACGTACACCCGCCGGGCCGCCGTCTACTTCCCCGAGCAAGACCGGTACGTTCCCTACCCGCTGCAGGGCCACCTTCGCGCCCTGGACCCGGGGCTGGCCGCCGCCGCGCTGGCCGAGATGGCGCGCCCCGGGGGGTCGGCAGGGACGGCGGAGACCATGAAGGGGTGGCTGGTGCGGAGCTTCGGCCCCACGCTCTGCCAGCTCTTCTTTCATCCCTTCCACGAGCGGTACACGGCGGGCCTCTACGACCGGATCGCCCCCCAGGATGCGTACAAGTCCGCGACTGACCTCACGCTGGCTATCCAGGGCGCCTTCGGTGACGTGCCCCCGGCGGGGTACAATCCCACGTTCGCGTATCCCGAGGGTGGGCTCGACACCCTGACGCGGGAAATGGCGCGGCGGTGCGACCTCCGCACGGGCCAGCGGGTCACGCGGGTCGACCTCGTGGGGCGCGAGCTCAGCTTCGCGGACGGGAGCCGGCGCCGGTTCGACGCCCTGATCTCAACGTTGCCCCTGAACCGGATGGCCGCGATGGCTGGCCTGACGCTGGCCGCGCCGGCCGACCCGCACACCTCCGTCCTGGTGCTGAACATCGGAGCCGCCCGGGGACCCCGCTGTCCCGAGGCGCACTGGATCTACTGTCCGATCACGCACGCCGGCTTTCATCGCGTGGGCGTCTACAGCAACGTGGATCCGGCGTTCCTGCCCGGCACCGCGCGTGCCCGCCGGCGACTCGTGAGTCTCTACGTCGAGCGGGCCTACCCCGCGAACGTGCGTCCGGGACCCGAGGAGATCGCGGCCTACGCCGAAGCCGTGCTGGCCGAGCTGCGCGCGTGGGGCTACATCGGCGAGCCCGAGGTGGTGGACCCGACCTGGATCGATGTCGCCTACACGTGGGCGTGGCCGGGCTCCGGCTGGCGTCCGGAAGCCCTCCGGGCCCTGGAAGCCCACGACGTCCATCAGACGGGGCGCTACGGCCGCTGGGTGTTCCAGGGCATCGCCGATTCCGTCCGGGACGGGCTGATCGCGGGCGCGAGCGTGGGGCTGGCGAGGCGGCGGACCGGGCCGCGCTGGCGGCGGATCGATCGCCATTCCGCGGTGGATGGGCGGAGGGACGCCACCGGGGCGTCCGTCAGACGGGCTCCTCGTAGCCGAGCTCTCGGTTGAGCTCGGCGAAGCCGATCCGGCGGTAGAGCCGTTCGACGTCGTCGCTCCACCACTCGGCGGCCACGGTTCTCGTGGGCATCTTCGTCGCGGTCGGCTGACCGACGACCGTGTTCAAAACGTCCTCCAGCGCTTCCCGCTTGTGACGGACGCCGAGGAACTGCTGGAGCCGATCGAGCGCTTGCAGTTGGGCGTCCCGGCCGTTGTCGCCGACCAGCTCCTCGTAGCGCAGGCACAGCACGTTCGGCTCGCCGCGCCAGGCGGCCACCTTACGGTAGCCGATGAGCTGGTAGGGCCCGTCCTCCGCCATGTCCCACGCGAAGAACTCCTTCCACTCGGGAAACCACGCCTCCGGGGACTGCCAGCCGGGCATGTCCCGGCGCTCGCGGAAGTACCGCCGGAGCGACGCCCACGCGTCCCTGAGGTTCCGCACCATCAGGATCACCTTGAAGTCCGCGAAGAGACCCCGGGTTACGTCCCCGTCGTGGCCGATGTGACCGAAGGCGAACTGGCCCGGGCCGATCAGGGCGACGCTGTCGGCCAGCGGGATGCGGCGAGCCAGCTCTCTTGGGTACAGACGCACCGCGCCCATCGGGGCGAACCGCTGGTCCACGACGGCATCCCGTGTGACATGGACGCCGCAGTTCGCGACGCCCAGGCGGGGCAGCATCTTCGCGACCATGTGGGTACCGGCCTTCGGGATCGTGGTCAGGAAGATCCGATGTGCCGCGGAGCCCCGGTCCAGGACCCAGCGCGGCTGGAAGGCGGCATCGAGGAACACGGGCACCCCCCAGCGTCGCGCGATGTCCGGCGTGCCATGCGCGACCGCGAGTCGCCAGGCGTTCCGCCGACCGATCAGGGCCGCCCAGGCCCGCCGGGGGAGCGCGGCCCGTGCGGCCTCGCGCAGCAGCCGTCCGAGGGAACCCGCCTCCGGGTCCGCCGGCCCAGCCGGGAACTTTCGGCGCGGGTTCACGGCGGTTCCCACTCGATGGGCCGCGACCCGCGCACGAAGACGGCGGCCACGTGATCCCGGGCCCAGACCGCAGCGCGGAGCATGCGCCGGAGCGCGCCGGGAAACCGCGGCCCGAGCGTCCGAAGCATGGCGACCTTCAGCGCGGAGATGCCCCTGTTGCCGCGCTCTCGCACGCCGGGCGTCAAGAGATACGGCGTGCCGCCGGCCCACACCCGCGACGCGTCGAGGCAGTACGCTGCCCGTTGCCAGGCGTCCTGATCGGACGGCGACGGCAAGCCCGCCGACCGGTGCCGGCCGGCACGGCCGGCACCGTGCTGGGCGCTTCGCGGGATGGAGCCGTACATGCCGGCCAGCGACGCGAGCATCGCCTCCCGCTCGTGGCTCTGGGAGGCCGAGTTGACGTGGAACCGATAGCGGTACAGGACCTCCGGCAGGACGACCACGCGGCCGCGCCTCGCCATCCGGACGGCGAGATCCACGTCCTCCCACGGCAGGTCACGGTAGCCGGCCACGTCCTGGAACGCGGCGCGCCGGAACATCACCGAGCCCGCCGGGAAGGGCGGCGTCGGGGCCCCACGCCAGAGCGGCCAGCGATCCCGTGGGCGCACGAGCCGGCCGGTCGCGTCGATGCCCTCCCACAAGGTGCCGACCAGCACGATCTCCGGATTCGCGCGCAGCGCTTCCCACTGCCGGCGTAGGCGCTCCGGGTACGCGATGTCGTCGGCATCCATGCGGGCACAGACGGGGCTCCCGGCCAGGCCTGCCAGCCGGTTCAAGCCTGCGGCGACCCCACCCCGGATCTCGTTCCGGAACAGGCGCATCCTCCGATCCTGTCGCGCCAATCCCCTGAGGAGCTCCGCCGTCCCGTCCGTGGAGGCGTCGTCGAGGACGAGGAGCTCGAGGTCATCGAGGCTCTGGCGGAGGATGCTCGCCACGCTCTGCGGCAAGTATCGCTCCCCGTTACGCGCCGACATCAGGACACTGACCCGGGTTTCCGGGGTGTCGGGCGCCGCGCGCTCCGTCATCGCGCTCGAGGGGTGGTTGAAGCTAGCCCCCGGCGGGTGACTGGGTGCTCCCAGCGTGACCTCGCTCACGCGTTGCTCGCCTCGCGTGCCGCTGTCGCGTCGCGAGACATCGATGTCCCCCGCCCGAGCACCACCAGGGTCGTCGTGATCCAGTCGATCAGCGCCATCGCCGCCTCGCCGCGACCGAGACGATTGTAGTCAATCACATGGCTTCCGTGAAGGATCAGACGAGCGCGGCAGACGGCGAAGCGCGCCCGCGCCACGAGACCGCTCCGATCCCGGCTCCGGACGTAGAGGCTGCGGCGCAGGACGTGACCGCGCCGGCGCCCGTCGAGCGACTCGCTCCCCGGCGCGATGTCGGCGCCCCGGGGCAGGTTCCCGGCTGTGGCCAGCGGGAACAGGCGTACACCCCGCGCGGTATCGAGGCCGAGATAGGCCCGATCGCCGGATCTTGCCAGGAACTCCGCCCATGCTCGCCGATAGCACGGCAGAAGGGCAGCGAGAGAATCCCAGTCCACGACCAGGAATCGGCAGCGGTATGCCTCGAGCAGGGCCACGGGATCCGTGCGGCGTACGTCGGTCACGGAGATCCCGCGCGAATCTGGGTCCGCGCGCCCCGTGATGCCGCGCGCGTGGTCACGGACGCCCTGCAGCACGAGCCGCGTCACCGCCGGCCGGCCCGCGAGCAGGTGCCGGAGAGCCGAGGCGAGCACGAGCCGGCGCCGCCGTCGGAACGCCTTCGGGCCCAGGCGCTCGATGGCGTGGAGGCTGTTCCGGGTGTCGTAGTAGTGGACCCAGGTCGGAGGCTTCGCCTGGCCGCTCTCGTGCCAGAAGATCGCCTCCGCGAGGTTGACCATACGGAACCCCGCCCGCCGGGCTCGGAGGCCGAACTCGACGTCGTCGTAGTGGAGGAACAGGTCGGCGGGCAGTCCGATCGAGCGGATGACCGAAACGGGGGCGAACAAGTTCGCGAAGGCGACGTAGTCGACGTCCTCCGGCGGGCGCCCGGTCCGAAGCCGCAGGGTCGACCGGTGGCCGTGGAGGGGCAGCTGGATGCCCAGCCGATCATCCCGCGCGAAGAGGCCCCCGGCCTCGTGGATCAGGCGCGGCGCCTCGGCCATGTGCATCGTCCCGCCGAGCACGACGCCCGGGCCGAGCCGCTGGACCGCGTCGACGTAGCATTGGAGGATGCGCCGCGACGGGTAGGCGTCGTTGTCCAGCAGCCACACGTAGTCGTAGGGGCGCTCGATCGCCCATGCGAGCCCAAGTCGGAACGCTCCCGATCCCCCGAGGTTCGCGCCGGTATTCAGCACCCGCACCTCCGGGAACCGGGCGGCGACGGCCTCGCGGCTTCCGTCGGAGGAGCCGTTGTCGACGACCAGGACATCGCGGACGATTCCCGCCGGGACGCGGACGCGATGAACGAGGCCCTCCAGGCACCGGAGGAGGGCCGCCCGTCGGTTCCAGTTCGCGACGATACAGACCAGCCGGGCAGGAACCGGAAGCGCTCCCTCGCCCTCCGTTCGCGGCGCGCAGTCGCGTCGGGCGGGCAACGGGAGGCGGGCCGGAGCCTCGGCCGCGGGGGACGCGGGTTCGGAGGGGGGCCCCGCCGCGGTCCCGTCCTTCATCGTCGTCCCCGGCATCGTCGCCCCCGGGCCGAGCCCAGCTGACCGCGCGATCGCTCGCCGAGCCGTCCGAGCCAGCTCCGGACGGTCGGTCCGAAGCTCGCGCACGGGGGCCACTCCAGGCAGGCCGGACCCTGCCGGGCGCGCGTGAGCTCGGCCGTGGGAGGCGCCATCAGCGGGTCAGAGGCGGCGCGGGAAGCCCGACGAAGAATCGGTGGTCGCCGGCCTGACGGTCGCGTGCCTTCTCGCAACCCTGGTGTCACGGGGCCCCGGCGCAGCATTGCTTGAAGATGTCGGATCCGACACCGATCACGAGGGGAGCATATCCCGAGCGAGAGCCAGGCGCCCAGAGCATCTGCCACGGGCGACGACGCCGGGCGGTGGTCGCTCGCGAAGACCAGTACCGAGAGAGAGGCGGACCCGGCCATGCTGGTGGCTGCGCCACGTCGGCGCGTCGACGGCACGGGATCTCGGGCCAGCCGCGCGCCGCGCACCTGGACGGGCCAAGGCACCGCCTGATCGGCGTCGCGATCGTCGGCCCGGCCGCGGATCTGCTAGAGTCGGGAGCGTGAGAGCGGACGCCGTGCGGGTCGACCGCGTGCTCGGCGGGGTCCTTGCTTGCTTCGGCCTGGGCGTGATCGCCCTCGCCGCCCGCCTGCCGGCCGCGACGGCCGCGGATCCGGTGGGGCCGCGCGGCTTCCCGACGTTGCTCGGGCTCGTCATCCTGTCGTGCGGCGTCGGCCTGGCGATCGGGTCGCGGACGGCGCCCCCGGCCGACGCTGCCCCGCCGGATGACGTCGAGCCGCGCGGGGCCCCGGCTCCGCGCCCTCTTCTGGGCGCCATCGGATTCACCGCACTCTACCTGGCCGTCCTCGAGCCGGCCGGCTACCTCCTCGCGACGCCCCCCTACCTCGCGGCGCTGCTCCTGGTGCAGGGGCGTCGCGTGACGGCCCGCGCGTTCCTCCTCACGGTCTTCGCCCTGCCCGCCGCGCTCTACGCGCTCTTCGCGGTGGCGATGCGGGTGCCGTTGCCGACGGGCCCGCTCGAGCCCTTCCTGCGGGGCTTCTAGGCAGGTGGACTGGGGATCGCTGGGCGCCGGCTTCGCGGTGGCGCTCCGCCCGGACAGCCTGGTGGCGATGCTGATCGGCCTCGCCTGGGGCATGATCGGCGGCGCCCTCCCCGGGGTGAGCGGGCCGTTCTCGATGGCGGTGCTGCTGCCGTTCACCTACGGTCTCGACACGGGGCTCGCACTGATGCTGCTGGCCGGCGTGTGGACGGGCGCCAACTACGGGGGGTCCATCCCGTCGATCCTGATCCGCGTGCCCGGCGCGCCGTCGAGCGCGGCCTGCATCCCCGACGGGTTCGCCCTGACCCTCCAGGGCCAGGGCGCCAAGGCGCTCGGGGTCTCGCTCATCTGCGGCTGCGTCGGCGGTCTCCTCAGCGTGCTGGTGCTGATGGTGCTGCTGGTGCCGCTCGGCTCCGCCGTGCTGGCGTTCGGCTCGCCGGAGATCTTCGCCACCACGCTGTTCGGGCTCACGGTGATGTCGAGCCTGGCGGGATCCGGCGTGGCCAAGGGCGTCGCCGCGGGCGCCTTCGGCCTGCTTCTCACCACGGTCGGCCTGGACCAGATCGCGGGCTCCCCGCGGTTCACCTTCGGGCGGGTCGAGCTCCTCGGCGGGTTCGACCTGAGCGCGGTGCTGGTCGGCTTCTTCGGCATCGGCGAGATGCTCTACCAGCTCGCCTATCCCGCCAGCGCGCCGGACCTGGTGGACCGCAAGGTCGGGACCTCGCTGCCCACGCTGCGGGAGCTGCGGGGGCTCTGGCGGGCGACGATGGTGGGCAGCGTCGTCGGCATGATCATCGGGATGATCCCGGGAGCCGGGGGACCGGTCTCGTCGTTCGTGGCCTACGGCGAGGCCCGGCGGTGGTCGAAGCGCCCGGAGCTGTTCGGCAAGGGCTCGATGGAGGGTGTGGCGGCGCCGGAGACGGCCAACAACTCGGACCAGGGGACGGCGCTCGTGCCGACGCTCCTCTTCGGGGTGCCCGGATCCGCCTCGGCCGCGGTCGTCCTGGCGGCCCTGATCCTGCACGGCGTCCGGCCGGGCCCGTTCCTGATGCAGCAGCGCGCGGACCTCCTCTGGACGTTCTTCGCCGCGCTGCTCCTGGTCAACACGGTGCTGATGGTACCGGTCGGCATCGCGCTCCAGCGCCTGTGCATGCGCGCGGTGATCGTGCCCCCGCCCGCTTTGGTGGCCGGCGTCCTCGCGCTCTCGACGCTCGGGGCATACGCGGGAAACCTCAGCCTCGCAGAGGCCGCCCACGCGCTCGTCTTCGGCGTGGTGGGATGCCTCATGCTGCGCTTCGGCTTTCCGATCCCGGCGGTTGTCCTCGGCATGGTGCTCGGCTTCACCATGGAGGGTGAGTTCCGTCGGTCGCTGATGATGTCGTTCGGCAGCCCGATGATCTTCCTCCGCCGTCCCATCGCCGCCGTGCTGGTGGGCCTGACCGCGCTGCTCCTCCTGAGGCCGGTCATCGCCCGCGCGGGGGCCGGCGGGCGGCGGCCGGCCGGAGGGCCGCGCCCGCCCGCCGAAGCCGTGAGGTCGGCGTGAGCCCGCCGCCGGGTCCGATCGAGGCGGGTTCCCGGCGCGTGGCGGTCCGCCTCCGGTGCGGTCAGGTGGGCCCCGTGATCGCGGAGCGGCCCGCGCGAGAGACCTCGACATCCCTGGAATGAAAGGAGACCGAGCCATGCGTCGTCCGCCTTCGCTGACCTCGATCCTCGCGACGTCGCTCCTGGCGCTCCTGGCCGGCGTGTCGGCCGGCCGCGCCCAGGAGGCCTTCCCGGCTCGTCCGATCACCCTGGTCGTCGGCTTCGCGCCGGGCGGCGGCGCTGACGTCTTCGGCCGCGCCGTCGCCGACGCGGTGAAGACCACACTGCCTCGACCCCTGGTCGTCGAGAACCGGCCGGGGGCCGGCGGCACCAACGCCGCCGCCTATGCGCTGGGTCGTCCTGCGGACGGCTACACGCTGCTGTTCGGCCATGCGGGCTCGACGATCTTGACGCCCACCATCGGCAACACGCCCAACCTCAAGTGGGACGCCTTCGAGCCGGTGGCCCGCGTGCAGGGCGAGGAGGAGTTCCTGTTCCTCCGACCCGGCTCCCAGTGGAAGACGATCGACGACGTGGCCGCCTTCGCCAAGCAGAACCCCGGGAAGTTCCGCGTCGGAGGCTCGGCGGTCGGCGGCATCGACAGCTTCGTGGTCCTCACGTGGGAGAAGGTCGCCGGGCTCGACGTGACCTACGTGCCGTTCGAGGGCGGCGGGCCGGCCACGCTCTCCTTCCTGGGCGGCAACGTGGACATGCTCGTGGGGAACGTCTCCGACAGCGTCGCCAACCTGGAGGCCAAGCGGATGTTCCCGGTCGCGGTCGCCAGCGAGAAGCGGAGCCCGATCTATCCCGACGTGCCCACGCTCAAGGAAAAGGGCTGGGACGTCGCCCTGGCGCAGTGGCGCGGGATCCTGGCTCCCAAGGGCACGCCCCCGGACCGGGTCAAGGCGCTGGCCGACGCCTTCCAGAAAGGGCTCGCCACCGACAGCTGGAAGGCCTTCCGGCAGCGCACCCAGTCGGTCGACCTCTTCCTGGGCCCGGCCGAGTTTCGCGCGTTCCTGGCCGCCGAGGAGGGGCGCTTCGTGCCGCTGATCGACGAGCTCGGACTCCGGAAGAAGTAAGGCGCGGCGTGCAGGCTTCCCAGGTCGGCTTCGCGGCGTCGTCGGGGCCGGTCGAGCGCTACTTTCCGCTCGCCCGGCGGCAATCGCTCGCCTGGCTTGAGTTCTCCTGCCAGAATCCGGTGAACTTCCCCCAGACCTTCGACCGGGCGCGGATACGCCGCGTCCGGTCGCTCATGGAGCGGTCGGGCGTCCGGTGCGGCCTTCATTCGGCTTCCTTCGTGAACACCGCCGAGATCATGCCCACGGTGCGCAGGGCCGCGGAGACGCACCTCAGGGAGTACGTCGACCTCACCGCCGCGCTGGGCTGCGAGTACCTGGTGGTCCACTGCGGCTTCCACTTCAGCGCGTACCTCGACACGGTCCACGCGGCGCTCTACGAGACGATGGCGCGCTGCGTCGACTACGGCGAGCGGCGGCGGATCCCGCTCGTCATCGAGAACATGAACCCGCTGCCGGGCGACTCCGAGTTCCAGTACCTGGGCGTGAGGGTCGACGAGTTTCAGCGGCTCTTCGACCGGATCCGGTCGCCGTTCCTCGGGCTCGCGCTCGACGTCGCGCACTGCGAGCTGGTGCCGGGCGGCACGCGGCGGTTCGTCCGGGCCTTCCCGGATCGCATCCACTCGGCCCAGCTCTCGGACAACCGGGGGCGGGTCGACGAGCACCTGACGATCGGGACCGGGACGATCGACTTCCGCCGCGTCCTCGGCGCCCTCCGGCGGATCGGCTTCGCCGGGCCGCTGATCATCGAGCTGTTCGACGTGCCGAAGAAGCTCCGGAGCCACCGCCGCCTGCTCGCGCTCCTCCGGGAGG
This sequence comes from Candidatus Methylomirabilota bacterium, assembly GCA_035550795.1. GTDB lineage: Bacteria > Methylomirabilota > Methylomirabilia > Rokubacteriales > DASRDR01 > DASRDR01. The sequence goes on from DASZOL010000068.1 coordinate 105,085, forward strand.
GTGGCGAGCGGCGGGGGAGACCGGGGCCTGGAGGCCCGGGCCACGGGTCGGGACCGGGGCACTCGCGTCCTTGACACCGCCCGCGCCCGCCGCGCACCATCGACCGCCAGACGAGACTTGTGAGCAGGGGTGAGAATCGGTCGTTTGGCCGGCACGCGCGGGCATGCGCCCAACGGGCTGGACCTGGCGCTGGGAGCCGTTGCCAAATCCGGAGTATTCCCGCTCGAAAGGCAGGGCGGCTGCGTCATCCAGTCCACGAGGTGATCGAATGAAGCGCCGCGAATGCATCACACTCCTCGTCGTTGCGGTGGCGTGGTCGCGCGTTGCGTGGGCGCAGCAGCCGGTGAAGGTCTATCGCATCGGCATACTGCGTGTCGGAGCACCTCCCGCGGAGTGGATGGAGGGCTTGCGGCAAGGACTGCACGAGCGCGGCTACGTCGAGGGACGGAACATTGCCATCGAGTTCGGCTTGGCGTCGAGTGCGGCGCAGGTCCCTGCCGTTGCGGCCAAGCTGGTCCGGCTGAAAGTGGATGTCATCGTCGCCTCCGGAACACCGTCGGTCCTGCCGGCCAGGGACGCCGCCGGCACGATTCCGGTGGTGTTTGTGGCCGCCATCGACCCGGTCGCGACGGGGCTGGTCGCGGGTCTCGCGCGCCCGGGGGGAAACGTCACAGGAGTGACCGCCATGCAGGCGGACACTACGGGGAAACGGCTACAGCTTCTCAGAGAGCTGCTTCCCTCCGTTTCGAGGATCGCGCTCATGGTGCGCGCGACCAGTCAGGCGAACGCCCAGTACGTGCGGGAAGCCGAGAGCGCGGCACGCCTGTTGAGGATGCCACTGCAAGTCCTGACCGTGCGCGCCCCCGGAGATCTCGAAGCGACCTTTAGTGCGGCAGAGGGGACGAGCGCGCTGATCGTGGCGGATGACGCCGTGTTCACGACACACCGCATCCGGATTGCGGAGCTTGCGCTCAAGTACCGTATGCCGACAGCATACGGCTTCGGCGATATGGTGGAGGCCGGCGGTCTCATGTCCTATGGACCGCACTACGGAGACCTGTACCGACGCGCCGCCATGCAGGTGCACAAGATCTTGAGAGGTGCCCAGCCTGCCGATCTCCCCATCGAGCAGCCCATCAAATTCGAGCTGACCGTGAACCTCCGGACCGCGAAGGCGCTCGGGCTGAAGGTCCCGGAATCATTCCTCTTGCGCGCTGACAAGGTGATCGAATGAAACCGGGACGGTCGTCTACGGTGGTCCTGCGATTTGACGCCGCGGGAGCCGGCACCTCGCTCGATTCGGGTGCGGCGCAGCGAGCCGGTCGGCGTCGCCCGAGCGCTGAGCGGGGCCCACTGTTCCTGACGTGCTTCCGCGACGGCCGACGCTGCCGGGAGAGGTAGGGGCGGGCCGGGGACCGCGACTGCGCGCGTCGTGCCGCCTTCTCCTTCGGCATCCGGTGAGTCCGCGACGAGCGCGGGTCGGTTCAGGCGCTGGCCCGGCACCCTGGCTGGCCGTCCTCTGAAGGAGCGCCGTCCGGTTCCCTCCTTGACACCGCCCGCGCTCGCCGCGCACCATCGAGGCCGGCTTCACCACCGCATGCGAGACGGCGCTGCCCGGGGTCTCGATCGAGATCAGGGCTGCGGGTCTGGAGGCACACAGGCCAATGGGACCGACGACCGCGAACTCGAGCTTGCGCATCGGCCTGGCGGCCGTGCGAAATGTGCCGTCCGTCGAGGAGCGGCTTCGCACGGTCGACCTCTTCCTGGAGGAGGCGGGCGCCCGGGGTGCGGCCATCGTGTGCTTTCCCGAGACCTACATCCCCGGATTGCGCGGCCAGGGCTTTCCCGTCCCGCCCCATGACCAGCGCCGCCAGCAAGCGGCGCTCGAGCAGATTCGCGCCGCGGCAGAGCGGCACCGCGTCGCCGCCGTCGTCGGAATGGAGTGGGAATCCGACGCCGGGCTGCACAACGTGGCGTTCGTCGTCTCGCGCGACGGGGCGATCGAGGGCTGCCAGGCGAAGAACCAGATCCCACCTGAGGAAGAGCCGTTCTACGTGCCCGACGGTCGGCGGCGGCTGTTCGAGGTCGACGGCGTCCCGTTCGGGATCACCATCTGCCACGAGGGATGGCGCTACCCCGAGGGTGTGCGGTGGGCGGCTATCCGCGGCGCTCGTCTGGTCTTTCACCCGCAGCTCACGGGCAGCGACCGCACCGGCCCGACCATCGACCGCTGGGGTGACCCGAGCTCGCCCTACTACGAGAAGGCGATGGTGGCGCGCAGCGTGGAGAACACCATCTACTTCGCCAGCGTCAACTACGCGATGCGCTACCAGGATTCGGCGACCAGCCTGCTCGGCCCGGACGGGGACTGTCTGGCCCACGTTCCGTATGGCCGGGAGGAGCTGCTGGTGCACGACATCGACCTGTCGCGAGCGACCGGGTTCTGCGCGCGGCGGTTCAACCCGGCCTTCTATCCGTCAACATGAGCGCGCGTGACGTGCGGGAGCCGGGCGCCAGAGTGCGCGCGAGCGCCGACCCCTCAGCGGAGGGCTCACGAGCCCCCAAGAGCGGACGCCCAACGGTCGCTCACGGTTCCCCAGGGCTCAGGCCTCGAGGCGCCGCGCCGCGCATTCGCTCCCGGTCGGGGCCTCGACGAGGACCCGGGCTCGTGGCCGTCCGCCCGAGCGCCGCCGGGCCGCCGCGGACACGACGCTGACAAGCAGCCGCGTCGCACCGAGGCCGGCGCCGGGCCCGGGCTCGGCGCGATGATCGCGGGACGGCTCGCCGGTCGGGCCGCTGCCCCGCTGTACGAGCTCGTCACCGGTCGCCGGCCGTGGACGGAGTACCGGCGCCGCCGGGAGCTCCAGTGGCGAGCCCCCGACGAGTTGGAGGCGCTCGCCCTCGCCAGGCTCCGGCCGCTCCTGGTGCACGCCGCGGCCCATGTCCCCTACTACCGGGACACCTTCGAGCGGGCGGGGGTCCATCCGGACGACGTCCGCACGGTCGCCGACCTTGCGCGCCTCCCGGTGACCGGCAGGGCACAGCTACGCGCCGGCTTTTCCGCGGCGGTGACCGCCGACAATCTTCCGGCAAGCCGGCGGTTCAGGACCGAGACGTCGGGCTCGACCGGGCTCCCGTTCGAGTTCTACACGGACCGCGCCGACGTCGACCGGCGGCAGGGCTCCTTCATGCTCTTCTGGGAGTGGGCCGGGGCGCCCGTGTCCGACGGGGTCACCCACATCGTGGTCTCGCTTCGCCCGGCGGCGACGGTCGACGGCGGCTCGCCGTGGGTTGAGCGCGGGCGCCGGCTGCTCCTCGGCCAGCACACGCTGCGGGTGTCGGGCCTGGAGTCCAGCCCTGCCGAGCTGGCCGCGCGGCTCCGCGAGGTGCCGTCCCGGACCGACTACCTCCTCTGGGGCCTGCCGTCGTCGATCGCCCGGCTCGCCGTGGAGCTCCTGGCGCGCGGCGGCGAGCTGCCGAGTCCGCCGCGAGTCATCGTCGCGAGCGGGGAGACCCTGGTGCCGACTGACGTCCAGGCGATGTCGCACGCGTTCCGCTGCCCGATCGTCAACCACTACTCGGCGTACGAGGTGCTCCACCTTGCCCAGAGCTGTCCCGACCACCGGGCGCTGCTGCATGTGGACGCGACCCGCGCGATCGTCCGGGTGTTGCGGGAGGACGCGACCGACGCAGGGCCCGGCGAGGCGGGGCGACTCGTGCTCACGGACCTCGGGAACTGGGTGATGCCGCTCATCAACTACGACATCGGGGACAGGGCGCGGCTCGGACCGCCGTGTCTGTGCGGGCGGGGCTTCCCGACGCTCGAGGTGGTCGAGGGCCGCCTGGGCGAGGCCATCCGCACTCCCGGCGGCCGCGTCGTCTCCCCGACCGTCCTCGGCTGGTTCCTGACCCACGTCTGCCACGCGCTGCCCGACATCTGGGAATTCCAGGCGGTCCAGACCGCCCCCGACGCCCTGGTCCTGCTCGTCGTCCCGACTCCTCGGCTCACCGCCGAGAGCGCGCACGGCATCGAGCGCGCCCTCGCGGAATTCCTGGGCGGGGGAATGCGTGTGACGGTCGAGACGGTTGACCGCATCGCGACGGAGGCCTCCGGCAAGCGCCTGCTCATCCGGTCCCTCGGGGCCTGACGGCGGGACGGTCTCGCCGCCGCCGGGGCTGCTCGCGGGGACGATCGCCTGCGGCGTCCTGCGCTCCACGCCTCGTGAGCGTGGAGGCGGCCGGACCTACCCGGCGCGGAGCGCCTCGGTGACCGGGAGCCGGGCGGCGCGCACGGCCGGCAGAAGCCCCCCGGCCAGGCCGATGAGGAGCGCCCACAGGAGTCCCTGCGCCAGAAGGCCTCGCGTTACGCGGAAGTCGAAGGCCACCTGCGAGAACGTGTTGAAGTTGAGGGTGGCCAGGGAGACCCCGTCGCAGTAGAGGTACGCGAGGGCCGCACCGACTCCCCCGCCGAGCAGCGCCAGGACGAGCGCCTCGACCATCACGGACACGACCACCGGCAAGCCTCCGAACCCGATCGCCCGGAGCGTCGCGATCTCGACCTGTCGGCTGGCGATCGCCGAGTACATGCAGTTGAGCGCGCCGAACGTCGCGCCGACCGCCATGAATCCGGAGACCGTGTAGCCTAGCACGTTGATCAGGTTCGACAGGACCGTGGCCTGCTTCGCGTAGTACTCGGGCTCCCGCAGCACGCTGATCGAGAAGCGCGGGTCGCCGCGGATGGTGTCCCTGAAGGCCTGGAGGCCCCGCGCCGAGCCGTCGCGCAGCCGGGCCGTGACCGATTGGTACCCCTCCCGGCGGAATGCGGACATGGTGACCTCGGTATCGCCCCAGATCTCGGACTCGTGCACGTCTCCGCCGCTCTCGAACAGCCCGACCACAGTCCAGTCGCTGTCCCGGAAGGCGATCCGGGAGCCGATCCCGAGCCCGGCGAACTGCCGCGCGGCCTTCCGGCCCACGATCACCTCCCGGACGCCCCGCGTGAAGGGCCGACCCTCCACGATCCTCACCTCGTCCCGGACGGCGAAGACCGTCGGCGGCACGCCGCGGAACGGCACGTTGCTGGGCTCGGTCTCGCCCTGGCGCGGCAGGTCGACCATCACCACGAGCTCCGCCGACGCGAGCGGGCGGCCGGTGGTGTCGCGAGCGACGCCCGGGAGGGTGGCGAGCAGGGTGGCGGCCTCGCGCGGCACGCCGCTCGAGAGCTCGGCGTCAGAGCCGGCGCGGAGGAGGATCACGCGGTCGGCGCGTCCGGTGCTTGCCAGGGTGTGCCGGAAGCCCTCGGACATTGCGAGCACCGACACCAGCACGCCGACGACGCCGGCAATCCCGACGACCACGACCAGCGACGTTCCCAGGCGCTGGGGCAGCGTGCGCAGGTTGATCAGGGTGATCTCGGCGACCTGGTGGAGCGCGCGCATCGGCTTCGCTCAGCGGTGGCCCGCGAGGGCGTCCACGATCCTGAGGCGTCTCGCCCGGAGCGCGGGCGGGAGCCCGACGGCGAGCGTCAGCACCACGACGATGGCCGCGCCCCCGAGCCAGGTACCGGCGGTCACGTGGAGCGGAGGAAAGCGGGAGCCGATGGCGTGGTTCAGGCCGGGCAGCATGCCGGCGGCGACAAGCATGCCCAGCCCGCCGGCCAGGGCCAGGAGCACGAGCGCCTCCGCCAGCACCAGCCCGGTGACCTTTCCGTCGGAGAACCCCAGCGTCTTGAGGATCGCGAGCTCCGGAATGCGTTCCCGCACCGACTGCGCCAGGGTGTTGCCGGTCATGATCAGGATGGTGAAGAACACCGCGGCCAGGATGCGGGTCACCAGCGCCCCGAGGTCGCCGATCTGCTTCGCGAAGCCAACGGCGAACTCCTTCTCGGGCTGCGTCTTGGTCTCGTCGGGGGAGTTCAGGAAGCGCCGGTCGATCTCGGCCGAGATGGCCCGGGCGCGCGACGAGTCGTCGATGCGCACGATGTACCAGCCCGTGCGACCCTTGCCGAGGAGGCGCGCCTCGTCAAAGTGCGCGGCGTTGATGAGGACGACGTCGGTGTTCGCGAGGGTCGCCGGATCGTCGGCGTCGAGCGTGCCGACTAGGTCGAACTCCCAGCTGAGGCGGCCGTCGGCCTTGGCGTGGATCTCCGAGCTGATGGGCAGCTTCTGTCCCACCTTCCACCCGTAGCGCTGGACCAGGCGCACGCCCGCGACCGCTCCCGTGCGCGTCCGGCGGAAGGCCTCGCGCTGGTCGGCGGCGATGATGAACTCCGGATACATCTCGAGATAGCGCCGGGGCTCCACGGCGAACACCGGGAAGGCGTTGCTCTCGTTCTGGTACTTGGCGCCGAACCACTCGGCGTGCGCGACCCGGATCACGCCCGGGACCTGCTCGATCTGGCGCAGGTGCGAGAGGGGCAGGAGCTCGATGATCGAGTAGCGCGCGGTGGTCAGCAGGCGCTTGGCGTCGGCGCTGTCGGCGCCCGACTCGAACGCAACCGTGACCGCCTGCAGCAGGCCGAAGAGCACGAACGCGACGAACACCGAGAGCAGGGTCAGGATGGAGCGCGTCTTCTTGCGGAACAGCCCCGCCCAGAGGAGCGGCAGGTATCGCACGCTCAGCCCCCGCGCCCCACTCGGCACGCGCGCGCCGCCGGCGTCCGCCCGCCGGCCGCGGGTCGCGTCACGGCCGCCCGTCTCCGTCGGCCAGGGTGCCCTTGTCGAGCAGGAGCCGACGCCGCGCGATCTCGGCGGCCTTGGGGTCGTGCGTGACCATCACGATCGTCTTGCGGTGCTCCCGGTTGAGCATCTGCAGGAGGGTCAGGATCTCGGCGGCGGTCGCGCGATCGAGGTCGCCGGTGGGCTCGTCGCAGATCAGGAGCGTGGGGTCGGACACGATGGCCCGGGCGATCGCGACGCGCTGCTCCTGGCCGCCCGAGAGCTCCCGCGGCTTGTGTCGGGCGCGGTCGCCGAGCCCGACGAGCGTGAGCGCGATGCCGGCGCGCCGGCGCCGCTCCGCCGCCGAGAGACCCGTGAGCAGCAGGGGCAGCTCCACGTTTCGCAGCGCCGAGAGCACCGGCATCAGGTTGTAGAACTGGAAGACGAAGCCCACGTGGGCCGCCCGCCAGGCGGTGAGCTCGCGGCTGGAGAGCTGGTCGATGCGCCGGCCGTCGACGACGATCTGGCCGCCCGTGGGCGTGTCGAGCCCACCGATGAGGTTCAGCAGGGTAGTCTTGCCGGAGCCTGACGGACCCATGAGCGCGAGGAAGTCGCCCTGGGGGATGTCCAGATCGACGCCGTGAAGGACCTCGATCCGCTCGCGACCCCGCCGGTACGTCTTCGTGACGCCGCGGATCTCGACCAGGCTCATCGCCAACCGGAGACTGACCGCTTGCGCCGCCGGAGGCCGGGCGGCCTAGCCGTCCTCCGCCAGCTTGACCGCGGCCCCGTCTCGAAGGGAGTCCGGAGGCGACAGCACCACGCGCTCGCCGGGCTGAAGGCCGGTCAGCACCTGGCGCTCCGCGCCGAGCGCCTGGCCCACGGTGACGCGTCGCCGCTCCACCTTGCCGTCGACGTAGACGAACACCACGGCCTGGGCGCCGTCCGGCCGCACCGCGTCCGCCGGGACCAGCACGCCGGCCCGGGCCGCCGCGTCGTCCGGCGCCGAGGGCTGCCGGTCGAGAAACGCGACGCGCACGCCCATGTCAGGGACGATCCGGGAGTCCTTCCGCTTGAGGGCGATCCGCACCTTGACCGTCGCCTTGCTGCGATCGGCGGTCGGGATGATCGCGATCACCTCGGCGGGGATCTTCGAGTCCGGATAGGCGTTCAGCGTCGCCTCCACCGGCTGTCCCGGCTTGACGCGGTTGATGAACGCCTCGTTGACGTCTACCTGGATCTCCAGCGACTCCATGTCGACGATGGTGCCGATGCCGGTGCGCGTGAAGCCGCCCCCGGCGGAGATCGGCGAGATCATCTCGCCCGGCTGGGCGGCCTTCGCGACGACCACCCCGCTGAACGGGGCGCGCACCACGGTGTTGGCCAGCTGCACGTCGGCGACGGCAACCGCTTCCTGGGCGACGTGGATCTGCTCCTGGGCGACGACCTGCCGGGCCCGCAGCGAGTCACGCTGGGCGAGCGCGGCGTCCAGCGTCTGGGCGGCGATCAGCTGCCGGCGGAAGAGCTCCTGCTGCCGCTCGTGGTCCCGCTCCGCCTGCTCGAGCTGGGCGCGGACCTCGGCGACCTGGGACCGGGCGGCAGCCAGCTGTGCGCGGGCGAGCGCGAGCTGCGCCCTCGCCTCGGTGTCGTCCAGCCGGGCAAGGACGGCGCCCTCCTCGACGCGCATGCCCTCCTCGATGAGCACCTCCGTCACCTTGCCGGTGATCTTGGCCGACACGGTGGCCTGCCGGCGTGCCGTGACGTAGCCACTGGCGTCCAGCACGGAGCCCCCGTCCGCCGACTGGGCGGCGGCGCGCGCCGCGGCCGTGCGCACGACGGGCGGCGCTCCGCGCGCCCGCACGAGCCAGATCGCCCCGCCGCCGACCGCGAGCAGCACCACGCCGACCAGGAGGAGCAGGCCGAGGCGCGAACGCGGCGCGCGCGCCTCCCTGTCGATGCGAAGCTGCTTGAGCAGTTCCGACGTGTCCATGGGGTTCGGGATCCCGGGGTCCGGGCGCGGACCCCTTCAGTGTGCCACAGGGCGCGCGGACTGATCCGGCGCCGAAAGGACAATGACCGGCCACGCCCCGAGCGCATCGAGCCGAGCCGCGGACGAGGCAGGGCCCGGGGCCCCACTTGAGGAGTGCGCCCCGGGCGGGGGGTCCCCGGTGGGCCGCGCTACTCCGGCAGGCCCTGGAGGGCGTACATCAGGACCAGGGCCTGGCTGGGCTTGCCGAGCGCGCCGAACCACTTCGAGTAGATCGCGCCGATCGCTCCCGAGCGGTACGTGCGGGCCAGGGCGCGATTGGCCACGAGGCGGAACGCCGAGTCGTCACGCCGCACCATGAAGGCGTAGGGCTCGTACGAGAGGTCGTCGGAGATCAGCGCGTAGCGTGACGTTCCGCGGGCCTGGAGCACGAGGCCGACCAGGATGACACGGTCGGATGCGTACGCCTCGATCTTGGACGTCTGGAGCGCCGCGAGGCCCTCGTCGTGATCCTTCACCGGCACGACCGTGGCCGCGAGGGACTGCCCGCGCAGGAAGTCGGCGACCACTTTCTCCGTCGTCGTGCCGGGCACGACGCCCACCCGCTTGCCGGCCAGATCGGCGACCGTACGGATGCCGGAGCCCTCGGCGATCAGCAAGCTCGCACCGTCGACGAAGGTCAACAGCGTGAAGTCGACCTTCTCGTGCCGGGAGAGCGAAGCGGTCGTGGAGCCGCACTCAATGTCGACCGTGCCGTTGGCCACCGCGTCCAGCCGGTTCTCGGGCGTGACGGGGACCCAGCGCACCGTCAGGTTCGGGAGCTTCAGTTCCTGCTGAACGGCGACGGCGATCTCCTGGCACAGGTCGATCGAGTAGCCGGCGGGCTTGCCGTCGGAGCCGGTGTACGAGAAGGGGAGAGCGTTCTCGCGATAGCCCACCGTCAGGGTGCCGCTGTCCCGAACCTTCTTGAGCGTGCCGGTCAGCGTCTGCGCCTGACCGGCCGTGGCCGCCAGAACGCTCGTCATCGCCAGTGCCACCATCACGCGTCGACGCATTGCTGCCTCCAAGTGTTGAGCGATTGTTGCCGTCTCACGAGATCTCACCCGGGGCCCTGAGTCTAGCGGCGGGCGACATGCCGGTCAATTGCACGACCAGCGGTTGTGGGCGGGACTCCCCGGGCACGCGTGCGACGTGCGATGGGAAGGGCCGGCTCTCCGGCCGTTGCGCGGCGCCACCGGACCCGGTCCGCGGCTCGAACCCGGCGCCCTCCTCAGTGGCGGATGAGCGTCCCGTTCAGCTGGCCCGTCTCCTGGAGAAAGCGCTCAATCGTGGCGAGCGAGGTGACATAGGTCTCGCCGGGAACCGGCACGTCGATGTACTGGAGCGTCGGCCTCTGGCCGAAGGGCACCCGCACCGTCCCGTAGCCCTCGATCAGGCCGACGAGCCGTCCGGTGGCCGAGTCGAACACGCCCCCCCCGCTCATGCCGTACGCAACGGAGGCATCGACCACCAGCGACGGGCCTGTCCGGATGCTCGCGCCGTCGTCGAGGTTCACCTCGCTCACCATGCCGCTGATCAGGCGGATCTGACGGCCCCACGGGAACCCGACGATCCAGATCCGATCGCCGAGAGCCGGGGGCTGGCCAAGCGCGGCCGGGAGACAGTGCGGGGCCTGCACGCGCAGGAGGGCGAGGTCGACGGTCGGACCTTCGCGGCGCGCGACGACCTCCGCCCGGACCCTCGCGTCGCCCCCCTGGTGACGATCGAAGAGCACGTACGTCTCGTTCTCGTCGCCCGCCTTCACGCCGGCGAACGTGTGGCCGCTCGAGAGAACCAGGCACTCCGATACCGTCCCGTCCGGGGTCGCCACGATGACGACGCCGGAGCCGGTGCGGAAGCGCTCGCCGTTCCGCTCCAGCACCACCTGGACCGAGGATCTCAGGATGTGCTGGACCACGTCCCTGTTGACGGGGAGCGGTGGGGGCTCGACCCTCGGTGGGATGGTCGGAGCGCTGGCGGCACAGCCCGCCGCGCAGAGCAGACCGGTAGCTGCGATCCCCGCGATCCTGGCCAGGCTTCTCGACATGTGACCTCCCCGGGGGGTCGAGCGTCGAGACCGTGTCGCGGCTCGACCCCGGGCCCTAGTACCGTCTCCAAGGGAGTGTACGCCTCAGCCTCCGCGCGGCGTGGTCTTCTTGACGTGGTCTTCTTGACGGTGTCGCCTCGGTCGCGGATCCACCCGAGACCGACTGGCATGCGACTTGCCAGGAACCGCCCGGGGGCGTCTGTGCCACGGTCCGGCCCAGCGAACCGCCGCGCCTCGGATTCCGGAACTCCCAGCCGAGGGAGTGACGCCATGACTGGCCGTCTCCTGCTCCTGTCCGCCGTCCTCGGCCTCGCCTCGCCGCTCATGGGTGCGCAGCGCGGCATGTGGTTGAGGGCGAGATCGCGCAACGTGAAGCCGCCCTGAGGCCCACGGTCGACCGGCTGGCGAGCGACTTCCAGGAGCACCGCGCCTGGGTACGAGAGGCCTCGGGTCGGGTGACGGAGGTCGGCCGCGCCGGGGTGCACGCAACCCACGGCTCCATCGAGGCCCTGGGGCTGGCCGACGTCGAGGCCGGCAAGGTCATCGATGCCTTGGACCACGCTGCTGTTGCCCGGGCGCGGGCCGAGGACGCCTCTGCACTGGCGGATCGGAGCGTTGTCGACGCCGAGCGGACGGCTCAGCGGCTCAGCGAGCTCTGGAGAAGCCGGGCGTCCACGCACGCGATCATCGACGCAATTGAGCTTCGCTTTCGAGTCGACGAGTGGACACTGGACGATCCGGCGCACGCCATCGCGATCGAGGTCGCCCGACGGCTCCGCGAGAATCCGGATCTGATCGTCCAGCTGGAAGGCTATGCCGACGACACGGGCGCAGGACCGCACAATCTTGTTCTAAGTCGCCTGCGCGCGGATGCGGTGGTTCTCTTCCTGGCGGCGCAGGGAGTCGAACCGCACCGGCTCCACGCGATCGGCCTGGGACCGCGCGTCCCGTTGCCGACAACGGGACGCGGGACGGCCGCCGCCAGAATCGTCGAGTCGTCGTCAGGCTCCTCGATCCGTCCTGACACGGCCGCCCGGCGCCGAATGTCGGGCGCCGGGCGGCGAGAGATGGCAGCCGTTGTTACTTCGCGACCTGCAGGTTGGTGAGGACCTTCTGGCCGTTCTTCTCTTCGTACGAGGCCTTCACCGCAGCCCCGGGCTTGAGATCGGCCTTGCTGTACTGGACCGACTCGGGGATCGTGAGCTTCGTCCCGTCGTCAAGGGTCACGCTCTTCCCCGCAGGGTCGACGCTCATGACCTTGCCTTCGATCGTCTTCGGAGCCGCCGTCTGAGCCGTCACCACCGGGGCGAGCCCCAGAACCGCGACCAGGGCGACCGCAAGCACGCTTGCGAGCACTGCCTTCATGTCCGCTGCCTCCTCTGTGTGGTGTTGATTCAGGGCACATCACAGTGCCCGTGGACATGCCAGGCAAGGTGCATGCCACGCCGAAGCCGCCGGCATCGCGCCGCGATTTGCCGAAGGACACGTCGTGCTTGACCGGATAGGCGGTGGGGAGACTCAAGCGGCGCTCGAATTCGTGTAATGGTCACCGTGTAGGACTGTCGCCCTCCCGACAAAATCTCCGGCCGGGCCGCCCCTCGCCCGCTCGCCCCTCGTCCCCTAGCCGCCCGTGCAGGACCGCACCCGCGGCGGGCAGTGAGGGCTCGCCCTGTTATGATGCGTGACGTGTCGCTTGGAGAAATGTGTCGGCCCGGGGATCGAAGCAAGGCCACCGGCGTCAACGTGACGGGAGAGCGACACATCGTCACGCCCCATCTGGTCCACTGTCGTCCACGCGCTGGTCGGGGCCGCACTCGTCATCCTGACCGGATGCGGCGTCATCATGGATGAGCCTGCGATCCGAGAGGAGGAAGCGCGCATGAGCTCGAACGGCAAGGTCGCGATCGTCACCGGCGCGGGCAGCGGCATCGGCAAGGCCGTCGCCGTCACGCTGCTGAGGAATGGCTATTCCGTCGCGCTGGCCGGCCGTCGCCCGGACGCCCTCGCGAAGGCCGTCGGTGACGCCGGGGACGCCGGCTCGCGGGCGTTGGCCGTGCCGACCGACGTCGCCGTCCCGGCCTCCGTCCACGCCCTCTTCGCGCGGACCAAGGAGCGCTTCGGTCGGCTCGACCTCCTGTTCAACAACGCCGGTACCGGCGCCCCCGCCATCCCGCTCGAGGATCTCACCTACGAGCAGTGGCAGCACGTGGTCAACGTCAACCTGACGGGCGTCTTCCTCTGCACGCAAGCGGCCATCCGCATCATGAAGGCCCAGACCCCGCGCGGCGGGCGGATCATCAACAACGGATCGATCTCTGCCCACACGCCGCGGCCGAACTCCGCCCCCTATACGGCGACCAAGCACGCGGTCGCGGGACTCACGAAGTCGACGGCGCTCGACGGCCGGAAGCACGACATCGCGTGCGGCCAGATCGACATCGGCAATGCCCTCACCGAGCTGGCGGCCCGGATGGCGAAGGGCGTACCGCAGGCGAATGGCGAGATCGCCGTCGAGCCGCTGATGGACGTCCAGTGCGTCGCCGACGCCGTGCTCCACATGGCGAGCCTGCCGCTCGACGCGAACGTGCTCTTCCTGACGATCATGGCGACCAAGATGCCATTCGTCGGCCGCGGGTGAGTCACTCGAGCTTGAAATCTCCCGCCACCAGCAGGCGGTCCCCGCGTTCCCGCCCGATCACCCGGGTCAACCGCGCCGGCCCGAACGCCTCGATGGCGGTCCCCGGGACCGCCCCCTTCACTCCGATCAGCAGGTGGGAGACGAACAGGGTGCCTCGCGGATCGACCTTCCCTCCCAGCGAGCGGAGCGCCTGGACCGCCTCGTCCGTCAGCTGCCCGACGCCGTCGTCGCGGATGGCGGCCGCCACGATCGCGCCGGCGGGGATCCGCCGGATGAGCTCGGCGAGACGGGCGCTCTCGGTTCGCTGGAGGAAGGTGTCGAACACGTCGCGGTCGGTGACCCTGCCGGATCGTGGATCCACCACGATCACGTTGTAGCCCCGGAGGTTCGGCGACAGCTCCGTACCGTTGACTGTGATCGACGCGACCCAGCCCTGCGCCTTGCCGGCGCTGGTGACGGCGAGATCCACCGGGGAGTGCACGCCGGTCCCCCCGATCCGATACCGCGGATCGGCAGATACGTGGGGCCGGAGGCGGTAGCTGAACTCGAGGCGCAGGACGTTGCGGTCGGCCTTCGGATACGGCGGGGGCAGGCGAACCCGCAGCTCCTGCGGCGTCGACTCCAGCGCGAGCCGTGTCAAGGGGCGGCCGTTGAAGGTCACGTCCACCGCCGCGTCGATGTCCGGGGTTCCCGGAGAGACCGCGACGCGGACGCGGGCGTGGGGGCGGGCGGCGACGAGATCCGTCGAGAACGTCCGCTCCCAGTCGCGACCGCGCTCGGGTTCTGGTTCCACCGCAAAGGCGAGCGTGCCGCCGAATTCGCGCGCCACGCGAAGGCCCGCCGGCGGCGTCCGTCCGATCTGCTCCCACCGCTCCCGCTGCGCGGACTCCAGCCGGTCCAAGTGGACGATCAGGAACCGGAGCGGATAGATGCTCCGGATGCGGGCGAGGGCCTCGGGGTCCGGCAGTCTGCCGAGAGCCCGGCGGACCTCCTGGGTGAAGGGCGGGTCGAAGCCGCTGGAGCCGTTGACAAGGCGCTTGCCATGGAGGAGCGACCACATGCCGTAAGTGGCATCCGGGAACTCGTGCCAGGACGGCCACTCCACGATGGCGAAATCTCCGGGCTGCCGGGCGAGCCAGCCGTATGCCGGTGGCGGCTTGTTCCAGCGGATCACGTCGTACGCGAGCGGCCGGGGCAGGTATTCCACCAGGACGAGGAACGGCACGATCGCGACCGCGTGGCGGAGCCGGCTTCCTCCGGCGCGCGCCTGCAGCGCCGCGAGGCCGAAGGCGGCCACCAGGCCGAGGAGGAACATGACGGCGAACCCGATCCGGAGGGTGATGCGCATCGCCCGTATCGGCAGGAACACGTCGTAGAGCCACGCGTAGATGCCGACGCCGACTGGCCGACCGCCGAGTTGCATCACCGGGCCGAGCGACAGCAGGGCGAAGACGAGCGCAAGGAGTCCGAGCAGCACCACCCAATCGCGCGGCTTGAGGGGCCGCTCGCCCCTCGCCCGGGTCCATGCCCATCCCTCGAGCGCGAGCCACGCCGTGGCGAGGACGAGCAGGAGAACGACCGCCCGGTCCAGGTCGCCCATGCGCAGGCGGAGAGCACGCACGCGCAGGACACCGCCACCCGTGACCAGGAACGCGGCGATCGCGGTCAGCGTGCCGGCGAGTCCCAGGCCCACCAGCCGTCTGGCCCAGGCGCCGGGCCGCGGGAGTGGTGGGACTGATCGCGGCGCGAGCGCGAAGCCGAGCGCCGCCAGGGCGAAGACGGTGAAGCCGGGGAAGAGCGCCGGGTGAGTGCCGGACCTGGCCAGCCGGTAGAGGCGGTTCTCGGGGCCGGCGTCCACGTACGACAGGATGTCGGCCGCACGACCCCTGACATCGCCGAGACCCCGCTCGAACCCCATCTCCGACCGCGTGACCAGGTACGGTCGGGCGACGGGCAGGAAGGCGAGAGCGAACGCGACGGCGCCCACCAGCAGCGCAGCCAGCGTACGGGCAGCCCAGGGCCGCGGGCGCAGGAGGAGGATCCCCGCCATCAGGCCCGCCAGCATGAGGGCCAGCGGGATCCCGAAGTACATGACCGTCACCATCTGGCACCAGAGGAAGAACAGCGTCCAGGCCAGATCCCGGATGCGCTCCCGCTCGAGGAAGCGGGCGAAGAAGACGAACGCCAGCGGCGTCGCGAACGAGAGCTGCATGTGGGCGAACTGGTAGTACCCGGTCCGGAACGGCGAGAGCGCAAAGACGATGCCCGCCACCCACCCCGCCGGGCGGCTGCCCGTCAGGCGAAGGGCGGCGTAGTATCCCGCCCAGCCGGCCAGGGCCTGGAAGAGCACGACCGTCACGTTGTAGGCGAGGATCGGATTGCCGCTCAGGGCGTAGGCGGGGGCGAACGTGACGAGGGCTGGAAGGAGCATCGGCTCCGAATAGGCCAGGGTGAGCCCGTGGGGATAGAAGATGTTGGCGTCGAAGAGGGCGTGTGGAGCCGCGACGGCTCGTCGGGCCACCCAGCCGAGCACCCAGACGAAGTAGTGGACGTCGAAGAACCGCCGGAGGTAAGCGCCCGGGTGGCGCACGAGGGGCCAGGTGTACACGAGTACCAGGAACAGGAAGACGCCATAGACGGCCGCCAGCCGGCCGCGGCTCTCCGGCTCCCGCCCCATCGGGGGTGTCACGAGTGGACGCGTCGGGGCCGCTCGCCTATGCCGCCCTCACCGCCAGGAGGCGGACCGGCGGACGACCGGCGAGGCGCACGAAGTGATTCGTCTCGGCGGGCGCCACGACGAGGCTGCCGGCGGGAAGTGGCTTGGCGCTCGCCGGGGCGAGCTTGTCGCCCAACCCGAAGAGGAGTGTCCCGCTCAGCACAGGGCGAATCCGGACAGCCGCGCGCCGAGCCCCGCCGACCGTCGGCTCAGCGGACGTGCCAGGCCTGGGTCAGCGGCTTGGCGCCGTTCAGCTCCCCGTAGCCAGCGCCCGTCGTCCCGCCCGGGCTGGGCCCGAAGTAGCGCGGATCGATGGGCTCGGACGCGGGCTGGTAGCGGACGTCGCAGGAGAGCCGGACGCGCCCGGCCGGGGAGTGATTGTCGAGCGAGCCGTGCAGGGTGAACATCCCGAACACACAGATGTCGCCGGCGCGGAAGTCGGCGGTGAGCAGGCGGCAGTCCCGGCGCTCAGCGAACTCCGCGAAGTCGGTCGCGACCTGGGCCTTGCGCGAGGTGTCGTAGACGACGTCGAAGCCGCGGACGCCGTCGTGGAGGTCGCTGAAGCGATGCGATCCTTCCACGATCACCAGGGGCCCATCGGTGGCGGGGACGTCGCCCAGCGGCACCCAGGTCGTGTACACGCGCTCGGTGGTGCGCGTGAAGAACGGGTAGTCGAAGTGGAGCCCCGTCGTCCGCCCCAGCGGGGCGGCGCGGAGGAACATGTAGTCGTGGGCGCGGACGGGGACTCCGGCGATCCGCGCCAGCACGGCACCGAGACGCGGGCCGTGGGTCACGCGCCGCAGCGCCGGGCCTTCGCTGACGGACTTCCAGAAGGCGCCCAGATCGCGGACCGACTCGGCCCGGCGGCTCTGGCCCGTCGAGATGCCCTCGACGGCCGGCGACCGGATCTCGCCGACCGCCACAAGGCGCTCGAACACCTCGATCCGGGCAGCCCGCACGGCCTCGGCGTCGAGCGCTCCGCGCAGGAACACGTAGCCGTCGTCGGCCAGGCGTCGGCCGAGCTCGACCCCGTCCGTGGCCACCGCGCTGCTATCGCGGAGCTCGGTGACCCGTGCGTCGGGCATCGGACGTCCTTGCGTCCACGCGGTACCGGGTATCAGGCCTGCGACCGTGCCGCTCGTCGCGACGCCGCGTGGTCCCATCGCCATGCCTCCTCGTCCAGAGCTCGTGATCGAGCGGCGGATCCGCCCTGCGGAGACGCAACCGCTCGACGGCTCAAGGTATCATGGCCCGGATGGGGCGGTCCGGGTGCGTGCTCCTGCTGAGCCTCTGGCTGCTGGTGGGTTGTTCCGCTGCGCGCCCCAAGTGGCTCGAGGAAGAGGACGCCGCCTGCTTTCGCCTGCGCGACTTCACGGAGGAGATCCCCCGGATGTACTGGGGCGATCCCGCCCGGGACCCGTGCTGGCGATATCGCTCGCCGATGTCCGATCGCTGATCACGCGCTTCGAGCCAGCCAATGAAAGGAGAGGGATTAGCATGAAGCGGCCCATCCACGCAGCTCTCAGCATGCCCGTCCTCGCGCTTGGGGCCTGCTCCGCACCATCGGGCGCTCACCGCCACACCGGGTCTGACGCGGCTCTCGGCGCGGCCCCCCTGGCCGGCGGGCGGCCGGCGGAGGCCGAGGCGGTGTACGGGGATGACCTCAAGCGGAACCCCGAGAACGGCTGGTCGCTGTTCGGGCTTGCGCGGAGCCTTGAAGCCCAGGGGAAGGCGGCCGACGCCGCGACGGCGGAGGCGCGCTTCCGGAAGGCGTGGGCGCGCGCTGACGTGACGCTGTCCGCCTCGCGATTCTGAGCGCCGCGGCCGCCCGGCCGGGGCCCCGGGCATTGTCAGGGTTTTCCCCGTCTTGAAGTCCGGCGGCCCGTATCCCACGCTGCGAGGCAGTCGGGGGAGCAACACCCCGCCGATGCTGGGAAAATCGGATCGGGGGCTCCGGCCCCGGTGAGTCCCAGAGACGGGAGGCGGCGAATGCGGGTACTGCTGCTCGGGGTCGGGGGGTTCATCGGGTCGCACCTCGTGGACCGGCTGCTCCGGGGCCCGGACTACGTGGTGGAGGGGCTCGACCTCACGGACGCCAAGCTCGAGCAGGTCCTGCTCCTCCCGCGGTTCACCTTCGTCCGGGGCGACATCCGCCATGAGCACGAGACCATGCGGGCCATGATCGACCGCGCCGACGTGGTCGTCGACCTGATCGCGCACGCCACCCCGAGCCTCTACGTGGCGAAGCCCCTCGAGGTATTCGAGCTGAACTTCCTCGAGAACCTCTACATCGCTGAGGCGTGCGTCGAGAAGCGGAAGCGCCTGGTCCAGTTCTCCTCCTGCGAGGTCTACGGCAAGACCCTGGCCGCGGTCGCGCCCGCCGGCCTCAAGGACCCCGACGACCTCCGGCACGCCCTCTTCAGCGAGGACACCACGGACTTCATCCTCGGGCCGGTGAACAGGCACCGCTGGATCTACAGCTGCGCCAAGCAGCTCCTGGAGCGCGTCATCCACGCATACGGGCTCCGGGAAGGACTGAACTGGTCGGTGGTGCGCCCCTTCAACTTCATCGGGCCGAAGATCGACTACCTCACGACCGCCCAGGAGGGGAACCCGCGGGTCTTCTCCCACTTCATGACCGCCCTGCTGGAAGGCACGCCGATGAAGCTGGTCGACGGTGGCCACCACAAGCGCTGCTACACGTACATCGACGACGCCGTCGAGTGCATCGAGCGGATCATCGCGAACCCCGACGGGGTGTGCGACCGGCAGATCTTCAACGTGGGCAGCCCGCAGAACGAGCTGTCCATCCTCGAGCTGGCCGAGCGGATGCGCGACCTCTACGCCCGGAAGTTCCGGAAGCCGGGCCAGCGGCTGCCGGCCATCGTGGACGTCGACAGCCGCGAGTTCTACGGCGAGGGCTACGAGGACTCGGACCGCCGGATCCCGGACATCTCCAAGGCCCAGCGGCTCCTCGGCTGGCGGCCGAAGTACGATCTCGACGAGACGATCGAGCGGAGCATGGCCGGGTTCGCCGCCTACGCCGCGCCGCCCGGCCCCTGATGGGCGGCGGCGAGTCGCCGGACGGCCCGGGCCGGCTCGTCATCGCGATCCCCGCCTACAACGCCGCGGCGACCCTCGAGGGCGTCTTCGAGCGGATCCCTCCGGAGGTCGTGGCTCGGGCGGCTGCCTACGTCGTCGTCGACGACGGCAGCACCGACGGAACGGCCGAGGTGGCGCGCCGGCTCCGGGTGCGGTTCCCCGCGCTCGACCTCGTTCAGCACGGGCAGAACCGGGGCTACGGAGGGGCCGCGCAGTCCGGCCTAGCCCGCGCGCTCGAAATCGGCGCGGATTTGGTGGTGTGGCTCCACGGCGACGGCCAGTACGCGCCCGAATCGATTCCCGCGCTCCTGGCGCCCCTCGACGCCGACCGAGCCGACATCGTCCAGGGGTCGCGCTTCCGGGGCGGCGGAGCGCTCGGGGGCGGCATGCCGCTGTACAAGTACGTCGCCAATCGCGCGCTGACGTGGATGGAGAACCGCGTCTTCGGCCTGGGACTGGCCGAGTACCACAGCGGCTACATGCTCTACCGGGGGGCGGCGCTCGCGACCATTCCGTTCCGGAGCTTCACGACGCGGGGGTTCGTCTTCGACCAGGAGATGCTCGTTGCCGCCAGGATCCTTGGCCTGCGCGTGATCGACCTGCCCATCCCCACGCGATATGCCGGCGAGCGCTCGTACCTCCGGCCGATTCCCTACGGCATCGCCGTGCTGAAGCTCATGGGCCGCTACGTCCGGGGGGACTACCACCACCTCCTCGCCCGGGCGTCTTCCGCTCCCCGGTCGCGGTAAGGCCCCGGACGAGGGACCGAAGCTCGCGCCGGAGCCCGAGCCCCCGCGGGTCGCGAGGACGGTGAGGAGTCAGCCCGGCGGTCAGCGAAGCAGCGCCGCGTACTGATCGAGCAGGGGCAGGACGCGCTCCCGTCCCTCGGACGGCAGCGGGAGCACGAGGCG
Source organism: Candidatus Methylomirabilota bacterium (assembly GCA_035550795.1). Lineage (GTDB taxonomy): Bacteria > Methylomirabilota > Methylomirabilia > Rokubacteriales > DASRDR01 > DASRDR01. Next base: position 125,181 of record DASZOL010000068.1, read on the forward strand.
CTCGACCCCGGCCGTCCGGAACCGCTCGAGGACGGCCGGATCCGCCTTGCCTCCGAACACGGAGACCGAGATGGTCCCGGGGTCGCGCCCGGCGGCGCGGCCTGCGCCCGGAGGTCCCTCAGCTGGGCGAGGATCGTCTCGACGCCCGCACGGGCCCGCGGGAACCAGCCGTCGCAGAACTCGACCACTCGCCGCAGCGTGTGCGGGCCCTCGCCGCCGAGGAGGACGGGCGGGTGCGGCTTCTGCACCGGCTTGGGATAGGACCAGATCGGGTCGAAGCGGACGAACTCGCCGTGAAACGCCGCCTCGTCCTTGGTCCAGATCTCCTTCATCGCCAGCACGCGCTCGCGCATCACGCGAAAGCGCGTGGGGAAGGCCGTTCCGTGATGCTCCATCTCCTCGGCGTTCCAGCCGGCGCCACCCCGAAGAGAAAGCGGCCGTTCGACAGGAGGTCGAGGGTAGCGACCTTCTTCGCGGTGACGATCGGGTCGTGCTCGATGACCAGGCAGATCCCGGTGCCGAGACGGAGCCGCGAGGTCACTGCCGCAGCTGCGGCGAGCCCGACGAAGGGATCCAGGGTGTGCGCGTACTCCCTCGGCAGAGGTCCGCCCCCCGGCCAGGGGGTGCGGCGGCTCACCGGGATGTGCGTGTGCTCCGTGACGAAGAGCGACTCCAGGCCCCGTTCCTCCAGGGCCCGCGCCAGCTCGTCGATGCGGATCGAATACTCGGTCGGGAAGATGAAGGCGCCGATCTCCATGCCCTGCCTCCTCGGAGCGGGTGTCGACGTCGCGGCCGTGCCGGTCACCCGCTGGGGGGCCCGGGCGACTCGCCATACTCTCTCACATTCGACGCTCCGCCACGGCCGGCCGGGAGATCGAGCGGCGCCGGCGCTCGGGCGCGGCGGCCCGCCTTGACTTGCCAGGAGGCGCTGCCGAGAATGGCGCCGTTGCCGTGGCAGCGGCCGAACGCACTCCAATCCGCCAAGCCCCGGGAGGTCACCGATGAAGCTGGGAAGCCTTCTCCGTACCACGCTGACCGTTCTCGCGGCCACGCTCCTTCCGGTCACCGTTCCGGCGCCGGGCGAGGCGAAGGTGCTCCGCACCAACCTCCGCGCCGACCCGGCGATGGTCGACCCGATCACCTACTCGGAGCTGGTGGCCGGGGACGTGATGAAGAACCTCTACGAGGGGTTCACGGAGATCGGCAAGGACGGGAACGTCGGCCCCGCGCTCGCGATCCGGTGGGAGGCCCACCCCGACAACAAGGGCTTCCGCTTCCACCTCCGCAAGGGCGTCAAGTTCCACAGCGGGCGTGAGTTCACGGCGAAGGACATCAAGTGGACGTTCGAGCAGATCCTCCTGCCCGGGAACAAGGGCGGGCTCACGCTCACCTACCTCAAGGTGCTGGAGGGGGCGGCGGCGATCCAGGAGGGAAAGGCCACCGAGCTGTCGGGGGTGAAGGTGGTCGACCCGTACACGCTGGACGTCCGCTTCACGCGGCCCGACGTCCTCTTCCCGATCTATCCGTTCCAGTTCATGGACAGCGGGATCGTGGCGCAGCACGGCGCCGACTGGGCCACGAAGGTCTCGGCGGGGACGGGCCCCTTCAAGTTCGTGCACTGGAAGCGCGGGCAGGAGGTCCGGCTGGCGCCTCACAGGGACTACTGGGGGCAGGCGGCGTCGGTCGACGAGGTCGTGATGCTCATCGTCCCGAGCTACGACACCGCCGTCTCCATGTACGAGGCGAACGAGCTGGACGTCGTCGACCTCGAGGCCATCCAGGCGCGACGGGTGCTGAAGGATCCCAAGTTCAAGGACGAGATCGTGGCCGTCCCGGCCGCTCAGATCCGCTACCTGGGCATGAACCAGAACCTGTACGCCCCCTTCAAGGACAAGCGGGTCCGCGAGGCGGTCTGCCTCTCCTTCGACCGGGAGGGAATCGTGAAGAGCCTCTACGGCGGGGCGGCCGCGCCGCTGTACGGCCAGGTGACCCCGGGCGTCGCCGGGTACAACTCGAACCTGAAGCCCATCCCGTACGACCCGGGCCGGGCCAAGAAACTCATGGCGGAGGCCGGGTACCCGGACGGCAAGGGGCTGCCCCCGGTGAAGCTCACCTGCGAGCCGACGTTCAAGGACGAGCTTGCGTACTACGCGGACCAGTTCAAGAAGGTCCTGGGGATGCCGGTCGAGCTGGAGCTCCAGGAGCGCGGGACGTTCATCAAGCGGATGAACGCGGGCGAGGTGCCGTTCTTCCCGTGGGGGTGGACGGCCGACTACCCGGACGCCATGTACTTCCTGTCGCAGGTCTGGTACGGGCCAAGCCCCTACAACCGGTCGCGGTGGAAGAGCGCCGAGTTCGACCAGCTGATCGAGCGGGCCCAGGGCACCCCGGACGCCCAGGCGCGGTACAAGCTCTACCACACCGCCGAGCAGGTGCTGCTCGCCGACTGGGGGACCTGCCCGCTCGTGGTGCGAATGCAGATCGCGCTCCGGAAGCCGAACGTGCAAGGCGTGCACCTGACGCCCTTCCGGTTCCTGCCGTTCAACACCGTCAAGGTGAATTAGCCGCCGGTCCGCCGGCAGGGGTGAGAGCGGGCGGATGAAGACGTACGTCCTTCGCCGCGCGCTCGGCCTGCTGCCGGTGCTGCTGGCCGCCGTCGTCCTGACCTTCGTCGCCAACCAGTTCGTGCCGGGCGACCCGATCACGACGCTCCTGAGCGACCGCTCAGGAGACGCGGCGCTCGAGGCCAGGCTCCGCGCCGAGTACGGGCTGGACCGGCCGCTCTGGCGCCAGTTCGGAACCTACGTCACCGGGATCCTGCGCGGCGACTTTGGTCTGTCGTTCCGTTTTGCGAGCACGCCGGTGATCGAGGTGATCGCTCCGGGCCTCTTGGTGAGCCCGCTGCTGGCCGGCGGCGCGCTCCTGATCGCAGTGCCCCTGGGCGTGGCCCTCGGCACGTTCGTGGCGCTGCGGCGGAACTCGTTGGCGGACACCCTCGTGGTCCTCGGCCTGGTCGCCGGCACCTCGGTTCCGAACTTCGCCCTGGCCGCCTTCCTCGTCTACGTCCTCAGCATCCGGCTTGGCTGGCTGCCGGTCGCCGGCTGGGGCACGCTCTCGCAGGCGGTCCTGCCCGTCCTTCTCCTCGCGATCCCGCCGATCGCGTACGTCGCGCGGCTCTCCCGCACCTACATGCTCGAGGTGCTGCAGCAGGACTACATTCGGACCGCCCGGGCGAAGGGGCTGAGCCGTCGGCTTGTCGTCTACCGCCACGCGCTCCGCAACACCCTGGTGCCGCTTCTCACCACGATCGGCATCATCCTGGGGGGGCTCCTGTCGGGCACGTTCGTCATCGAGACCCTGTTCAACATTCCGGGGCTCGGACGGCTGGCCATCCAATCGATCTTCGCTCGTGACTACCCGGTGACCATGGCCATCGTCCTGCTCTTCACCTTCTTCTACGCCGGGATCAATCTCGTGGTGGATCTCCTTTACGGCGTCATCGACCCGAGGATCCGGCTGGGGGCCGGCCGCGCGGGGGGCGCGTGACGGAGCCCGGCCCGGCAATCCCGGCGATCGGGACGCTCGAGGAGCGCGCGGGGACGGACATCTGGCGACGCTTCCGCCGGAGCCGCAATGCCCGCCTCGGGGGGGGCCTGGTCGTCCTGGTCACCGTCGCGGCCCTCGCCGCGCCGTGGCTCGCCCCCTACGGCTACGAGGACACGGACCTCCTGGCCGTCTGGGCCGAGCCGTCGGGAGCGCACCTCCTGGGCGGCGACGCGCTCGGTCGCGACGTGCTCAGCCGTCTGATCACCGGCGCGCGAGTCTCGCTCCTGGTCGCGGTCTCGGTCCTCGCGCTGACGCTGCCCGTCGGGACGCTCGCCGGCATGGCCGCCGGCTACTTCGGCGGGTGGGTGGATTCGCTGCTGATGCGGAGCGCGGACATCGTCTTCGCGTTCCCGGAGCTGATCCTTGCGATCGTCGTGGCGGCGATGCTCGGGCCGGGCACGGGGACGGTGATCGTGGCGCTCGCCATCGTCTGGTGGCCCGGGATCGCGCGGCTGACGCGGTCGCTCACGCTCGCGCTCCGGACCGAGCTGTTCGTCGACGCCGCCATCGTGAGCGGCACCCGCCCGCTCACCATCCTGGTTCGCCACGTCCTGCCCAACGTCGTGCCGCCCCTCCTCGTCCGGGCCTCGATCGGGGTCGGCTTCATCGTGATGGCCGAGGCGACGCTCAGCTTCCTCGGCATCGGCGTGCAGGAGCCCTTGCCCACCTGGGGCGGAATGATCCGCGACGGGCTGGTCGCCCTGCGAACGGACCCCCATCTCGCCCTGTCGGCGAGCGCCGCGCTCGGGGTCACCATCGTCGGCTTCAACCTGCTGGGTGACGGGCTCCGCGACCTGCTGGATCCGCGAGTGCGCGACCGGTGAGCGCGGCGGCCGGGAGCGGCGCGTGACCGACTTGCTGGAGGTCCGGGACCTGTCCGTCTCGTTCGCGACGTCGCGCGGACAGGTTCCGGTGCTCGACGGCGTCTCGCTGAGCGTGCGCGAGGGCGAGGTCGTCGGGCTGGTGGGCGAGAGCGGCTCCGGCAAGACGGTCACGGCGCTGTCCATCCTGGGGCTTCTCGGTGAGCAGGGGCGGGTCGACGCGGGGGAGATCCGCCTCGACGGCCGGGACCTCCTCCCGCTGCCCGAGCGCGAGTGGCTCCGCGTGCGGGGCCGGCACATCGCGATGGTCTTCCAGGAGCCGATGACCAGCCTGAACCCGCTCCTGTCCGTCGGCTTCCAGGTGGCGGAGGTCGTCGAGGAGCACCTGGGGCTCGGGCGGCGGGAGGCGCTCGCGCGCGCCGTCGAGCTCTTTCGCGACGTCGGCATCCCGGATCCGGCGCGTCGCGTGCGTGACTACCCGCACCAGCTGTCGGGCGGGATGCGCCAGCGCGTCATGATCGCGATGGCGATGGCTTGCCGCCCGCGCGTGCTCGTCGGCGACGAGCCGACCACGGCCCTGGACGTGACCATCCAGGCGCAGATCCTCGCGCTCATGCGCGACCTCGGGCGGGCCGCGGGAACCGCGGTGCTCCTGATCAGCCACGATTTCGGGGTCGTGGCGGCGATGGCCAGCCGCGTGGTCGTCATGTACGCGGGGCAGGTCGTCGAGGAGGCGCCCACCCGGGAGCTGTTCCTGCGACCCGGCCATCCGTACACGCGACTCCTCCTGGCGGTGGTGCCCGGCCTCCGCGAGAAGCGCGAGCGACTGTCGGCGATTCTGGGCAGCATCCCGGCGCCGTCCGCGCTCCCCGTCGGCTGCCGATTCCATCCCCGGTGCCCCGACGTGATCCCGCTGTGCCGCGAGGCCATGCCCACCCTGGACCCGCACGGACCGGAGCGCCGCGTCCGCTGCTGGCGCGCCGCCGAGCTGGCCGGCGAGGTTGGACCGTGACCCCCCGACCGGCGCCCAGGGGCCACCAGAGCGCCGCGACGGCCAGGGAAGGCGACTGTCCGCATCCGGGAGTCTGGCGCTGACCCCCCCCCTTCTCTCGGTCGAGGGCCTGGTCCGGGAGTTCGCCGTCCGGGCCGACGGCTGGGGCGGGGGACGCTCGGCGCGCGCCCTCCGGGCCGTCGATGACGTCACCTTCCAGGTCGGCCCGGGAGAGACACTCGGGCTCGTCGGCGAGAGCGGCTGTGGCAAGACAACGGTCGGGAGGCTGATCCTTCGTCTCCTGCCGGTGACGGCCGGGCGCATCGTGTTCGACGGCCGGGACGTCACCCACGTCCCCGAGCGGCGACTCCGGGACTTTCGGCGGTCCGTGCAGGTCGTCTTCCAGGACCCGTACTCGTCGCTCAATCCGCGCCTGACCGTGCGCGACATCGTCGGGGAGCCGCTCCGGAACTTCGGCGCCACGCGCCGGGCGGCGACCGCGCGCGTGGGCGAGCTGCTGGACACCGTCGGCCTGGCCCCGGCCTACATGTCGCGCTACCCGCATGCCTTCAGCGGCGGCCAGCGGCAGCGGATTGGGATCGCGCGGGCCCTTGCCCTAGGTCCGCGGCTGCTCGTGTGTGACGAAGCCGTGTCCTCGCTCGACGTGTCGGTCCAGGCGCAGGTCCTGAACCTCTTGGCCGACCTCCAGCGTCAGCTGGGCCTCGCGCTCCTGTTCATCTCGCACAACCTGGCCGTGGTGCGCCACGTCAGCCATCGCGTCGCCGTGATGTACCTGGGTCGGCTGGTCGAGGTGGCGCCGGAGGCGGCCCTCTTCGAGCATCCGCGCCACCCGTACACCCGGGCGCTCCTCGCGGCCGTCCCCGAGGCCCGCCTGGACGCCGCGCCGCCGGCGGTCCTGCCCGGCGAGATGCCGAGTCCGCTCGATCCGCCGGCGGGCTGCCGGTTCCAGACGCGCTGTCCTCGGGCCGAGGCGCGCTGTCGCGAGGCCGAGCCGCCGCTCGCCGCGGACCGGCCCGGCCACTGGGTCCGCTGCTACTTTCCGGAGCCGGAGCCCCTGCGGCGAACGGCTTGAGGATCGTCATGCTCGTCGAACGCACACACTATTACGCCAAGCCCGGCCGGGCCGCCGACGTCCTCACCACCCGGCGGCGGGCCTCGGACGTCCGGGTCGCCATGGGCCTTCCGCACGGGCGGATCCTCGCCAAGGCCGACTCGCGCGGCGACGGACCCGACGTGACCTGGGAATGCGCGTTCCCGGACGCGGCCGCCCAGGCGCGCGACCTGGACGCTCGTGGCCGCAGCCCGGAGTTCGAGGCGGTGCGGGCGCGGATGACGACCCTGATCGATCGGTTCGAGCGGATCGTCCTGCTCGACGACGGCGAGGCAGGGGATGCCGGGCGCACGGCCACGCCGGTCGTGGTGCCGACGGAGGTCTACGTCCCGAGCGGGGAGGGGACGCTAGCCGCGTACCTCTACCTTCCCTCGGGGACGGGCGCGCTTCCGGGCCTGGTCCTGAATCACGGGAGCACGGTCCATCCCGGCACGAGCGACTTCTGCCGTCCGGGCACGGCCGCCGTGCTGACCGCCTGGGGCTACGCGGTCTTGCTCCCGCACCGTCGCGGCTACGGCAACTCCGAAGGGCTTCCCTGGCGCCAGGAGGTGACGGCGGAGTTCGGCACCGCCGAGTACGACCGCGCCCTGGCGGCGCGTCTCGCGGGCGAGGCGGCGGACGTCGTCGCCGCCGTCGGCTGGCTCGGAGCCCGGCCGGAGGTGGATGCCGACCGGCTGGCCGTGATTGGCAGTTCCTTCGGCGGCACGGTCTCCCTGCTCGCCGCGGCGCGCTTGCCCGGGCTCCGGTGCGCGGTGGACTTCGCGGGGGCGGCGATGAACTGGGAGCGGACGCCCGCTCTGCGCGCGGGGATGCTGGAGGCTGCCCGGCAGGTCGCCGTGCCCGTCTGCCTTGTCCAGGCGGAGAACGATTACAGCATCGCGCCCACGCGGGAGCTTGCCGCCGAGCTCGCGCGCCACGGCAAGACGCACGCCGCGCGGATCTTCCCGCCCTTCGGCCTCACCGCCGACGAGGGGCACCTCTTCTTCCAGAACGGCGCGCCGGTCTGGGGGGCCTGGGTGCGCGCGTTCCTGGATCGCTGGCTGACGGGGAGGTGAGGACGATGCGGGGCGCGTTCCTGGAGGACCTTACCTGGCCGGAAGCCGCGGCCCGCATCGGCGCGGGCGCTGTCGTCGTCATCCCCGTGGGCGCGGCGGCCAAGGAGCACGGGCCGCACCTCCCGCTCCGGACCGACTACCTCGTCGCGCGGGAGCTCGGGCGGCGGGTGGCCGAGGCGCTGCCGGTGCTCGTCGCCCCGGTCGTCTCGTTCGGGTACTACCCCGCCTTCGTCCGGTACCCGGGGAGCCAGCACCTGCGCGCCGAGACCTTCATGGCGCTCTTGACCGACGTCCTCACGGGCTTCGTCCGTCAGGGCGCGCGCCGGCTGGCCGTCGTCAACACCGGCGTGTCGACGGAGGCGCCGCTCCGGCTCGTCGTGCGCGACTTCTACGCGGCGCACGACGTCCGGGTCGCCGTCGCCGACCTCGCCACCCTCGGGCGAGCCGTCGGGTCGCGGCTCCGGCAGAAGCTCGGTGGGCATGCGGACGAGCTCGAGACATCCCTCGTCCTCGCCATCGAGCCCGGCGCCGTGCGGATGGAGCGAGCCGAGCCGGACTACGGTCACCTGGCGAATGGGCCCCGGACGGTCTTCTACCAGCCCGTCGTCTTCGACGCCGATCCGGGCTCCGGGCCGGACTGGAGCCGGACCGGTGCGCGCGGCGATCCCTCGCTCGCGAGCCGCGAGACAGGCGAGGCAGCGCTCCAGGAGATCACCGACGAGCTGGTCGAGGGCCTGGTCGTCGTCTACCCCGACCTCCGCTGACCGCGAGCCTTGACGGCCTGCGCTGGGGGGTGGTCCTATATCCTCCTGCGCGCAGCTGCTCGTGCGCGAGATCGGCCGAGAGGGGGCGCGGATGGATCTCGGACTCCAGGGGAAGGTCGCCATCATCACCGGGGGCAGCGACGGCCTCGGCCTCGCCGCCGCCCAGCGGCTCGCCGCCGAGGGGACGGCCGTCGCGATCTGCGGCCGTGACGCCACGCGCCTCAAGGCGGCGACGGAGACGCTCCGGGCACGCGGCGCGGCGGTCCTCGACGTGCCGGCGGACGTCACGCGCAGCGGCGACCTGGAGGGCCTCGTGTCCTCGACGCTCGAGCGGTTCGGACGGGTCGACATCCTGGTCAACAACGCCGGCACCTCGGCCGCCCGGGGATTCGAGACAGTCGACGACGCGGCCTGGCAGCACGACCTCGAGCTGAAGCTTTTCGCCGCCATCCGCTGCGTGCGGCTCTGCGTGCCGCTGATGCGAAAGGCCGGCGGCGGCCGGATCGTCAACATCCTGAACACCGGCGCCAAGGCCCCTGCCGCGCGCTCCTTGCCGACCTCGGTGAGCCGCGCCGCCGGGCTCGCCCTCACCAAGGCCCTCTCGAAGGAGCTGGCGCCGGACGGCATCCTCGTGAACGCGATCTGTCTCGGGCTGGTGAAAAGCGGTCAGTGGGAGCGGCGCTGGGCCCACGAGGGACGGCCCGGGACGCTCGACGCCTTCTACGAGCGGATGGCCCGCGAGCGCGGGGTGCCGGTCGGTCGTATCGGCGAGGCCGACGAGCTGGGCGCCCTCGTCGCGTTCCTGGTCTCCGCGCCCGCCGCGTTCATCACCGGGGTCGCCGTCAACTTCGACGGCGGTCAGGCGGCAGTGGTGTAGGGCGCGCCATGACGAAATACGTGTACTTCTTCGGGGCCGGCCAGGCGGAAGGTTCGTCTGTGATGCGCAACCTGCTCGGCGGCAAGGGTTGCGAGCTGGCCGAGATGACCAACCTCGGCATTCCGGTCCCGCCGGGCTTCACCGTCACGACCCAGGCCTGGGTCCACTCCCAACGTGCCGGCGGCAAGTGGCCGGACGGCCTCTGGGAGCAGATCCTGGAGCACCTCGAGCGGTTGGAGCAGGCGGCCGACGCACGCTTCGGTGACCGGGAGCGCCCGCTGCTGGTGTCAGTGCGGTCGGGCGCGCGGGTCTCGATGCCCGGAATGATGGAGACCATCCTGAACCTGGGACTCAACGACGCCACCGTCGAGGGCCTGGCCGCCCGGTCGGGCAAGGAGCGCTTCGCCTGGGACTGCTACCGGCGGTTCATCACAATGTTCTCGGTCGTGGTGCTGGACATCAAGCGCGAGGTCTTCGATGCGTCCTTCGACGCCGTCAAGACCCGGCTCGGTGTCGCCGCCGACGTCGACATCCCGGCCGGTGAGCTGCGGAAGCTCGTCCAGATCTACCAGGACGAGATCGCGACGCGCACCGGGGCTCCGTTCCCCCAGGACGTGCGAGAGCAGCTGCGCCTGGCCATCGATGCGGTGTTCGGCTCCTGGTTCGCCAAGAAGGCGACGGAGTACCGGCGAATCCACGGGATCCCGGAGGACTGGGGCACCGCGGTGACGGTCATGGCGATGGTGTTCGGCAACCTCGGGGACGCATCGGGCACGGGCGTCGGCTTCACGCGCGATCCGCGCACGGGCGAGGCGCGCTTCTACGCGGAGTTCCTGCCGAACGCCCAGGGCGAGGACGTCGTGGCAGGGATCCGCACTCCGCTCCCGATCGAGGCCCTGCACGAGCGGATGCCGGAGATCTACGATGAGCTCCTCGCCATCGCCACCCGGCTCGAGCGGCACTACAAGGACATGCAGGACATCGAGTTCACGATCCAGGAGGGGACGCTCTACCTCCTCCAGACGCGCGGGGGCAAGCGCTCCGCCCGCGCGGCGGTGCGGGTGGCGGTGGACCTCGAGCGCGAGCACGTCATCGACCAGCACACGGCCATCCTCCGGGTGAAGCCTCCGGAGGTGAACGAGGCGATCCGGCCCGTCTTCGACGACCGGGAGAAGGCGGCGGCCATGGCCGCCGGCCGGCTCCTCGGCCGCGGGCTGGCGGCGGCTCCCGGCGCCGCCGTCGGGCGCGTCGTCTTCGACGCCGATCGCGCGGTGGAGTGGGCCAAGAACGGTCAGCACGTGATCCTGGTGCGCCCGGAAACGTCGCCTGAGGACGTGGCGGGCATGTACGCCGCCGACGGCATCGTTACGTCGCGCGGCGGGCGCACGTCCCATGCCGCGGTGGTCGCGGTGGGCATGGGCAAGGCGTGCGTCGTCGGGGCCGCCGACCTCGCGATCGATGAGGTCGAGCGTCACTTCGAGGTGGGAGGCCGCACGGTCCTGGAGGGCGACGTCATCTCCGTCGACGGGGGGACCGGCGAGGTGATCCTGGACGCCATCACCACGGTTGCCGGGCAACTGGGCGAGGAGATGCAGACGCTGCTCGGCTGGGCGGACTTCTACCGCAGGAACGGCGGCCTCGGCGTGCGCGCCAACGCTGATACCCCGGAGGACGCCGAGCGCGCGCGCGAGTTCGGAGCCGAGGGCATCGGCCTGGTCCGGACCGAGCACATGTTCTTCGCGCCCGACCGGATTCCCGTCGTCCGCGAGATGATCATGGCCTCCGACCAGGCGACCCGCCGGGCCGCGCTCGAGCGGCTCCGGCCGATCCAGCGGCAGGACTTCGTCGGCATCTTCCGGGCGATGGACGGCCTGCCCGTCACGATCCGGCTCCTCGATCCGCCGCTGCACGAGTTCCTTCCGAACTGGAAGGAGTTCAAGGAGATGGTGGCCGAGAAGAGCCGTCTCGAGACGCTCGGGAGCGAGCCCGACGAGCAGCTGCGGCTCGGAGAGATGATCGAGGCAGTGGAGAGGCTCCGCGAGGCGAACCCGATGCTAGGCCACCGGGGTTGCCGGCTGGGGATCACGCACCCCGAGATCTACGGCATGCAGGTGCGGGCCATCATGGAGGCGGCCTGCACGGTCGCCGAGCAGGGCGTTCGCGTGGAGCCCGAGATCATGATCCCGCTCACGGGCACCGTCGGCGAGATGAAGGAGACGTTCGAGCAGACGCGGCGGGTGGCCGACGGCGTCATCGCGGAGATGGGCGTCTCGGTGGCGTACCTCGTCGGCACAATGATCGAGGTGCCGCGGGCGGCGCTCATCGCCCAGAAGATCGCCGATCATGCCGAGTTCTTCTCGTTCGGGACCAACGACCTCACCCAGCTCACCTTCGGCTACAGCCGGGACGACGTCGCGCGGTTCCTGCCGAAGTACCTCGACATGGGACTGCTGCCGGCGGACCCGTTCTCGGTCCTCGACCAGGAGGGCGTAGGCGAGCTGATCGCCCTCGGGATCGACCGGGGCCGCCGCCGGCGCCCCGACCTCAAGGTGGGCATCTGCGGCGAGCACGGCGGCGAGGCCTCCTCGGTGGAGTTCTGCTACAAGGTCGGGATGAACTACGTGTCCTGCTCCCCGTACCTCATCCCGGGCGCCCGGCTCGCCGCCGCCCAGGCGCGGATCAAGGAGCGGCTGGCCGGGGGCGGCGACTATCGCTAGGGCCCTCGATCACGCTGCGATGCCGGGAGGGGCCGCGGCGCGGCCCGTGCGCTTCGGCCTGAGTGTCCCCAACCGGGGCGTCGTCATCGGGGCCGGGAACCCGAAGGACCTGGTGGCGATGTGCGAGGCCGCCGACGCCTCGGAGCTCTTCGACGCCGTCTTCACGGGGGACAACCTCGTCTCGAAGCCCCGCGTCGACGCGATCGTGTTCCTCTCGCTGGTGGCCGGGCGGACCCGCCGCGTGGCCCTCGGGACCGCGTGCATGGCGAGCTTCGTCTTCCGGCACCCGATCGTGCTGGCCAACCAGTGGGCCGCGCTCGACCTCCTCAGCGACGGCCGGACCCTCCTCGTCGCCTGCATCGGGGGCGGGCCGGACACCCGCCGGGGCCCGCCGTCGCCGAGCGGCGCAAAGTGGGACACGGAGTTCGCGGCCATGGGCGTGCCGGTCGCCGAGCGGGTGGGACGGATGGTGGAGGGGATCGGGATCCTGCGCGCCCTCTGGACCGGGCAGGCGGTCACCCACCACGGCCGGTTCTACCGGTTTGAGGACGTGCGCATCCATGTCACCCCGGTCCAGCAGCCGTGCCCCATCGCGATCGCGTCGAACCCCCGGCCGCCGCACGCCGACGAGGCGACGATCGACCGCGCGCTCCGGCGCGTGGCGGAGCTCGGCGACGGCTGGCAAGTCGAGATGAGCACGCCCGAGGAGTTCGGCGAGCGCTGGGCGCGGATCCGCGCCTACGCGCGGGCCGCCGGGCGGAGCCCCCTGCCGGCCGTCTCGATGATCCACTTCTACGTGAACGTCCAGGACCGGAGCCCGGCCGCCTTCGACGAGGCGCGCCGCTTCTACGAGGCGTACCATCTGGGGACGTTCCCCGACCAGTACCTCCGATGGCGCCTCGTGACGGGCACGCCGGCGGAGGTCACCGAGCGCCTCGCCGGCTTCCTCGACGCCGGCTGCACGCTGCCGATCCTCCGGTTCGCCAGCTGGGACCCGATGGGCCAGATGCGCCGGGCGATGGCCACGGTCCTGCCGGCCCTGCGGGACCACGCGGCCCGGTTACCCGCCGCCCGGTCGAGCTCCCCCTCGGCCGAATCTCGGTAGCTCGACTCCTTCTGGCGCGCTGCCCACTTCATCCGGATGAACGACGTCGTCGTGCAGGCGCACGTGGCGATCCCGCTGGTCCACCGGAACTGGGTCGCGGCAGGCTCCACCCAGATCCGGGGGGCCGAGCTGAGCGGCTGGGACTCGGCCTTCTTGCGCTTGCCCTACTGGCACCGGGAGGCGTAACGGAGCTCGCCAGCCGGCGTCCGATCACGGCGCGGGGCAGATCCTGAAGGGCCCGTAGTCGCCGACGGCGCGGCTCCGCGTCTGGTCGGCGTCGGTGAGGACCGCCACCCCCCGCGCCGGGCCGGGGGCCTCGTCATACAGGCGCTGGTAGTCCCGCCCCACGTGGACCGTCTCGGTGACCCATTCCCCGTTGGACGGGGGGCCTGAGCGGAGCACGATCACGCGGGCGCGCCCGGTGGCGATCGTCGTCGCCACCGGCACGACGCGGCTCCACACGTACTTGACGGCGCGTGTGAGGACCGAAGTGCTTCCGAAGACCGCGTAGACGGCGAGCGAGCTGTCGTTGCGGGCCCCGTCGCGCTCGTCGGAGCCGGGGGCGAACACGCGCGGCCGCCAGCGCCAGCTGAGGACGGGATGGGCGGCGGCGTCCCACTGGAACTCCCGGCCCATCTGGGAGCCGGTCCCTTCCGCCGTCGCCCGCACGAACCGGATGCCCCCCTCGGCCATGACGCGATAGGTTGCCCGCGCGGCGTCGTCCCGCGCTTGCCAGCCGGCCGGGAAGTCCCCGACGACGGAATCCCCGAAGTCGATGACCACACGGCAACCGTCCCCCGTCTGGGCGAGGGCCCCCTCGGGCAGGACCGCGAGGAGGACTAGCAGGAGGCCGCGACCCGCCCGTCGAGGGCGGATCACACCGGCGTCAGTCGGCCTCGGCGGCGACCACCGAGGCGAGGGAGCGCCGCGGCTCGGCGGTCTGCGCTTGCTCCAACCGCTCCTGGCAGGGGCGGCACCGCTGGGCGAAGGGCAGGCTCCGGAGCCGGGCGAGACCGATGAAGCCCCCGCAATCCCGGCACAGCCCGTAGCGGTGGTCCCGGAGAAGCTCCAGAGCCGCGTCGACCTGGAGCAGCTCCCGGCTGGCCCGATCGACGAGGGCCGCCCGGACCTCGTCGTCGAGCGTGCGGCTGGCGGAGGCGACCGCGTCGCTGTCCTCGCCCGCATGCCCCTGCCGCTCGCCGAAGCCGCGGCGGATCAGGCGAGCCAGAGCGATCTGACGCGTGCGCAGGAACCGCTCGATCTCCTGAGCGGTCCGGCGGTCGAGGGCGTCGCGGCTCTTTGTCGTCGTCGGGCTCATCGCCGTCACCTCGATGTGCGGCAGCCTCCGGGGCCGTCGCGCGATGAAGGTGGGCAGCAACGCCCGTGCCTGCGAACCCGGTAACCGACGAAAACACCAAAACGGCGGGGGCTTACGCGTACCCAGCCCAACGTCTGGCCCCGTCTGAAAAGGAATACGGCGTGTAACGCTTACACTTGCGAGGGTGTAGGCACTGCCTCGCGGAACGCTGGAGCGAGTCGCGCGCGCACGTCCAACGGCCCAGTACGCGGTCAGGACGCGCGCCGGACCGGCATGCAGAGAACGCGGTCGCCGGCGGTCCCGGCGCTCACCAGCTGGTACTTGGCCCAGAACGCGCGGTCGATCAGCTGCATCTCGGGAGGCGTGTCGGGCGACCGGTAGCGCCGGTATCGTCGGGGTCCCCCGTGGTATGCGGAGTACGTCGACCGGGCGGCGTCGGCGAGGTGAGTCCGTCCCTCGCGGACCCCATAGCGGCCGAGGAGCTGCCAGAGAATCTCGGTCCCGGCACCGGCGTTGTACCCGGCGCTCCAGCGGAGCTTCACGGGGTTGAAGAAGCCTCGCCACACGCGAACGTTGATCTGCATCATGCCGACGTCGCCGGTGGAGGACTGGATCGGCACGATCCCGCCTCGTTCTCGGACGAACTGGCGCCAGCAGCTTTCCTGCCACGCGACGGTCTTCACCACGTCCCGGAAGAGGTCCTCGAAGCGCGGGCTCAGGGCCTCTCCGTCAAACGATCGCTCGGCAGCCAGGGTCAGAAGACGGTCGACGATCTCCCGGTAGGCGGGAAGCTCGCTGGTGGTGGGAACCCATCGATCGAGCCGCTCCGAGAGCTCCCGCCACTCGTCGCCGTCGTCGGCGTGCGCCGGACCGGCGGCGAGCCAGGACGGAAGCCATGACCGAGGCCCTGTCGGCGGCTTCCTCCGGATCCGGCGCGGTGGCCCGTCGGGATCCCTGAACCGGAACAGCTCCTGGAGCCGGGGGTCCGGCGCATCCGAGTACTCCAGGGGGTCTCCCGCGTAGCCCGGGGCCACCGTGCGGGCCAGCCGGCGCAAGCCGTCCGCCGAGAAGTCGATGCCGGCTGCCGGCGCCGCCGCCTCGATGGCCGTCAGCGCGTCGCCCGCGGCAAGGAAGACGACGTAGCGGAGCGTGCGGGTGTGGTCGCCGCCCTTGGCGCCGGCCCGGCGGACGATGTCGCGGAGTCGCTCCCAAAACCGGATGAAGAGCGGCCGGATGGGATCGACGCCGACCTCGGGCCCCCGTCCCAGCACGGCCGTGACCTCCCGCCGGGCCGTCAGCAGGAGGTCGAGCAGCTCGTTCCGCATGTCGATGTCCGCCTCGCCGGCGAGATCCTTGACGATGAACGCGAGAAAGCCGTCCCAGTAGTCCAGCATCGCCTCCCACTGCTGGAGCTCCGCCCGGGTCAGCGCCCGCTCGGGCGCGGTGGGGACGGGTGGCGCTGGAGGCAGGTCCAGGGACACGCGGAGCCGCACGGCATCCGGCTCGACCGCGAGGTCACGGGGACGGAGCGTCTGGAGCGCCGCGGCCAGGCTTCCGGAGGGGTTGCTGAGGGACCGCAGCAGGGAGCGGACGTCCTCCACCGGCGGCCCCAGGTCGAAGGCGAAGGTCTCGAGCTCGGCCGAGCTCCAGTCGCGGATCACGGTCCAGAGCCGCGTGGCCACGTTCGCGGGCTGCCCCGCGGCGTTGAAGAGCCGGAAGTCGACGTCGCGAAAGCGCAGCTGCCAGTTGTGGTCGAGCTCGGGCCGCGCCAGGATCTCCGCCTGGCCGTTCCAGGAGACTGACGCGACGCACCAGCCGAGGAGCGGCAGCCCCCCCGTCGCCGAGGCGGGGCCGGTGATGCGGAGCCTCCCCTCGGCGGGCTCCAGCACGGGGTCGCGGACGACGAACGTCCCGCAGCCATCGGGCGTCCGCCAGAGCTCGAGAGCCCCCCCGGTCTGCTCCCCGAGGTGCTTTCGCAGGGCGGCGCGGAGGATCCCGTAGTCGACCGTCAGCGGGAAGGTGACCTCGACGGCGCGCGCCGGGGTCGCAGTGGCCAGGAGCCCCAGCAGGGCGCCGGCCAGCGCGGCCAGGGGCCGCATCCGGACACGCCGAGCTCCGGGCCCCCGTCCGTCCCGCGCCGGGGACGATGCACGGCAATCGCGCTTGGTTCGACCCATCGGGCCTTCGCTCCAGCATACTCGACCTCCACGCCGGCGCGGCGATTGGCTTTCAAGCTCCGGGCAGGCTGTTCCGGGGCCGTCCCGTCGACAAATGGCGTCACCCTGTATGCGCACGCATACACTCCTGTCATGGAGCCGGGACGCGGCCGGCGGCGGAGGCTCCCGTACTGGGCCGGGCTCTGGCTGGCCGTCTCGGCTTTCCTCGCGGCGCCCGCCGTCGCGGAGGAGTTCACGGGACGCGTCGTCGGCGTCACCGACGGCGACACGCTCACGGTGCTCCACGCCCGGCACCCGGCGACGGTGCGGCTCGTGGGCGTGGACGCGCCCGAGAAGCGTCAGTCCTACGGTGACCGCGCCCGCCGGTTCACCGCCGACCTTGCGTTCGATCGCACGGTGACCGTGCGGGCCGCCGGGCGCGACCGGAACGGCCGGCTTCTGGGGGAGGTCCTTCTGCCGGACGGCCGGAGCCTGAGCCAGGAACTCGTGCGGGCCGGTTACGCCTGGTGGTTCTGGAAGTACTCTCGGGATGACCGGCTGGCCCGCCTGGAGGAAGAAGCTCGGGCGAGCCGTCGCGGCCTGTGGGCGGACTCGGCGCCCCAGGCCCCCTGGGACTACCGGATCAACGTCCGGAGGCAAGGAGTCCGCTTCCCCGGGCATTCATCCCTGGCCGGCCGTGCGGGCGACGTCGGTGGCACTCGGGCTGGTCGACGCCCGGCTTCCTGTCCCGTGACTAGCTCCTTGGCGGGTCTCTGCTCGCGGATCTTGTCGGCGCCTTGAACCGGCTCCCCCGGTGCGGAACTGGGACTCTAGTGCCCCACAGGGGCCGCGCCGCCTCAGGGGTCGGCCCCGCCGCACACCCCATCGCCGGACCTACGGACTCTCCAAGGGGCCGGAAAGATTGCCCCTGGACGTCCGACCGCCGCCGGCTCCGGCGCGAATCGGTCGGAACGTCGATTGCACCTCCGGGGCCGGAACGGATCGTGGCTCACGGTGCGAGGCTCACACCCCGAGAGGGCGCGAGGGAAGGGAGGCCGCGGATGCGAACCTCGATGGTGGTCCTAGCCTGGCGGAGTGCCGCAGTGATCTTGGCTCTCGCCCTCTCGGCGATGCCGGCCCTGGCCCAGAAAGGACTGGTGAGCGTCAGGACGGATCAGGCGCCGACGATCGACGGGACGGTCGACGCCGCGTGGGAGAAGGTTCCCGCGTACAAGATCGCCCTCACCGACACCCCCTACAAGCCGGAGGGCTTCAAGGGGCTCACCAAGACCAACGTCACCATGAAGTCGATGTACGACAAGGACAGCATCTACATCTTGCTCCAGTGGGAGGACGCGACCCAGAGCTTCGAGCGAAATCCGTGGGTCAAGCAGCCCGACGGCAAGTGGAAGCAGCTCAAGGCGGCCGACCAGACAGGGCACGACAACACCTACTACGAGGACAAGCTCGCTATCCTCTGGAACATCAACGCCGTGGGCTTCGACAAGAAGGGGTGCGACGTCGCCTGCCACAAGGCGCGGGGCGGCAAGATCGCGGGCATCGAGGACAAGTCTCCCGGCCGCAAGTACCTGGAGCAGGGCGAGACCGTCGACATGTGGCACTGGAAGAGCGTCCGCACCGGCCCCGTGGGCCAGGTCGACGACCAGTACATCGACGACACCAAGGACCCCACGAAGAATGCCGACTGGGGCCGGAAGGGCGACGCGAAGACGGGCGGCGGCTACGTGAACAACGTCAACAAGGACAAGACCGGCCCCGCCTGGATGAACAAGACCCCCAGCGAGGAGAACAAGTACTGGGTCCTCGACGACCAGAAGACGGAGTTTGTCGACACCTTCAAACCCGGTGACGTCGTGGGTGGCATCGTGATCGCTCCCTTCACCGGCTCTCG
Organism: Candidatus Methylomirabilota bacterium; assembly: GCA_035550795.1. Lineage (GTDB taxonomy): Bacteria > Methylomirabilota > Methylomirabilia > Rokubacteriales > DASRDR01 > DASRDR01. The sequence goes on from DASZOL010000068.1 coordinate 143,635, forward strand.
AGGGGATCTCCAGGCGCGGGCCGCGTGGAAGGGCGGGATGTGGACGCTCGAGATCAAGCGCAAGCTCGTCACCACCGGCGAGAAGGCCAAGGAGCAGGACGTCCAGTTCGACGATCTCAAGAAGACGTACTACTTCGGGGTGTCGGTGTTCGACAATACCCAGATCAACCACATGTACCACGAGGGTGTCCACCGATTGACCTTCAAGTAGCCGGCGATGTGGCGCCGGGGTCCCTCCCGCGGACCACTGCGGGAGGGACCCGTGCCGGTCATCTCGGCGGATCCGAGAAGGAGACGGGAGACAGGCGAGACGAAGCGCGGCTCGCGACGCTGGCAGTCGACCGCGCGGTGCCTGGGCGTGGCCGTGGTGGTGGCCATCGGGACGGCCGGGTCGCAGGCGCCGCTGCCGCCAGCCTCCTGGGTGGCCGACGCCCAGGCGCAGACGAATCCGGCGGCCAGACGGTCAATCTTGCCTGGCCAAGGGTCAAACGGCTCAGGTTGACATTCGAGCATTCCGAGAGCGTTCCCGGCCGAGCAGTGCGGGTTGCACGGTGAGGGGTGATGCGGGCGGATCGTGGTCGGCAGCGATCCGTCACGCGCTCACCGACGAGGACGGGCGGTTTCCACTCTCGGATCTCCCGCGAGAATCTCCCACTCTTCATGTCTGGCACGATGCCCTGGCAGCACGCCGTCGACCGGTGACCGTGGCTCCGGTGCGGCGGCCCTCAACCGTGACGTTCGCGACCGCAGAAGGAGGGTCAGTCACGTGAACATCGCGAATGTCTTGGCTAGCAAGGGTGGTCGCGTGGTCACCATCCGCCCTGACCAGACCGTCAGAGAGGCCCTGGAGCGTTTCGCCGAGCGAAACATCGGCGCGCTCGTCGTGGTGAACGACGCTGACGCGGCGGTAGGGATGATCACGGAGCGCGGCATCCTCCGGGCGGCGTTGACGAATGAACGCGTCCTCAGCGTGACCGTAGGCGCGGTGATGACCAGAGAGGTCGTCATCGGACACCCCGGTGACGACCTGATGTCTGTCGCCCACACCATGACCGAGAAGCGAATCCGCCACCTGCCCGTCATGGACCAGGGAAAGCTGGTCGGGATTGTGTCGCTCGGTGATCTGGTGAGGGCGCAGCGGGACCACTATGAGGGGCAGGTCGTGACCCTGGAGACCCTGCTGTCGGACTAACGATGCGAGGATGGCCCTGCAATGAAACGCAGCGCGGAGGCGGGCCCTTCAGGAGCAGAGGGCCGTCTATGCCCGATCGCCTGCTGATGCATCTGCATCATTGACGCTATTTGTCAGCTCGCGATAGAAAGGGCCGAAAACCATGACGTATCACTAGAAGCATCGACAGACGCATCGACGTTGTCCTCTGCCCGTGGAAGGGGAGGGCGCCGTATGGCGGGTCCGGCTGTGCGGATGCGGGATGTCGGGTCAGCACTGGGTGCCATCTTGCTGGCCTTCCTCTTCCTGGGCCTTGCCTCTTGTGGACAATCATCCCGGGTCGCGCGACCGGCGCAACCGATCCCCGCCCCCGCCGAAGCTTACGCCGGGAGTGAAGCCTGCCAGCAATGCCACAAGGAAGAATTCCGCAAGTTCGGCGCCACGAAGATGGGCCGGCGCTTCCTCCACCAGCCCCAGGATCAGCGGGAGGCCCTCGCCTGCGAGAATTGCCACGGCCCGGCCGCGGCGCACATCGATTCGGGCGGCAAGAAGAACACCGGCGGCCTCATCTCCTTCATGAAGGGGGATCGGACGCCGACTGAGCAACGCACGGCCATTTGCCTCGGGTGCCACGAGAAGAACGCGAGGTTCTTCTGGGAAGGCAGTTCGCACGAGGCGCGCGATGTGACGTGCACGAACTGTCATCACGTCCACGAGAACCTGTCTCCCCGCCACCAGCTCGCCAAACGCGATGAGATCCAGACTTGCGGCCAGTGTCACGCGGAGAAGCGCGCCCAGCAGTGGCGGATCTCGCGGCATCCCCTCCTCGAAGGCAAGATGAGTTGCAGCTCGTGCCATAACCCGCATGGCACGGTCACGCCCCAGCTCCTCAAGGAGAACTCGGTCAACGAGACCTGCTACACCTGCCACGCCGAGAAGCGGGGTCCCTTCCTTTGGGAGCACGCGCCGGTGACCGAGAGCTGCACGAACTGCCACCAGCCGCACGGCTCCAACCACGAGGCGATGTTGAAGGTGACGAAACCGCGCCTCTGCCAGCAGTGCCACATCGAGACCCGCCACCCGACGCGTCCGTACGGCAATGACCTGGCGTCGAAGAAGTTCGTGCTGGGCAGGGCCTGCAACAGCTGCCACGTGAACATTCACGGTTCGAACCATCCGTCCGGTTTCGCCTTCACACGATAGGGGGGCCACCATGCCGCCGGCACGCGGGAGGTGGTGGGCAGTGGCGTCTGCGGCAACCCTCATGCTGGCTTTGGCGTATCCCGCCCGGGCGGAGACCCAGCTGTACGGCTTCAACGTGGAGGGTGAGTTCGATCTCGGCGGGAGAATCTACATCGAGCGACCGCCACCCGAGGAACGCTCCATCTTCGAGCAATACCGGGATCTGCCGGAAGCGCCGTTTGGCGCCTTCCGGTTCCGACTCTTCCGTCCCGACGAGAGCTATTCGCTCGATCTCGGGGGCTACAACATCGGGCAAAAGGATCAAGCGTACTTCCTGTCAACGGGTCGTCTGGGTCTCTGGAACTTCGACTTCGAATGGGATCAGATCCCCCACACCCTGTCGACCGACGCCCGCTCGCTCTACACGGAGCCGTCTGTGGGGGTGTTTTCCCTGCCCTCTCCGCGTCCGCCCCTCTCCGCGTACAATCTCGCTCCGTTCCAGGATGTCCGGACCGAGTGGGACGTCGCTCGCTTCTCGGTCACGGTAACGCCCACGCTCGATCTCGACCTGAAGGCCGACTACACGCTGACTCGCAAGAACGGCAACCGCCCCCTGAGCATGGCGTTCGGAAGCCCCGGGAACAACTTCGCCGAGTTCATCCAGCCCATTGACCAGACGATCCACGACTTCCGCCTCCGCGCGAGCTACGCGGGCGAGGGCTGGCGGCTCCAGGGGTCCTACGCGCTCTCGATCTTCCGGAACGGGCTGGACTCGCTGACGGCGGCCAACCCGTGTTTCGGGCTCCAGGCGCCGGCCCCGCCTGCCGGGTGTGGCGCCGATGCCACCGGCGCCCCCGCCAGCGGCCGGCTGTCGGTGGCACCGAACAACATCGCGCACACCATCTCCCTCGCGGGGGCAGTGATCCTCCCCCTGCGAACGCAGCTGTCAGCGAACGTCTCCTACAGCCTGCGCATGCAGGACGACAACTTCCTGCCGCATACGAACAATGCCGCGCTGGCCTCGTCCCCATCGCTGGTGCTGCCCAGATCGAGCCTGGACGGGATCGTCCAGACCGTGCTCTTCAACCTCAACGCGGTGAGCCGGCCGCTGGCACCCTTGACGCTGACGGCCAAGTACCGGCTCTACGACCTCATCGACGATTCGAAGGAGTTGGTCTTTCCAGGCCACGTGATCAACGATCGCTCGCTCGTGAATGAACCGCGCGTGAACGGGCAATGGGGGTATCTCAAGCAGAACGCGGAGCTGGACGGCCGCTGGCGGTTCGGCGAACCCGTTGCCCTCACTGCGGGCGGCGGCTGGGAGCGCTGGGACCGGGATGAGCATCGCGAGGTGCCCACGAGCAACGAGTACTTCGGCAAGGCGGCGCTCGACGTGACGCCGGTCGACTGGTTCCTGGGCCGCCTCACATACATCCCGTCGTTCCGGCGAATCTCGGAATACAATACCGAGGCGCACCTTCAGCACTCGGTCGTTGAGGAGGATCCGAGCTCCCTGGCCGGCCAGGGGCAATCTGTTCTGCTGCGCAAGTTCGACGAGGGTGATCGGGATCGCCAGCGCGTCGATCTGATGCTGCAGTTCACACCGATCGAGACCCTCACCATCAGCCCGATCGGCGGGTATCGCTACGACGACTACATCAACTCCCCGCTCGGCCTGCAGAAGGTGGAGACGTGGACGGCGGGGCTCGACATCGGCTGGAGCCCGAGCGAGTGGCTCTCTTTCTCCATTGGGTACGAGTACGAGTTCGTGGAGTCGCGCCAGCAGTCGCGGAGCCGGGAGCAGACGGGCACCACCATCTTCGACTTCGCCGACTTCACCTGGACCTCGAAGAACGTCGACCGGATCCAGACCGTGTACGCCGGCATCCGTGCCACGCTGATCCCAAAGGTCCTCGACTGGACGGTGGACCTGGCCTACTCGAGCGCGAACGGCCAGGTGAACACCAGCAACCCTACCAAGCCGACGAGCGGGACGCTTGCCCAGCAGACCAGCGCGACCGCCAAGCCGTTCCCGTCCGCCGACGACTCGCTGATCCGGCTCGGGACCGCGATCCGGTATGCGTTCGCGAAGAGGTGGACCGCGACGCTCGCGTATGCCTTCGAGAAGTTCGAGGGCACGGACTTCCGGACCGATGGGCTCAACCCGTTCGTGCCCGGCGTCACATCGATCTGGCTGGGCAGTGACGCACGGGACTACACGGCGCAGTACGTCACGCTCGGTCTCAGCTACCGGTTCGACTGAGCTCGCCGGAGGATCGGTCTGCCAACGGTGGGTGCGGGGGCCGAGTCCGCAGTCCCCGTCATTGGTCGGACAGTCCCCGTCATCCTCGGAGAGGAGACAAGCGTGGGACACGGAGGCTCACGCGAGACCGAGTTTCCACGCGCGGGCCGAGCGTGTGGTTCACAGAAGGCGATGGCGCGTCGCGTGCGCGACCGCCTCGAGGCGGCTGTGGACACCCAGCTTCCGCAGGATGTTCTGGACGTGGTTGCGCACAGTGATCGGGCTCACGCGGAGCCGCTTGGCCATCGTCCGCGTGTTCGCTCCGCCCGCGATCATGCGCAGGATCTCGAACTCGCGCCGGGTGAGCGCCGCCGGAGGGGACCCCTCTGACAGTGCGGCCGGCTGGGCGTGGGCGAGGCCCTCTCGCACCAGGGCTTCGATCTCCTTGGACGCCGTGACATCGCGAAAGAGATGCAGGACGCTCGACCCGTCCGGCCGAGCGCCGGGGACGACGAGGATGCTGATGTCGAGCCAGACCGGCTTCCCGACCTTGGTCCGGGTCGGCAGGGCGACGTGCTGGACCGGCTCGCTCCGCCTAACCAGCGTCAGAACATGACATCCCCGATAACACAGCCGGTTTCCCGAGGCGTCACTCTCTACGAAGACCTCGCAGCTCAAGCGCCCCATGACCTCTCGGGCGGCGTACCCCAGGATCCTCTCCGCTGACGGTGTCCAGAGCGCGATCCTGCCACTCCCGTTGACGCCGCAGACCCCGTCTGCCATCTGCTCAAGGAGCACGTCCAAGTCCATGTCGGCCTCCCGACCTGCAGTTGGCCTCACCCGATTGGCCGCGCGCTCGGGAACGCTCTACCTTCAGCTCCGTCACGACTAACGATCTTGCATCGCCGCTGCCACGTGCTTCGGGATGTCGAGATGAGCCGTTTTCGGACCGCGGTGTCCGGCGCATCTCGCCGCGGCTGTCCGAAGGCCGACTCACTTGGGGCACCGAGTCCCGCGTGCGGGATCGACCGCGGGAAGCGTCATCGGGCCAGCGCGGGCGGGTCCGGGGCCACAAGCACGACACCTGCTGGAGACGAACTGGGAGACGGGGAAGGGGGAACCCGCCAACATCGGGAGTTACTTCCGGCGGCTTCGTCTGTTCCCGCAGGGGCGGCCAAGCTGAGGGACTGGACGAAGGGGGAAGCTCGGCCAAGCTCGTCGTCGCAAACGAGAATCGGGGGAACGCGGTAGTTCCTCGGGCCGGCCGTGGGCACGGCTGTCTTTGTGCTTCTCCAGCGTGTCGCGAATCGGTTCGCCTGTCTCTACGCCCTCGTGCTCGGTGGGCTGCTGCTCGCCCGTCGGCGCATCCGGAGTCACTGGGACTCCGATGCCCCAGAGGGGCTCCGCTGCCCCAGGCGCAGGTCGCGTCGCCGAGGACTCGCGCGGGGCAAGGGTTCGGAACCACTACACAAATCGGCGGCCCTTTACGTCGAGGCCACAGGGAGGTCTGGCGGAACGTCGATTGCACCGTACTGGGCCGGCCGGGAGATGGCACGGTTTGACAGCCCGCGACCGGGAGCGCTAGCGAACGGAGGCCGCGGATGCGAAACGCCGTGGTGGTCGTAGCCTGGCGGAGTGGCGCAGTGATCTTGGCTCTCGCCCTCTCGGCGATGCCGGCCCTGGCCCAGAAGGGACTGGTGAGCGTCAGGACGGATCAGCCGCGGACGATCGACAGGACGGTCGACGCCGCGTGGGAGAAGGTTCCCGCGTACGAGATCAAGCGCAAGCTCGTCACCACCGGCGAGAAGGCCAAGGAGCAGGACGTCATCTCGGTGGACCCGAGAAGGGGAGGGGAGAAGGCGGGATGAAGCACGGCTCGCGACGCTGGCAGTCGACGGCGCGGTGGCTGGGCGTGGCCGTGGTGGTGGCCCTCGGGACGGCCGGGTCGCAGGCCCCGCTGGCGCCAGCCTCCTGGGTGGCGGATGCCCAGGCGCAGCCGAGCCCGGCGGCCAAGCCGGAGGCCAAACCGGACGTCGGGCCCGAGGAGGCGAAGCCCGAGACCCCGAAGACCGACCAGCCCAAGGCCCAGACCGCCAAGGAGGCCGACGAGGCCCTCGCGAAGCTGATGGCCCAGCGGAAGCCCATCCGTGCCGCGACCGCACGCGGCCAGACTGCTGCTGAAGCGCCCGAGTTCAAGGTGGCTCCCCGTATCGACCGGATCCGCAACTACCCCTGCACCAAGTGCCACGACAACAAGTTCGTGGACCGCCGGGTGCGGGAGCTCCAGGACGAGCACACGAAGCTCGTCTTCGAGCACGGCGGTGGCCGCTTCTGGTGCTACGACGCCTGCCACAGGGGCACAGACATGGACAACCTCGTCTCGCTCCGCGGCCGGGCGGTGAGCTACGACGAGTCCTACAAGGTCTGCGGGCAGTGTCACTACCAGCGCCTGGACTGGTACTTCGGCGGGCACGGTAAGCGGCAGGGAGCCTGGGAGGACCAGCGCGAGATCCCGACGGTCGCAGACGAGCTGAAGGTCGAGGACCGCGATCAGATCGGCCGGTGGAAGGGCGGGAGGACGATCCTCAATTGCACCGAATGCCACGACGCCCACTCCCCCGCCATCAAGCCGTTCGAGCCGAGCCCGCCGCCAAAGATCCGCTCCGGGTTGAGCCGGCCTTCGGTGAAGTCGGAACCGGAACAGAAGATCTGGGAGCGCCTCACTGAATCGAGAGGGAAGCGCTGATGCCCCAGCCGCGAACGGGTCCCAGTGACGGCCGCGACCTCAGTCGCCGTGACTTCCTGACGAAGCGACTTCCCGGTCGGGTGACGGGGCTACTGGGCGGTGGAGCGACGGCCGCCCCGTCGCCGACGGCCGCGGAGGCCGCGCGATCCGACCCGGCGGGCTCGTTCGCCCCGGGGGAGCTCACACGGATGGGCCGTGACCAGGTGACGGCCGCGATTGCCCGCATCCGGGCGCGGAGAAGGGGACGCTGATGGCGCCGAACTCCCGGGTGACATCCGGCGGTCCGACTGTCACGCGCCGTGTCCTCCTCCGGCTCGCCGGCCTCGTGGCGGCCGGCGCCGCGCTCCTCGGCGGCCGCCGGGCCATCGCCCAGGCTGCCCGGGCCGCGGGAGCGGGGGCCGAATCCATCGCCGACGCCTGGGGCGCGCTGCTCCAGCAGCAATACACGAGAATGACCCCGGACGAGATCACGGCGGCGATCGGGCGGATCGAGCGCCGGGCGAAACGGCAGCACGGCGTCGATATCAGCGTTGGGACAGAGCCGCCGCTGGAGGACGTCGTCTTCGGCTACGCGCTGAACATCTCAAAGTGCAAGGGCGTCCGGAAGTGCGTGGAGGCCTGCGTCGCCGAGAACAACCTGAGCCGCGACCCCCAGATCCAGTACATCCGGGTGCTGGAGATGGACCACGGCGACATGAACCTGACCCGGGCCAACCACTACTACGACGCTGAGACCGTGCCCCGCCCGGGCAAGTTCTACCTGCCCGTCCAGTGCATGCAGTGCGACAATCCACCCTGCGTCAAGGCCTGCCCGGTCGAGGCCACGTGGCAGGAGCGGGACGGCATCACGGTGGTCGACTACGACTGGTGCATCGGCTGCCGCTACTGCATGGCCGCGTGCCCCTATTGGGCCCGCCACTACAACTGGAGCGAGCCGACGATCCCCCCGGCGTCGCTCAATGCCGACACGCACTACCTCGGGAACCGGCCGCGCCCGAAGGGCGTCGTCGAGAAGTGCACCTTCTGCATCCAGCGCACGCGCAAGGGGCGCCAGCCGGCCTGCCTCGAAGCGTGCCCCACCGGCGCGCGGATCTTCGGCAACTTGCTCGACCCCGCGAGCGACATTCGCTACGTGCTCGAGAACAAGACAGTCTTCCGGCTGAAGGAAGAGCTCGGCACGGAACCCAAGTTCTGGTACTTCACGGACTGACGGGCCCATGGGCACGCTGCTCGCCTTCTTCGCCGACAGCCTGAGGCAGCTATTCCGGGGCGGCCGTCTGTACTGGAGCTGGGTGGGCGGACTCGGTCTGGTGGTGCTGCTGGGCGTCTCCTTCTACTGGCGCCAGCTGCAGCAGGGCCTGATCACCACGGGCATGAGCGACCAGGTGTCCTGGGGCGCCTACATCGCCAACTTCACCTACCTGGTGGGCATCGCGGCCGCCGCGGTGATGCTGGTCATCCCCGCCTACGTGTTCCACCGGGACGACGTCAAGCACGTCGTGCTGATCGGCGAAGGCATTGCCGTGGCCGCGGTGATCATGTCCGTCCTGTTCGTCGTGGTGGACCTAGGCCGGCCGGACCGCATGTGGCACATGATTCCCTGGGTCGGGCGACTGCATTTCCCGGCGTCGCTGCTGGCGTGGGACATCGTCGTCCTCACGGGGTACCTCGGGCTCAACCTCGCGATCCCCTTCTACATCCTCTTCAGCCGGTATCGGGGACGGGAGCCGCGCGCGCGCCTGTACTTTCCGGCCGTGCTGCTCTCGATCGTCTGGGCGATCTCGATTCACACGGTCACGGCGTTCCTCTTCTCGTCGAACGTGGCCCGGCCGTTCTGGCACACCGCCGTGCTCGGACCACGCTTCCTGGCCTCCGCCTTCACGGCGGGGCCGGCGTTGATCGTGCTGGCATTGCAGATCATCGACCGGAACACGCCGTTCAAGGTCCAGTCCTCCGTGATCGACCTCATGGCCCTGATCACCACGGTGGCCCTCCAGATCAACCTCTTTCTCGTCGGGGCCGAGATCTTCACGGACTTCTACTTCCGGACGGAGCACGTCGCCGCCGCCACCTATCTGTATCTGGGCCTGAACGGCGCCAACCGGCTCGTACCCTGGATCTGGATCGCCATCCTCCTAGACGGCGCGGCCGCGATCATGCTGACCCTCCATCCGCTGCGAAAGCGCCGGGTGTTCCTCAGCATCGCCTGCGCGCTCGCGATCGTCGGCGTCTGGATCGAGAAGGGGATGGGCCTCGTCGTGCCGGGATTCGTGCCGACGCCGCTCGGTGAGGTGTTCGAGTACTCGCCCCACTGGGGAGAAGTGTTCGTCTCGCTGGGAATCTGGGCCCTGGGCATGCTGGTCTTCACCCTCCTGGCGAAGGTCGCGATTCCGATCGAGCTCGGCGAGCTCAGGCGCTCCGCGGCCCCGCGTCCGTCGGCCGCGCCCGGGCCCTAGCCGCGCCAGCGATCGGATCCGGAGCGGTCATGTCGGCCCGCGTCCAGCTCCGGCGCATCCTCGTCCCCCTCGACGGATCGACCCTGGCCGAGGCCATCCTACCGGTCGTTGAGCGGCTGGCGCGGGACCACGAGTCGGAGGTCGTCCTCCTCGAGGTGCTGGAGGGCCAGCCGACGCGGGAGGCCGAGCACGAGGCGGAGCAGCAGGCCGGCGGCTACCTCGAGCAGGCCGTCGCCTCCCTCCGGAGCCACGGCCTCCGGCGGGTGCACCCCCGCGTCTGGTACGGCGATGCGGATCAGGCCATCGCGAACGCGACCGCGCGTGAGCAGGCGGATCTCGTCGCGATGTCGACCCACGGCCGGAGCGGCCTCGACCGGCTCCGCTTCGGGAGCGTCGCGGAGAGTGTGGTCCGCCGGGCGCCCGTCCCAGTGCTGCTCGTCCGGGGCATCGCGGCGTGGAATCGGGGTAGCATCAATCGCATCCTGGTCCCCCTTGACGGGTCGGAGGCCTCGGAGGAGGTGCTCCCGGTCGTCTCGTGCCTGGCCGGACCCTTCGACTTCGAGATCCGCCTCCTGCACGTCGTCGAGGCCACCCGATCCCTCCCGGGCTCCCCGGTCGGGGCGACGGGTGGCCACGATTCGGAGACCGAGGCCGCGTACCTCGCGCGGGTGGCCGCGCCTCTCGAGGCCCGCGGCCTGCGCGTGGACGTGACGATGCGAGCGGGGCTTCCCGCCGACGTCATTCCCGCCGTCGCCGCCGAGACGGAGAGCGGCCTCGTCGCGATGTCGACCCACGGCCGATCGGGCCTGGGCCGCCTGTTCCTGGGGAGCGTGGCCGAGCGCGTGCTGAGATCGGTATCAGTGCCGGTACTCTTGTGGAAGCCGACGCGCCGCACCGGCGAGCCTGGCCCGGCTCGCCTCTGAGCGCGAAACCGCCGTGTCCCGAGCACCCCACGCGGGATGCGCGCCGACCGCAACGGAGGAATCCCGATGACCCGGAACAGCCTGAGCGTCACCGACAACCGGACCGGCAAGACCTACGAGATCCCGATCGAGCACGGCGCGATCCGGGCCGTTGACCTCCGCCAGATGCGGACGGGTCCCGACGACTTCGGCCTGCTCTCGTACGACCCGGCGTTCATGAACACGGCGTCCTGCCGCAGCACGATCACCTACATCGACGGCGACCGCGGGATCCTCGAGTACCGGGGCTACCCGATCGAGCAGCTCGCCGAGAAGTCGTCGTACGTCGAGGTCGCGTACCTCCTGGTCCACGGCCAACTGCCGACCGCGAGCCAGCTCGCCGAGTGGCGCTGGGAGATCACCCACCACACCTGGATCCACGAGAACCTGAAGAAGTTCCTGGACACCTTCCATCACGACGCCCACCCGATGGCGATGCTGGTCTCCGCGGTCGCGGCGCTGTCGACCTTCTACCCCGAGGCGAAGAACGGCGCCGACGCGGAGACCCGCCACCTCCAGGTCGTCCGCCTCATCGCCAAGATGCCGACCCTCGCCGCGTTCGCCTACCGCCACGGGCTGGGCATGCCGTACGCATACCCGGACAACGACCTCTCCTACGCCGGGAACTTCCTCAACATGCTCTTCAAGACCACCGAGGTGAAATACCAGCCGAACGCGGCTGTGGAGCGCGCCCTCGACGTGCTCTTCATCCTTCACGCGGACCACGAGCAGAACTGCTCCACGAACGCCGTGCGGGCCGTCGGGTCGTCCCAGGCCGACCCGTACTGCTCGCTCGCCGCCGGCGTCGCCGCGCTCTACGGGCCCCTCCATGGCGGCGCCAACGAGGCGGTCATCCGGATGCTCAGTGGCGTCGGCTCCGTCCAGCAGGTGCCCGAGTTCATTCGCCGCGTCAAGGGCGGCGAGGGTCGGCTCATGGGGTTCGGGCATCGCGTCTACAAGAACTACGACCCCCGGGCGAAGATCATCAAGCGGCTCGCGGAGGAGGTCTTCGCCGTCACAAAGCCCAACCCGCTCCTGCCCGTCGCGCTCGAGCTCGAGCGCATCGCGCTCCAGGACGACTACTTCATCCAGCGCCAGTTGTATCCAAACGTCGACTTCTACTCGGGCCTCATCTATCAGGCCCTCGGCTTTCCCGTGGACATGTTCCCGGTCCTGTTCGCGATTCCCCGGACCTCGGGCTGGCTCGCCCAGTGGCTCGAGATGACGGCTGACGCCGAGCAGAAGATCGCACGGCCTCGGCAGCTCTATCTGGGCTCCGGGCGCCGTGATTTCGTCCCGCTCGACCGACGAGCGGGGAGCTGATCCGGGAGGATTCGATGCCGACTACACCGTCCGCGAGCCACAGCCTCACCGTTCGCCTCGAGATCCGGAACCGCCCCGGGATGCTGGGAAAGGTCACCTCGGCCATCAGCCGGGCCGGCGGAGACATCGGCGCCATCGACCTGATCCGGCCCGGCGGACAGGTTCGAACCCGAGACGTCACCTTCAACGCGCGCGATGACCGTCACGGCCAGGCGGTCGTGGCGGGCCTGGCCAGGATCCGCGGCGTCCGCGTCCTCCACGTCTCCGACCGGACCTTCCTCATGCACCTCGGCGGAAAGATCGAGGTCCGCGGCAAGGTGCCGGTGAAGACGCGCGACGACCTCTCGATGGCCTACACGCCAGGGGTCGCCCGCGTCTGCATGGCGATCCACGGCGATCCCGACAAGGCGTACACGCTGACGATCAAGCAGAACGCGGTCGCCGTCGTCACTGACGGGACCGCGGTGCTCGGCCTGGGCGACATCGGCCCCAAGGCGGCGATGCCGGTGATGGAGGGCAAGGCCCTTCTCTTCAAGGCCTTCGCCGACGTGGACGCCTTCCCCCTCTGTCTCGACACCAAGGACACGGGCGAGATCGTTAGGATCGTCCGCGCTCTCGCGCCAGGGTTCGGGGGAATCAACCTCGAGGACATCGCCGCCCCCCGCTGCTTCGAGATCGAGGAGCGCCTGCAAAAGGAGCTCGACATTCCGGTCTTCCACGACGACCAGCACGGGACGGCAGTGGTCGTGCTCGCCGCGCTGCTGAACGCCCTCAAGGTCGTGAAGAAGAAGATGAGCGATGTCCGCGTCGTCTTCGCGGGCGCCGGCGCCTCGGGAATTGCCACCGCCAGGCTGCTGATGGCGGTCGGCTGCCGCCACGTCATCGGGTGCGATCGGGTGGGGACGCTCTACCGCGGGCGGGTCGAGCACATGAATCCCGTCAAGGAGTGGTTCGCCGATCACACGAATCCCCGACGCCTCCGCGGCAGCCTGGCCGACGCGCTCCGGGGCGCGGACGTCTTCATCGGGCTGTCGGGGCCGGGGGTCGCCACCCGGCGGGACATCCGCTCGATGGGCCGGAATTCGATCGTGTTCGCCATGGCGAACCCCACGCCGGAAGTCATGCCCGAGGACGTCCGGGGCATCGTTCGCGTCATGGCGACCGGGCGCTCCGATTACCCGAACCAGATCAACAACGTGCTCTGCTTCCCGGGGTTCTTCCGGGGTCTCCTGGACGTCCGCGCGCGCGGAGTGAACGACGAGATGAAGATCGCCGCCGCCCGGGCGATCGCCTCCATCATCCGGCCGGGCGAAGTCACGGAGGACTACGTCGTCCCCTCAGTGTTCGATCGGCGGGTGGTGGAGGCGGTCGCCAACGGTGTGGCAGAGGCGGCCGGGCGCACCGGCGTCGCGCGCCGCCGCCGGCGCCCCGTCCTGGCCGTCCCACGGGAGTCGTGAGGCGAGACGGCGGCCTGGGCCGCTCGCGGGGCCGTGGCCGCCGGGCAGAGTGAAGCCCTGCCTTCGGAGTTGCTTTCCGGGCAGCTCAAGCGAACGCTCGTGTCGGAGGGAACGTGGTCGAGGTGGACGGCGCGGTCGCCTGCTCATGGTGGTCGCCGACCGTGTGGCGCGGGCCGCCGGGAGGAGCGGGTCGCGCCCCGGCGCCGCCCCGGGCCTGTTCCGGCCGTCGCCCCCGAGGCAGCGCCCGACGCAGGAGACAGCTGGCGAGGACGGTTCAGGCCTCGCGCGCTGCCGCGGCGGCCGACCTCGCGTGTCGGGACGCAGCGAGGAGCCCCGCGGTCGCCAGGGCCAGGAGCGGACCCGCGGTCCAGAGAATCGCCGTCCAGCCGTGCCGGTGCAGGAGCTGTCCGGACGACAGCGAGGTCACCGCGACCGTCGTCCAGATGAGGAAGTCGTTGGCCGCCTGGGCCTTCGTCCGCTCGCCCGGCGTGTAGGCGCTGGTCACGAGGGTGGACCCCCCCACGAACATGAGATTCCACCCCGTGCCCACAAGCAGCAGGGCGAGCCAGAAGTGCCACACGGACGAGCCCGCGAAGGCCACCGCCAGGCTGGCGCTGTTGACGGCGATGCCGAGCGCGATGGTGGCGCGCTCGCCGACGCGCTGGATGAGCGTGCCCGTGAAGAATCCGGGCAGAAACATGCCGACCAGGTGCCACTGGATCACGAAGGCCGCGTCACCCAGTCCGTGGCCATGGTGCTCCATCATCGCGAGCGGCGTGCCGGTCATGAGAAGGTTCATGACGCCATAGCCCGTCATCTCGCTGATGACGGCGGTGACGAACACGGGCTGCCGGACGATGGCGCGGACCGGACGCGCCGGGCCCGCGGCGTGCGCCTCCACAGGCGCCGGAAGGCGGAGGCCCGCCAGGAGCCCGATGCTGAGGAGGGCGAGGAGCGGGATGCAGAGGAAGGACGCGGCGAACCGCGTGTCGAGGACGTTCGCGGTCGAGCGGGCCAGCTGGGGACCGACGAAGCCCGCCAGGAGGCCGCCGGCGAGCACCAGGGCGATGGCCCGGCCCCGCTGCTCGGGCGTCACCGCCTCGGCGGCGGCGAACCGGTAGAGCTGCGCGAACGCCGACGAGACGCCCATGAGGAAGCCCCCGCCGAGGAGCAGCCAGAAGCTCCGGGCGACGATGGCCCACGCGCCGGTCAGACCACCCGCGATGGTGAGCCCGCTCCCGACGATGAAGCCAAGCCGGCGGCCCACGCGGCGCATGAGCAGCGAGGCCGGGATCGTGCCGAGGGCCGTGCCGACCGTCAGCGCGGTAGCGGGCAACGTGGCCAGCGCCTTGTCGGCGGCGAGGTCGTGTCCCGCGAGCGTGCCGATCGTCGCCATGAGGGACGCCGTGCTCAGGAACGCCGCCTGGCAGAGCGCGAGCACGAGCACGTTCCGCCGGCTTCGGTCCACGAGGCACTCTTGTACCACAGGTTTCGCCGGAAGCCCGGGAGCTTCCCGTCCGCACTCGCGGTATGATCGGGCGCCGGGCCGCGCCGCGCAGACGGACGCGCCCGGGGCGGAGGAGGCGAGCGGATGGCCACCGGTGTGGCGGGGGAGATTCTGCTGGAACGCGACGGGCGCGTCGCGATTCTCACGGTCAATCGGCCGGAGGCGCGGAACGCCATGACGTTCGAGATGTACGATGCGCTCCACGACCACATGGAGCACCTCGACGCTGAGCCGGACGTCCGGGCGGTCGTGCTCCGCGGCGCGGGCGACAGGTCCTTCGTCAGCGGTACCGACATCCGGCAGTTCCTGGACTTCCGCACGCGCGAGCACGCGCTCGCCTACGAGGCGCGCATCGGCCGCGTGCTCCGGCGGATCCATGGCATGGCCAAGCCGACCATCGCGATGGTGCAGGGAGACGCGGCGGGTGGCGGCCTCTTCATGTCCCTCGCATGCGACCTCCGGCTCGCCGCGGCGCACGCGCGCTTCGGCGCCCCGGTGGCGCGGACCCTCGGGAATTGCCCCGCGCCGTCGAGCGTGTCGCTCCTGGCCGCCACCGTGGGGCCCATCCGGGCTCGGGAGCTCATGCTGACCGCCCGGCTGGTCGACGCCACCGAGGCGAAGGTCCTCGGGCTGGTCGACGAGGTGCACCCGGCCGAGGCGCTAGAGAAGCGCGTCCGCGAGCTGGCCGCGCAGATCGCCACGTTCGCCCCGCTCACGCTCGCGGCGGCCAAGGAGGCGACGCGCCGGATCCTCTCGGCGTTCACCGTGCGCGACGCGGAGGATCTCCTGCTCTCCTGCTACCTGAGCGAGGATTTCCAGGAGGGTGTCCGGGCGTTCCTGGAGAAGCGGCGCGCCGAGTGGAAGGGCCGCTGACGGCGGTCCCCCCGGGCGGCTCGGCCCGCCGGACGGCGCCGGGCCGTGGCGCGGTGGACGTCGCCGTCGTGGGAGCCGGGCCCGCGGGCGCCACGGCGGCGCTCTTCCTGGCGCAGGCGGGCGTCGACGTCGCCCTGCTCGACCGGGCGCCGCTCCCCCGGGGCAAGACCTGCGGCGGCGGTGTCGTCACGCGCGCGCTTGACGCGCTGCCGCCCGGCCTCGGGATCCCGGTCGAGCGGCGTCTCGCCCGGGTCGAGTCGCGCTTCGTGGACGCCGACGTCGCCGTGACCGTGGAGCGGGAGACCCCGCTGGTCCACATGGCGCTGCGCGCGCCGCTCGACCTCGCGCTCGCCGAGGCGGCCCGCGGGGCTGGCGCCGAGCTCCGGGCGCCGTGCGCGGTCGGGCGGGTCGGACTCGAGCGGGGCCACGTCGCGATCGAGACGAGTCGCGGCCCGCTGCGGGCCCGGTTCCTGGTGGCGGCCGACGGCGCCACCGGCCCGACCGCCCGCGCGGCCGGCTGGACCGAGCCGCTGGTCTCGGCGCCCGCGATCGAGGCCGAGGTGACGGTGCCGTCCCGCGTTTTCGACCGCTTCGCCGACCGCGCCCGGTTCGACCTCGGCGTCCCGCCCGGCGGTTACGGCTGGATCTTCCCCAAGGCCGACCATCTCTCGGTGGGCGTCGGTGTCTTCACGCGCAGGGGCGTGCGGCGCCGGCTCCGCGACGAGCTCTCCCGCTACCTCGCCGCCGTCGGCCTGGGCGAGGCGACCGCGCTGCGCATCCGGGGGGCGCCGATCCCGGTCCGCCCCCGGCGGGACGCGGCGCGCGGACGTGTGCTGCTCGCCGGCGACGCCGCCGGCCTGGCGGACCCGCTGACCGGCGAGGGGATCTCCCTCGCCATCCTGAGTGGCCGTTTCGCGGCCGAGGCGCTGCTCACGGCCCGGCTCGATCCCGGAGTCGCGGCCGGCGTGTACCGAGCGTCGCTCCGCCGGGACATCCTCGGCGACCTCCGCATCGCGCGAGGCCTGGCGTGGGTGCTGTACCGGCGGCCGGGCCTCGTGCGCCGACTCGTGCCGCGGCTCGGTCAGCTGGCCGGCGAGGCGCTGAGCGAGGTCGTGGCCGGGCGCCGCACCTACCGCGCCCTGGTCGGCAGCGGTCGCGCCTGGCGGCGGCTCCTCGCTGCGCTCGCCAACCCCTGAGCGCCGTTCCCAGCGCACGGAGGTCACCCGATGACAGAGGCTCCCGTGGTCGCCGCCGACAAGCTCGAGCATCTCGGCCGCATCCCGACGCAGACCCTGATCGACGCGCTGTGGGTCAAGCAGTGGCCCCCGGCGATGATCCACGGGGCCCGCCCGCTCTTTCCGGGCCGGAAGATGGTCGGTCGCGCGGTGACGCTCCGCTTCGTGCCGCACCGGCCGGACATCGCGGCCGACAAGCCCAAGGGCGAAGCGTCGCCGGAGTACGTGGCCTTCGAGCTGTGCGGCCCGCACGAGGTGCTGGTGTTGTCGTCGGTCGGTCCGTGGGAGTCGGTCGGCGGCGACATCAAGTTCCTCCGGCTGTTCCAGCGCCAGATCGCCGGGCTCGTCACGGACGGCTCCGTGCGGGACAGCGAGAGCCTGCGCGCGTACGGCTTCCCCGTGTACTGCCACTCGACGACGGCCAGGCAGGGGTCGGCCGTTCACTGGCCATGGGGCGTCAACGAGATCATCGCTTGCGGCGGGATCGCCGTGCGTCCGGGCGACGCGGTGGTCGGTGACGACGACGGCGTCGTGGTCGTCCCGGCGCCGCTGGTGGACGAGGTCATCACGGTCGCGGGGGAGCGCGAAGCCGTGGAGCGCGTGATCAAGAAGGAGCTCGAGCGCCGCCCGGGGTCGCCGGGGCGCTACTACCCGTTCAACGACGCCACCTGGAAGCTCTACGAGGAGTACAAGCGCCGCGGCGAGGCCTGAAGGGGTCCGGCCCCGCCGCCAGCACCGCTACGTGGCCGTCACGGCACGCCCGCGCAGGGAGACGGCGTCGCGAGACATGCGGCGAGCGTCGAGGGGTCGGTGCACCGCGCCACCAGGTCGGCCCGGGCTGCGGCGGCTCGGGTGGACGCCGTGCTCGCGTCGCTGGCGGCCGCGCTCGCCGCCTGCGCCGATTCCCAGAGTCGCGCCGGTGGTCAATAGTCCGCCGAGTCCCATGGCCACCCTCCTTCGTCTGGTTCACTCGCGATCGCCGAGCATCGCCGACGCCCGCATCAGGATCGGCCGTGCGACATCGCCGGGGGGAGGTCGGGCAGGCGCACCACGACGGCCGTGACGTTGTCGTGGGTGTCCGCGGCGAGCGCGGCGTCGATCAGCGCGCCGGCCGCGGCCTGGGCGGTGGTGGCCCGGCGCACGACCCGCGCCGCAGCGTCGAGGCCGAGGACGTCCCAGAGGCCGTCGGTTGCCGCGACCAGCGCAACGTCCTCCGCCCCCACCGGGTGCTGGCCGACCTCGGGCTCGGCGATCACGCCCACGGGCCGGAACCACCGGTCACCGAGGCTCCGGGTCATCATCAATCCCTGATCCCCCCGGACGACGTAGGGAGGATCGAGCTGGGCCCCCATGCGAAGGACGCGCGCCCGCTCGTCGGCGGAGTCGATCCGGTGGTCGCGCGTCAGGCCCTCCGCCTCCGCCCGGCCGATCCGGACGACGCGGCTGTCTCCCACGTGGGCCGTCGTCACCCTCATCCCCGTGAGCAGGAGGGCGGCGACGGTCGAGCCGCACTCCGCGTCCGCCGTCGCGGCCTCCAGTTCGGCGAACGCGCGGCGAAGCGCATCGGCGGGCTCGAGGCCGGCCTGCCGGGCGCGGAGCACCGCCGCATGGAGGTCGGCGGCGGCACGATCCGCGACGCGCGAGCCGCCGTGACCGTCGTATACGGCGGCGAACAGCCCATGCGGCGTCGCCTGGACCGCCCAGCGGTCTTCCATGTGGTGACGGCGCCCGGGATCGGCCGCGACGCCGACGCCGGCCGGCAGCCCGGTCACGGCTTCGGGACAGAGGGGCCCAGGCTCGGGCTCCCCGCCCACTCGGACACGTCGTCGCTGTCCTCGATGATCACGTAGAAGACGGTGGGACCGAAGGCGTTCGCGGCGTCTCCCCAGACCCGGGCGAGGAGCGCCCGGCGGCCCGACTCGCCGTCCACGAGGATCAGGACGATGTAGTCCTTCGTCCCGTCGCGGTTCAGGTCGATGATCCCCGGCGGCATCGCCTCCTCCCACCGCTCCGTCCCCGTCTGGAAGCGAAGGGCCTCGCCGTCGGGCGCCAGCGTCAAGGGGCGCTCGGTCGCCGGGACCAGCTTGGCGAGGATCTCCGGCGGGAGGAGGTCCACCTGGGCTCGAAGGGTCGTCGGCGCGGCGGCGACGATGCCGCCGGCGACCAGGAGCCGGACCAGGCGGTGCCCGGCGCTCGTGCGCATGCGTGCCGTCTACGGACTCGCGGTCGCCCGGATCTCCTCCAGGACCGGCAGGAGGTACGTGCGAAAGCGCTCCGGGTGCTCGCTCATCGGGAAGTGCCCCAGCCCCTGCATGATAGTGAGCCGGGCACCCGGGATCCGGGCTGCGGTCGCCCGCGTGTCGTCGGGCGTGCAGGAGAAGTCGTACTCGCCCGTCAGGAGGTAGAGGGGGCACCGGGCCGTGTCTATCCGGTCGACGCGGTCGCGCAGGTCGCCCTCGACCCGGTAGAAGTGGAGGTCGCCGCGGAAGACGCCGGGCCCCCCCTGAGCGTACATCCAGAGCGTCTCCCAGCGCGTCTCCTCGGGAGCCTGGGGGGCGATGAGCCCCGACATCAGCGCGCTGCACAGCTCCCCCCCGTGGACGTCGTGGCGGTGGAGCCACGACGTGTCGTCGTACCACGGCGTCTGGTAGGCGGCGGCCTCGAGTCCGATGAGGGCGCGGAAGCGCTGCGGCGCGCGAAGGGCCAGCTCCAGCACGATCTTGCCGCCGATCGAGCAGCCGAGGGCGACCGGCCGGTCGAGCCCGAGCGCGTCCGAGAAGGCGAGGATCAGCTCGACGTAGGCCGCCGTGGTGAGCCGGTACTCCTCGTCCTGCCAGCCTGCCGGGGGCAGGGACTTCCCGTGCCTCGGCATGTCGAACGCGAGCACTCGCCAGTGCCGCGTGATGGCCTCGTCCGTCATGAGATGCCGGAACTGCCGGCCGTCCGCGCCCGCGGTGTGGAGGCAGACCAGCGGCGGGCCCTGTCCCGCCTCCTCGAAGTACACGCGGTGCGGCCGGCCGCCGAGGGGCAGGTGGAGGTAGCGTCCCATGATCGGCTCGAGCACGGGGATCAACCGGATGCCGGCGCGCGGCGGGGCGCGGCGAGAACGTCCTTCAGATACCGCAGGTGCGCCATCAGCGGCCAGAGGTCGCCCTCCACCCGGGCGACCCCGAGCTTCTTCATCGCGAAGAGGTCGTGATAGCCCGGCTCGGGAAGCGGCGTCCAGAAGCGCGCCCACGCGTCGCCGGGCGCCCGCACCGCGAAGGTCCACGAGCGCAGGAGGAACGGACCCCGCTCGACCGGGGCCAGGCGTCCCCCGGCCACGTGGACCAGGTACTCCGTGTCGCCGACCGCGAGGAGGAACGTGGTGGTGAGCCCCTGGCCCCGCCGCACCAGTCCCGCATCGGCGTTCACGAGTTCCGGAAGACGCGCGACAATCGCCTCGGGCTGCGGGGGGGACACGGCGGCATCATAGCCCAAGGCGACTTCCCTGAGCAGCGGGCAGCAAGCGCCCCGCCCGCCGGCGTCCGCGGCCGGATCAGCCTCCGCCGCCGCCGGGCTCGCGCCACCGGAGGGGCCCGGGCGCTTGACAGGTCCTCGGCCCCGGTCGACACTCGGAGCATCCGTCAATCACCCGGGGTGCCTCGTGATCCGAGGAGGAGACGTGATGCGAAATCGACGCTTCAGCCGACGGCAGTTCATGGCCGGCATGATCGGGACGGGGACGGCGGCCGCCCTGGGTCCTCGCGTGGTCTCAGCCGCTCCCATGGTCAAGAAGGGGACCAGCCTCCGACTCTGGATCCTGAAGACCTACGTCGAGCCCACCAACAAGGCCATCGAGGCGAGCGCCCAGCGCTGGGCCCAGAAGCACGGGGCCTCCGTGACCGTCGAGTACTTCACGTTCGAGGACATGCAGACGAAGTACGTGGCGGCCATCGAGAACAAGTCGACGCCGGACGTGGGGCAGCTCGAGACGGGCGCGCCGGCGCGCTTCGCGGGCATGGGCCAGCTCGTCGACCTCACGGCGTTCGCCAAGGAGATCGAGGGCCAGGTCGGCAAGCCGCCGGCGAACGTGGCGCCGGTCACCGTGATCGACGGCAAGACCTACGCCCTGCCGTGGTACGTCATGGCGGCGTTCTGGTACGTGTGGCGCGACGAGTTCGAGAAGAAGAAGGTCAAGCTGCCCTCGACCTTCGAGGAGGCGAGGCAGGCCGCCCATGCGCTGAACCGTCCCGGCGACAACTTCTACGGGATGGGTCACAGCTGGAACCGGACGTCGGACGGCTACGGGGTCATGCAGAGCCTCATGTACTCCTACGGGGTCGGCTGGGCGGGCAAGGACGGCAAGTACAAGTCGATCAAGACGCCGGCCATGCAGCAGGCGATGAAGTGGGCGACCGACATCTACAAGGAAGGCATCCAGCCGGCGGACACGCTCACCTGGACCGGATCCCAGAACAACGAGGCCTACATCGCCCGGAAGATCGCGCAGACCTCGAACGGGCCGAGCATCACCTTCGCGCTCGAGAACGCGGTGGCCAAGGCGACGGACGCCAAGGAGAAGAAGCAGCGGGAGGAGCTCCTCGCCAACTCCCTGGCGCTCCCGCACCTCGCGGGGCCGGATGGTCGGCGTATGTGGGCGATCGCGATGAGCATGGGGATCTTCAAGAGCACCAAGGATCCCGAGGCGGCGATGAGCCTGATCGCCCACATGCTTTCACCCGAGGAGACGCTGTCGGTCATGAAGGATTCGTACGGGCAGTTCGCGCCCGTCATGGACCGCTCCCGGGACGCGGCGAAGGACTACTTCAACAAGAACGAGAACTATCGGACCTTCGGGAAGGCCTCCGAGTGGTTCGCGGGGACCGGCTGGCCCGGCCCCGTGACCGCGGCCGCGGCCGAGGTGCAGGCGTCGAACGTCCTGACCGACGCGCCGGCCAAGGTCATCGTGGACAAGTGGTCGGTGGATCAGGCCATCGACTGGGCGGACAAGAAGATCAAGGACATCTACAGCACGCTGGGTTGATCGGGGAGGCCCGCTCCCACGCGAGACGCCGCCGGCCCGCGCGGCGCCGGACCCCGGGGAGCCGGGGGGGGACTCCGGTGTCGCGCGCGCTCGGTGGCTCCGGCCGACGGCGCCGACGGGTTGCATGAGCCGCCGGCGTATCCAGGAGCGGGAGACACCCCCGCGCTGATCGTGCCGCCTAGGACGCGACCGGACCCCGCGGCCGCCCTCGGCGTCCCCGCCGTGCGGCGGGCGCGCGTGCGTCGTCACCGCGCCCGGCGCGGCGATGCCGTCACCGCGTTCCTGTTCCTGCTCCCCCTGTTCGTGCTGGTCGTGGGCCTGATCGCCTACCCGTTCTACCGTGCCATCTGGCTGTCCTTCACCGACAAGCTCGTCGGGTATCCCGAGCGCTTCGTCGGCTTCCGGAACTACGCGTACCTCCTCCAGGACGACGGCTTCCACGCGGTCGTCCGGAACAGCCTGGTGTTCACCGTCGGATCCGTGGCGCTCAAGGTGCTCACCGGTCTCGGCATGGCGCTCGTGCTGAACAGCGTGATCCGGGGCCGGAACTTCTTCCGGGGCCTGTTCCTGCTGCCGTGGATCACCTCCACCGTCATCATCGCGCTGACGTGGCGGTGGATGTTTGACTCCTTCCCCGGTCGGGGCTTCTTCAACAGCGTGCTTCTCGACCTCGGCCTCGTGCGCAGCCCCGTGGCCTTCATGGCGAGTCCCGAGGGGGCGATGCTCGCGGTGATCGTCGCCAACTGGTGGCGAGGCTTCCCGTTCTTCGGTGTCTCGTTCCTGGCGGGGATGCAGGCCACCCCGGGGGAGCTGTACGAGGCGGCATCGGTCGACGGCGCCGGGGCGGGACGCCGCTTCTGGCACATCACGCTGCCGAGCCTCCGGCACGTCACGATCGTCACGACCCTCCTGAGCTTCATCCTCACGATCAACGACTTCAACATCGTCTACGTGATGACTCGCGGGGGACCGGGGACCGCGACCCAGGTGTTCGCCACCTACTCTTACGACGTGGCGTTCAACCAGCTCCGGTGGGGCCGCGGGGTTACGGTCGCGATCTTCCTGGTGCCCCTCCTGGTCGTGGGCATCGTCCTGATCAGCCGGTATCTTCTGCGCGAGAAGGACTGACGTCATGTCGAGCGGTCAAGCTAGGGCCGCCACGCCGCGCTCGGGGACCCGTGCGTCCCGCGCCCTCACCCTCGGGGGGTTGCTCCTGTTTCTCCTCGTCGTGCTGGTGCCCTTCTGGTGGATCGCCAACATGTCCTTTAAGACCTACGAGCAGATCCAGTTCGCCACCAGCATCTACGTCCCCCGCCCGTTCACGTGGGAGAACTACACGGGGCTCTGGACGAACACCCGCTTTCCCCTCTGGCTTCGCAACAGCCTGGTCACGGCGTTCGTCGTGACGGTTACCACGACCATCATCGCCAGCCTGGGCGGGTACGCGATCGCCCGGATCCGCTTCCCGGGGCGCGAGTCGGTGGCGAGCCTCATCCTGATCCTGTACCTGGTCCCGCCTGCGCTGCTTTTCATTCCGCTCTACCGGGTGCTCGCCGAGCTCGGCGCCACCAACAGCCTGACCGCGCTCTTCCTCGCCTACCCGACGTTCACCGTGCCGTTCTGTACGTGGCTCCTGATCGGCTTCTTCAAGGCCCTGCCGCGCGAGCTGGAGGAATCCGCCCTCATCGACGGCGCCGGGCGGACGACCGCGTTCGTTCGCGTGCTCCTGCCGCTGGCGGCGCCGGGGATCGTGGCCTCGGCGGTCTTCGCCTTCACGCTCTCCTGGAACGAGTTCCTCTACGCGCTGGTCTTCATCCAGGACGAGCGCGCGATCACCGTGCCGGTGGGCTTGAACCTCCTGATCTACGGTGACGTGTTCCACTGGGGCGAGCTGATGGCGGCGTCGGTGATCACGAGCCTCCCCGTGGTTGGCCTCTACATGTTCATCCACCGCTGGATGGTCGAGGGCCTCGCGGCCGGCTCCGTCAAGGGCTGACGCGGGCCAGGCGAGCGCCTGGCGGCATGGTACGCTTGAGCCGCCCCTCCCCGAGCCGCCGGGGGTCGTGCGTCGCGTGCCCCTCGCGGAACCCACGATCGCATTCCGGACGGAGGCAGACATGGGACGGACGGTCGAGCCCGAGTTCGTCGGCCGGACGTACGACGACTTCCTGTTCCGCCCGCAGGCGAGCCCGCTGGCGTCGCGGCGTGAGGTGTCTCTCCGGACGCCGCTGACCCGGAGACTGTCCCTCGACCTCCCCGTAGTCTCCGCCAACATGGACAGCGTCACCGACGCTCGGATGGCGGTGGCGATGGCCCTCGAGGGCGGGCTGGGCTTCATCCACCGGGGCCTGCCCATCGCGGGCCAGGCGGCCGAGGTGGCGCGGGTCAAGCGGACGCAAGGCCACGTGATCGACCGGCCCTTCTGCCTGGCTCGCGGGAGCAGCGTCCGCGAGGCGCGGGAGCTCGCGCGCCGCCACAACGTCACGGGTCTCCTCATCGAGGAGGCCCCCGGCAGCGGCGTCCTGGCCGGCCTCCTCTCGAATCGCGACATGCCGTGGAGCGAGGCGCAGGACGACCGGCCGGTCGAGGAGTTCATGACGCCGTTCGCGCGGCTCGTGACCGGAGAGCCGGGGACCTCGGTCGAGGACGCGGAGCGGCGCATGTTCGCCCACCGGGTCGAGAAGCTTCCGCTCGTCGACGGCGATCGGCGCATCCGGGGCCTCATCACCAAGAAGGACATCTTCGCGGCGCGCCAGCGGCCCTACTCGACCAAGGACGCCCGCGGGCGGCTGCTGGTCGGGGCGGCGATCGGCGCGCGCGGCGACTTCATCGAGCGTGCGGGCGAGCTGCTGGGAGCCGGGGCGGACGCGCTGCTGATCGACATCGCGCACGCGCACTCGGAGGTGATGCGGCGAGCGGTCGAAGAGGTCCGCGCCCGCTTCGGCGGCGTGGAGCTCGTCTGCGGGAACGTCGCCACCGGCGAAGGCGCCGCGTTCCTCCGCGACCTGGGGGCGGACGCGATCAAGGTGGGAGTGGGGCCCGGCCGCGGCTGCCGGACGCGGCTCGAGACGGGCGCCGGCGTCCCCCAGCTCCAGGCGATCCGTGAAGCCTGGTGCGCCGTCGAGGACGCCGTCCCGATCATCGCCGACGGCGGCGTGCGCGACGACAAGGACGTGTTCCTGGCGCTGGTCGCCGGCGCGTCGGTCGTCATGCTGGGCAGCATGCTCTCCGGGACGGACGAGGCGCCGGGCCAGCTCATCGAGGACCCCGGCACGGGCGAGAAGCGGAAGATCTACCGCGGGATGACCTCGCCGCAGGCGGTGTTCCGCGCCCTCTACGACGACGAGGAGCCGGACGCGGTCGAGGCCGCGCTCGAGGTGCCGGCCGAGGGCCAGGAGATCCAGGTGCCCTACCGCGGATCGGTCGTGGACATTCTCCGGCGGATCCGCGGCCACGTCCGCTCCGCGGTCAGCTACGGTGGGGCGGAGTCCCTGGCCCAGGTGCGCGCGAAGGTCCTGCCCGACCCCCTCCGATACCTGGTCCCGCTGTCCTCCGCCGCCCGCGCCGAGTCCTACGAGCGCTGACGTCAGAACAGGGCGCGAGACTGCCCACCGTCGACGTTCAGGCAGGCGCCCAGGACCAGGCTGGCCGCGTCCGAGGCGAGGAAGGCCACCACGCGGCCCACCTCCTCGGGCCGCCCGAAGCGTCCCAGTGGAAGGTCCGCCTTGATGAACGCGGCGATCCCGTCTGGGTCCTCGCTCGTGCGCTTCTCCCAGCCGCCCCCCGGGAAGACGATCGAGCCCGGGGCGACGGCGTTCACGCGGATGCCGAGCGGCGCGAGCTCCATCGCGAGAGCCTTCGACATCCCGATCTCGGCCGCCTTGGCCGCGATGTAGGTCGGCCGCTGCACGTAGCTGCCGCCCCACTCGCGGCCGTAGATCGACACGATGTTGACGATGGCCCCGCCGCGCCGCGCGCGCATGCCCGGTACCACCAGGCGGCTCGCGCGGACGGCCGCCATCAGGTTGAGGTCGATCGCCCGCTGCCACTCCTCAGGGCCCGTGTTCTCGAACGAGCTGCCGGTGGAGCCGCCGACGTTGTTGACCAGGATGTCCACGCCGCCGAATGCGGCCTCCGCCGCTTCCACCGCGGCCTGGATGCCTTCCGCCGTCGTCACGTCGGCGGGGACGGCGGCCGTCTCAACGCCGAGCGCCCGCACGGCGACGGCGGCGGACTCGAGCGCCTCCCGGCCCCGCGCGCAGAGCGCGACGCGGCATCCCTCGCGCGCGAGTTCCAGGGCGATGCCGCGCCCGATGCCGCGGCTGCCTCCGGTCACGAGCGCCGCCTTGCCCCTGAGACCGAGGTCCATGCCCGTTCCCTCCTTTTGCGAAAGCTCGCGCCAGGGTAGCGGGCTCGGCAAGGCGGCGCAACCCGGGGCGCGCGGCAGCTCTCGTATCATCGGCGGGAGGCGAGGCGTCGTGGAGCTGGCCCGAGCACCGAGGGAGGAGACACCAGCCGCCTTCATCGAGGCGGGCGCTCACCTCCTCGCCGTGACCCCCACGTTCCACTGGATCGAGTGCCTCGACTTGGCGGCGCCGATCCTGGCCGAGCCGCTGCGGGCGGTGGACGGCGCGATCACGGCGCCGTCCCGCCCCGGACTCGGGATCAGCTGGGACGAGGTGGCCGTCCGGCGCTACGTGGCCGCCTAGCGCCGCTTCGCCGCCAGGACGACGAGGCTATTCGAAAGGCGGCGGCCGGGCCCCGTCCCCGCGAGCATCCGGTCCACCTTCCGTAGCCCTCGGTAGAGCGCGGCCGTCGCGCGACCGAGACGCGGCTGGTGCAGAACCGTGGAGGGCATGACGCCGGTCGCGGAGTGGATGCCCCACGCACGCACGACGGCCAGGCCGGCCTCCTCCAGGAGCCGGTCCAGCTCCTCTCGGGTGAAGAGCCTGAGCCTCGGGTAGCCGGGGTAGCTCATCCACAGGCCCGCGCGAAGCGGCCGGGCGAAGGCCCGGCGAGCCTCCCGTGGCCCTGCGCCATAGCCCAGGGGATCCCCCGTGAGGCTCGAGGCGAGTCGCCAGAGAAGGTCGAGGCTCCAGCGGTGCTCAACCTCGACGAACAGGCGCCCGTGCGGTCGGAGCACGCGAGCCATCTCGGCGATCGCCCGGGCAGGGTCCGGCACGAAGGACAGCACGCTGCCGCACGACACCACCACGTCGAACGTCCCACCGCGCCAGGGAAGGGCCTGCACGTCGCCGCGCCCGAACCGTGCCGAGGGGTGGCGTTGCCGCGCCATGGCGAGCAAGGGCGCGGAGAGATCCAGGCCCACCGTCTCGTACCCGAGGTCGAGGAGGAGGGCCGTCTGGAGCCCCGTGCCGCAGCCGCCATCGAGCGCGCGGCGCCGCCCCTCGCCCGGGGGCTGGGTGAGGGACCCCCGCAGCAGGTCGTGGAGGACGGCGTAGAGGTGCTCGTACCACGGCTCCAGCTCGTCGTACGATGCCGCCATCGCGTCGAAGGCGGTTGCGGGATCGGTCGTCACGGTGCGAGTGTAGCGGGGGCCCGCCAGCCGGGCGAGAGGAGCCTCGATGCGCGATCGGAAGAAGCTGACCCGGGCGAGCGCTCCCTTGCCGCGGGAGGCCTCCGCGCGCCCCGCTGCCGGCGGGGGAGACGGAAGCCACGACGGGCGCCGGCGTGTCGCGCCCACACGGCCAGGCCCGGCCCCGGCGCACGACTGGCCGGTCCGCGAGCCCCTGCGCCTGGTGGCGGACCGCTCGGTGACCGGCACCGTGAGCCGGCTCCTCGACCGCATGCGCGAGTCCGCGTTCCAGGGTCGGCGGCTCGGAGAGGCCTTCGCCGCCTGGAAGCGGATGATCGACGGCGACGGGCTGATCGCAATGGGCCTCGCCGGCTCGATGGCCAGCGCGGGCCTCTGGCCGCTCGTCGTGTGGCTGGTCGAGCGCGGCTACGTCGACCTCGTGGTGTCCACCTCGGCCAACGCCACCGAGGACCTCCTGGAGCAGCGCGGCATCCGGCTCCACCGGGTGGACGCCGACCGCTCGGATGACGAGGCGCTCCGGCGCCAGGGCTTCTACCGCTTCTACGACCACGTCGTGCGCACGGCCGAGTACGACGCCATGGAGGACTTCACCAGCGGCTTCTTCGAGCACCTCGACGCGGCCTGGCCGCGTCCGACGATCAGCGGCGTCGAGTTCATGCGGGAGCTGGGGCGGTGGCTCGAGGGACAGGGGCTCGGCGGCAGCCTAGCGGCCACCTGCGCGCGGCGTGGAGTGCCGCTGTTCGTCCCGGCGGCCCCGGACGGCCCCCTCGCCGAGGGCTACCGGACGGCACGCCGGAAGGGCCCCGTGGTCGACTTCTTTCGGGACTACGAGATCGCCCTCGCCATGATGAACCGCTTCATGACCCCCGGTCCGGGGACCAGCGCGATCTTCCTGGGCGGCGGCGTCCCCAAGGACTTCATCCAGATCACGGCGACGAGCGTGTCGACGCTGCGCGGCGCCCAGGCGTGCCCGCACGTGGCGGCGATCCAGATCACGACCGACAATCCCGTCTACGGGGGGCTCGGCGGCGCGGGCGTCAACACGGAGGCGATCTCGTGGGGCAAGGAAGCGGTCGACGGCGACAACGTCATGGTCTTCGCCGACGTGACGATCGCCGTCCCCTTCCTCTGCCAGGGGCTCCTCGAGCACTACGGCCCGCGCCACGTGCGCCCGGCGCGCGCCGGCGTCGCCCGCGCGCTGGCCGAGCTGGAGGCCGGGCTCGCGCCCGGCTGAGGGGCCGCGTCGCCGCCACCTTGACACCCTCCGCCGGGGCATCCACGATGCGGGTGTGATCCCGACCAGCTGCACGCGCTGCCCTCGCCGGCCCCCCCGCGATGGAGAGTTCGCATGACGACGGCCCCGTACACGGCGCTCGACGAGCGCTACCTCCATCCCCTCGCCGACCCGGCCGACCGCGGCCACCTGACCGTCCTGGTCCGCGGGCGAGGCGTCCGGGTGGAGGACGCCGAGGGGCGCAGCTACATCGACGGCCTGGCCGGCCTGTGGAACGTCAACCTCGGCCACGGGCGCGAGGAGCTGGTCGAGGCCGCCGCCGGCCAGATGCGCCGGCTGGCCTTCGCCAACACCTACAGCGGGTGGGCGAACGTTCCGGCGCTCGAGCTGGCCGCCCGGCTCGAGGCCGTCGCCTATCCCGGGCTCCGCGCGAGCTTCTTCGCGACGAGCGGGGTCGACGCCAACGAGGCGGCCTTCAAGACGGCCCGCTACTACTGGCGGCGCCAGGGCCGGCCCGCAAAGGTCAAGATCATCTCGCTCGAGCACGGCTTCCACGGCGCCACGATCGCCGGGATGAGCGCGACCGGCATTCCCGACTACGCCCGGATGTTCCAGCCGCGGCTCACCGAGTTCATCCACGTCCGCTCCCACTACCCGTACCGCTGCGACTTTGCCCGAACCGGTGAAGGCGCCGGGGCGGCGGCGGCGCGTGCCCTCGAGGAGACGATCGTCCGCGAGGGACCGGGCACTGTGGCCGCGTTCCTGGCGGAGCCCGTCCAGGGCGCCGGGGGCGTGATCGTCCCGCCCGACGACTACTTCCCGCGGGTGCGCGAGGTCCTGGACCGCCACGGCGTGCTGCTGATCGCCGACGAGATCATCACGGGGTTCGGCCGCACGGGTGAGTGGTTCGGCCTCACACACTGGGGGGTGCGGCCCGACGTCTTCACCTTCGCCAAGGGTGTCACCAGCGCGTACCTCCCGCTCGGCGGGATGATGGTGAGCGAGGCGATCGCGCGCGCGATCCAGGACGCGCCCGCGTCGGAGCGCTGGATGCACTCTTCCACTTACGCCGGGCACCCGGTCTGCTGCGCGGTGGCGCTCCGCACGCTCGACCTCCTCGAGCGCGAGCAGCTCGTCCCGCGCGTGGCCCGGGTCGGGCGCTACCTGCTCGAGCGGCTGCGGACGCTCGAGGACCTGGACTGCGTCGGCGAGGTGCGCGGTCTCGGCCTCATGGCCGCGGTCGAGCTCGTCGCCGACCGGGCGACCCGGACCCCGTTCGACCCGGGCCACCGGGTGGGCGGGCGGATCACCCGGCACGCCCAGGCGGCGGGGCTGATCCTCCGGACTCGGGGTGACGTGGTGACGCTCGCGCCTCCGTTCGTCATCGCCGAGGCGGAGATCGACGAGACGGTGGCGATCCTGAGGACCGCCATCGAGAAGACCATGGGAGAGATCCGGTGACCTTTTCGGGACGGGTCGGGCTGATCACGGGCGCGGGGTCGGGCATCGGGCGGGCGACGGCGCGGATCCTCGCCGAACGGGGCGGGGCAGTCGTGGCCGCGGACGTCAACCGCCCCGCCGCCGAGGAGACGGTCGCCCTCGTCCGGGCGGCGGGCGGCCGCGCGGAGGCGTGCGGGTGTGACGTCACGCGCGCCGAGGACGTGGAGGCGGCCGTCGCGCTGGCCCGGCGTGCCCTCGGACGACTCGACGTGGTGGTCAACTGCGCGGGGATCCTCCGCGTGGCTCCGCTGGAAGACACCTCGGAGAAGGAATGGGAAGAGGTTCTCGCCGTGAACCTGACCGGCGCGTTCCTCGTCACCCGGGCGGCGCTCCGGGCCCTCAGGGAGCAGGGCGGGGGAGCGATCGTCCACATCGCCTCGCGGGCGGCCATCCGGGCGAAGGAAGGGCACGGCGCCTACTCGGCGTCGAAGGCCGGGATCCTTCAGCTCACCCAGATGGCGGCCGTCGAGGGGGCGCGACACGGCATCCGCGTGAACTGCGTCTGCCCCGGGTTCATCGACACGCCCATGACGCGCGGGGGCTACGACATCGACGCGGCGATCGCCGCGTGGAAGGACGTCTGCCCGCTCGGGCGCGCGGGCACGCCCGACGACGTGGCGAAGGCCATGCTGTTCCTGGCGTCGGAGGACGCGGGGTTCATCACCGGCGTCGCGCTGCCGGTCGACGGCGGCCGCACGGTCGTTTGACGGACTACGGGCGGCCGCTCTCCGGGCTACGCGCGACTTCTGGAGAGCCTCGCGCCGGCGCCTGTCGCGTAGGGGCCGCGATGGCCCTCGCTGGCGGGCGGATCGAGCAATTCCCGCGACGAGGGCGTCGTCGCCGGCATCCCGGCGTTCAGTCCGTCCGAGTGCAGACGATTCCGCGAGGCCGGCCCGCGGGTGTTTAGCTGGAGCTCCAGGAGAACGGCGCGAAGTGCCCGTTGTTCCGGCCCGACGTCTCGTCCCAGTCGATCCCGAAGGCGTGCATGTGGCTGCGCGAGGCCCTCGCCAGGGCGAGCCGGCTCGCCGCCGGGTGGCCGACGTTGTCCAGGTAGATCGGCTCGGCGGGGCTGGCCCCCGCCACGCCCTCGATGGCGATGTCGAGCACCCCCGGGATCGTGACGGACCGGCGCATCCCGCTGCGCTCGATCCTGATCGGCCCCGGCTCGGCGCCGGCAAACCGTCCGACCAGCGGACCCAGGGTGGCCATCGGCCCGCCGCCCTGGCCGCTCGCGATCGCCGTGAGCGCTTCCTGCTGCGCGGGAGAAGCGCGCTCGTCGAGGATCACGCCCACCGTCCAGTCGCCGGCGATCATCGGACCCGGCGTGTGCAGCAGGACTGCGAAGTTCAGGCCGTCGAGGCTCGTGCCGCCATGCTGCCCGCGGTCGACGTGGAACACGAGGCCCGCGTCGCAGTGACCCTTGGTGGGCGTGGCCGCCAGCCCGGACGTCGGGCAGGGGCACAGGAAGTCGCAGCTGCAGGCCTCGAAGTACTCGCCGCCGACGCGCCACTGAGTGTTCACCATGACGTTTCCTCCATGTTCGTGACGGTCTCCGTCCGATGGCACGACATCATCACATCGAGTGGGCACCGGCCCGCAGCGCCAAGGCGAGGTCGGGCCGAAGCGCGACCGCCAGCCCCAGGAGCACCAGCGCGATCCCCGCGCCTCGCGCGATCCACGCTCCGCCGGGGAGCAGCTTCTCGGCCGCGACCGCGAGCGAGATGAGCAGGACCCAGGCGAGACCCATCGCCCCGGCCACGACCAGGACCGCCATCAGCGCCCAGCAGCATCCGAGGCAATAGATCGCGTGCGCCCAGCCGATCGCCAGGCTGCCGCGCCAGCCCGCGCGCCAGTGGCCGAGGAAGAACCCGAGCGGGCTGCGGCAGTGCCGCAGGCACGTCTGCTTGAGCGGCGAGATCTGGAAGAGCCCGGCGCCGGCGAGCACCGCGGCGATGCCGTAGCCCAACACCACCGTGTCGCTCGCTGCGAGCAACGCGCTCGCGAAGTACATCGGGACACCCGTCGCGGCCCATACCCCGAGGTACACCAGCGTGAAGAGCGCCACGGGCAGGATCCTCCCGGCAGGACTCCCCGGGCTCCGCTGGGTTGCGGCGTAGAGCCCGATCATCGGCAGTGCGCTCGGCAGCATCATCGCCGCCATCATGACGGTCCAGCTCGCCACGTACGCGACCCCGTCCCTGATTGCGGGCGCCATGAACATCCCGTGCATGGGGTCGGGCGTCATGGCCGACGACACGACCTGCGCCCACGCGACCACCGTGATTGCGACCAGGGCGGCGTAGGTCACGACGATCGCGCCGTCGCGGCGGACGACGGCGACCTGGCCGGCCGGTGACTCGGGAGCCGACCCATCCGGCATGCCCGGACTCTATCCCGTGCCGGG
The DNA here is from genome assembly GCA_035550795.1 of Candidatus Methylomirabilota bacterium. GTDB lineage: Bacteria > Methylomirabilota > Methylomirabilia > Rokubacteriales > DASRDR01 > DASRDR01. The sequence goes on from DASZOL010000068.1 coordinate 176,510, forward strand.
CGGTGAGTCCAGAGGCGATCCGGTCCCCACCTCACCGGCTCATCGTGCCGCTTTGACTCCTCGAGATCCGCGAGCCCTCTCGGGAAGGGCAGCCCCTGATCGCTGCCCCCGATCGCGCTTGACCCGGCGATGGTCGTCGATACTATCAGGCTCGGGTGCCCGAAGACGGGCCAGCGCGCCCACGGCCGGCGATGCGTGTGCGAGTCGACGTGGAACACCGTGCGGCAGAGACTCTCGGCGCGACCGGACCGCGGCGGGCGGCTCGAATGATGCCCCGGCATCCGGACCGCGTGTGCGTGGTTTCCCGATTGCGCGGGCGGCGCGTGTGGCGCTCGGAGAGGGTTGCCTGGCATGGATCAGCCCGTTGAAGCGAAGCGCCTGAACGCCTTCGAGCGCTACCTGTCCGCGTGGGTGACGCTCTGCATCGTGGCCGGCGTGGCGATCGGGATCCTCGCGCCGCGGCTCATCGGGGCCGTGAGCCGGCTGGAGGTCCGGCACGTCAACTTGCCGATCGCCCTCCTGATCTGGCTGATGATCTACCCGATGATGCTGCGGATCGACTTCGCGGCGATCCGCGGCGTAGGCCGGCGTCCCAAAGGCGTCCTTGTCGTACTGTTCGTCAACTGGCTCGTCAAGCCGTTCAGCATGGCGGTCCTCGGCTGGTTTTTTCAAGCAGCTTTTCGCGAACCTGATCGACCCGGCGCTCGGCGACCAGTACCTGGCGGGGGCGATCATCCTGGCCGCGGCCCCCTGCACGGCCATGGTGTTCGTGTGGAGCTACCTGACCGATGGGGATCCAGCCTACACGCTCGTCCAGGTGGCGTTGAACGACCTCATCATGCTGGTCGCCTTTGCCCCGATCGCTATCCTGCTCCTCGGAGTCTCGAACATCACAGTCCCGTATGATGTGCTGTTCTACTCGGTGCTGCTCTACATCGTGATCCCCCTCGGGGGCGGGGCCCTGTCGCGGACACTTCTGCTTCGCGCGCGGGGCGCGGTCTGGTTTGAGACCGTATTCCTAACGCGGCTCAAGCCGGTGGCGATCGCGGCGCTCCTCGCGACCCTGGTGCTGATCTTCGCTTTCCAGGGCGAGGTGATCCTCGGCCGCCTGTCGCACATCGTCCTCATCGCGATCCCGCTCCTCATCCAGGTCTACTTCAACTCGAGCCTGGCCTACGCCCTCGCGCGCTGGCTCCCAGTGCCGCACGCGGTGGCCGCGCCCGGCGCACTCATCGGCGCGAGCAACTTCTTCGAGCTCGCAGTGGCGACGGCGATCTCGCTGTTCGGCCTCACGTCGGCCGCCACCCTGGCAACGGTGGTGGGGGTCCTCGTGGAGGTGCCCGTGATGTTGTCGGTGTGCTCGTTCTGCAACTGGACCCGGCCGTGGCTCGCGGAGATCGACGCGGCGGAGGCGACCGCGACCCGGGTGGCGGAGGGGCGCCGATGACACGCCGGCGAGTGCTCTTCGTCTGCACCCACAACTCCGCCCGGAGCCAGATGGCCGAGGGCTTCCTGCGGGCCCGCGCGGGGGACCGCTTCGAGGTCGCCAGCGCCGGGACCGAGGCGACGTGCGTTCATCCGCTCGCGATCCAGGTGATGGATGAGGTGGGGATCGAGCTGTGCGGGCAGACCTCGAAGGGCCTCGACCGGTTTCTCGATCAGGCCTGGGACTATGTCATCACGGTGTGCGACAGCGCCAACGAACGGTGTCCGGTTTTCCCCGGCCGGGCCCTCCGGCTTCACTGGAGCTTCGACGATCCGTCGCGCGCCGCCGGAAGCGAGGAGGAGCGGCTGGAGACGTTCCGCCGCGTCCGGGACGAGGTGGCCCGGGCGACCACCGATTGGCTGGCGACGGTGGGCTGACGCGGCCCTGGCGAACACCATCCGCCCGAGGCCCGATCCTGCTCGCGCCGGGCGCAGATGGCGCCGGGGCGTGGGCGGGCGAAGATGCGCGGGCTGCCGCCTGCCGGTGAGCGCGAAGCGCACCTGCTCGGCCAGGGGCGTGGGGCGCGCGCCGCCGGCGAGAGTGAGTGGGAGCGAAAGCCCAGGCCATCGGACCGGCGCGGCGGCGCTTGAGGGGACGCCTGCCCCTGTGGCAGATCTTCGGCCGAACCTCGACCCCGCCGGGCCTTGCCGACCCCGGACGGTTTCCCGTCGGGTGCCGGACCCGTGCGGTGGCCCATGGCTACCGTCGAACTGGGGCGCTGGCGCCTCACGCGGGGTAGGCGAGGTACACTTCTCGCTCGCCGAGGAACACGGAGTCCTCACCCCGCGCCGGCGCCCGTTCCGATCGCCTGGCGATAAGCGCGTGATCTCGCGGCCGGAACCGGCGAGGTGGGGCCACCTCCTCCATCGCCACTCCGGCGACCGGGCCTGGCACCTCCGTTGCTCCCCTTCCCGCGCGGGAATCATGGGCGGCGCAGGACCGGACAGCGCGGAACTTGAACGGCGTCCGGAGGAGGTTCGAGATGAGTGACGACACCACCACCGTCGGGTCGGCCCCTCCAGTGTCGCGCCGAGAGCTCGTCCAGCGCCTCTGCGGGCTCGGGGCCACCGCGCTGGCGACGGCCCTCGGGGCCGGCGCGAGTGTGACCGCTCCGCCCGCCCGGGCGGCGGTTCCCGAGGGTGGCCTCCCAGCGAAGCGCCAGTTCCGCTACGGCATGGTCATCGATACGCGCCGCTGCGTGGGCTGCCGGGCGTGCGTGGTGGCCTGCAAGGCCGAGAACAAGACCCCGCCCGGGGTGTCGTACACCGTGGTCGTCGAAGAGGCCGTGGCCAACCGCTTCGACGACAAGCCGATTTTCATGACGAAGCCGTGCTTCCACTGCGAGAACCCGCCGTGCGTGGACGTCTGTCCGGTGTCGGCGACCTTCAAGCGGGAGCGCGACGGCATCGTGGTCATCGACTACGACCGCTGCATCGGCTGCCGGTACTGCATCACGGGCTGCCCGTACGGGGCGCGCTACTTCGACTTCGGCGAGAACTACGCGCCGATCACGGCCGGGACCCCCTACGCCCAGGTCCCGTCCCCCGAGTACGGGCAATTCCGGATCCGCGCGGACGGCTCGCCCGTCGGCAACGTGCGCAAGTGCACCTTCTGCCTCCATCTGCAGGACGCCGAGGGGCGCTACAGCAAGGCGGCGGGGCGCTGGCCGGCCTGCGCGAAGACGTGCACGGGCCACGCGATCTTCTTCGGCGACTTCAACGACCCCGAGAGCGAGGTCTCGCGGCTCGTGCGGGAGCGCCAGCCGATTCGGCTCAAGGAAGAGCTCGGCACCCAACCCAACGTCCACTACCTGCTCTGAGAGGTGCGCCATGAACGCGAGCGGACTCAAGCGCCTCTTCTGGATCGCCGGGGTGGTGCTCTTCGGGGCCGGGCTCATCGGATGGTACGACCGCCTGGCCTCCGGGCATCTCAACGCCAACTACGGCAGCCTCGTGCCCTGGGGCCTCTGGGTGGCCGCCTACATCTACTTCATCGGCCTCTCGGCGGGCTCGTTCCTCATCTCCTCGCTCGTCTACGTCTTCAACATGAAACGGTTCGAGCGGATCGGCCGGCTCGCCGTCTTCACGGCGGTCGTCACGCTGTTCCTCGCCCTCATGTCGATCTGGGCCGACCTCGGGCACATGGGGCGGGCCTGGGAGGTGCTCATCTACGCGAACTTCAAGTCCCCGATGGCGTGGATGATCTGGCTCTACAGCACCTACCTGGTCCTGCTGGTCGTCGAATTATGGTTCCTCCTCCGGGCGGACCTCGTCGCGGGGTTCGGGCTGCCGGGTTTCAAGGGCGCCGCGTACCGTCTGCTGTCGCTCGGCTCTCGAGACCGGTCCGCGGGGGCCGCCGCCCGTGACCGGCGAGTCGTCCGGATCCTGGCGACGATTGGCGTGCCGGTGGCCATCATGTTCCACGGTGGCGTCGGCGCGCTCTTCGGGGTCGTCGCCGCGCGGCCCCACTGGCACAGCGGCCTGTTTCCGATCCTTTTCCTGCTCTCGGCGCTGGTGAGCGGCGGTGCGCTCCTCACGGTCATCGCGGCCATCTTCCAGGACGGCTGGCGGCAGAACCGGGACACGGTTCTGGCTCTGGGTCAGATGGTCCTCGGGCTGCTGTTGCTCGACGTCCTGTTCCAGATATCGGAGATGCTGGTCGTCACCTACGGCGGGATTCCGGGTCACATCCAGGGCCTGAAGCTCGTCATTGGCGGCCCCTTCTGGTGGGTCTTCTGGGGATGGCAGCTGGCGCTCGGGACGCTCATTCCGATCTGGCTGCTCGCGGGTCCGACGCGCAAGGACCCGCGCTGGGTGAGCCTCGCAGGACTCCTGATCGCGGTCGGGTTCCTCGGGGTGCGCCTGAACATCGTGATCCCTGGCCTGGCCGCGGAGGAGATCCACGGGCTGTCGCGCGCCTTCGCGTCCGCCCGCATGACCACGCACTACGTGCCGAGCCTGAGCGAGTGGTTGGTCACGCTCGGGATTGTAGGGCTCGGGCTCCTGCTCTTCGGGATCGGCGAGCGGTTGCTCCCGGAGGAGACCGGTGCCCGCCCTGCGGCCCCGGTCTCCGGTGACGGACACGGCGGCGGAGTGCCGCTAGCCGCAGAGGAGGCGAGCCATGTACGTGCTTGACGAGACCCTCGGACGTCGTCGCTTCCTGAAGCTCGCCGGCGCCACGACCACCGTCGCGACCGCCGGGGCGGCCGTCTCGGGCTGCACGACGGTCGGGTCCAAGGAGCACGCCATCGCGGCCAATGCCACGGGGGCAAAGGAATGGGGGCGCGAGGCGGGGACCTGGACGCCGTCCTGCTGCAACATGTGCGGCGGGCAGTCGGGGATCCTCGTCCACGTCGTCAACGGGGTCGTGGAGAAGATCGAGCCCAATCACTGGAACCCGAACAACTACTCGAACATCTCGACCGACTTCTTCAATGGCTACACCGAGGAGTTTGGCTGTGCCGAGGGTGGGGTGCTCTGCCCGAAGGGGAACGCGGGGATCGTCCAGCTGTATGATCCCGACCGGGTCAAGACGCCGCTCAAGCGCACGAACCCGGACAAGGCCGTCGGTGCGGATCCCAAGTGGCAGGAGATCCCGTGGGACCGGGCCCTCGACGAGATCGCGGCGAAGATGAAGGCCCTCCGCGACGCCGGCGAGGCGCACAAACTGATCTGGTTCAGCGAGGATCACTCGTTCACTCACGTGCAGCAGGACTTCTGCAAGCTCTACGGGACACCCAACTATTCGAACCACTCGAACCTCTGCGACGTGGCGCGCAAGGCGTCCTTCAAGACCGTGATGGGCCACGACCGGCCGCTGGCGGACTTCCTCCAGTCGAAGTACATCGTGCTCTTCGGGTGGAACCCGACGTCGGCCATCAAGTGGGTCTACCTGCCGCGGATCCTCACCCGGGCGATCGAGAAAGGCGCGCGCCTCGTGGTGGTCGACCCCTACCTCTCTGACACCGCCGTGAAGGGCCACGAGTGGCTCGCGGTGCGGCCGGGCACCGACGGCGCCCTCGCCCTCGCCATGGGCCACGTGATCGTCCGCGACGGGCTCTACGACAAGGATTTCGTCGCGAAGTGGACGACCGGTTTCGAGGAGTACGCCGAGTACGTCAAGGACAAGACGCCGGAGTGGGCCGAGAAGATCACTTCGGTCAAGGCCAAGACCATCGAGCGGATCGCCCGGGAGCTGGCCACCACCAAGCCGGCGCTGATCGATGTCTGGAGCGGTCCGGGCCAGCACTCGAACGGCGTCCAGGGCGGTCGGGCAATTGCGGTGCTCAACGCGCTGATCGGCGCGGTCGACCGACCCGGCACCATGATGGTTCCGGACAAGCGAGGGAACAAGCACGCGACGGTCGAGCCGGACGACACGGCGGCCGCGACGGTCATGCAGGCTCGATTCGACGAGCTGAAGAAGTACCCGCTGGGGCACGGCTCGGGCGTCTACACGCAGTCGTTCGCGAACCTGGCGGAGGGCAAGGGACCCTACGCGCCCAAGATGGGCGTGATCGTCTTCCAGAACGTCATGATGTCCGTGCCGGGCAGCCCGACGGTGGCGAGGGCCCTGGCGAAGCTCGAGACGCTGGTCGTCATCGACACGATGCTCAGCGAGACGGCGATGATGGCGGACTACGTGCTACCGGGCACGACCTACCTCGAGCGGTACGATCTGAACAGCCACTGGGTCACCTGGCCGGTCCTGGGGCTCCGCCAGCCTGTGGTCAAGCCGCTCTTCGGCCAGCCGGCCGAGTATGAGACGGTCGCGGCTCTCGGACGGCGGCTCGGCCTCAAGACCAAGGACGGGAAGGACTTCTTCCGGATCGGGCCCCTCTCGGGCGCGCCGATCGAGGATCTGACGGCCTGGTACGAGGATTTCCTGTCCAACGAGCTCAAGAACGGAGCTCCGAAGATGACCCTGGCGGAGCTCAGGGCCCTCCCGGGCGCGGTCTGGGTGGACAAGGGGGGCACCCGGTACGAGAAGTTCGCCGACGAGCTTACGCCCGAGCAGCTCAAGACCGCCGTCTACGACGGAAAGCCCAAGGCCGAGGGCACGGCGATCTACGACAAGCCGAAGGATCAGAAGGGAACACGCATCGGGGTCGTCGTCGGCGGCAAGGCCGTGAAGGGGTTCGGGACGAAGAGCGGTAAGGTCGAGTTCGTGTCCAGGTGGCTCGCCGAGAAGCCGGACGCGGCGGGCAAGCCCGTGAACCCGCTTCCGGTCTACGAACCTCGGGACTGGCAGCCGACCGCCGAGTATCCGCTGTACTTCATCAACTGGAAGGAGGCCACCCACACCCACAGCCGGACGCAGAACAACCCCTGGCTCCTCGACATCAAGCCGGACAACCCGATGATCATGAATCCGGCCGCCGCGGAGACGTACGGGGTCAGGGATGGAGAGCTGGTGTGGGTCGAATCCCCGCACGGGAGGGTGCAGGCGAAGGTGCGCACGACGACCCGGATCCATCCCGAGGTGGTCGGCGTCCAGCACGGCTTCGGCCACACGGCGCTTGGCCGGCTCGCGAAGGGCCGCGGGACCAGCGACTCGGCGCTTCGCCCGGTGAAGTCCGACCCGGTGTCAGGGCAGGCGTCCCACAAGGAAGCCTGCGTGCGGATCGTCACGGCCTGACCGGAGGCCGGTCGACCAGAGGAGGAAGACAGGATGCCGAGACCGCCGAAGCCCTTCCTGGAGTTCACCCGCCAGAACCCCGGCGTCGGCCGGGCGTACGAGGCGCTCGGGGCTGCCTGCGGCGAGGCGGGACCCCTCGACGCGAAGACGCGGGAACTGGTCAAGCTCGGACTGGCGATCGGCGGGCGTCTCGAGGGTGCCGTTCACTCGCACGTGCGGCGCGCGCGCGAGGCGGGCGCGACGGCGGCGGAGATCGGCCATGTCGTTGCCCTTGCCACACCGACCCTCGGACTGCCGACTACCGTGGCAGCCTACACGTGGGTACGGGAGACGCTCGCGCCGGAAGGCCTCCGTCGGAGGCGATGACGCCAAGCGGACCGACGCCGGAGCTCGTGCCGAGGCGCTGTCCGCTCGGCGCCCTCAGGACCCCTTGCGCGACTCGAGCGTCTCCTTCTGCGCGTAGTACTTCGCCTGGGCCACGATGTCGACGCCCACGGTCTCGCTCCACGCCTGGAGGAGGCGCGTGACCGTCGGCCCGGGCTTCCCGTCGCCGATCGGGCGCCGGTCGACCCGCGTCACCGGCAGGACGCACGGGCTCGTGCTCGTGAAGAATGCCTCGTCCGCCGTGTAGAGGTCGTAGGGCTGAAGGTCTTCCTCGGAGACGGGGATGCCGAGCTCCTTCGCGAGGTCGAACACGGTGCCGCGGGAGACGCCCTGGAGCACGCTCCGGTCACCCGCCGTGCGGATCACGCCCCCGGACACCAGGAAGAGGTTATACCCGACGCCCTCCGTGAGGTTGCCACGGCTGTCGAGCAGGATCGGCCAGCCCTCGGGATCGACGTCGGAGGCCTCGAGCTCGGCCAGGTTGAAGTTCATCCGGCTGAAGTTCTTGACCTTCGGGTCGAGCGCGTCCGGGTTGAAGCTGCGGGTCCGGACGACGACGCCGTGCGCGCCCACATCGTACAGATCGGCGAAGCGGACGAAGCCCATCTGGCGGGTGCAGATGCCGACGGCGGGGGGACCCGCCTTGTGGGCCCAGCGGCCGCGGCCGCGCGTGACGAACTGCCAGAGCTGGTAGTCGCCCACGTCGGCGCGGAGGTGCTCGTTGCGCGAGATGACCTCCTCGCTGATCCGCTCCAGCTCGTCCGGCGTCAGGCCGGGGTCGATCCGGACGTACTTCAGGGAGCGGTAGAGGCGGTCGACGTGCTCGCGCATCCGGAAGCTCTTGCCGTTGAACGTCCGGGCGACGTCGAACACGCAGTCGCCGACCAGGAAGCCGCGGTCCAGGGGGTCGATCTTCACCTGGCTGAACGGCACGAAGTCCCCGTTGAAGTACGCCACGTAGTCGGCCATGCGCCCTCCTCGCCGGTTCCCGGATCCGGCCGCTCCAGCATGAGTGCCTGGGACGCGGTGATTCTACCCGCCTTCAACGCTCGGGGAAAGCGTGCTAGCCTGCTGCAGCACTCGCTCCCACGGCGGGCGACGGGCCGCGGGAGCGCGAGGGGCGGCGCATCCGTCGGCAGGAGACCTCGCTGATGACGGCGCGTCGGGTCCGGGTCGGGCTGATCGGAGCGGGCCGCATCGCGGGCTTCGTCCACGTCCCGAGCCTGCGCCTGCTCCCGGAGCTCTGCGAGGTGGCGGCGGTCGCCTCCCGTGACGCCGCGAAGGCAAAGGCCTTCGCCGAGCAGTGGAGCATTCCGAGAGTGCACGACACCTGGGAGGCCCTCGTCGCCGACCCGGAGCTGGACGCCCTCGTCGTCTGCCCGCCCAGCGACCTCAACGCGCCGGTTGCCGGGGCGGCGGTCGCTGCCGGGAAGCACGTCCTCTGCGAGAAGCCGCTGGCCGTCACCTACCCCGATGCCCGGACCCTGGCCGACGCCGCCGGGCGGGAACCGGGCCGCGTCCACATGGTCGCCTTCACGTTCCGGTTCGCGGCCGGGCTGCGGTACTTGAAGCGCCTCGTCGAGGAAGGCCATTTCGGCGAGATCCGGCACTGGCGCATGTCGTACTTCAACGACGGCCAGCTGGATCCCGGGCTCCCCTTCGGATGGCGCCATCAGCGGGCGCGCGGCGGCGCCGGCGTCATCGCCGACATGGGCTCCCACATGATTGACGCCGCGCGCTACCTCCTCGGCGAGATCGTCGCGGTCAGCGGCGTGAACCGGACGTACGTCGCCGAGCGCGGAATTCCCGGCGGCGGCCAGGGGCGCGTCGAGACCCCCGAGGCGTCCGCGTGGGTCGCCGAGTTCGCGAGCGGGGTCATCGGGACGTTCGACGTCAGCCGCGGGGTCGCGGGACGGGGCGGGACGGGCCGGCCCCAGTACCAGGGCATCGAGATCCACGGCACCGGCGGCGCCGCGCTCTACGAGCTCATTCATCCCTTCCAGCTCCAGGTGAGCCTCGGGCCGGCGATGGCGCGCCGCCAGCACTGGGCGACCGTGGAAGTGCCGCCCGAGCTCGCCGTCTACCCCGGGTCCCCGCGCAACCCGCGGGCCGACGACCCGCTCCTCGGCTACAAGTACGACCAGGGCGTCGCCTTCGTCCGCGCGGTCCGCGGCGAGACGACCGACTACCCGACCTTCCGCGACGGCGCCGCCGTGCAGGCCGTGGTCGACGCCGTCGACCGCTCGGCCCACGAACGGCGGTGGATCGGGGTTGGCCCGTGAGTGCTCCGTCGCTCATCGACATGCTCCTCCCTCACTTCGCGCACAGGAGGCTCCACATGATGCGCTCGGCGTCCACCCTCCGCAGATGTGCCCTCACGCTGCTGGCGGCGCTGCTCGCGCTCGCCGCGGGATCCAGCCCGAGGCCGGCGGCCGCCGCCGGCAAGACGACGCTCGTGCTCGGCGTCGACATCAGCGACGCCCGGACGTTCGACCCCGCCCGCCAGTTCGAGTACTCCTCCCCGATCACCATGAAGGCCGTCTACGAGACGCTGGTGACTGTGAGCCCGGGCGACTATGGGACCGTCAAGCCGCTTCTCGCCGAGAGCTGGAAGCTGGTGGACGGCGGCAAAGCCTGGGAGTTCAAGCTCCGCAAGGGCGTGAAGTTCGCGAGCGGCAATCCCTTGACCGCCGAGGACGTGAAGTTCTCCTTCGAGCGTCTCGCCCACGTCAAGGACCAGCCCGCCGACCTGACGGAGAACATGGGCGCGATCGAGGTCGTGGATCCCCAGACGGTCAAGATCGCGATGGCGGACAAGAACCAGCCGCTCCTCACGATCTTCACGTCGGTGTCCTATGCGGTCGTCGATGCAAAGGCCGTGATGGCCCAGGGTGGCACCAGCGCCAAGGACGCCGAGAAGGCGGACAAGGCGACGGCCTGGCTCGACACCCACTCGGCCGGCACCGGGCCCTACGTGCTCACCGGGTGGACGCGTAACCAGGAGGTGGTCCTCGAGCGAAACAAGAGCTACTGGCGGGCGCCCGCCGCGTTCGAGAAGGTCGTGCTGCGCCACATCGGCGACGGCGCCGCGCAGGTGCTGGCCGTCCGCCGGGGCGACATCGACGCCGCGCTGAACCTGTCGCCCGACCAGCTCGAGTCCCTCGCGAAGGACGCGAACCTCAAGATCGTCTCCGCGCCGAGCCTTGACTACATGTACATGACGCTGACGAGCAGCGCGGACCTGAACGCGACGCTCGCCAAGAAGCCTGCGCGCCAGGCGGTGGCGGCCGCGATCGATTACGACGGGACGATCAAGGGGCTGATGGGCGGTCACGCCATCCGGCCGGCGACGTTCATCCCGATCGGGCTGGGAGGCTCGACCGAGGCCCTGACGAAGGAGATCGGCTACAAGCAGGACCTGGCCAAGGCCAAGAAGCTCCTGGCCGAGGCGGGCGTGCCGAACGGCTTCTCGTTCAAGCTCTCGTACGGCAAGGCCTCCATCGCGGGGACGTCGTACGACCTGGTCTCCCAGAAGATCCAGTCGGACCTCGCGCGGGTGGGGATCAAGGCCGAGCTGGACCCGATGGACCAGGCGACGCTCCGGACCGCGTACAAGGAGGGGAAGGCCCAGGCCGTCCTGACCTTCTGGGGGCCGGACGCCATGGAGCCGTATCTCTGGGCCCAGCCGTCGATCGGCCGCGTCGCCAAGCGCGTCCACTGGACCCCGTCGAAGGACATCGTGGACCTGGTCAACCGGGCCGGCGGCGAGCCCGACCCGAAGAAGGCGGCCGCGCTCTACCGCGAGTACGAGCGGATGCTGATCGACCAGGCAAACTACCTCATGCTGATCCAGCCCGTTTACCGCGTCGCGACGAGCAAGGCCATCACCGGCTACCAGCTGACCGCGGCCGGGTGGCAGGTGGACCTGTACGACGTGAAGCCGGCGAAGTAGGCCTCGTGGCGGGAACCGGATCGGGCCGGCGGGAGGGGGGCAGGGAGCGGCGACGCTCCCGTCCGCACGACCCAGCCGTGTAGTGGATGGGCCTCCGGTACGTCCTCCTCAGGGTGGTCGCCTCGGCCGCCATGGCCGTGGCGGCCACCCTGGTCGTGTTCCTCGTCGCCCACACCGTTCCGGCCGACCCGGTCCTCGCCCAGCTCGGCGACAAGCAATCGGCCAACCCCGAGACCGTCGCCCGCTTCCGTGCGCGCTGGGGCCTCGATCGCCCGCTCCACGAGCAGTACGGGATCTTCCTGGCCAGGCTCGCGCGCGGTGACCTCGGCGAGTCGATCGCGTCCCGGCGCCCGGTGCTCGACGACATCCGGCAGTACGTTCCGGCGACGATCGAGCTGGCGACGGTCGCCGGCTTCCTCACCATCGTGATCGGCGTGCCGCTCGGGATCGCTGCCGCCGTCCGGCGCGACGGCTGGATCGACCACGTGGCCCGCTTCCTGTGCCTGATCGGCGTGTCGGCGCCGACCTTCTGGCTGGCCTTCATCGTGCTGGCCCTCTTCTACGGCGGCCTCGAGATCGCACCGTCTCCGGGCCGGCTCGACGTGGGGGCCGGCGCCCCGCCCCACGTGACCGGGATGTTCGTCGTGGACGGCATCCTGGCGGGGGACTGGGCGTCGGCCCGGAATGCCCTCGCGCACCTGGTGTTGCCGTCCGTCGTGCTGGCGGCGGCGACGATCGGCATCGTCACCCGGACGACGCGCGCCGCGATGCTCGAGACGCTCGGCCAGGACTACGTGCGCACGGCCCGGGCCAAGGGAGTGGCCGAGCGCGGCGTCGTGCGGCGCCACGCGTTCCCCAACGCCCTCGTGCCGGTCCTGACGCTGGCGGGCCTGGCCTACGCGGAGCTCCTGGCGGGCACCGTCCTCACGGAGACGATCTTCTCCTGGCCCGGCCTGGGCCGGTACACGTACCAGAGCGCGCTGGCGGTCGACTTTCCGGCGATCATGGGCGTCACGCTGCTGGTGGCGCTCATGTACCTCGCCATCAACCTCGCCGTGGACGTCGCCTACCTCGTCGTGGACCCGAGGGTGGCCCGGCGCTGAGCACGCAGGCGCTGGCGATCTCCGTGCCGGTCCGCTCCGGACGCCGGCGGGGCGGGCCCCGCATGCTCGGCGTGGCGGGGGCCGTCATCATCCTCGCGTGGGGCGCCGTCGCCGCGCTCGCGCCGCGGATCGCCCCGCACTCGCCGCTCCAGGTCGACGTCCTCGCGCGCCTGAAGCCGCCGTCGGCGGAGCACCTCTTCGGGACGGACTCGCTCGGCCGCGATGTCCTCTCCCGGGTCGTCCTGGGCGCGCGGGTGTCGCTGCCCGCGGGCCTCGTCGTCGTCCTGCTCGCCGCCGCCTTCGGCACGCTCTACGGCGGCGTGGCTGCATACGCGGGCGCGAAGGTCGAGGAGGTCCAGATGCGCGTCACCGACCTCTTCCTCTCGTTCCCGCCGCTGCTCCTGGCGATGGCGATCGCGGCGGCGCTCGGCAAGGGCGTGCTCAACACCATCGTGGCGATGGCCATCGTGTGGTGGCCGAAGTACGCGCGCCTGGCCCGGAGCCTGGTACTGGTCCAGCGCTCACTCGAGTACGTCGAGGCCGCCCGCGGGCTCGGCCAGGGGGGCGGCCGGACGCTGCTCCGCCACATCGTGCCCAACGCCATCGGCCCCGTGGTGGCGCTGGTGGCGCTCGACGTGGGGAACGGTATGATCACGTTCGCCGGCCTCTCCTTCCTCGGGCTCGGGGTGGTGCCGCCGACGCCGGAGTGGGGCGCGATGGTGTCGGAGGGGCAGGTCCTCATCGAGCAGTGGTGGGTCTCGACCTTTCCGGGGCTCGCGATCTTCTCGGTGGTGATGGGCTTCAACTTCCTGGGCGATGCCCTCCGGGACTGGCTCGACCCGCGCGGCTGAGATGCCCCGCTCGTTCGGGCCTCCCCGCCGGACCTTCGCCCGGAGGCGCGCCGCGGCGCCTCGTCACAAGGAGACGGCCTGATGCGTGCGCAGGTGGTCGTGGTCGGTGGGGGGGCGTTCGGGACGAGCTGCTTCTACTTCCGGGACGACACGCCCGCCCGGATCGTCGCGGGGCTCCACTGGGAGGTGCACGGGGACGCGGAGCGTCCGGAGGACCCGGACGCGTTTCGCCAGGCGGTGGACTGGGATTACTCGCTACGCGTGGCCGAGGCACTGGCCGCGCGCTACCTGGGCGCCTCCGAGTTCCGCGTCACCGGCGGCTGGGCGGGGCTCTACCCCCTCACGCCGGACACGCGGCCCATCGTGGGACCGACGCCGGGGGTGGCGGGCCTCTACCAGGCGCTCGGAGGCGGCGGCGTCGGGGTGCAGATCTCGCCGGCGGTCGGCGCCACGGTGGCCGACCTGATCGCCACGGGCGAGACGGAGGTGATGAGGGGCTGGGAGCGCTATCGCCTCGATCGCTTCGGGCCGGGGTCCGTGCCCGGGACCTGAGCGCGCCGGCGGCCTGACCGCCGATACCCGGGTCGCCCCCGCGGCCGGCACGCTCCCGTCCTGCTTCCGCGCCTCGACAGAGAACCCTGGTCGGACCTATGCTGGCGGCGGAGACGCGGCAGCCGCCGCGGGAGGAGGGAGGGACATGCTGCACCTCTTGGGTCAAGCGCTCTTCGGCCTCGTTGTCGGCGCTATCGCCAAGTTCTTGCTCCCGGGCCAGGACCCCGGCGGCGTGATCGTCACCGCGCTGCTCGGGCTGGTCGGCTCGATGATCGGGACCTTCGTCGGCCGTGCCCTCTGGGGCGGGGCCGACTACTCGGCGGGCTGGATCACGTCGATCCTGGGGACCCTCGTCATCCTGGCCGTCTACCGGGCGGTCAAGAAGCGTCAGTCGCCCTAGAAGCGCGGCCTCCGTCCAGCGGCATCGCGCCCGGGCGGCCCGTGGGGCGCCCGGGCGGGGCGAGGCCGGTCAGAGGTTCACGTACGGCAGGACTTCTCGGGTCACCCGCTCGAGCTGACCGGCCTGGTCCCAGGCGGCCAGGCGCAGCGTGATGCGCTCCACGCCCGTGCCGCGGAACCGCCGCAGGCTCTCGACGCACTCCTCGGGACTGCCGAGCGCGCTCCAGGCCTCGATGCGGGCCCGGGAGTAGTCGATCGAGTAGTAGAGGTCGAGGAAGCGCTTCGTCTCGGCGAGCGCCGCCTCGCGGTCCTCGTTCACGTTGATGTCGTGGTAGAGGCAGTTCCCCAGACGGTCGGGATCGCGCCCTTCCTCGCGGGCGTAGCGCCGGATCGTCTGCCAGTACTCCGCAAAGACCTCCGGGCTCAGGCTGTGCGTCTGCCATCCGTCGGCGAATCGCGCGACCCGGCGGAGGGCGCGCTCGATCCGCGCGGGCTCGGGCCGGATCGTCCAGGGATTGTTCGCGAGCCAGATGGGACAGGGGCGCTGCAGGGGCTTCGGCTCGAGGGTCACGTCCTCGAACTGGAAGAAGCGGCCCCGGTGGGTCACGCGATCCTCGCTCCAGAGCCGGCGGAGGATCGCGACGTGCTCCTCGAGGCGCCGCTGGCGCTCGGCCACGGGCACGCCGACCGCCCGCGCCTCCGCCTCCCAGTCGCCGGCGCTCCCGCCCCCGGCGCAGACGATCAGGACCGTGCGGCCCTCCGCGATCCGGTCGAGGCTCGCCCACTCGTACGCGAAGACGAGAGGGTTCCGCAAGGGGAAGCTGGCGAGACACGCCGGCCCCAGGCGGACGTGCCGCGTGCGGCCCGCGATCGCGGCGAGCAGGGTGAGCGCGTCGAGCCGGGGCTTGGCGAACAGGGAATCGCCCACCCACACCGAGTCGAAGACGCCGGAGGCCTCCGCGCGACTGGCCAGATCGAGGAGCTGGGCCGGAGTCGTGAGCCCCAGCATGACGCCGCGGTTCGGGAGCGTCAGCCCGAACGCGAGCGGCGGCGTCATCGCCCGAGCATAGTGCAGCCGGCGCGGGCGCTCAACCCGCGGCCGGGCGGCGGCGTGTCTCCGCGAACGCGATCGACAGCCCGCTGGCCACGATCAGCGTGGCGCCGAGCCAGAGCTCGACGCCCGGCACGTCGCCGAAGATGAGGTAGCCAGCCGACACGGCGCCGAGGAGCTGGACGTAGTTGAACGGCGAGACGACGGACGCGGGCGCCCACATGTAGGCCCGCGCCACGAGGTAGTGGCCGAGGCCCCCGGTCAGGCCCATGCTCGCGAGAAGCCCGACCTGGGCCCAGGAGCCGGGCGTGACCCAGGAGAAGGGCACGAGCAGGGTCGTCACCGCGGTACCGACGAGCGCGCTGTAGCCCACCGTGGTCTCCGGAGGGTCGGTCCCCAAGACTCGCCGGGTCAGGACCTGGTACCCGGCGTAGCAGACGGCGGTGCCCAGCGACAGGAGCGAGGCCAGCTGGGCGACGCCGCTGCCGGGGCGGACCACGACCAGCACGCCTGCGAAGCCCACGGCGATGGCGAGCCAGCGCCGGACGCCCACCCGCTCGCCGAGGATGGGCACGGCCAGGACCGCCACCATGCACGGAGCGGTGAAGTTGATCGTGGTGGCGGTCGCGAGATCGATGAAGCGGAGCGCCACGAAGTTGAATGCGGTCGACCCGAGGAGCAGGAGGGAGCGGGAGAGCTGGAAGGCCGGGTGCCGCGTGGCGAAGAGGCGCCGCCCGTATCGCGGTCCGAAGGCGGCGACCACGAAGGCGAGATGCCCGGTGGTGCGGGCCCAGAGGAGCTCGACCAGGGGGAGGTCCCAGGTCAGCGTCTTCGCGGCCGCGTTCAGGAGGGAGAAGAGGGCGGCCGCCCCGCACATGTACGCGAAGGCGCGGAGCGGGAGCTGAGGACGCTCTTCCGGAGGCGTCACGAGGGCAGGCGTGCGCTTACGGCGTCAGCCGGGCGCGGATCACCACGGAGGCGAGCAGGGCGTCGAGCCGGCTGGCCGGGAGGTCCAGGACGTCGGCGAGGTCCACGTGCCGGCTTGCCGGACCCCGCATGGCCCGATTATACGAGCCTCGCTCCGGTTTCCGGAGGGCCGGCGACCAGATCGCTCGCGGGCCGGGCCCTCGCAAAATGCCGGGCCTCGCAAATTGACACGCTGCGCCGCCGTTGCTAGCCTCCATGTCATGCCCCGACCCCCCGGCATCCCCGACAGGCAGTGGCGCGACTGGATCTGGCAGATGCAGGAGCGCGTCCGCAGCACCAAGGACCTCGAGCGCTACGTCAACCCGACGGAGGGCGAGCGCCGGGCGATCGACGCACTCGCCGAGCGGTTCCGCTTCGTCATCACACCGTACTACGCGTCCCTCATGGACCCGGACGACCCCGCCTGCCCGATCCGCAAGCAGGTGGTGCCCCGGACGGTCGAGCTCGACGACCCGTCCGGCCTGGCCGATCCGCTTGACGAGGTGGCGCACTCGCCCGTGAAGAACGTGATCCGTGTCTACCCCGACCGGATCGCCTTCTGCGTCAACAACGAGTGCGCGCTCTACTGCCGGTTCTGCCTGCGAAAGCGCATGGTCGGGGACGAAGAGTGGGTCATGAAGAAGCGCGAGCTCGAGGTCGGGCTCGACTGGATCCGGGGAACGCCCGAGATCCGCGACGTGCTCCTCACGGGCGGGGACCCCCTCGTCTTCTCCGACGAGAAGCTGGAGTGGCTCATCGCCGAGCTGCGGGCGATCCCCCACGTGGAGATCGTGCGGCTCGGGACGCGGCTGCCCGTGACGTTGCCCTTCAGGGTGACCGACGCCCTGTGTCGGATGCTCGAGCGCTACCACCCGATCTGGGTGAACACGCACTTCAACCATCCGAAGGAGCTCACCCCCGAGGCGGCCGAGGGCTGCGACCGCCTGCTGCGGGCGGGGATCCCCGTCGGGAACCAGAGCGTGCTGCTGCGCGGGATCAACGATGACGCGGCGACGATGAAGGCGCTCTGCGAGGGGCTGGTTCGGATGCGGGTCCGGCCCTACTACTGCTACCAGGCCCAGCTCCTCGAGGGGACGGGCCACTTCCGCGTGCCCGTCGAGCGGGGCGTGGAGATCTTCCGGGAGCTCCGGGGGCGCACGAGCGGCTTCGCGATTCCGACGTACGTGCTGGACACCCCCTACGGCAAGGTCCCGCTGGGGTACCCGTACCTCCGGGGCCGCGACGGCGACCACGTCGTGGTCGAGTCCTGGGACGGGCGGATCTGGCGCGAGCTCAATCCCGCCTAGCCTGCAGCCCTTTCCGCCCGGCCCGCGTGACCCCCTGATCGGCGCAGACCCGGTGTCGGACGTCGCGCCTCCGGAAGGCACCGGTCACGGCGTGCCACTCCGCTCGGTGGCCGCCGTCGCGGTCGGCGTGGCGGTCGAGCCGCACCTCCTCGCCTTCCGGCCGTACGCCGACCTCCTCGAGCGTGAGTTCAGCGGGCTCACCGCCGAGAACGCGATGAAGTGGAGCCAGATCCACCCGGGGGAATCCGAGTGGCGCTTCGGCCCCGCGGACCATCTCGTGGAGTTCGCGCTCGGCCGATCGATGCGGGTCCACGGCCACACGCTCGTCTGGCACCAGCAGCTCCCACGATGGGTGGATGGTCTGAAGAGCCCGGCGAGCCTGGCCGCGGCGCTGGGGCGTCACATCGGGACGCTGGTCGGACGCTATCGAGGGCGGGTCGCGTCGTGGGACGTCGTCAACGAGGCGGTGACGGACCGGGGTGTCTTTCGCGACTCGATCTTCCTGCGCCGCCTCGGACCGGGCTACATCGCCGACGCGTTTGGGCTCGCCCACGGCGCCGATCCGGCTGCGCGCCTCTACTACAACGACTTCGAGGCCGAAGGGCTCGGTCGGAAGGCGGACGCGGTGTACGCGCTCGTGCGGCGCCTGGTCGACGACGGCCTGCCGATCCACGGGGTCGGGCTGCAGATGCACCTCGACGCCGCGGCCGCGCCAGCGCCCGATGACGTGGCGGCCAACGTGGCTCGGCTGGCGGCGCTCGGCCTCGAGGTCCGGATCTCGGAGATGGACGTGCGGATCCGGCGTCTGCGGGCACGCGATCCCCTCGAGGGTCAGCGGGCCGTGTACCAGGAGACGCTGGCCGCGTGCGTCAACGCGCCCGGCTTCACGGGCGTGTCGTTCTGGGGAGTGACCGACGCCCACTCCTGGATTCATCGCCGTTTCGGACGGGACGCACCCCTGCTCTTCGACGCCGTCTACGCGCCGAAGCCCGCGTACTTCGGCGTCCGCGACGCGCTGGCGTCGTCCTGACGGCCGCGCGATGCCCTGCCCCGCGCCGCGCGGGGAGCCCGCCGTATCAGCGGTCCGGCGGCGGCCGGTGACCCTGGCGGCGGTAGCGGCGGTAGTCGGCCAGGATCAGCCCGTGGTCGAAGGCGAGCGGCGCCGGCACCGCGTCGAGCGGGAACACTCGCGCCTCCGCCGCGTCGTCGGCGCCGGCCGGGGCGCCCGAGGCGCGGCCGATGAAGACCACGCTCAGGGTGGGCCCGCGGGGGTCTCGGGCGGGATCCGCGTAGACGTGGAACAGCTCGGTGAGCTCGACGTCGAGCCCGGTCTCTTCGCGGAGCTCGCGGCGGGCGGCGGCGGCCGCGCTCTCGCCGGCCTCGACGAACCCGCCGGGGAGCGCCCATCCGGGTGGCGGGTGCTTCCGCCGCACGAGGACGATGCCGCCTCCCGGCATCTCGGCGATGACATCCACGGTCGGCAGCGGGCCCCGCGGAAGGCTCACCGGGCGGCCCGGGCTTCCGTGCGCGCTTCCGGCCTTCCCGGCGGGACGATCAGAGCAACCGCTCGATCGCGTCGAGGACGGACTGCTCCACCGGAGTCTCGGGCGTGGGGAGGGCCTTCCGCTCCCTCGCCCAGAAGATCCGCTGCTCCCGGAAGACCTCGCGTCGCACCGAGATCGACGTCTGGCTGTCCGAGACGGAGCGCACGACGACGTCGAGAGAATGGCGCGTGCCCCCGGCGTAGACCACGAAGTCCTTGAAGGTCACGTTGCGCGGCTCGGTCCGGATCACGCCCGTCGCCTGGTCGGCCTGATCGATGTCCCACCCGAGGCTGCGCAGGACCGACTGGGAGACGGTCCAGGTCCGCTCGACGGGCACGGGGACGACCCGGACGAGCTGGCCATCGGGGCCCCGGGTGGACGTGGCCGGCGGCAGAGATGCGGTGACGGCGGGGGCCGGCGGTGCTCCCGAGTCAGGCGTCGGCGAGCCACCCGGCGCGCCACCACGATTCGACGGGGGCGGCGCGCCGCCCGGCGGGGCAATGGCTGGCTCCGGCGGCGCGCCGGCCGCCAGCTTCGACAGCTCTCCCACGAGGACGAGGTCGTCCGAGGGCTCGCGCGCGCCCCCCTGTCGCTCGATCGTCACGCCGAAGATGTCCGGGGACCACGTGGCTCGCGGCGGCGGGACACGGAGCGTCCCGGCGCCCAGGGCATCGACCAGGAGCAGTCCCGCCGAGACCCGGTTCCCGAGACTGATGCTGCCGAGCCACAGCTGATAGGTCCGCCCGGTCGGCGGTTGAGGAAGGCCCGAGACCACCAGCATGCCTCCGCCGATGGGCTCCCACCGGAGCTGCCCCCGCGCTCCCGGCGCCGACCCGACGGGCACCAGCGTGATCATTCGTGCCCCTGCCATCGGCGGAGGCGTGCCGGGATCTGTCCGGGCGCTGTAGAGCTTCGGCGTCGCCGCCGGCTGGGTGGAGGGGGCCGTCGATGGCGCCGGACGGTCCAGCGCGGGAGGTGGGGGATCCGGCTGCCTTGCGACCTTGGGCGCCGCCTTCTTGACTCGCTCGGGCGGAGGAGGCGCGGGCGCCGCGGCTGGCGGCGGCGCGGGGGCGGGCTCCGGCTGCGGCGCCGGCGTTGACGCTGACGCTTCGGCCTCGAGGGGCTCCGGTTCCGGCGCGGGAGCCTGGGAGGGCACGACGCTCTCAGCGGGACGCTGATCCTGAGGGGCCGGCAAGCTTGCGACGACGCCGGGCAGCGGAGGCACCCACGCGCGATGCCACGCGAGCGCCAGGCCGACGCCTGCCCCCAGGAGGACCAGGATCGGGAGCATGAGAGACGGCGATCGCCGGGGAAGCCGGCGCCTGGAGCCGGGGCGGTGACTCGCTCCCTGGGCGCCGTGGACGCCCGGCCGGTCCGTGGGAGCCTCTCGAAGGTGAAGCGGCTCGCCGCACTGATGACAGAACCGCTGCGTCTCCGGATAGTCCCGGTCGCACTGGAGGCACCGCATCATCGACGGAGCCCCGGCGGGCGAGGACCCGAATCAGTCATCAGATGTTGCCTCGATTCCACGATAGGGGGCCGGCTCCGATAGTGTCAAGTTTGCTGCGGGATGGCGCCCGCGACCTACGGGTGTGCAGCGAGGGCCCGGCTGAAGGCGCCGCTGGCGGTCCCGTCGAAGAGGACGAAGCGCACCTCGGCCACGCGCGTCGCGGCCGTCCGGACCGCCTGGAGCGCGACGGGGGCGGCGAGGTCCAGGGGATAGCCGTAGACGCCCGTCGAGATTGCGGGAAAGGCGACCGAGGCGCAGCCCAGCTCGTCGGCGATCCGGAGGGCCTCCACGTGGCAGCTGGCGAGGAGAGCCGAGCGGTCCTCCCGGGGCGAGTAGACGGGCCCGACCGTGTGGATCACCCAGCGGGCGAGGAGGCGGCCGGCCGGCGTGGCCGCCGCCTGGCCCGTGGGCAGGCCTTCCGGGTAGCGCTCGGCGCGCAGCCGCCGGCAGGCCTCGAGGATGGCGGGCCCGCCCTTCCGGTGGATCGCGCCATCGACGCCGCCGCCACCCATGAGCGTGGCGTTGGCGGCGTTGACGAGGGCGTCCACCGCCTGCTCCGTGATGTCGCCCTGGACGAGGACGATGCGCGGCACGCCGGGTCAGGCGAAGGAGCCCCACCGGTACTCGTGCTCGCCCCGGATCGTCTGGCCGCGCGCGTCTCGGTCGACCCCGAACGGCGCGAGCGGGCTCGCGGCGAAGTCGGCGCCGCGGATCACCTCGGCCAGGGCCTTCCCCATGGAGGGGCCGAACTTGAAGCCCTTGCCGTTCCCGCCCGTGAGGACGAAGAGCCCCGGGGCGCCGGGGACCGGTCCGGCGAGCGCGTGGCCGTCCGGCGTCCGCGAGTCGAGGCCCACCCACGTGCGGCCCGGCGACGCGTGCTCGAGCGCGGGGATCCGCGGTACGAGGCGCGCCGCGGCCGAGACGAGCTCGTCGAGGGTGGGCGGGGCAAACTCGGCCTTGCCGTGGAACGGCTCGCCGCGGAAGCCGATGGAGTCCTCGTACCCGGCGCCGATCAGGAGCGCGTCGCCGATCTCGCCCCGGTACCACTGCTCGGCGGCGTGGTCGATCGTGCACGGGACACGGGCGAGCCCCGGCAGGCCGTGGAGAAGCCCGGCGCCGATCGGCATCGGGGACACGGGCAGGTCGACGTTCACCTCGGCCGCGAGCCCCCGCGTGCCCGCGCCGGCCGCCAGGACGACCGCCGCGGCCGCGATCCGGTCCGCTCCGACCTGGACGCCGGTGACACGGCCACGCTCGGTCAGGACGTGCGCCGGTCCCGCGTCCGCCAGGACGCGGCCGCCGCGCTCGCGGACGTTCGCGAGGAGGCTTGCGACGCAGTCGGAGGGATCGGCGTGACCGCTGTCCGGCTCCCACGCCGCCGCGCCGATGCCCCCGGTCTCGACGAAGGGGAGGATCCGCCTCACGCCCGCTGCGTCCAGGACCTCCGTGGGCACGCCCATCGCCCGCATGAGCGCCACATTCTTCTCGAGAGTCGGGACCAGGATCGGCGGCACGATGAACAGGAAGCCGTTGCGACGGTAGCCGTTCTCGCCTCCGACCTCCGCGCCCCAGCGCCGGTGCATCCGCCAGCTCTCGGCGGCGAAGTGGGCCTCGGGCGCATTGGCGTAGTGGCACCGGATGTACCCCGCGGTCCGGCCCGACGCGCCGCCCGCAGGGGATCCCTGATCGACGACGGTCACGCGCAGCCCGGCGCGCGCTGCGAAGCAGGCCGTGCTCGCGCCGGCGATGCCGGCGCCGACGACGACGAGGTCGATCGGCCGTGTCATGGCGAGCGCTCCTACGGACCCTCGATGCGGGTGGCGAACCGGATGCCGAACCCGTCGGGGTCCGCGATCGTGAAGTCGCGGAGGCCATACTCGCGGTCCGCGACCGGCGCGAGCACGCGGGCCCCCATGCCGGTCGCGCGCCGCCACCAGGCGTCCACGTCCGGCACCATCACGCGCACGTTGGCCTGGGGCGACGGGGGCGGCTCGTGGTGGGGACGCTCATCGAGGAAGAGCTCGTGCTCCTCCCACGCCACCGTTCCGAAGCCGTCCGTCCGGCCCAGGACCTCGAACCCCAGGCTCCGGTAGAAGTCCACGGCCCGGTCCAGATTCCGGACGTAGATCTCAACGACCAGCTGCTCGGTGGCCGGGACGTAGGGTGCTGCCATGGATGGCTCCGTACTGCTCGGTCAGCCTTCGGCCCGGTTGACCCGCATCAGATAGCGGTAGGGGTCGCTCGTCATGACGGCCCCCCCTGACACGAGGAGGATAGCGCCCGACACCCACGCCGCCTCGTCCGCCGCGAAGTAGACCGCCGCGGCCGCCACGTCCTCGGGCTGGCCGACGCGGCGCAGCGGGTAGAACGCCGATCGGTTCCGCCGATCCGCCTCGGTGGCGAGCCACGGCGCCGTCAGCGGGGTCTCCACGACGGCCGGCGCGATGGCGTTGACCCGGATCCGGTGCTGGCCCAGCTCGACCGCCATGGTCTGGACGACGTTGTTCAGGGCCGCCTTGCACGCGCCATAGATGCCCTCGCCACCGGGCGCGGCGTACAGGCTGTCGATCGACGAGATGAAGATGATGGAGCCGCCCGTGCCCCGGTCGCGCATCGCCCGCGCGGCGGCCTGGGCGCCGAAGACCTGGGCGGTGAGGTTCAGCCGCACCATGGCTTCCCAGCCCGCCTCGGTCACGTCGAGCCACTCGGCCGTGCTGCCCGGCTCCCCGGTGAAGCCGCCGGCGTTGTTGACCCAGACGTCGATCCGGCCGAGCCGCGCCGTGGCGGCCTCCGCCAGCGCCCGGAGCTGGCCGAGGTCGGTCACGTCGGTCGGCTGGACGACGGCCCGCCGCCCCCTGGCTTCGACCTCGCGGGCGACGATCTCCAGGTCCGCCCGGCTTCGGGCCCCCAGCGCCACGTCGGCCCCGCGGTCGGCGAAGGCGAGCGCGATCGCCCGGCCGAGGCCGCGGCTCGCGCCGGTGACCACGCACGCCTTCCCCGCGAGCGAGAACACGGATCCTCCGTCAGGCCTTCGCATTCTGCATTGCCTGCCACACCCGCTCCGGGCGCAGCGGGAACGGCCGACGCGCGTTGACCACGGCGTTCACGGCTGGCGGGTCGAGCCGATGGTCGCCGCCTCGCCGATGCCCTTGGCGCCGAGCGGGTTCACCGGAGTCGCCGCGACCGTCTGGTCGCTGACGAAGGAATGCATCAATGATGCGCCGGGTCAAGGAACGGTGTGTCTGGATCGCTCACGTAGAAGATCACGACGCGCATGGGCTCGGTGCTGCTGCGGTTGTAGCCCGTCATTCTTACCTGGGGCGGTTCAACTATCGCTTGACCGGCCTTGACCGTGATGGGCGCGCGCCCTTCCGCCTCCAACGTGAATGTTCCTTCCAGGACGTAGGCGGTCACGGGGAAACGGTGTGTATGGAACGGGGTCTTCTCGCCGGGCTTGAGGGTTGCTGTCAGGACTCGCACCTCCTGCCTCTCGCCTCTAGGCATGCCTTGCACGACCTCACTGAGGAGAGGTGGCGGGGGCTTTGCCGTACTCTGCTCCTGCGCCATCGACGGCAAGCTGATGACCAAGGCCACAATCGCGAAACTGGCAACTATCGAGCTACGCATCCGTCTATTCCTCCCCGGGACTGAAGCGCCCATCTGACTCGCGTGCGGACACAGGATACGCAGGTCGGCGCATGGCGGCAAACGTCGACGGGCCCCCGGACCGGCCTCGATATCTCGCCAGTTTCCTGGATCGGTTATCAGACCTTGCGACTCGCGAGCTTTGGCGCAGATCGCCTGAGGGGGCATCGGGGGGACGTCCGGTCCGTCGGACTCGGTACGGCTCCGGGCCAGGGTTCAGGAGTCGGTGCGGACGCCCGCTCGCAGCCCACGAAAACCCTCCGTTCAAAGATGACGAGGCGCCCGGATCAGGCCCGTCCGCCCTGCATTGACTGCCACACCCGCTCCGGGCGGAGCGGCATGTCGAGGTGCCGGACGTTGAACGGCCGGAGGGCGTCCACCACGGCGTTCACCACCGCCGGCGTCGAGCCGATGGTCGCCGCCTCGCCGATGCCCTTGGCGCCGAGCGGGTTGACCGGCGTCGGCGTGACGGTCTGGTCGGTGACGAACGACGGCAGGTCGTCGGCGCGCGGCACGCAGTAGTCCATGAGGGAGCCGGTCACCAGCTGGCCGTCGGGCCCGTAGACCAGCTCCTCGAGGAGCGCCTGGGCGATGCCCTGGGCCAGCCCGCCGTGCACCTGGCCCGCGACCAGGACCGGGCTCACGCGGACGCCGCAGTCGTCGACCGACACGAAGTCGCGGACCGTGGCCTGGCCTGTCTCCCGATCGACCTCGACGACCGCGACGTGGGCGCCGAAGGGGTAGAGGAGCTGGGGGGGTCGGAAGAAGTCGGTCGCCTCGAGCCCCGACTCGATCGAATCGGGCAAGGCGTCGCCGTACGCGCGGCCCGCGATCTGGGCGAGGGTGAGGGCGCGCGCCGGCACGCCCTTGACCTGGTACTGCCCGTCGGCGAAGACCACGTCGTCCTTCGCCGCCTCGAGCACGTGCGCGGCGATCGCGCGCGCGTGCTCCTGCACCTTGAGGGTCGCGCGCAGGATGGACGTGCCGCCGACCGCGAGGCTCCGGCTTCCCCCAGTGCCGTTACCCATGGGCGTGTTGGACGTGTCGCCGTGCCGCACCACGACCTGGTCGAAGGCGACCCCCAGGTGGTCCGCGATGATCTGGGCGAAGGCCGTCTCGTGGCCCTGGCCGTGGGCCGAGGTGCCCGTGTACGCGGTCACGGTCCCCGACGGCTCCACGCGGACGACCGCGCTCTCGAAGGGCCCGAAGCCGCACATCTCGACGTAGCAGGCCATCCCGAGGCCCAGGAGCTTCCGGTCACCCCGGGCCAGCCGGGCGGCCTGCTCCTTGCGGAGTGCGTCGTACTTGGAGACCTGGAGGGCCTTGGTGAGCGCGCGGTCGTACTCGCCGCTGTCGTACTTCTGGCCCGTCGGCGTGGTGTAGGGGAAGGCGTCGGGGGCGATGAAGTTCTTCCGCCGCACTGTCTCGGGGGGCACGCCGAGCTCCTCGGCGGCGAGGTCGACGATGCGCTCGATGTAGTAGCAGCCCTCGGGCCGGCCCGCGCCGCGGTAGGCGGCCACCGGCGTCGTGTTGGTGAAGACGCAGGTCGACCGGAGATCGACGTTGGGGATGCGATAGACGCCGACGCCCATCATCAGCGCCAGATCCGGGATGAAGGTGAAGATCGGGTACGCCCCGACGTCGGCGACGACGTGCACCCGGAGGGCGGTGATGGTGCCGTCCCGCTCCACCGCCGCCTCCACGTCGGTCACGTGGGCGCGGCCGTGCGTCGTGGCCAGCATGTGCTCGACCCGCGTCTCGACCCAGCGGAGGGGGAGGCGGTGGAGCCTCGCCATCGCCGCGAGGGCGGCGTCCTCCGGGTAGACCCCGAACTTCACGCCGAACCCGCCGCCGACCTCAGGCGCGATCACGCGGATCTGGTTCTGCTCGAGTCCGAGGAGGGACGCGAGCCCGTTCCGCATGCCGTGGGGGGCCTGGGTCGTGGCCCAGACCACGAGGCCGCCGGTCGTCGAGTCGGGCGCGGCCACGGTGGCGCGGCCCTCCAGCGGCACCCCGCAGAGCCGCTGGCTGACCATCCGCTGGCGAACGACCTTGAAGGCCCGGGCGAAGGCGGCGTCGGGCTCGCCCGCCGTGATGCGGTTCTCGTGCTCCACGTTGCCCGGCGCGTCGGCGTGGATCTGCGGGGCGCCGGGCTTCCGCGCCTCGAGGGCATCGCTCACCGACGGCAGCGGCTCCCAGTCGACGACCACGTCGGCGGCGGCGTCGACGGCGAGCACCTCGGTGGTCGCGATCACGGCGGCGACCGCCTCGCCGACGTGCCGGACGCGATCGATCGCCAGCGGGTAGTGCTTGCGGCCGATCGACGCCTGACCCTCGCCGCCCTCGGTCGACGCCTGGTCGACGGGGACGGGCCCGCAGTGCGGCTTGAGGTCGGGGCCGGTGACGACCGCCACGACGCCCGGCCGGCGGAGCGCGGCCGCGCCGTCGATCCGGCGGATCCGCGCGTGCGAGTGCGGGCTCCGGACGAAGGCCACGTAGCAGAGGCCGGGGAGGGACACGTCGCCCGTATAGGTGGACGCGCCGGTGATCAGACGCGGGTCTTCCTTGCGCTTGACCTCGGCGCCCATGAGCTTCACGGCCATCGGAATTCTCCCCTCAGTGGTATGGGGTGGCGGAGGCGGTCATCGTCACACGAGTGGCCAGGGGTACCGCATGCCGGAGGAGTCCTCGGGAAAGCATTCGGCGGCGGCGAGCGCCCGGGCGCGCGCGAGGAGCGCGGCGCGCTCGTCCGGCCCGAGGAGCCCGGTGAGCGGCTCCGGGAGGCCGTCGGCGGCCAGCCGGCTCACGGGCGCGCGGACGTCGTCGGGCACCGGCTCTCCGGCGAAGTCCCACACGACCGTTCGGAGCTTCGGCTCGGCGTGGAAGCAGAGGCCGTTGTCGATCGCGTAGAGGCGGCCGTCCCGCCCGAGCAGGCAGTGGCCGCTCTTGCGGTCGGCGTTGTTCGCGAGCAGGTCGAAGGCGCAGAGGCGCGTGAGAGCCGTCCGGTGCTCCGGACGCTCGCGGAGCGTGAAGTAGTGCTCCTTGAACTCCGCGTCGATGAACAGCTGGACGGAGCCGGGCCCGTACGGCCCCTCGCGCGCGAGGGTCGGCGGGACCAGGCGAAAGCCCAGCACCTCCGAGAGGAGGTACGCGGCGATCTCGCGCCGGTGCAGCCCCCGGGGGAAGTCCCAGAGGGGACGCTCGCCCCGCTGCGGCTTGTACACCCCGAGCGCCGTCGCGCGCCCCCGCGTCACCTCGACCAGAAAGGTCGCATTCGACGCCCAGGGCAGCCGGCCCTTGACGGTGATCTCGCCCCGGGCGAGGACGTCGAGCGGCGCGCCGAGAACGGCCCGCGGCATCGACGCCCTAGTCGGAGCCGTGCCCGTTGGTCCGGGCACAGCGGTGGCCGCCGGGGTTCATCGGCCGGCCGCACAGGCGGCACGTGGGCCGCCCGGCCTGCACCAGGCTCCGCGCGCGCTCGACGAACGCCGTCACCTGGGCCCGCGTGAGGTGGACGCGGCCTGACGCGCGGTCGCCCTCGGCGACGGCGGCCTCCGTGAGACCCGATTCACCCTCCTCCTCGGCGGCCTCTTCAGCCTCTTCCTCCGGGCCCGACTCCTCGCTCTGCTCCTCGGCCTCCTCGGTAACTTCCTCGATCACCAGCACGACGCGGTCGGACGCCTCGTCGTATCCGACGCCGATCGACCCCACCACCCAGGCCGGGGTGACGGGCTCGACGAGCGCCAGATCCCCGGCCCCGGCCGCCGCCGGCGTCGACAGCTGCTCGAGGAGGCGCCCCAGGTACTCGCCGAGCACCCGGACCTGCTCCTTCTCGCACTTGAGCGTGACCAGCGCGTCGCCTTCCCGGGCCTGGAGGTAGAAGACGCGCTGGCCGGGCGGGCCGACCGTGCCGGTCGTGAAGAGGTCGGGAGTGGCGAAGTCGAACGAATCGCTCATTGACCGGCGAGGGGGGTCAGATCGCCCCGCGTGGCGTTGAGGGCGAGGACCGTCGGCCCTTCGGCGGCGTAGGCGATGGCCGTGACCGAGGCCGTGAAGACCGCGATTCGCTGGAAGAGATCGAGGTGAGTGCCCAGCGCGTGCGCGACGGCGGTCTTGATGGGATCGGCGTGGGAGACGGCCACGAGAGTGTCGCCGGGGTGAGCGGCGACCAGGCGCGCGAGCGTTCCAGTCATCCGGGTCTGCATCTCCGTGAACGACTCGCCGCCGGGAAAGCGGAATCCGCTGGGATAGCGCTGGATTGTCTTCCACTCCGGCCGTCGGCGGAGGTCCTTCAGGGGCAGCCCCGTCCAGTCGCCGTAGTCGCACTCCAGAAGCCCCGGCTCGACCGTGACCGGGAGGCCGGCCGCGGCCGCGATGACCGACGCCGTTTCCTGCGCGCGCTCGAGCGGCGACGAGTAGACGCGGGCGACGCGAGGGAGGCGGGCGATGCGCCCGGCCACGTCGGCCGCCTCCTCGCGTCCCTTGTCCGCCAGGTGGAGTCCGGGTGCCCGGCCGGGCAAGGTGACGCCCGTGGTCGACGTCCGCCCGTGGCGCACGAGCAGCACCAGCGTGGTCTTTCCGCCGCGTCCGTTCCGGATGGGGTCGGCTCCTCGATGGTCTCAGGGTAAGAGTAAAGCATCGCGCAGCCGGGTCAATCGGCCTGGAGCCCGGCCGCCGCCCGGCGCCGGGTGGACTGGGGGCGGAGCGCTCTGCCATACTGACGGCCGTGTCGCGCCACGGGATCCTCGGCACGTCGCCGGACTCCGCACTTCGGACTCCGCACGCCCCTTTGCCCGCGCGTGCGCGCCGGGGCCCGGCGACCCGGCGCGCGTAGCTGAGCCCGCCGTCCCGCCCGGCGCGCCGTGTTCTCCCTGCTGGTCCCCGCGTACAACGAAGAGGGCGCCGTTGAGGGCACCGTGCGGACGGCGCACGACGTCCTCACGAAGGCCGGCATCGAGTTCGAGATCGTCGTGATCGACGATGGCTCGACGGACGGCACGGCCGCGATCCTGGCTGGGCTCCCTCTGGCACACGTCCGCGTGATTCGACACGCGCGCAATCAGGGGTACGGCGCATCGCTCAAGACCGGCATCCGCCGGAGCCGCGGCGAGGTGCTCGGCATGACCGACGCCGACGGCACGTATCCCGTCGCGGCGCTCCCCGAGCTTCTGAAGGCCTTGCGGGATGGCGACGCGGACATGGTCGTCGGGGCCCGGCGGCCGGGCAGCGCGACGATTCCCCTGTCGCGCCGGCCGGCCAAGGCGATCGTGACCTGGCTGGCGAACGCGCTCTCGGGCACCCGGATCCCCGACGTGAACTCGGGGCTGCGGGTCTTTCGCCGGGACCTGGCCGAGCGCTTCATGAGCCTGTACCCGCAGCGGTTCTCGTTCACGATCACGCTCACGCTCGCCGCGCTCACGAACCACTACCTTGTGGACTTCCGCCCGATCGAGTTCTACCGGCGCACGGGGGAGAGCACGCTGAGCCGCGGGCTGAACGGTCTCTGGAACTTCTTCGCCTTCCTGGGGATCGTCGTCCGGATGGTCGTGCACTTCCGCCCGCTCCGGTTCTTCTTCTGGCCGAGCCTCGCCCTGGTCCTGGCCGGGAGCATCGCCGTCGGGTATACGTTGATCACCGAGCGTGACGTCTCCGACAGCGGGGTCCTCTGCCTGCTGGCCGGCCTCCAGGTTGGCCTCTTCGGGCTGCTGGCCGACGCCGTCGTGCGGAGCCGGCAGACGAGATGAGCCACCGCGCCGCGGGCGTCGGCGGCAGGCGGCGTCCGACCCCCGCCGGGGCGGCTCGCATGCCCGGCATCACGGCGGCACACGCCCCGGACCGGGAGCCGCTCGTCCTGTCCCACTTCGTCCACCCCGGGACGGGGCCGGGGGTTCGAGGGTCGACGGGTGAGTGAGGCCACCGGACGGTTCAGCCTGTGGCGTCCGGACGCGATCCAGGAAATCGATCAAGCCACAGCGCAGGATCTGTCCGCCCGCACCCTGGAGCTGCGGGGGCGCTCCGAGGACGAGGAAGCGGACCGTTCGACGTATCTTGCCCTGCTCGGGATCGCGTCGGGCGAGCGCGCTCCACGACGAGATCACGCTCGTCGGGACTGCGGTGATCATACAGGGAGCCCTGCCCATCCCAGGGCCAAGGAGAGGAGCAAGCCATGCCCAACATCACGGTGCAGTGGTACGCGGGACGGACGGCCGAGCAGCGGCGCCAGATCACGGTGGCGATCACCGACGCGATGGTACGCATCGGCAAGACGACCGCCGATCAGGTCCACATCGTCTTCCAGGACGTCGAGAAGGACCACTGGGGCGCGAACGGGAAGCTGGCCAGCGACTGACGGGCGCCATCTCGGCGTCCCGAACGCTTCGACGGCGCACCCGACCCGGGGATCGCTCCCCCCGCGTCGGGTGCCCGCCGTCAGGGTCGCCGGGCCGGCGCGCCCTGGGGCCAGAGGAGCATCAGGGCGGCGAACGCCTTGATCGCGCGGCGCGCGTCGTCGAGCCGGATGTGCTCGTTGGGCGCGTGGATCAGGCTGCCGCTGTACCCCACGCCAGGCGGCAGCGCCGCCGACGTTCCGCGGCTCGTGTAGAACCACGTCGACGAGGAGCCGCCCATCCACGGGAAGACCGCCGGGGGGCGGCCGTAGACGTCCCGGCACGCCGCGATCAGCGCCCGCCCGATCCCTGACGAGACCGAGGAGGCGCCCGGCTCGAACGTGCTGTGCTGGATGACCTCGACGTCGGCGAACCCCTTCCGGCGGAGGTGCGCCTTCAGCGCGGCCAGGATCCGGAGCGGCCGCTGGCCGGGCACGAGGCGGAAGTCGAGCTTCACCGCGGCGTGCGCGGGATTGATGGTCTTGCTGCCCGGTCCCGTGTAACCGGACACGATGCCGTCGATGTTGCAGGTCGGGCTGTAGCAGTAGGCCCGGAGCCGCCCCAGCCGCGTCGGGCCTCCGAAGACCTCGGTCACCCCGTACGCCTTCTGCCAGGCGCGCGGGTCGAAGGGGTTCGTCCGGAGAAGGTTCAGCGCCTCGCGCGACGGGCGGGGCACCCCCTCGTAGAATCCCGGGATCAGGACGCGCCCGCGGGCGTCGCGGATCGCGCGGAGCGCTTCGAGGAGCCGCCAGGCCGGGTTGGGCAGCGACGCGGCCAGCGAGCTGTGCTGGTCGACGGCCGCCGTGCGGACCCGCAGCTCGACGTAGAGGATGCCCTTGCTTCCCATGTAGACTTCCGGGACTCCGTCCGGCGTGTGCCCGGCGCCTTCGATCGTCGCCCCCGCGCCTCGAAAGAGGCCGGGGTGCTGCCGCGCGAAGGCGGGCAGGTGAGGGCTGCCGACCTCCTCCTCGCCCTCGACCATGAAGCGGAGACTCACCGGGGCCGCCCCCACGACGTCCCGGACCGTGGCCTGGGCCACCGCCTGAGCGACCGTGTTGCCCTTGGTGTCGGCCACGCCGCGGGCGAAGAGCTTGCCGTCCTCGACGACCGGGTCGAACGGAGGGCGCCGCCACTGCTCGATGGGGTCGACCGGCTGGACGTCGTAGTGATTGTACAGGATGAGCGTCGGGGCGCCTGGCGCGCCCGGCACCTCGCCGACCACCATCGGCGGGCCCCCGGCCACGTCCATCAGCCTTGCCTCGACACCGTGGCGCCGGAGGAGCGCCCGAGTGGCCTCGGCTCCCTCGGCCTCGGCCTCCCGGCGTGCGCTGATCGTCGGCACGCGGGAGTACGCGCGGAGCTCCTCCACGAACTCGTCGAACCGCCGGTCGATCCTGGCGTACACCTCCTGCCGGGCCGCTTCCGTGACTCGCTCGCTCAAGCTTGCACCTCCGTTCGGAAAGCCTGTCCGTTCACATGAGTCCCATGAGCTGCCAGACGGGCACGCTCAGGAGCAGGGCCACCGGGCGGAGGAGGCTCTCGATCACGAGCGGCCACCTCGCCTGGGCGTGCGTGAAGAGATCGCCCTCGCTCGCGAAGTACACGATGGCGTAGCCCGAGTTCACGTAGGGCACGGCCGTGTGATCGCCGGCGATCAGCGCCACGATCACCGGGACGAAGGGGTGGAACCCCAGCCCCTCGGCGATGGGCATGGCGACGAGCGCGATGATGGTCGACGCCGTCATCCACGGGACGAAGAAGTGCAGAACGAAGGCGAGGATCGAGATGGTCAGCACGAACCCGTAGGGGTTGCGGACCATCGCCGGCATTCCGCTCTGTACCAGCGACGTCAGCCAGGTGTCGATGTGGAGCGTCGTGAACACCTGGCCCAGGCTCAGGATGACACCGGCGTAGATGAGGAGGCCGAGAGTCCCGCCCCCCTGGAAGGCCGACTGGTCCAGCGTGCCGACGATGAACAGGAACAGGAATGCGGCCAGGGCGAGCCACGCGGGGGCGATCCCGTGGTACGGCCGGCTGGCGAAGCCGGCGATGAGGCCCACCAGGACGACGGCGCTCCAGATCTCGTGCCGCGTGAGAGGGCCCAGCAGCGCCTGCTGGAGGCGCACGGCGTCGAGGTTGACGCGTCCGTCCCGATGCGGCTTGAAGAGGAAGATCAGCGACAGGTAGGTCATGCACCCGATGAGGACGAAGGGCGGCAGCGCGATGAAGAACCACCGCCACCAGGTGATCTGGCTCTTCGCCGCCGCCGGGAGGAGGTCGTGGACGACGAGGCCGGTGAACGTCCCGGTCTGGAACAGCTCGCCCACCTGCAGGAACGTGAAGAACGTCATCAGTCCGACCGCAGCCGCCCCCGGACTTCGGGGAGCAAAGCCCATGGCATCCGTGATCCCGCGCGCGATGGGCACGCCGAGGGCGATCCGGGTCGACCCGCTGGTGAGGCCCGCGCTCATCAGGACGCCGGTCAAGCAGAGGACCAGGCTCTGCGGGACGAACCGTGGCGGCAGGTGCTGGAGCGACAGCAGCACCAGGCGGAACATCAGACCCGACCGGGACACGGCGACGCCCACCGCGAGAAGCGTCAAGATCATGAGCCATGCCGGCGCCGCGAAGCCTCCCAGGACATCCGAGGCCGGCACCAGGCCGGGCAGGACGAGGGCCAGCACCAGGAGGAGCATGACGACGTAGTCAGGCAGGACGTCGGCCACCAGGAGCGGGACGGTGGCGACGATCGCGCCGAGGGCGACGACGGCGCCGCGCTCGAGGCCGGCCGGCACGGGCAGGACCCACCCAAGCCCGAACGCGGCGATCGACGCCGCCGCGCTGAGGGCGCGCACGGTCGTGAGGCCGCGCGCGAGCCTGCCGAAGAGAGGCGCGGTGCGCTCCCGGCTGCCGGGTGCCGCCGCCGCCGCGGGCGCGGTCATCCGCTCGGTCAGCCGGGTCTTCAGGGCCGTGAGCCGGCTACCGAGGGCCGGGGAGCGCTCGCCGACCACCGCGAGCCAGCGATCGAGATCTCGGGCGGAGGCGGTCTGGAGCAGGCGAGCCTCGTGGGTGCCGAGGAGCCGCTCGGCGTCCTCGACCGCGCCTGCGGCGAGCGCGAGGTCGGTGGCCGCGATGACGTCGCCGGCGGACGCCAGCTCTTCGGCCGCCGCCCGCAGCCACACCGGGCTCGGCTCGGGAAGCTTGGCGCCGGCCAGGGCGAGGACCGCCGGGTCGAGGACCAGATCCGCCCCGTCCAGGTGGAGGAGGCCGGACTCCTCGACGAGCTCGGCCAGAGCCCTCTCGTCCCGGGTCCGCGCGCAGATCCGGCGCAGCGTCTCGGCGGTCCAGCGCGGCCGCATCGCGATGCCCGCGACCAGACGCATCGCCTCCGGGCCGATCCGGCCGAAAGCCGCCGCCGCCAGCCGGTGGCTGAGCGCCCGGAGGACGCCGGTCTCCAGGTTCATCGCCGTGAGCCGATGGCTCAGGGACCGCTCGATGCTCCGGGCGATGCCCCGCTCGTGGTCCAGGAGCGCGTCGAAGCGAAGGCGGGAGAGACGCCACACGGTGAGCTCGGTCTCGGCCACCACGGTGGCGGTGCGCGGCGAGTCGGTCAGAAGCGCTATCTCGCCGAACACCTCGCCGGGCCCGAGCGTCGAGAGAAGCCGCCCCTCCGTCCCGTCAGTGGCGGCGGCCGGTCCTGCCGAGGCCAGCACAGCGGCGCGGCCGTGCTTGATTACATAGAAGCCGTCGGGCCGATCGCCTTGGCGCACGATGGCCTGGCCGGCGTTGAAGTGGATCTCCTCGAGCTCCCCGGCCAGCCGGGCAAGGTCCAGGCGCCCCAGGTTCGAGAACAGTGGAGATCGTGCGAGCGCGGTTGCAGAGTCGAGCCCGCCGGAGTTTGGCATGAGTGGTGTCGAGAGACAGCGGCTATCTTCGACGAGCGGCGGGTCGGCTGTAAAGAGGGCCGTCGGCTCCGCCCGGCGGCGGGCCAGCGGCGGCCGGCGGCGGTTGCGGCACGACCGCATCCGGAGGATGCTTAGGGGGACTGCGGTCCCCCAGCCCGCAGCCAGGGAGGCCCCAATGCGCTGGAGAGACATGCGCCGCAGCGACAACATCGAGGACCGCCGCGGGATGTCCATGGGTGGCGCGGGGCTCAAGCTAGGCGGCGGGGGACTTCTCCTGATCGTCGTGCTCAGCCTGCTGACGGGCACGAACCCCCTCGATCTGATAAGCGGCCTGGAGCAGGCGGCGCCCCCG
Organism: Candidatus Methylomirabilota bacterium; assembly: GCA_035550795.1. Taxonomy (GTDB): domain Bacteria; phylum Methylomirabilota; class Methylomirabilia; order Rokubacteriales; family DASRDR01; genus DASRDR01. The sequence continues at coordinate 211,540 of DASZOL010000068.1, forward strand.
ATGACCGATTCCGGCCCGGGGGGGAAGCCGCCGGCGGACGATCCCCAGGCGGACTTCCTCCGGGCGGTGCTCGGGGACACGGAGGACACGTGGGGCCGGCTCTTCACCGAGGGCGGCGGGACATACGAGCCGCCCCGGCTGGTTCTCTTCAGCGGGGCCGTCCAGTCAGCGTGCGGCCAGGCGAGCGCGGCGGTCGGGCCCTTCTACTGCCCCCCGGATCGCCAGGTGTACCTCGACGTGCAGTTCTTCCGGGACCTGAGCGAGCGCTTCGGTGCCCCCGGCGAGTTCGCGCGCGCCTACGTCGTCGCCCACGAGATCGGGCACCACGTTCAGAACCTGCTGGGAACCGCGGAGCGCGTCCACCGGCAGCGCACCCGGATGGACCAGTCGTCCGCCAACGCGCTCTCGGTGCGGCTCGAGCTCCAGGCCGACTGCTACGCGGGCGTCTGGGGGCACTCGGCAGCGCGCCGTAACAAGCTGGAGCCGGGCGACGTCGAGGCGGCCCTGGCGGCGGCCTCCGCGATCGGCGACGACCGGCTGCAGCGGCAGTCGCGCGGGGTCGTGGTGCCCGAGTCCTTCACGCACGGGACGTCCGCCCAGCGCGTCCGGTGGTTCCGGACCGGCCTCGAGACGGGGGACGTGCGGCGCTGCGACACGTTCGCTGCCGGGACGTAGCGCTCTGCACACCGTGTAAGAACAATCGTGTAGCGCCTACCCGGCGCCCGTTCCACGAGGCCGCGAGGGCAACGGCCGGCAGGCCCGCGGGCTTGCTGGAGACGCTCCTTCGGCCGGCTTTTCGTGTCTCGGGGGCCGGCGCCTTACCGGTGGCTTCCGTGGCATTCATCTTGCCCGCGTCGAGAGCGATGCAGCCGTTTCCGTCCGTCCCACGCGCTCCTCTCCTGCTCACGGTCCCCGACACCGCGCGGCGGCTTCGTCGGCACGAGCAGACGATCCGCGCGATGATCCGGCGCGGTGATCTGGCGGCGGTCAGGCTGGGCCGTCTGATCCGCGTCCTCGCGACCGCGGTCGACCGGGCGAGCGAGGCGATGGGTTCCGACGCCGTCCGCCCGCGGACGCCGCGCCGCTCGTTCCGGCGGATCCCCGCGCGCGCCCGGGCCTAGCCAGCGGCGGCGTCGGTCCCGGCGAGGGAGGTGAAACCGGCCTCGGAGAACCTCATGAGCCGGGCGCGACGGGAGCTTGCCGCCGCCGAGCGGGACGAGGCCACCGAGCGGGGCGTGCTGATGGGCCTGGTCGACCGCGACCGCCATCTTCGCTACGCGCTGGAGCAGGCCTCCGCGACGATCCGGACGACCCGGGACGTCGAAGGCATCCGGCAGTGCCGGGTCAGGCTCGACGCCCTCGAGCGCGAACGTCAGGCGCTGATGGCCAACCGCCGCGAGCAGGAGGTGGCTGTCGATCAGCGCCGGGATCGAACGCGCACCGCGCGGCTCGCGGTCGAGGAGCTCGAGCAGCGAGCGGTGAGGCTCCGCGAGACCATCCGCCACACCGAGCACCAGCTCATGATGCGCCAGCGCACAATCGCCGAGCTGGAGGGTCAGGTTCTGCGCCTCCTCGACGAGCTGCCTCGGGCCCGGGCACAGCACTCGGAGACGGAGACGCGCCTGGCCGCGCTTCGGGACGAGCTGGCCGATCTCGACGACGCTTGACCGGCCGCCTGAGATCTGGGACCCGTAGCGGCGCTCTCCCGGAAGTCCAGGGCGAACTGGAGGGCCCGGCCGACCTCGTCCATCCGCTCCGCCGGCAGCGACGCGATGAGGGCACCGATCCGGGCTCGCTGGACGGTCTGAACATGGTCCAGGTCGACGACGCAGACCTCTCGACTAGTGTGTCAAACCCAGACCGGGAAATAGCTCCAGAGCTCCCGTCGTGCATTACGGCTGCCAGAACCTCGGGTAGAGCTCCAGTAGCTGGCGAAGCACCGACCGCACCGCGGGGCGCCGGCGGGCCTCGACGTAGCGCGCGCGCACGGCCGGGTCGCCGAGGTTCACGGCACCGCGCTCGCAGCACATGATCGAGGCGGGGTCGTCCGTGTGCGGGAGGCCCAGCGCATGGCCGATCTCGTGTGCGGCCACCTGGAACACGACCGTCTCCCGGGACGTCTCGCCCATCGCGGCCGGCGCGACGAGGTCGATCTGTACGGGAACGCGGATCACCCCGCCGTCGACGTCGAAGTGCGCCTGGCCCAGCGAGAGGCTGGAGCCCGCCGGGAGAAGGCGGATCACGACGTCGGCTGCCTCCTCCCGATCCACCCAGCGAAAGGCGTCGACGGCAAGAGCTTCCCGGAAGACCGCGTTCCAGTCGTCCACCGCCCGGTGAACCGGCGCCTCGACCGTGACGTCCAGCGGTTGAACCAGGTAGACGGCCAGCGGAAAGCGCGCTCGCGGGTGGCCGATCGGCCGGCCCGGATCGACGCTCTCCGACGCCCGGGCTCCGCCAGCCGCCAGGAGCGCGCCCGCGAGCAGAACGCCGGTCAGGGCTCTGCGCCCGGCGATGCCGCGCCGCATCGAGAGGGATCCGGGACGGTTGGCTACGGCGGCGGTCCCCCGACGACCACCGTCGCCCGGTCCGGGTGGAGGTGCGTCCGCGCGGCCTGGTTGACCTGCTGGACGGTGACGGCGCGGTAGTACCCCGCGTAGCGGTCGATGTAGTCCGTGCCGAGGTTGAAGAACTCCATGGCCCACAGGATCTCGGCGATGCCCCCGTTGGTCTCGAGCCGAAGCGGGAAGCGCCCGGTGAGATAGGCGATCGCCTCGTCGACCTCGCGCGCCGTCACCCCGTCCCGCCGCATGCGCCCGACCTCGGTCTCGAGGGCAGCGATGGCCTTCTTCGTGTTCGCGGGGTTCGTTCCCAGGACCGTCCGGAACGGGCCCGGGAAGAGGCTCGCGTCGAAGTAGCTGTAGACCGAGTAGGCGAGACCCTGGTCGTCGCGGATCGACGTGCCGAGCCGACTCGTCAGGGCGCCGCCGCCGAGGATGAGGCTCAGCACCTGCGTGGCGTAGAAGTCGGGGTCGCTCCGCCGGAGGCCGCCAGCGTGGCCCCAGACGATCGCCGATTGGCTCTTGTCCGCGATCGCGATCTCGATGGACGTGGGGGCCGCCTGGAGCGGCACGTCGGGCGCGAGGATCGGCCTGGTCTCGGGATTGCGAGGCCAGTCGCCGAGCCGCTTCTGCAGCGCCTCCCGGACCTGATCGGGAGTCACGTCCCCCGCCACCACGAGGATCATCCGGTCCGGGCCGTACTGACGGCGATGGAAGGCGACCAGGTCCTCCCGCGTCAGGGCGGTGACCGCGGCCTCGGACTCCTCGAACGTCTCCGGGCGGAGCGGGTTGCCTGGCGGATAGACCGCTCGCTCGAAGGCACGCGCGGCGACGCGGTCGGGATTCGTCTTCGACTGGGCGATCCCCGCGAGGGCCTCGCCCTTGAGCCGCTCGAGATCCGCCGCGGGGAACGCTGGCTGCCGCAGCATCTCCGCGAACAGGTCCAGCACCAGGTCGAAGTCCCGGGTGAGGGCGCTGCCCGTGATCGTGGTCACCAGTGTGTCGGCGCCGGCGCCGAGGCTTGCCCCGACGTCCTCGAGCGCGGTGGCGAACCCGAGGGCGCTGCGCTGCTGGGTGCCGCGGCTCAGCATCGCGGCCGTGAACCCGGCCAGGCCGGGCCGGTCCTGAGGCTCCAGGAGCGAGCCCGCGGGGACGCTCGCCCGCAGCGCCACCGTCGGGGTCGCGTGGTTCTCCTGCACGATCACGGAGATGCCGTTGTCGAGCGCGAACCGCGCCACCTGGCGGTTCGTCGCCCGGGCGGTCGACGGGCGGGGCAACGGGATGGGCCGGTCGCCGCGCTTGGGCCGCTCGACCCGGGCGGACGCCTCCCGCGGCGGCGGGGGCGCGGCGCCGCCGCCGTCCGACGGGACGAAGTGACCCACCGTGCGCGTATCGGCGGTGAACGTGCGCCGGGCGACGGCCTGGACCTCGGCCGGCGTCAGCGCCCGGATCCGGTCGAGGTAGGTCGTGAGGTACCGCCAGTCCCCGATCATGGCCCAGTAGCCGAGCTGGCGGGCCTGCGCGGTCACGCTGTTCGTCTGGAACACGAAGTCGGCCTCGGCGCGCCGCTGGGCGCGGGCCAGCTCCTCGTCGGTGATCGGCGCCGTCGCCACGCGGTCCACCTCCTCGATGAGCGCGGTTTCGAGCCGCTCCGCGGTGACGCCGGGGCGGGCGCTGGCACTCACGTAGAACATGAAGGGGTCCCGGAGGCTCGGATTCCCGGCGTCGACGCGCGACGCCACGCCCTTCTCGACCAGGGCCTGATAGAGCCGGCTGGTCCGCCCCTCGCCTAGGACGCCGGCCAGCACGTCGAGCGCGTAGGTGTCCCCATGGTGGGCGGCGGGCGCCTTCCAGGCGATCATCACCATGGGCAGGGACCCCGAGCGCCGGACGATCAAGCGGCGCTCGCCGCGCTGGAGAGGCTCGACCGTGTGGACGTCGGGCGGCTTGGGAATCGGCTTGATCGGGCCGAAGTGCCGACGGACGAGCCGCAGCGCGTCGGCGGCGGCGACGTCCCCCACGACGACGACGACGGCGTTGCCGGGCCCGTAGTGGCTCCGGTAGTAGTGATAGATGGCGTCGCGGGAGATGCTCTCCACGTCGCTGCGCCATCCGATCACCGGCCAGCGGTAGGGATGGGCCTGGAAGGCCGTCGACGCGACCGCTTGCCAGAGAAGCCGCCCGGGGCTGTTCTCGCCGCCCTCCAGCTCGCTCCGGACGACGGTCATCTCGGCGTCCAGGTCCGCCTTGTCGATCCGGCTGTTCACCATCCGGTCCGCCTCGATCCGCATCGCGAGATCGAGCCGGTCGGAAGCGATCGTGGCGTAGTAGTTCGTCCAGTCGTAGTAGGTGCTCGCGTTGAAGGAGGCGCCGTTGAGGAAGAGCGTCCGCGCGATCTCGCCGAGGCGGAGCTGCCGGGTTCCCTTGAAGAGCATGTGCTCGAGAAGATGGGACACGCCGGTGATCCCCGTGTGCTCGTTGCGCGAGCCGACCCGGTACCAGACGCTGAAGCTGACGACCGGGGCGTTCCGGACCTCCTTGACGAGCACCGTGAGGCCGTTCGGAAGCACGGTCTCCTGGACGCCGGCCGTGAGGGCCGACGCCGGCGACGGGGCGGCCGCCGCGGCGTGAACGGTGCCGGCGGCCAGCACGCCGACCAGAACCAGGACGGCGGCGAGTCGCGAGTACGAACGTGGCGTCCGCACGAGGGGTGGCGGGTTCACGCCCACAGTATACGGGCTGCGTCTAGCCCACGCGCCCAGGTGGCTCCGGGGCGAACCGGCATGGTATCTTGACGCCCGGTGCGCCTTCGGACGAGCACGTCTCGGACGACCTCAAGCCACGAGGACCAGGAGCGAATGAGCACCCAGGAGAAGATGCGGCCGGCACCCACGCTTGGCCTCACCCCGGAAGAGATCGCGGTCCGTTACGCGACGCTCCAGGCGAAGCTGGTGCCGCTCTGGAAATCGATCGCGAGCATGAACCGCGATCCCCAGTCGATCGTCGTGGTGCCGTCGATCACCCTCGATGCGCTCAACATGCCGCCGTCCGTGCTCCAGGCCATGGAGGAGCGGTTCCTCTTCATGCTGTTCCTTCTCCGACAGCCGAACGCCCGCATGATCTACGTGACGTCGCGGCCCATCTTGCCCGACGTGGTGGACTACTACCTCGGACTTCTGCCGGGAGTCATCCCGGCTCACGCGCGCGCGCGGTTCTTCAATCCGGTTCCCCACGACAGCTCGGTGCGGCCGCTCTCGCTCAAGGTCCTTGAGCGGCCGAGGCTCCTGGCGCAGATCCGCGACCTGATCCCGGACAGGGACCGGGCGCATCTCGTGCCCTACAACACGACCGAGCTCGAGCGCGACCTGGCGATCCGGCTCGGGATTCCCATGTACGGTGCGGATCCCCGGCACTTCGACCTGGGGACGAAGAGCGGCTGCCGGAAGCTCTTCGCGCGCGCCGGCGTGTCGTACCCGCTCGGCGCGGAGGACCTGCGGACCGAGGACGGCGTCATCGGCGCGCTGCTCCGCCTGCGGGCCTCGCGCCCCGGGATCCGATCCGCCATGGTCAAGCACAACGAGGGCGTTTCCGGGGCCGGGAACGCGGTCGTGAGCCTGGAAGGCCTGCCCCCGCCGGGCGACGCGGCCGAGCGCGCGGCCGTCGTCGAGCGCGTCAACGCGATGAAGTTCGAGAGCGCGCGGCAGCGATACGACACGTACATGTCCAAGCTGGCCGAGCTGGGCGGCATCGTCGAGGAGCGCGTCGCCGGGGATGAGATCCGGAGCCCGAGCGTTCAGCTCCGCATCACTCCGCTCGGCCAGCTCGAGGTGCTCTCCACCCACGACCAGGTGCTCGGCGGGCCCGGCGGGCAGAGCTACCTCGGCTGTCGATTCCCCGCCGACCCTGCCTACGCCACGGTCATCACGCGGGACGCGGTCAAGGTGGGTCAGGAGCTGGTCGGAGAGGGCGTTCTCGGACGCTTTGCGTTCGACTTCGTCGTCGTCCGGAATGGCGCGGCCTGGACTCCGTATGCGATCGAGCTCAACCTCCGGAAGGGGGGGACGACGCACCCGTTCCTCACGCTCCAGTTCCTGACCGACGGACGATACGACCCCGAGGCCGCGGCGTTCACGGCGCCGAGCGGGCGGCCCAAGTGCTTCGTCGCGACCGATCACCTGGAGTCGGAGCTGTACCGGGGGCTCCTGCCGCAGGACGTCTTCGACATCATGGTGCGGCACGGGCTGCACTTCAACCAGACACGGCAATCCGGCATCGTGCTGCACATGCTGACGGCGCTGTCGGAGCGGGGGCGCCTGGGCCTCACCGCCGTCGGCGAGACGCAGGCGGAGGCCGACGAGATCTACCGGCGCGCGGTCGACGTCCTCGATCAGGAAGCCGAGGCGGCCATGCGTCAGGGCCCGCCGTTGCCGTGAGCCTCGAGCGCGGCCCCGTCAGGCCCGGCACGGGATCCGGATAGCCCGATGAGCCAGGACTGGCCCGATCCCGAGCTGCTCCGCACCGTCTTCGAGGGCACCGAGGTCCTGCGGAAGCCGATCACCGGGATCATCTCCGGGCACCACGTGCTCCCGTACGTCCTGATCGGGCCCCACTGGGACCAGCCCGGTCGGTCGGTGGAGGTGCGCGGCCGGATCCGCGTGTCCCCGCGCCTGGTGCTGCCTGTCCGCTCGGAGGGCCCGACCTATGGCGAGGTGTTCTCGGACCGGGAAGTGATGCACCACGCGCTCGTCGCCCGGATCTTCAGCTTCAAGTACGCGCCGAAGGTCCTCGTCGAGAGCGAGGACCTTCGCATCCAGCGCCAGGACCGCGCTCCGCAGGCGCACATCGAGCTGGTCCTCGACGAGCTCCTCCGCCAGGAGGTCATCAACACCGGCGTCATCCGCTCTCCGGACGTCCGTTACTATCCCGTCTCCCTCGACCGGTTCATCCGGGAGATCCTCGACCAGGAGTTTCGGGACTAACGAGGAGCGCGGGACGGTGGGAGCCTCCTGGTCGTTCGCGGGCGGGACCTGCTCGGCCTGCCCCAGCCGCGGGGAAGGCGAGCTCCCGGCCTAGGGCGCGGGGCGGCTCGCCTCCTGCCGGACCCACTCGTCGAACGGCCCGGACACGCGGACCACCTCGTTGATCAGCCACAGCGAGCGTGACACCAGGATGAGGAAGAGGTCGCCGGCGATGCCCACCCGGCGTGTCTCCGGCGTGACCGGGGCGAAGGCGAGGCCGCGGAGGAAGCTGCCGTTGCGGGTGGTCGCGAAGTCGAGGCGCCGGCCATCGGGCGTGAGGGCGAAGAGCTGCCCCGTCCTCCGCTGCATGACGAACAACGTCCCGCCGGGGCTCGTGGCGAACCCGCCCGGCAGCGGACCCTGGAGGACCGACTGCGCGCCGCCGCCGGGGGCGACCCGCCAGATCTCGCCATTCCCCGCTCCGAACGGCGTCTCCGCCGTGCCGTCGGCTCCCACCCAGAGATTGCCGGCCTCGTCCATCGACAGGAGTCGGGGTCGCGTGAGCGTGGCATGGCGGGCATTGACGACGTTGCCCCGGGCGTCCAGCCGGACGACCACGCCCTCCTCGCGGTCGGCGACATAGACGTCGCCCGACGGGTCGAGCGCCACGCCCTCCGGGTGGCGCAGGAGCGGCGGGGTGCCCGGCCCGGGGCGGCCGCCGGCGAAGAGGGTCGGCTTCCCGTCGTGGAACCGGTACAGCGCTCCGAGCTTTGCCCCGCGGTCGTACGTCGTCACCCACACCGGGCCGCGGGCCGCCACGGCGCCGATCTGCGGGTTCGGAAGCGGCGGGCCGTATAAGTAGCGCGCTTCCGTCTCGGGACTCATCCGGGCCCCCCCCGCTGGAATGCGGTAGATCGCCCAGAGGTCCTCCACCTCCCCCGTCCGGAAGCGGGCGCCGGTCCGCGACAGGTAGAGGGCTCCTGCGGCGTCGACGCCGAGCGTCCCCACCGCCGGGATGCCGCTGACCCCCCGGTCGCCCGAGGTGTCGAACCCCTGGCCCGACACGTAGACCTCGCTCGTGAAGCCAGCCGGGAGCCCGAGGTCGGCGCGCGCGGGACTGACGAGGAGGAGGACTGCGAGGAGACCAAGCCACGCCGCCATTCGCGACCTCCCGGGGCCACGAGCGTCGACGCGGCTCCGACATCGGAGCGCGGCTCGGCGACCCTGGCTGAGTATACGACGGTCGATCGCGTCCGGCGGGGTACGATGGCGAGGCCCCCCGAAGGCGATCGCATTCGGGGAAGGAGGCCGCTGGTGACGACGCCGAGGGCAGGAGGTGCGATACCCGGAGGAGCGACCCCCGCCGGGACCCGGGCCTACGCGGAGCGTCATGCCGCGGCGGGCGAGCGGGCCCACGGACTCCTCGGCCGGACGGGCCTCACGGCGTGTCGCCTCGGCTTCGGCGGCTACCGCGTCAACGACGGGACTCCCGCCCACCGCGACGCGCTGAATCGGGCGCTCGCCGCCGGCGTGAACCTCATCGACACGTCCACGAACTACACCGACGGCGCCAGCGAGCGGCTGGTGGGCCGGGTTCTCGGCGACGCGGTCCGGACGGGCAGCGTGCGACGTGACGAGATCGTCGTCGTCTCCAAGATCGGCTACGTCCAGGGGGAGAACCTCGCCCTGGCCCAGGGACGCGAGGCGACCGGACAGCCGTTCCCCGAGATGGTGCACTACCAAGACGGCTGCTGGCATTGCGTGCATCCCGCGTTCCTCGAGGACCAGCTGGTCCGGTCCCTGGACCGCCTGGGCCTCGAGACGCTCGACGTCTGCCTGCTCCACAATCCCGAGTACTTCCTCTCCGACGCGGCCACCCGCGGTGACGGGGAGATCGAGGCGATCCGGGCCGAGTTCTACCGCCGCCTCGTCGCCGCGTTCCGGTTCTTCGAGAAGCGGGTGGCGGCCGGGGCGCTCGGCTGGTACGGAGTGTCGTCCAACACGGTCGCGCACTCGGTGGACGATCCGGAGGCGACGAGCCTCGCCCGCATGCTCGCGGCCGCCAGGGAGGCCGGAGGTCCCGGCCATCACTTCGGCGTCATCCAGCTGCCGATGAACCTGTTCGAGTCAGGCGGCGCCCTCGCTCGGATCAATCCGCCGGACGGGCCGGTCGCCCAGCGCCGCACGGTGCTGGAGCTTGCCTCGGGGGAGGGGATCGGCGTCCTGGTCAACCGTCCGCTCAACGCCGTGATGGGGTCCGGGATGGTGCGCCTGGCTGATTTCCCGGCCGTCGTCGCGGTCGCCGTCCAGCGGCAGCTGGAGAGCGTGCGAGAGCTGGAAGCCGAGTATCGCCGCGAGATCGCCGCGCACCTTCGCGTGACATCGGACAGCGACAAGCCGGAGAACTTCCTCCGCTGGGCGGATCAGCTTGCCGGCGTGAGGGAGCGCGTCGCGAGCGTGACGTACTGGGAGCAGATCGAGTGGCAGGTCCGGGGTCTCACGAGGCGTGTCGTCGGCGCCCTGGACACCGGGATCGCGGGCGAGCTCGCCGCGCGGTGGCGCGGCTGGCGGGACCGGTACCTGCCCGAGCTCGACCGGCTGCTCGACGGGTTCCGGGCGGAGGCCGCCGGCTGGAGCCAGCGCCAGAGCCGCGCCGTCGCAGCCGCCGCCGATCCGCTGCTGCCGCCGGAGCGGCGCGGGGCCCCGCTGTCACAGAAGGCGCTGTGGGTCCTCACCAGCACGCCGGGCGTCGGCACGGTCCTCGTCGGGATGCGGCGTCCCGCGTACGTCGAGGACGCGACCGGGATGCTGGGCTGGCCGCCGCTCGCCGATCCCGCTTCCGTCTACACGGCCCTTCGCGACCTTCGCGTGCCCGGCGCCTGACGGCGGCGGCCGGCGAGCACCGGCAACGCAAGCCGGGACGAGCCCGGGGAGCCCGGCCGGGCGCCGGCTCAGCGACGCAGGGCATGCTCCAGGCGCGGCCGCACCTCCGTCGCCAGGCGTGTCATCGACTCCTCGTCGTAGGGAGCGGGGAAGCCGGCGAGGAGGTGCCGGTAGCCGGGGCCGATGTCCAGGTAGGGGCGGATCGCGGCCGCCACCTCATCGGGCGTGCCGACGGGCTGGCTCGTCCAGAGCTGGGCGCACCCGTTGGCCTCGAACAGCTTCTCGAACACGCGCTGCGCCTCGGCGCGCGAGTCGCGGATCACCACGGCGCCGACGACCGTCGTGCGCTCGATCTCCCGGTGGTCGCGGCCGACCGTGCGGCAGTGCTCCTGGAGGATCGCCTCCTTTCGGCGAACCGACTCGACTCCGCCGCCGATGTTGCACGCGTCCCCGTAGCGGGCGACCAGCTTGAGGGTCACCTTCTCGCCACCGCCTCCAATCAGCAGCGGGAGCCGGGCCTGCACGGGGGCGGGCAGGTTGCGGACCGCCCTGGCGTGGTAGCGGACGCCCGCGGCCGACGGCGTCTCGCCGCGGAGCATGCCGCGAATCACGGGCAGCGCCTCTCCGAGCCATCGCAGCCGCTCGGGCGCGCCGGAGCCGAACGGTAGCCCATAGGCGGCGTGCTCGTCCCCGTGCCAGGCCGCCCCGATGCCGAGGATCGCGCGCCCTCCGGAGATGTGATCGAGCGTGGTCGCCATCTTCGCGGTCAGGGCCGGCTCGCGGAACGTGTTGGCCGAGACCATGAGGCCGAGACGGATGCGCTCGGTGGCCTGTGCCCAGGCGGCGAGGGTCATCCATCCCTCGAGGATGGGCCCGCTCGGGTCGCCGACGATCGGGTAGAGGTGGTCCCAGGTCCACAGCGAGTCGTAGCCGAGCCGGTCGGCCCGCCGGCCGGCGTCGAGGAGGGCGGACCAGGGCGTGTACTGGTTCCAGCAGAGCGCGCCGAGGCGCAGGACGGCGCCGTCACTCATGCAGGGTCTCCTGGGAGCCCGAACGCTTGGGCGAGCAGCTCGTAGGAGCGAAGCCGGGCCTTCGGGTCGTGGGTGATGGTGACGACCACCAGCTCCTCGACGCCGTACTCGACGGCGAGGGCGAGGAGGGCGGCTCGCACCTGCTCGGGCGCGCCGGCGAACGTGCGCTGGCGCGCGTGCTGGACGATGGCGAGCTCTCGCGAGGAGTACGGGTAGCGCTCGGCTTCCTCGACCGACGGGTAGGGGCCGGGCCGCCCGGTGTAGAGGCGCACGATGAAGAGGTCCCGGCTCCGCGACAGGCGCTCGGCCTCCGCCTCGGTGTCCGCGCAGACGGCGAAGACCGCGGCGCTCGCGTGGGCCGCTCCGAGACGCGGTGAGGGCTGGAATGCCCGGGCGTAGGCGCGGGTCACCGCCGCCCCGCCGTCCGCGTTGATGAAGTGGGCGAACGAGAACGCCGTCCCGAAGTGCGCGGCGCACGCCGCGCTCGCGTCGGTCGAGCCGAGGAGCCAGATCTCGGGGACGCCGGCGCCGGCGGGCATCGCACGCACGGCGGCGAGCGGGTGACCGGGGGGCAGAGTCTCGGTCAGGAATCCGATGAGATCGGCGACCTGATCCGGGAAGCGCGCGACTTCCTCCTCCGCCCATGGGTCGGGCACCGGCATGCCCGGGCGCGCGACACTGCGGCGGCGGAGCGCAACCGCGGTGCGGCCGTCGCTTCCCGGCGCCCGCCCGATCCCGAGGTCGATGCGCCCCGGGTGGAGCGTCTCGAGCATCCGGAATTGCTCGGCCACCTTGAGCGGACTGTAGTGGGTGAGCATGACGCCGCCGGAGCCCACGCGGATCCGGCGCGTGCGGGTGGCGACCTCGCCGATGAGGATCTCGGGAGCCGCTCCGGCGAGCCCCGGCGTCGAATGGTGCTCGGCTAGCCAGTAGCGCTGGTAGCCGAGCCGGTCGGCCGCCCGGGCGAGGTCGAGCGTCTCCCGGATCGCTTCGGCGGGCGTCTGACCCTCGCGGACCGGGGACTGATCCAGGACGCTCAGGCGGAGGGCGGCTGGCTCCTCGTCGGCCACATGTCGAGTCTATCGCGACCCGGAGCCATCGTCCCGCCCCGGCGCGTCCGAAGCGGGCGGATCGCGAAGCCGAGCCGGGGCGCTAGGGCTGGCGCGGGCGCTCGAACTCGAGGTCGATGGTCCTCAGGCGCTCGATCAGGCGCTCCAGCTGGACGGCCCGCGCGACGTAGGCGCCCAGCACGGTCCGCCAGGCGCGCGCGTCCGGGGCGTAGGGGCTGGTCGGGTGCTCGCGCAGCAGCCGGTCGAGTTGCGCGGCGGCCTGGCGGTACTCCCGTGCCCCGTTCCCGCTGAGGACCAGGGCGCGGGCGAGGCCATAGAGGGCCTCGTCGTGGACGGGCGCGTCGGGGAACCGGTGGACGACGCCGTCCAGGATCCGCGCCGCCGCCGGCGCGTTTCCCGCGCGAAGCTGAGCATCGGCGTCCCGGACGAGCCGGTCGGCCTCCGCGGACGACCGCGTCCAGGGCGCCGCGCTGCACGCCGGGAGCGCCACCAGGGCGACCAGCAGCGCCAGGCGTCTCATGCGCCCGGAGCCTCCAGGGGGAGCGTGAAGGCGAAGCAGCTGCCATTGCCCTCCTCGGAGTCAACCCAGACCCGCCCTCCGTGCGCCAGGACGAAGCTCTTCACGATCGCCAGGCCCAGGCCCGTCCCACCGCGTCCCTCGTGAGCCTGCTCGTAGCGGTCGAAGACCGTCCGCTGGAGATCCGCCGGGATCCCGATTCCCGTGTCGGACACCTTCACCAGCAGATGTCGATCGGCCACTTCGGCGGTGAGACTGACGATGCCGGCCGCGTGGCTGAACTTCACGGCGTTCGAGAGCAGGTTGACCAGCACCTGGTGGATCCGCGGGGCGTCCAGCAGCAGCTTCGGGATCGAGTCCGACACGGCGATGTCGAGGCGAAGGCCTCGGTCCTCGGCCCAGGGACGGATCTCGTCGACCGCCTCCTGGATCAGGGAGGGGACGTCGGTCGGATCGAGATCGAGGCGAAGCTTGCCGGTCCTGAGCTTTCCCAGGTCGAGGAGCTGGTTCACCAGACCCAGGACGCGGCTCGTGTTCATGCGGATGTTCTCGATCAGCGACTCCTGCCGCTCTCCGATCCCACCCGGAGGCGCCTTCCCGAGCCGCTCCGCCGACCAGAGGATGACGGTGAGCGGCGTCCTGAGGTCATGGGTGATCGCCGAGAACAGCTGCTGCTTGAGGGCATCGAGCTCCCGGAGGCCGGCGGCCATCCGGTTGAAGGCGATGGTCAGCTCCGCGATCTCGTCGCGGCCGCGGACCGGGATGGGCTCGGAGAGCTTGCGCCGCTCGACGGCCCGCGCGGCGGCGCGCAGCGTCCGCAGCGGGCGGGCGATCCTAAAGCTCGCGAAGGCCGCGATGGCGACCGTCACCGCCAGGCTGGCCCCGACGGCGAGGAGCGCCACGAGCCGGCTCTGCTCCTCGAGCACCCCGGCGACGGTGCCTCGCCGGCGCAGCTCGGCGCTGGATTGCCCGTAGAGGCGCTGGACCAGCGCCTCTAGCCGGACGGCGGTCGGCTCGACGCCCGTTCGATCCAGAACGGGACGGACGGCGAGGCGCCGGTAGCTGCGGAGCTGTTCGGTCGCTCCCGCGAGAGCCTCCCGCTCCTCCGGGGTCGACACGAGATCCGCCAGCATCGCCAGGTCCGCCTCGAGCGCCTGGGCCCGCTCGGCGAGGATTCGGAGGTAGGCTGGGTCCCGGAGCACGGCGTAGCGCGCCTCTAGCCGCCGAAGGGCGGCAACCCCCTCCAGCAAGGCGATCTCGAGGCGCACCGCGGGCAACGCACGATTGATGATCGTGCGGTTCTCGGCCGTCAACCGCCGCGTCGTGACGAGGCTCCACCCGGCAAAGGAGAGCATCACCCCGGTGATCAGGGCGAATGCCAGGAACAGCTTGTGGCTCAAGCGGAGTGCCGGCACGCGGAGAGCCCCCGGGGAGCCATTACAAGCCGGATGCCAGGCGACGGCCACGGGGGGCCGCCCGGGAACCGCCCGATCTATCGAGGAGTTTCGAGCCCGGCTACTCCTGGGCCCGGCACGCGCATCCTGCCGGCACGCCCCCCCATGACAAAACGGGGAGGGTCGCTGACCGGAATTCGGCGGTCCCCCCTGAGTGCGGCACGTGCCGGGGGGTGATGGCGGGATCCGCGGGGCAGGGAGGCACCGTCCCTTCGATGCTAGACTCTCCACGGGCGCGCCCCTGGCGCGTGCATACGGCATGCGAAGCCCGTGGATCCGGACCGCCCGATCGCTCCGTCCGCCTGGAGCCCCGGAGGCTCCGACGGCGCGTGCGCGCGCCGGGCACCCGTGGAGAGGGGGAGCGGCCCTGCTTCTCGTCCTCGCCGTGACCCTGCCGGTCCGGTCCCCGGCCCAGGGAACGTGGATCCTCCGCCCCCTCGCCGAGCACGACGGACCGACGCTCCTTGACGACGGCGATCCCGAGTCGCTCCGTGCGGCCGTGGCGCAGAGCCTCGCGTGGCTCGATCGGCAACCGCCCGGTCGCGGGCTCACCTTCGGGCCGCGGCGCGTGACGATCGCGGAGTACTCGGCCGGGCTGCGCCGGCTGCTCATGCTGCTTGCCGGCAATCCGGCCCCGGAGGTCCTCGAGGAGCGAGTGCTCGCGGAGTTCGACGTGCTGTCGAGTGTCGGGCGCCCCGATGGCGCTGTCCTCCTGACGGGTTACCACGAGCCCGTCGTCGAGGCCTCGGACCGGCAGAGCCCCGCCTACCCGATCCCCATTCTCGGGCTGCCGGTCAACTTCACCGGCGGGTGGCGGTATCCCCGCTTCCTCAGCCGGGCCGAGATCGAGGCGGGCCGGCTCGGGGCGGCCGCCCGGCCGCTCGCGTGGGCGCGTGATCCCGTCGACGTGTTCTTCATGGAGGTCGAGGGGAGCGGCACCCTCCGCTTCCCGGGCGGGCGGGAGGTCCGGGTCGGCCCGGCGGCCACGAACGGCTACCCATACAGGTCGATCGGGCGGCTGCTCATCGACGAGGGTCGGCTCACGGATGAGAACATCTCCATGCACGCGATCCGCTCGTGGCTCGCCGAGAACCCCGCCGAGCGCGCCCGAGTCCTGCGCCACAACCAGTCGGTCGTGTTCTTCCGGCGGCTCGATGGCCCGCCGACCGGGAGCCTCGGCGTGCCCCTGACTCCGGTCCGCTCGATCGCCACCGACGCGCGGCTGTTCCCCGCCGGCAGCCTCGCCTTCGTCCGGACGGAGCGCCCGGTCCGGCTCGCTGACGGGCGGATCGGGTGGAGCCCCCTCAGCCGCTTCGTCCTCAACCAGGACACCGGCGGCGCCATCCGCGGGCCGGGGCGCGTGGACCTGTTCTGGGGGCGCGGACACGAGGCGGAGCTGGCCGCCAGCGAGATGAAGCAGCTCGGCGAGCTGTACTTCCTCGTGCCCAAGCCGTCGCGTCGGGTGGCGGCCGGCGCTAGCCTGTCCTGACGAGCTGGTGGAGGGGCCCGCGGTACAATCGCAAGGTGACCGGCACGCGTGGCCTGTCGCGTCAGCGCGATCCCGGAGGATCGAAGGAGGCGGCGTCCCCATGACGACGCGGAGCGACCTTGACGAGGCAGAGCAGGCGACGGTCGCGGCGGCCGAGCGGCTCGGCGTGCCGTTCGAGGTGCTCCGCTGCGACCCGGAGCACGCGGACACCGCGGCTTTCTGCGCGCACTACGGCTACCCGGCGGAGCGCGCCGCGAACACGATCGTCGTCGCGTCCAAGAGGGAGCCCAGGCAATACGCAGCGTGCGTGGTCCTCGCGACGACCCGGCTCGACGTGAACCACGCCGTGCGCGACCTGCTCGGCGCCGCGAAGTGCTCCTTCGCCTCGGCGGAGGAGATGCACGCGCTCACAGGGATGAGGGTCGGCGGGGTGACCGCGTTCGGGCTGCCGGGCGGGCTCCCGCTGTACGTGGACGCGCGGGTGATGGACCTCGACTGGATCATCCTCGGCACCGGCGGCCGGAACGGCAAGATCCGCATCGCGCCCGCCGTGTTCCACCGCCTCCCCGGGGCCAGGGTCGTGGAGGGGCTCGCGTTGCCCCAGCGCAGCTGAGGCCGTGGCGAGGCCGGGGAGCATCCTGATCGTCGTGGGCCGCGACCAGGCGGAGCTCTACCAGTACTTCCGCTGGGGGTTCGGCCAGACGCCGGGCGTGGAAGTGGTCCTCGACCGGCGGCTCGGCGAGCGCCGGGGCCGGCGCAACGGGCACGGACCGGCGGACGAACGTCGAAGAGCCGATCGGCGGCGCGCCGCCGCGACGCGCGCCGAGCTCCTCGCGCGCGGCTTTCTGATCGCCCGGCGCGATTCCAGCGGCGGGGCCCGGGAGAACCTCCGCTGACGAGCCCCGACCTCTGGTTCCTGGGAATCGAAGATCTGGGCCCTCGCCTGGCCGCGCGCTCGCTCTCGCCGGTCGAGCTGTGCCAGGTCCTGCTGCGACGCTGTGAGCGCCTGGAGCCCACGCTGAACGCCTTCATCACGCTCGACCCCGAGCGGATCCTGGCCGAGGCGCGCGTCGCCGAGCAAGAGCTCTCGGCCGGCCGGCTCCGGGGTCCGCTGCACGGCATCCCGGTCGCCGTGAAGGACCTCTGCTGGACCCGGGGTGAGCGCACGACGGGGGGCGCGAAGGTTCTCGCCGACTTCGTGCCGGACGAGGACGCGACCGTGGTGTCCCGGCTCCGCGCCGCCGGCGCGGTCATCTTCGGGAAGACTAACACCCCCGAGTTCGCCTACGGTCCGCTCAACGCCTATCACTACGGACCGTCGCGTAACCCCTGGGACCCGACCCGATTCACCGGAGGGTCGAGCATGGGCGCGGCCGCGGCGCTGGCGGGCGGCCTGGTTCCGGGCGCCCTCGGAAGCGACACCGGGGGGTCGATCCGGGGCCCCGCCCACTGGTCCGGCGTCACGGGCCTCATGCCGACGTACGGACGGGTCCCCCTGCGGGGCGTGGTCGCCCTGGCGACGAGTCTCGATCACGTGGGGCCGATGGCGCGCTCGGCGATGGATGCCGCCCTCCTGCTTCAGGTGCTGGCCGGCCACGACCCGCTCGACCGGACGTCGGTCGACGCGCCCGTCCCCGACTTTGCGCGGGAAACGGCGCGGCCGGTGCGCGGCCTGCGCGTGGCGGTGCCACGCGGCTATCTCTGGGACCGGATTGCGCCCGCGATCGGGGCGGCGGTGGAGGCGGCGCTGGAGGAGCTTCGACGGCTCGGGCTGGCGGTCGCCGACGTGGACCTTCCGGGATGGGAGGCGGCGGCCGAGGCGTGCGCCGTCCTCATCCGCTCGGAAGCCGCGACCGAGCATGGACACTACCTGAGGGGGCGTCCGGAGGACCTGATCCCCGAGGTGCGGGAGCGTCTGGAAGCCGGCGTCCGCACCTCCGCCGTCGAATACATCGAGGCCCGGCGCGCGGCGGATCGTCTCGGGCACGCTCTGCGCCGGGTCCTCGCCGAGGCGGACGTGGTGGCGCTGCCCGGGCGCCCCCAGACAGCGCCCCGGATGGACGGGAGCGGGCGGCTGCTCGAGCCGCTCTCCCCGCGGAACTACACCTCACCGCTCAACCCTCCCGGCGTCCCGGCCCTGACCTTCCCGTGCGGCTTCGACCGGGAAGGGCTTCCGATCGGGATCCAGCTCACGGGGAATCACTGGACGGAAGGCACGCTTCTCGCGGTGGCCCACGCCTATCAGCAGGTGACCGACTGGCACCGGCGCCGCCCTCCGCGCTGCGCGTGACGGATACCGGGGTGCCGAGCGCTGTCGCGACCTGTACCGTGTGCGCCGGTCGGTGGCCCGACCCCGTGGACCGGATCGCGGAGCTCTCCGAGAGTGTCCTCTATCTCAACACCGATCAGTTCTTCCCCGGCTGGTCGGTCCTGGTCCTGCGCCGGCACGCGACCGAGCTGTTCGAGCTCTCGCGGGACCAGCGGGCGCAGCTGATGGACGAGGTGAGCGACGTCGCCCGCGCGCTCAAGCTGGCCTTCGATGCGCGGAAGGTCAACTACGCGCTGTTCGGCAATCTGGTCCCTCACGTGCACTGGCACCTCGTCCCTCGCCTCGGCACCGACCCGGCTCCGCGCGAGTCCGTGTTCGCCGTCCCGCACGAGGCGGTCCGGCTCCGGGCCGTCGAGCGTACCGATCGGATCGTCCGGATCCGCAATCGTCTCGGTCGGTGAGCGCCGGAGTGTTGCTCGCGCGACCGATGCTGGCGGGGCTCGTCGCCGTGGCCGTCGCGCTCGGTGCCGGGTGTGCGGCATGGCGGAGGCCGTCGGTCACCGAGCCTGCCGCCGCGCTGCGCCCGGTCGGACGGGCGCCGGTGCTCCTGGACGATGGCGACCCCACCTCGCTCCGTGCCGCGGTCGCGGAGAGCCTTGCCTGGCTCGCGAGCCAGCCGGCCGATCACGTCTTCGTGGCGGGACCCCGGCGCGTCACGGTGGCCGAGCAGACGCACGCACTCCGGGGCCTGCTTGGGGTCCTGGGGGAGTCGCCGGAGCCCGAGCGCCTGGCGGCCTACGTCCAGAGAACGTTCGAGATGCTCGAGTCCGTGGGAGGCCCGGACGGGAAGATGCTGGTGACGGGCTACTTTGAGCCCGTGATCGACGCGGCGGAGCGCCCGAGCCCGGAGTACGCGGTCCCGGTCATGGGGCTCCCCGAGGACCTGGTCGAGGTGCGCCTGGAGGCGTTCGATCCGCGCTACCGCGGGGAGCGGCTGTTCGGCCGCCTCGAGGGGCAGCGGCTGATCCCGTACTGGCGGCGGGCGGAGATCGACGCGGGGCGGCTCGGGGGACGCGGCCTCGAGCTCGCGTGGGCCCGGGATCCCGTCGACGTCTTCTTCATGGAGATCCAGGGGAGCGGCACGCTGCGCTTCCCTGACGGCCGTGAGCAGCGGGTGGGCTACGCGGGCGCCAACGGCCGGGCGTACCGGGCCATCGGGCGCCTGCTGATCGACGAGGGACACGTGCCCCGCGAGGCCATGTCGATGCAGGCGATCCGGGCGTGGCTCGCGGCCAATCCGGGCGAGCGCCAGCGCGTTCTCCAGCACAACGAGTCCTTCGTCTTCTTCCGCCCGCTGCCGGGCCCGCCCGAGGGGAGCCTCGGGCGCCCCCTCACGCCCGCACGCTCCATCGCGACCGATGCCCGGCTCTTCCCGCGGGGCGCCCTCGCCTTCATCGAGACCCGGCGCCCCGTGCCGGCGCCGGACGGCACCGTCGGCCGCGCGCCGCTCGCGCGCTTCGTGCTCAACCAGGACACCGGCGGCGCGATTCGCGGCGCGGGGCGGGTCGACTTCTTCTGGGGCCGCGGCGAGACGGCGGCCTTCGCGGCAGGCCTCATGCGCGAGCCGGGCCGGCTCTACTTCCTCGTGCCGCGCTCGACGTCCACCGTGGCCGCCCCGCGTGAGGCTGCGGAGGGGCGTCGGTGAGGGGATCGACGCTGCTCGGCTGGAGGTCCTTCCGGACAGCCCCTTGACGCTCGCCGCCCTCGTCCGCTTCGGCGGGCGCGGGATGAGCGCATCCAGGAATCGCGTTCCCGCTATCACCCTCGCTGTACTCGATTTGGACGACGCCCCGCGCGAGGCCCCCGGAGTGACGATTCCTGACGCGCGCTGGGCGAATCTCGGCAGCCGGCGCATCCCGACTCCGCCTGGGACCCGGCACATGAAACGCAGAGCATGAGCAAGGGGTTGTGAGACAACCGAGCTGCCGGTCCTCCTGAATCCCCCGCACCGATTGTCCCGGCACGTGCCTTGCACCATCCAGCGCCCCGGCGGTGGTGCGCAAGCAAGGTGCCGGACGCGCTGTCCGGGTGCCAAAGGGGGCACCGGGCGCGGAAGGTACGGAGGAGAGACGTCGTGTCTGAGATCGAAGCGGGCGGCGTCAGCCACCGTGCGGAGCCGCGTCCGCTGGCGCTCGTGGCCGATGACGAGACCGAGATGCGCCAGCTGGTGACCGAGATCCTCGCGGAGGTCGGCTTCGACACGCTCTCGGCCCGCGACGGGGTCGAGCTCCTGGAGCTCGCCGTGCGGCACCGCCCGCAGCTGATCGTCGCGGACGTGATGATGCCGGGCATGGACGGCTACACCGCCGTCGCTCACCTCCGCGGCCAGTCGGCGACGGCCGGAATCCCCATCATCATGCTGACCGGCTGCACGGACCCGGCGTACGGGCAGCTCAGCGAGGGCATGGGGGCTTCCGCCCACGTGACCAAGCCGTTCTCCCCGCTCCTCCTGGGCGAGCTGGCCCAGGAGATGGTCCGGAGATCCCGGGTGTGAGCACGCGCCAGCGCCTTGGCGACGTCCTGCTCCAGCGCGAGCTCGTCACGCACGGGCAGCTCGACGAGGCGCTCGCACGCCAGCGGGTGGGGGGCCGCCGGCTGGGCGAGGTGCTGGTCTCGATGGGAGCGATCACCCACGAGCAGCTCAGCTGGGCGCTCTCCGAGGCGCTCCACATCCCGTTCGTCGAGCTGTCGGACGAGGTCATCGACCTCGATGTTGCCCGGTCGCTGCCCGAGGCGGTGCTCCGTCGCCACGAAGCGGTGCCGATCCTCCGCGTGGGTGACGAGATGACGGTGCTGCTCGCGGACCCCACGAACCGTCAGGCGGCCATCGAGCTCGAGGCCATGAGCGGCTCGCGCGTCACCGTCGCGCTGGCCGCCCGGGAGGCGGTCCACCATTTCCTCGATCGAGCGTTCCCGGACTCGGCGGGGATCGCCGGCCAGCCGCCGAGCGGTGTCAACGGAGCGGCCGTTGCCGACCAGCCCGGCCAGGTGGTCGACCTCACCGGGGTGAGCCAGGTGTTCGCGCTACTGCTCGGCGCCGTTCGCGACCGAGCGACGGAGCTCCACCTGGAGCCGGCCCCGAACGGCGTCCTGGTGCGTGTCCGGGTGGACGGCCGGCTCCACGACCGTGCGTGGTTCGACCGTGACCTCCTCGCGCCCATCACCTTCCGGCTCCGGCTCCTTGCCGGTCTGCGGGGCGAGGCCGCGCCCCGGCGGGCGCGCATCCGGACCCGGCTGGACGGGCGGGACACGGAGCTCGAGTTCCTCTTCTTCCCCACGCTGTCCGGGGAGGCGGTCTCCGTGCGGTTCCAGCAGGTGACCGCCGAGGCCCCCACGATCGAGACGCTGGACGCGTCCGGCCCGGTTCACCGGCTCCTCCGCGAGTTTGTCGCCGGCGGCCAGGCGCCCGACTGCCGGGGAGGGCTGGTCCTCGTCGCCGGGCCCGATCCGAGGGCCCGGGCTTCGGTCCTCTACGCGCTCGCCCGGGAAGCCGCGGGGCCCGGGCGCCGCGTGTTGACGCTTGAGCGGCGAGTGTCCTTCGTGGTGCCGGGCTTCCTCCAGGTCGAGCTCCCAGCCGACTTCGGGGCCGAGGCGGCCGCGGTCCTCATCCAGCCCGCGGACGTGGCGGTGGTCGAGGAAGTGACGTCGCCGGCCCTGATCGCCGCAACCCTGGCCAGCGCGGAGCAGGGCACCCTCGTCCTGGCCGGCGCTGCCCTCGGCTCGGCGCGGAGCGCGCTCGCCTACCTCGCAACGGTCGACCTGCGCGGCCCGCTCCTCGCCGTGACCCGAGGCGTCGTCGACGCGCGGCGCCGCAACGGGGCGCTGGCCGTCGAGGCCGTGTCCCTCACCCCGGCCCTCCGTCGGGACCTGATCGAGAGAAGGGACCCATGGACGTCGCCGAGCTCCTGATTCAGACGAAGGACCGGGGAGGGTCGGACCTCCACCTCTCGGCCGGGGCAGTGCCGCTGATGCGGCTTCACGGTCAGCTCTCGCCCATCGACGGCCACCCCCTTAGCCGGGACGAGGTCCACCGGATGGTCTACGAGATCCTCAACGACGACCAGCGGCGCCTCTTCGAGGAGCACCGCGACCTGGACTTCGCGATCGAGATCGGAGAGTTCGCCCGGTTCCGCGTGAACGTGTTCAACCAGCGGAACGGCGAGGGCGCCGTGTTCCGGGTGATTCCCACCCAGATTCGCTCCTTTCAGGAGCTGGGGCTGCCGGAGGTCATGCAGGCGCTGGCGCAGCGGGAGAACGGCCTCGTCCTGGTGACGGGGCCCACCGGATCGGGGAAGTCGACGACGCTCGCCGCAATGATCGACCTCGTGAACTCCACCCACAAGAAGCACATCATCACCCTCGAGGACCCCATCGAGTTCGTCCACCGATCGAAGGGATGCCTCGTGAACCAGCGTGAGATCGGGTCGCACACGAAGTCCTTCGCGGCGGCGCTGAGAGCTGCCCTCCGCGAAGACCCGGACGTGATCCTGGTCGGCGAGATGCGGGACCTCGAGACGATCAGTCTCGCGTTGACGGCCGCCGAGACCGGGCACCTCGTGTTCGGGACCCTGCACACGAAGAGCGCTCCGAAGACGATCGACCGCATCATCGACGCGTTCCCGCCGGCGCAGCAGCAGCAGGTGCGCGTCCAGCTGGCGGAGGCGCTCCAGGGCGTCGTGTCCCAGCTCCTGTTCCCGACGAAGGACAAGAAGGGGCGAGTGGCGGCGTTCGAGATCATGGTGGCGACCGTCGCCATCCGGAACCTCATCCGGGAAGGGAAGACGCACCAGATGCCATCGTCCATCCAGACGGGCACCCAGATCGGCATGCAGAGCCTGGAGCAGGCCCTCCGGAACCTCGTGATGCAGGGCCGGATCGACCGCGCCCACGCGGAGGGCTTCCTGCAGTCGTCCTCGTCCGGGTCGAGCGGAGGGCTTGGCGCTCCCGCCGCCCCGGCTCCCGGCGCCCGGTAGGCCGCCATGACGACGCTGGATCTCGTCCTGGCCGAGGCGGTGGGGAGCGGGGCGTCGGACGTGTATCTCCTCGAGGGCGTGCCCCCGGCCATCAAGGTGGATGGCCTCGTCAGCCCGGTCTCGGGCGCAGACGCCATCGACGCCGCCTCGATGCGCGAGGTCGTCGAGCGGCTGCTGCCCGAGCGCGAGCGGGCCGGGTTTGCCGAGCGAGGCGAGGCGAACCTGTCGCACATGCACCCTGTGTTTGGCCGCTTTCGCGTCAACTGCTACCGCGCCATGGGCGTCTCCGGCGCCGTGCTCCGGCGGGTGAAGACGGAGGTGCCGACGATCGAGGAGCTCGAGCTGCCTCCCCTGCTCGGGACGCTCGCGCTGGAGCGCCAGGGGCTGGTCCTCGTCGTCGGGGCGACGGGCGCGGGGAAGTCTACCACCGTGGCCGCCATGCTCCATCACCGGACCACGCACTCCCGGGGCCACGTGGTCACCATCGAGGATCCGGTGGAGTACGTCCACGCGCCGGAGCAGAGCATCGTGTCCCAGCGCGAGGTCGGCATCGATACCGAGTCGTACCTGGTGGGCCTGCGCAACGCGCTCCGTCAGGCTCCCGACGTCATCTTCGTCGGTGAGCTCCGGGACGCCGACACGGCCGCGGTCGCGCTCCACTCGGCCGAGACCGGCCACCTGGTCCTGTCGACCCTCCACGCGACGAACGCGACGACGGCCATCGAGCGTGTCCTCCACTTCTTCCAGCCCGAGGTGCGGACCTCGGTCCTGCTGCAGCTGTCGCTCACGCTGCGCGCCGTGGCCGCCCAGCGGCTCGTCCCCCGGGTGGAAGGGAAGGGGCGCGCCGCGGCCCTGGAGATCATGCTCGTCACCCCGCGCATCCAGGCCCTCGTCCGCCGCGGCGAGCTCGAGACCGTGCGGCAGGCGATCGAGGAGAGCTCCAACGAGGGGCTTCAGACCTTTGACCGGGCCCTCTTCGACCTCTTCCAGCGCAAGGCCGTCGGCCAGGACGACGCCCTCCGGTTCGCCGACAGCCCGAACAACCTGCGGCTCCGCATGAAGGGGATCAGGTAGGCGGGCCGCTCCGGGGCGCCGCGGGTCGCCGGTCGCCCACGGCGGTGACGATGACCTCGGCCGGCCGGCCCCGCTGGCCGCGTGCGTTCACCACCTCGAGCCGGGAACCGGTGCCGCCCCCGAGGCAACCCGGCATCCACGACCACCGCTGGACCCCCGCGTCTCACCCCCGATGGGCTGGTTCACCTGCGGCTGGGCGGACGTGATGCTGGGCATCGGCACGGCTCCCTTCCGCGGTCCGGCGACGTGTCGACGTCCCGGCTCCCACCTCGAGCGTCACGAGCGGCCGAGCGCCTGGCGCAGCACGGGCAGCAGACGCTCGGCGAGAATCGCCTGACCCTCCTCGTCGGGGTGCAGGCCGTCGTACGTGCGATCGGGCACCACCCCGTCGAGGAAGTCCTCGACCAGGATCGCGCCCTCGCCCCGGGCGATCTCCCGGAGCGGCCGCCGGTAGCCGTCGCCGGCCAGCCCGGGCAGCCGGATGTGGAGGAGGACCACGGCGGCTCCCTGCGTGCGGACCCGCTGGGTGATCGTCCGGAGGTTCTCGACGGTGCGCTCCTGCGGCCACCGCCCGAACACGTCGTTGACGCCCAGCTCGACGACGACCACGCGGGGCCGGTGAGCCAGCACGTCCCGGTCGAGCCGCAGCAGGCCGCCCTCGGTCGTGTCGCCGGAGATCCCGGCGTTGACCACCCGGACGCCGAGTGCCTCGCCGAGTCGGTGCGGGAACGCCACGCTCGGGGAGAGCCGGTGTCCCGAGGTGATGCTGTCGCCGAGGAACACGACGGGCGCGGTCGAGGATCCGGCAGGGCCCGGAGATCGCCGCGGCGCCTGAGTCCACAGCACCCAGGCGGCCGCGGCGACGAGGACGACGGCGCCCAGGAGGAGAGCGCGGCGCCGCGGGAGCATGGCTCCGATCTTGCGGCGAATCTCGCCTTTCGGGCAACTGCGTGCCGGACGCGCCGGGTCGGTTCGCTGCGTTTGATACCATCGAGGCATGGCACGGATCCGGGCCGGTCAGGCGGCGGGCGCGCCGACGGGCGGCGGCGCGCCTGTGCTGGGACGGCGGACGCTGCTCGGCATGGCGCTGGCGTGGGTGCTCGTCCCGTCACGCCGGGCGTCGGCCGAGAGCGAATCCCGGCGCGGGACGTTCTCGGCGCGTGCGACGATGCTCTACGGCGCCTTCCGCTTCGAGGAGAGCGGGACCATCCACGAGTCGATCGACCGCACCGCCGGGCGCTACGAGGTCCGGATCACCGGCCACGGTCCGTCGATGTCGACCGAGATCGAGTCGACCGGCACCCTGCGGGCCGGACGCTGGGCGCCGCTCCGGTTCACGGACCGGTTCGTCGTGTACGGGCGGGAGTCTCGGCTCGATATCGCCTTTGACCACGCCCGACGCCTGGTCCAGTACCGCGGCCGCAGCGAGACGTTCCTCCTCCGGCGCCTCCGGGTCACCGACGACGACGTCTCGGTGCCCGCGGGCGTGCACGTCGACGACGTCGTGAGCGCGACCCTGAACTACGCGGAGGCCAGATGGCCGCCGGAGTCCGACGGCCGGCTCGTCACGCGGATCGTTCGCCGGGAGCGGATCCGGGGCGAGCGCCCCGACGATGCGGCGGGCCGGTACCGGGCCGAGCTGGTTCCCTTCGAGCTGCGCGTGGGGCCAGACACCGACGGGCGTGCCACCGCGCTCCTCGATCTGACGCGGTTCTCGTCGTGGGCACGCGAGGACGAGCCGGCCCGGATCGTCTTCAGCGCCGACCGCCGGCCGGAGGCGATCACCGCGTCGCTGATCCTGGGCACGAGCCTGGCGATCCGGTTCGGGCCGCCGCCCGTCGCGGCCTTGTGAGGGCGCCCGGCCGGCGCTACGCGGCCGGCAGGCGGATCGTGAACGTGGTGCCGACCCCGCAGTCGGAGTCGACCCCGATCGTTCCCCCGTAGCTCGAGATGATGCCCGACACGATGGAGAGCCCCAGCCCGGTCCCGCTCTCCTTCGTCGTGAAGAAGGGCTCGAAGATCCGGCGCCGCACTTCCGGCGGGATCCCGGTGCCGGTGTCGGAGACCGACAGCACGACCCAGTCTCCCTCGTGGCGCGTCTCGAGCGTGATGGCGCCGCCCTGCGGCATGGCGTCCACCGCGTTGAGCACGAGGTTGATCAGCGCCTCGCGCAGCTCCGCCCCCCGCGCCTGGATGCCGGGGACCGGGCCCAGCTGCTGGCGGACCATGATCGGCGTCCCCTTGAGGTCGCTCTGGGACCAGCGTGGCCGCACGATCTCGATCACCTGGCGGACGACGTCGCGGAGATCCACGCGCTCAAGCCGCCGATCGACTTCGCGGCGGGCGAAGCGCCGGATCCGGCCGACCGTCTCCACGCCGTCGCGCACGGCCTGCTCGATCGTCGAGAGGCCCCGCTGGAGGCGCTCCGGTGAGGGCTCGTGGGCGATGAGCTGCGTGTGCCCGAGGATGGCCTGGAGCAGGTTGGTGAAGTCGTGGGCCATGCCCATGGCGAGCTGGCCGAGCGCCGACAGCTTCTCCGACCGCGCTAGCTGCTCCTCCCAGCGCCGCTGCTCGGTGACGTCGCGCACGATCAGGAGCAGCCCCATCTCGTCGCGTCCCCCCCAGGGGATCGGCGAGCCGGTCGCGGTCAGGTCCTGGAACGACCGGTCGGCTTCCTGGATGCGCAGCACCACGGTGCGGCTCGCGCGCGGCGCCGTCAGGACCGGCTCGAGCTGGACCATGACGGCCGGTGACATCGCGTCGCCGAGAAGCTTGCCGCGCGCCTCGTCGGCCGCCCGGCCGAACATGCGCTCGGCGGCGGGATTCCAGGTGACGACGCGGCCCGCCGGATCGACCGCCACGATGGACTCGGTGGCCGACTGGATGAGGTTTTCGAGGAAGGTCTTGGCCTCCGACAGCTCGCGATGCAGGTTCGCGTTGCGCACGACGAGGGCGACCGACTCCGAGAACATGCGCAGCAGCTCGCGCTCGCTCGGGTCGAGCTCGCGACTGGTCTCGACGACCAGGGCGCCCAGGTGGCGCCCCTGCGCCACCAGCGGGAAAACGGCCCGCCCCGCCGCCTCGGCCCCTGCGAGCTCCTCCGGATCGAGGAGGACCTGCACGCGCTCGTAGCCCGCGCCCTGCTGGAGGTGCTCGGTGATCGCCGCGAGCGTCCGGTCGAGGGCGGGGTCGACGAGCACGGCCGTGGAGATCTGCCGCAGGATCTCGCCCTGGACGGCGCGCAGCGACTGCTCGGCGGCCTGCCGGGCGGCCGCCGTGAGAAGGGACGACGTGCGCACGGCCGTGACCATCAGGTCGGTCACGGGGCGGAGGGCGGCGAGGTCCGGGCCGCCGGGCGCGGGAGCGCGCCGGTGGTACAGCGCGAGGTGAGCCGACACTCGCGGCAACCCCTCGTCGACCACCGGCACGACCGTGGCCGTCTCGAGGCCGAGGCCGTCCAGCTCGGCCGGCCAGGGCAGGGGCCAGGCGAGCCCGGGCCGCGTGCAGGCCGGCTCGTGGACGGCGTGAAGCGCGGTCCGCCAGGCGGTGACCACGGCGTCGCCCGCCCCCGGGGACAGCTCCGAGTGGACGGTCACCGCGGGCTCCGCGCCCAGGAAGGACGCCGCGGCGGCGCCGGCCACGCGCTGCGCCTCGTGCAGCATGGCGCGCAGGAGCGCAGCGAGGTCGCCGCCCGGGACGGGGTCCCGGCGCTGCGCGAGGTCGCGCATCTTGCCGATCAGGGGGGTCAGCGCGCCGCCGGGACCGTCCGTGCGCTGCCGTCGCCGGGCGAGCGCCCGCTCCGCGGCCTCCTGGAGCTCACGCGGCGCGAACGGCTTCACGAGGTAGTCCATGGCGCCGAACCGCATGGCCCGCTGGACCGTGTCGAGCGAGGCGTAGGCCGTGATCATGACGACCTCGACGCCGGAATCGAGCGCCTTAACGCGCTCCAGCAGCTGGACGCCGTCCATCCGCGGCATCTTCACGTCCATGAAGATCAGGTCCGGGCGGAGCCCGGGCAGGACCGCCAGCACCTCCTCGCCGCTCCCGGCCGTGAAGACCTGATAGCGCGGCTTGAGGATCATGCGGATGGCCTCGCGCGGTCCTTCCTCGTCGTCGACCACCAGTACGCGTGGCTCGGTCATGCCGGAGCCCCCCCTGGGTCTCAGATCACTGATGAGTTCGCGGCAGGGTCAGGATGAAGCGGATCTCGCCCTCCTGACCGCCCAGCGTCAGCACGCCGCCGTGGGCCTCGACGATCTTCTGGGTGACGGCCGGGCCGACGTCGAGCAGCTTGTCCGACGCGATCGCGAGCGGGCTGAACAGATGCTCCCGCTCCGGCCCCGAGAGCTGGGCCGGCCGCCCCGCGAGCGACAGGCGCACGCGACCGGGGTCATCCAGCGCCGTCTGGAGGTGGATGGCCACCCGGCCGTCCGGCTCGACGCGGTTGGCGAGGAACCGGACGAGGTAGCCAAGCGCCTTGGTGAGCTGCTCGCGATCGACCTTGACGAGGAGCCCGTCCTGCGGCGCGTACAGGATCGCGGTCAGCTGGTCGTCGCGCTCCGGGGCCCTGAGCAGGAAGAGCGCGGCGTCTCGCGGGCCCTGTGACCGTTCCAGGCGGACTGACAGATCCTGCAGCGCGTCGTGGAGGACCTGCCGGAGGTCGCAGAAGTCCACCTTGTAGTCGCGGTCACCGGCGAGCGTGATGAGCTTGTCCACGAGTGAGATCAGGCGCTGCGTGTCCTTGCCGACGACCGAGAGGAACTTCTCCCGGAACTCGGGGTCCTCGTAGCGGTGGGGGAGGAGCTCGAGGAACGTGTAGATCGACACCAGGGGGTTCTTGATCTCGTCCGTCAGGCGAAGCAGCACCCGGTTCAGGAGATCCAGGGTCTGGCTCGCCTGGCGCTCGCGATTGAGCTGAAGCCGCGGCGTGGGGTCGTCCAGGAGCATGACCGCGCCGCAGGGCGCGCCGGCGGCGCCCAGGATTCGCGAGGTGCTGATCTCCACCGCGACCTGGCGACGGGGCAGCTGGACCTCCGTCAGCCGGAGCTCACGGCCGCCTCGCATGGTGTCGTAGAGAAGGTCGCCCAGCGGCGACGGCAGCACCCGGAGGTCCTGGCCAAGGACGTCGCCGAGCGAGAGGTGAAGGATCTGCTCCGCGCGCCGGTTGAACCGGGTCACCCGCCCGGCGGCGTCGATGGTGATGGCGCCGCTCTGGAGGTGCGTCAAGACCTGCTCGATGAAGCCGTGCTGGGCCCGGACGGTGTTGAAGAGCCCGATGTCCTCGACCGCCATGGCGACCTGGCTGGCCAGCGTGAATAGCCGCTCGAGATCCTCGACCCCGTACGGCTGGCCGGTCACCCGGGGGCCCAGCACGAGGATTCCGACCAGCTTGGCCTGGACCCAGAGCGGCACCGCGACCTCGCCGCCGAGGAGCGCCAGCTCCCGGGCCGCCTCGGTCCACTCCGGCTCCGCCTCGATCTCGCTCCGCATCGCGAGCCGCACGTGCTGCCGGAACCAGGCGGCCAGTCCCTCGCCGCTTTCCAGGCGGAGGCGCTCGGCCAGATCGGGGTCCAGCCCGCGGAAGCCACGGGGCCGGTAGCGGTGGTCGTCGTCGACGAGCAACAGGGTCAGCCGGCTCGGCCGCACGAGCTCGGCGATCGCGTCCAGGAAGAACTCGACGACCCGGTCGATATCGAAGTGCGCGGCCAGAAGCTTGCCCAGCTCCTTGAGGACCGTTCCCAGCGCTGCGTGGCTGCCGGCTCCCGTCGCGGCGGGCACCGCGGGCTCGCGCCGCGCCCGGTCGCGCCGGAGCGAGGCGACCTCGAGCTCCAGCCGCCGCACGCGCAGCCCCTGCTCGATCGCCAGCCGGAGCGCGGCGTCCGGCAGGTTGCGGGGCAGCGCGAGGTCGCACCGGTCCGCCCCTTGGGGGAGGGGATCGTCGGGGGACAGGAGCCCGATCAGGAACGGCCGGGGAGCCGACGCAGCGGCGGCGGACACCTCCTCGGGGTCCACGCGCGCCGATCCGAAGTCGACGAGGAGGACGTCGGTGGGGCCCGCGGGGCCGGGGCCCAGCGCCTGTTGCAGCGATCCGCTGCCTCCGAGGTCGAGGGCGCCGCCCAGGAGCCGGCGCAGGCGGGCGGCCAGGCCGGCGTCCCGTGACAGCACACGGACCGTCCTCATCGCGGGACCTCGGGCCGGACGGTCTCGGCGACGGAGCCCACGAGCGCGGGGAACTGCAGCACGAACGTCGTGCCGAGCCCGGCCGGTCCCGGGTCGGCCCAGAGCGAAGCCCGGTGCGCATCGGCGATGCTCCGACAGATCGCGAGCCCCAGGCCCGTTCCGCTCGACTTCGTGGTGAAGAACGGCTCGAAGACCCGCGCCAGGTCCTCGCGCGGGATTCCCGGTCCCGTGTCGGTGACCCGGACCGTGACGAGGCCGCGGTCCTGGCGCTCGCGGTCCGCCCGCACGGTCACCGTGAGCGTGCCGCCGGTGGTCATGGCCTCCAGGCCGTTCAGGAAGAGGTTCAGGAACAGCTGCTTCAGCTGGTCCAGGTCGCCGAGGATCGGCGGCAGGCCGTTCTCGATCTCGACCACGGTGCGCACCCGCCGACGGTCAGCCTCGCCGCGGAGCAGGTCCAGCGTCTCGACCAGCGGTACCTGGAGATCGAGCGGGCGCAGGGGGAACGCCGAGGGCACGGCGAGGGCCCGCAGGCGGGCGAGGAGCTGCTCGATGCGGTGGATCTCCTTCACGGCGACCTTGGCGAACGTCGAGCGGAACTCGTGGTCGTCGGCCCGCTCGGGCAGGAGCTCCGCGAACGTTTTGATGGCCACGAGCGGGTTCCGGATCTCGTGAGCGATACCGGTTGCCATCGCCCCGAGGGCGGAGAGGCGATCGGTGCGCCGCTTGTCTTCCTCGAGGGCCTTGAGGCGGGAGTGGTCGTTCAGGACGGCGATGGCCCCGCTGACTTCGCCCCGGTGGTCGTGAAGCGCGGAGGTGTGGACGACCAGAGGAAGCACGCGGCCCTCCGGGTGACTGACGGTCACCTCCGTCTCGGCCTCGGCGTGCTCGACGAGGCTCGAGCGCAGCACCGCCCGGATCGCCGGATCCAGGACGTCGAGTGGCCGTCCCACGACGCGGGCGGCCTCGATGCCGAGGATGCGCTCCGCCGCGGGGTTGAGCGTCGTGACGACGCCGTCCTCCCGGGCGGCGATGACCCCCGAGTCCATGCGGCCCAGCAGGCGCTCGTTGTACTCCTTGATCGAGACGATCTCGTGGTAGAGCTGTGCGTTCTTCAGGCCGATGGCGAGCTCGCTCGCCAGGGTCTCCAGGAGGTCGAGCTCGTCGCCGAAGAAGGAATCCCCCGAGAGCTTGGGACCGGCCAGGATGACCGCCATCAGCCGGCCGTCGCGGACCGGCACGGCGACCTCGGCCCCCCAGGCCCGGAGGGACTGCAGCACCGAGATCGGCTCCTCGGAGCCGGGACGCGCCGCGACGTGATCGCGGACCAGCGCGGCCACGCCGTCGGACAGCTCCTGGATGAGCGGGCTCCCTCCGGAGACCGGCTCGGCGGGCCAGGCGACGGCCGGGTCGACGCGGCGGGTCACGATGGGCGCGAAGGCGTCCCGATCCCGGATGCGCACGATGATCGCCAGGCTCTCGAGGTGGAGGGCCCGGTCGATGAGGTCGGCCATGGCGGTCGCGACCCGCGCGGGGTCGGCGAACGTGCCCATCGCCCGACTTCCCTCGCGCACGAGGGCCCGCGTGTCATAGGCGGGCCGGTACAGGTAGCGGTCGGCGAGGCGGCGCATGCGCGGCGCGAACCCGAGGAAGAGGGCAGACGCCGCCAGGCCAAGCAGGACGGCCCCGATCGGGGAGAGGGTCGGGTTCGCGCCGGGGAAGAGCGCGTCAAGGAGGATTTCGCCCCCGATCAGGAACGCCGCCGTGAGCAGCCAGCCGGCCCCGTACGCCGCCGAGCGGCTGATGACGACGCGCACGTCCATGAGACGGTGGCGCACGATGGAGTGGGCGGTGAAGGCGAGCCAGAGCAGCGTGAAGTAGGGCCCGTACACGCCCAGGCGCGAGGACCCCGTGATCAGCGGGACGACGACGCCGAGCGTGAGCGCGCCCGCCGCGGTGAATCCGGCCCCGAGGAAGACGTAGTGCAGCTGGGCCCGGGCGAACCCCGTCGCGTGCCGGAGCTTCCCCGCGAGGTGCCCGAGGGCCCAGGCGGAACAGAGGATCAGGTAAGTCCCCAGCACCCGGAACGCCGGGCCGTAGACGGGTTGAAAGTACCCTTGCTCCTCCAGCCGGACGTCCTCGACGATCCAGGAGGAGAACGACAGGCCCGACATGAACAGGCCGAGGAACGTGACCACCGGGGTCAGGATCGGTCGCCGGGCGGCCGGCCTCGGGAAGACGACCGCGAAGTGCGCGAACGTCACGGGAACGAGCGCCGCCGTCGCCCACAGCACCCGCACGACCGCCAGGACAGCCACCGGATCGTTCAGGCTCCTTCTGACGCCCACCAGGATGCCCCATACCGCGAGGGTCGTCGCGAACGCGGCGAACCACCGATTGACCGGCCGGCCGGGGTTGCGCACCCAGACGACGACCGCCAGCGCGATCTCGATCAGCGCGACCAGGAAGAGGCCGACGATCGGCGTCATCGCGCTGCCCGGCTCAGTCCACGGCTAGGCGATCGGCCCACGGCCGCTCAGCTGTCGTCCGGGCGGCCGAGGATCACCGCCGAGTGGGTGGGGCCGATCGCGCGGGAGGTGACCAGGACGCGGTTCACCCGGGCCGGCCGGCCCCGCGCCGGCACGTAGTCGAGGTCGCATTCGGGAGCCGGGATGTCGTGGTTCATGGTGGGCGGGACGAACTGCTCCGCGAGCGAGAAGCAGGCCGCCACCACCTGCAGCGCGCCGCCCGCCGCGAAGGGCTGGCCGATCATCGCCTTGATCGAGGTCACCGGGATGTTGTAGGCGTGGCGACCGAGCACCGCGCGATAGGCCGCGCTCTCCGCCCGGTCGTGTCGCGGCACCCCGCCTCCGTGCGCGTTGACGTGATCGATCTCCCCGGGGCTCAGGCGGGCCTCCTCGATCGCGGCCCGCATCGCGGTCTGGAGCGACGCGCCCGTCGGGTCCACCGTCCGGAGATCCAGGCCGTCGCTGCCGCTGCCGTACCCCAGCACCTCGGCGTAGACGCGGGCGCCCCGCGCCTGCGCGTGATCGAGGTCTTCGAGCACGTACATCCCGGCACCCTCGCCCAGGACGGAGCCGTCGCTCAGCGCGTCGTACGGACGAAGGGACTGGGCCGGCGGGCCGCCCCACCGGGACAGCCAGCCAAGCTTGCCCCAGGCCGCGTGCACGGACGTCGTCAGGGCCGCGTCCGCGGCGCCGGCCAGGGCGCCGACGATTCGGCCGGTGCCGATCTGCGCGCACACCCACTGGATCGCGTCCACGCCCGACGCGCACCCGGACCCGAGCGTCATGGTCTGCCCGCGCAGGCCGAGGCCCACCGCGGCGTAGTTCGTCAGGGCGTGCCCGATGCTCTCGACGACGGTCGACGCGTCACGCCGGCGCATCGGGCGCCCCTGGAGGCGCTCGAGGACCTCCTGGAACTCCGCCACCGCGCTGGCGCCGCTCGCAACGCAGACCGCGAACGCGCCGGCGGCGGCGAGGCCCGGCAGCCTCGCGTCCTCGTACGCCATGCGCGCGGCCGCCATGCCGAACTGCGCGAACCGTCCCGCGGGCGTCAGCCGCTCGCCGGCGGGCTCGAAGCCCTTGACCTCCGCCGCGACCCGGCAGGCAAACGGCGCCGGATCGAAACGGGTGATCGGACCGACGCCCAGGGTCCCTTCGCGGAGGCCCTGCCAGAATGCCTTGACGCCGATTCCGATCGGCGTGACGGCGCCGAGGCCGGTGATGGCGACGCGGCGTCTCACCCGGGCGCCTGACCGGCGCGGGCATCGACCAGCGCCACCATGTCGGCCACCGTCTTGAGCTTCGTCAGCTCTTCCTCGGGCACCTCGATGTTGAAGCGGCGCTCGACGGCGATGGCGAGCTCGACCGCGTCGAGTGAATCGAGGCCGAGGTCCTCGACCAGGCGCGCGTCCGGCACGATCTGCTCCGCCGGCAGCCCCAGTCGCGCCGCCATGAGCTCCTTGAGTCCCTCCGCGACCTCTTGCGGCGTCACTCATGCCTCCCCGCGGCCGAGGACCAGGATCGCGTTGGTCCCGCCGAACGCAAATGAGTTGGACATCGCGATCCGGATGGCGACGCGGCGCGCTTCGTTCGGCACGTAGTCGAGGTCGCACGCGGGATCGGGCGTCGTGTAGTTGATCGTCGGCGGCAGGATGCCGTGGCGGAGGGCGAGGACGGTCGCGATCGCCTCCACCGCGCCGGCGGCCCCCACCAGGTGGCCCGTCATGGACTTGATGGAGCTGACCGCCAGGCGCCGGGCGTGGGCGCCGAAGACGGCCCTGATCGCCTCGGTCTCGTGCTGGTCGTTCAGCTGGGTGGACGTCCCGTGAGCGTTGACGTAGTCAACCGCCTCCGGGGCGACCTTGGCGTCCGCGAGGGCCAGCCGCATCGCCCGGGCGGGGCCGTCCGACGACGACGCCGTCGGATGGTTGGCGTCAGCCGAGAGCCCGTAGCCCAGCACCTCGGCGTAGACGCGGGCGCCCCGCGCCCGGACCGACTCCAGGGCCTCGAGGACCAGCATGCCGCCGCCTTCCGCGAGCACGAAGCCGTCCCGGTCGCGGTCGAAGGGGCGGCTGGCCCGCGCCGGGTCGTCGTTCCGGGTCGAGAGCGCCCGGATCGCCGAGAAGCCCGCGATGACGAGGGGGTGGATCAGCGCGTCCGCGCCGCCGGCCAGCATGACGTCGGCATCGCCGCGCTGGATCGCCCGGAAGGCGTCCCCCACCGCCTGGGTGCTGGCGGCGCAGGCCGTCGTCGGGCTGAACAGGGGGCCCCGCGCCCCCGTGCGCATGGACACCCACCCGGCCGCCATGTTCGGCAGGCTGCCGGGCAGGGCGTAGGCGCTCACCCCCCCCATGCCCTCGCGGCGCAGGGTCTCCCACGACGAGAGGAGGAGC
This sequence comes from Candidatus Methylomirabilota bacterium, assembly GCA_035550795.1. Taxonomy (GTDB): domain Bacteria; phylum Methylomirabilota; class Methylomirabilia; order Rokubacteriales; family DASRDR01; genus DASRDR01. The sequence goes on from DASZOL010000068.1 coordinate 246,971, forward strand.
GGGATGCCCCCCATGCCCGTGCCGATCGAAACCCCGACCCGTTCATTCTGGCCGTCCACCTTGAGCCCGGAGTCCGCCACGGCCGCCAGCGCCGAGATGAGGGCGTAGTGGATGAACACATCGGTGCGCACGATATCGCGCCGGGGCAGATGAGCGGCCGCGTCGAAATCAGGGACCTCGCCAGCGATCTGGCTCGGGTAGGGAGAGGCGTCGAAGCGCGTGATGCGACGCACGCCGCTCCGGCCCTGGATGAGTCCCTCCCAGAAGGCGTCGATGCCGACCCCCAGGGGTGAGACTATGCCCATACCGGTGACCGCGACGCGCCGCAAATGCGCCTCCTGGATCGGTCTCAGGGTGGTTGAAAGATCGACGTGACGCTAAGTTACACCCGGAATCTCGTGTAAGCCGGCAAAGAAAATCACGCTACCAGATCATGGGGCAGCGTGCGTGCCTGGCCCCCAGGCAGGGCGTGCCGCCACGTGTCGCAGCCGACCGGAGCTGGCCCCCGGCTTGCCTGGCCGCACCGTGCGGGGCTGGGTTTCGCCCCGCCGGTCTCAGGCCACCTCAGGCCGGGACTCTCCCCCGCGACGGAGAATCTCGGCCAGGAGGTCGCGGTGCTCGGCACAGCCGATGACGCTCCCCCCGGGCCGCGGTCTGATCCGCTCGACCCAGCGTCGGAGGACCACGCGCCGCTCGCGCGCCGCCGCTGCCGCCGCCGGCGTCACCGCGCCGGCCTCGATGGCGCGCCGCACCCCTTCGATCGCCTCGTCGCGAGCCTCGGCTTCCCGGCACACGAGGGCGAGGTCACCGCCCGCCTCCAGGAACCGGGCGGCGGCGCCGCCGGCGCCCCACCGGCTCCGGACCGCCGCCATCTCCAGATCGTCGCTCAGGAGGAGGCCATCGAATCCCAGCCGCCGGCGGAGAAGCCCCTCGATCACGCTGGCCGACAGGGACGCCGGCCACTCCGCATCGAGCGCCGGGTACCGGACGTGGGCCACCATCACGGCCGGGCATCCGGCCGCGAGGGCCTCGCGGAAGGGCGCCAGCTCCGCCCGCTCAAGCTCGTCGAGCGGCACGTCCACCTCCGGCAGCGCCACGTGCGAGTCCACGGGCGTTCGGCCGTGGCCGGGGAAGTGCTTCGCCACCGGGATGAGCCCTTCCGACAGCGCGGCGCGGACGAAGGCCGCGCCGCACGCGGCGACCACCGCCGGCTCCCACGCGTACGCGCGGTCGCCGACGACGACGCTCCGGGGATCGGTCATGCAGTCCAGAACCGGCGTGAGCCCGGAGTCGAAGCCCGCGGCTCGCAGCTCGCGCGCCATGGCCCGGGCCACCGCCGCCGCGAGCGCGGGGTCCCCCGTCCGCCCGATCGTCGCGGCCGGCGGGAAGCGCGTGAACGGCGGCGGCAGGCGGTGCACGCGGCCGCCCTCGTGGTCCACCAGGACGAGCACGTCGGGGCCCAGCGCGCGCGCCGCCGCGGTGAGCGCGAGGACCGTCTCGGCGTCCGGACAGTTCCGCGCGAAGAGGACGATGCCGCCGAGGCCGGAGTCGGCCGCCAGCGTGGCGATCTCCTCCGGCAGCGCCGTGCCCTCGAATCCGAGCGCGAGCAGCTCACCCGCACCGGAGGTCATCGGGCCGTCCGGCCGGGCGGCGCTGGCCCGGAGGACTGACGCCCGGAGTGCGCCGGGATCCACGACGCGAGGACCGGGACGAGACAGAGGGCGGGGAGCGACGCCAGGAAGGTGAGCGCGAAGTACGGCCCGTACCCCCACCGCTCCGCGCCGATCCCGCTGACCGCGCCCGCCAGGCGGCCCGTGAGCGAGAAGAGCGAGGAGAGGAACGCGTACTGGAGGGTCGCCCCTTCCCGGTCACACACGGCGAGGAAGAAGCCGAGGAAGGCCGCCGTCCCCAGCCCGCCCGCGAACGAGTCGATCATCGACGCCGCGTAGAGCGCGGGCCAGGGGAGCTCCCACAGCGCGACCACCGCGTAGCCGAGGTTCGAGATCGCCTGCGGCAGGCCCAGTGCCCACAGCGCCGTCAGCGTGCCGTAGCGCTGCATGAAGGCGCCGCCCGCGAGGGCGCCCGTGATCGAGAGCGCGATCCCGAGGGCCGTCGGGACCAGACCGATCTCCAGCAGCGTGCGCCCGCGGTCCACCCAGAACGGCTTGACCATCGGGCCGATCGCGAACTCGCCAAGCTTGTAGGTGAGGACGAAGAGGACGAGCGGCAGGGCGCGCCAGGTGCCGATCCAGCCCACGAACGGCGCCAGCCAGTGCCGGCGCGCCTCCGCCGGGACGTCGAGGCGCGGGACCCGCCTGGCCGCGAAGCCGAGCGCGGCGAAGACGACCGCCGCCGCCGCGAAGAGGACGTTCCAGGGCAGCCAGTAGGCGAGGGTCACCATGCCGCTGCCGATCAGGACCAGCGCGACGCGGTAGGCGGAGGCGCGGACGCCGTTCGCCGCGCCCTGCTCCTCCCGGTCCACCAGCGCGACGGTGTAGGCGTCGATCGCCATGTCCTGGGTTGCGGCGGCGATCGTGAGCACCAGGACCAGGGCGAAGAGGAGGCCCAGCTGCCGCGCCGGATCGGCCGTGGGGAGGAGGACGACGACGAGGGCGACGACCAGCATGGCACCGGTGACCCAGCTGCGGCGGTCGCCGAAGCGCTGGACCACCGGCGACCAGAGAAACTTCAGGGAGAACGGCAGCTCGAGGAGACGCAGCCCGCCGATCGCGCGGAGCGAGGTGCCCTGGTAGCGGAGATAGACGGGCAGCACCTCCCAGAGGACGCTGACGGGACTGCCCTCGATGAAGTAGAGGAGCCCGACGATCCCGAGCTTGGACCGCGACGCCTCCGGGAGCCGGCGGGCGCCGAGCAGGGTCCACAGGAGGCGCATCGCGCGCATTGTACCCGAGGGAGCCCGGGAACCCGAGGATGCGAGGGCCCCGCGCGGGGCGCCGATCAGGCGGGCTTGCGGAGGACGGCCTTTCGCAGGAGGCCGAGCTCGACCTCGATCTCGGGAAAGCCTGGTTTGAGGGTGAGCGCGCGTTCGTAGACGGAGATCGCCTGGTTGACCCGTCCGAGGTCCCGGAGCGTGTTGCCGAGGTGGTAGTGGCCCCAGAAGTCGGCGGGGTCGAGCCTCACGGATTCCTCCAGCCAGTGCGCACCGTCCGCCTTGCGCCCGCTGCGGGCCAGGGCCAGCCCGTAGGACTTGGCGACGCTGGCACGAGGCGCCTGCTGCGTCAGAGGCTCGAGGATGCGGACTCCTTCGCCAGGCTGTTCCGCGACATCGAAGTGGTCGGCGAGCTGGATCGCGAACAGCCAGTCGCCCGGGTAGATCGCCAGGTAGCCGAGCGCCGCGTCCGCCGCCACCGCATATCGACCGCGCTCGCGGTAGTAGTCGACGAGATCCTTCCAGGCCTGCGCCGCTTCGGGTACCACCTCGAGGATCGCGCGGCTCTGACGCTCCCGGTCTGCCACGATGCCCGCGATCCACGGGATCCGTAGCCTTCCCGCTCTTTGCTCGACGACCACCGCCTCCCCGACCCAGAATCGGTCCCTCTCGTCCGGTCGGAGCACCAGCCGGACCGAGCGGGCCCCATCCTCCCGGGAACGGAGGGTGATCCAGCCATAGGGGGCGAGCCCGCCGAGGACCGGGCGCACGGCGCGGATCGCCCTCACCTCCGACGGTCGGTCCGTCGTCTTGCCGGCGTCGAGCTTCGCGTTCGCAAAGAGGAGCAGGCTGTAGTAGATGAAGACGCGGACGACCATGCTGGCCGACCACTCGAGTCGCCGGAGGGTCTGCCGAACGGGGCCGGGCGGCCCGACGGTGTCTAAGACGTGGTTGATGAGGAGAACCAGGCTCAGCGCGGTCGTGGCCGCCCCAGCCCACGGGAGCAGCACGAAGAGCAGCTGGCTCGGCACGCGGTAGACCATCTGCACCCAGAGCGCCCAGCAGGCGAGCCCGCTCACGAGGCCGTGCTTGAGCACGACGGCCACCCAGCCCCAAGTGAGGACGCCGCCGCGGGTTTCTGTCATCGTCCGCGCACCGCGGCGAACGCCAGATTCTTCTGGATCTCGGGCAGGAGCTGGAGCGCGCGCGGCCGTCCGGGTTGCCACCAGAGAAGCTGACGAAAGCACTCGGCGGAGCGCTGGAGCTCAATGGCTTCGTAGAAGTAGAGCTCGCACAGGTACTCGTACGAGTCGAGACTCCGCTCGCCCAGCCGGAAGGCTTTCTCGAGCTCAGCGATGGCCTCCCGGCCGCGGCGGGCGTGCACGTAGGCGTACGCGAGATTCGTATGCGCCGTCGGATTGTCCGCCGCCTGGGCCACCCATTCCTGGAACAGGCGGACGGCGTCGTCGGTCCGCCCAACACCGATCAATGCGTAGCCCAGGTGCCAACGCGTGATAGACCGCGACGGATCAAGCCGGAAGGCGGTCTCGAGAAGCTCGATGGCTCGAGCGTCGTTGCCGAGAAACCGCTCGACACGCCCGAGCTGCTCCAGCGCGAAGCCGTTGTCCGGGGCTTCGTGGACGGCGCTCGCCCAGACCGTCCTGGCCTGGTGCAGGTCGCCGAGCCGGTCGATCAAGACCTCGCCGAAGTAGCCGATGTAGAAGGGATCCGTCGGAGCCGCCTCGTAAGCGCGCTTGGTCATCTGGTACTCGCTCACGAGGTCTCCGCGCCGCCGGTACAGGATGGCCGCCCAGCGGAGCGCCTCCGGATGGCGCCCGTCATGGTCGACGGCCTGCAGGAGTGCCGCCAGCGCGTCGTCCGGGTAGCCTTGCTTGTCGTAGACGATACCGAGGGTCAGGTACGCATCGGCGGGGTGATCGCCACGCGCGATGGCTTCCTTCGCACGGCGCACGGCCACGCGGCCGTGGCTCGAGTCGAAGATCCGGAGGTAGCGGTGGAGATGCGCCAAGAGGGCCACGGGCCGCGAGGGGCCCGGCCGCCGGCTGAGCTCCCCGGTGACCTCGAGCGCTTGCAGGAGCGAGGTCGGCCGTTCCGTCTCGTATCCACGCAGCGCCCGATTCAGGAGATCGATCGCCGGGTCGGGCTCACCGAGCCGTGCATGGGCCACGGCCGCAAGGAGGAGGACCTCGAAGTGCTGGCGGCGACCCTCCAGCGCTGGCTGCAGGAGGGCCAGCGCCTCACGCGGCTCGCCGCGCTGGAGTGCGACCTCCGCCAGGGTCAGGCGGGCGGGAACGCTGGCCGGATCGACCGCGAGAGCGCCTCGCGCGATGGACTCCGCGCCCGAGAGGCTCCCGGCGAGCAGCGCCGACAGTGCGGGATCGGTACCGAGCCCTTCACCGCCCAGCGCCGATCGACGGAGGTCCTCGCGGTACGCTCGCGCGGCCCCCGCATAGTCCGTCGCGAGATACAGGAGCAAGCCGCGGACCCCAGGCAGCGAGCCGCGAACGAATCGATGGTCGAGGTCGCCGGGCAAGCCGAACAGGGCGACCGCGCCGATGCCGAGCGCGGCGCCCACCGCGATCCAGCGCCACGCCAGACGCGCCCTGGATGCCGGTCCCACACCCGGGACCTAGGCCACGGGCCGCACGCGCGGGAGCTCGAGGACGAACGTGGCGCCGCCGCCCGGGGTGTCCTCGATCCGCAGGTTCCCCCCGTGCGCCTGCAGGATCTCGCGCGACACCGCAAGGCCGAGCCCGGTGCCCACACCGGGCGGCTTCGTGGTGAAGAACCAGTCGAAGACCTTGGCCTTCACCTCGACCGGGATGCCGGGGCCGTCGTCGATCACCTGGATCTCCGCCATCTCCCCGTGCCGGCGCGTACGCACGGTGAGGCTCCGGCCCTTCTCGGCGGCCTCCATCGCCTGGCGCGCGTTCCCCAGGAGGTTCATCAGCACCTGGCCCAGGCGGTGCGGGTCCGCCGTGACCCGGGGCAGGTCACTCTGGAAGTCGCCGACGAGCTTGATCCCGGCGACGGAGCACTGGGGGCGCTCGAGGTCCATCGTCTGCTTGATCAGCGCGTTCAGGTCGACCGCCTCGAACGTGGGCGGACGCGGCTTGGTCATCGTCAGGAGCTCGCGCACGAGCCGCTGAGCCCGCTGCGCGGCGTGGATGATCTGGCCCGAGCGGTCCCGGCTCGTTCCGTCGGCCCCCTGGTCGGACTGGATCATCTGCGCGAGCGTCATCAGGGCCGTGAGCGGCGCGTTGATGTCGTGGACGAGGCCGGCCATGTTCTGGCCGATCGTCGCCAGGCGCTCGACCTCGACGAGGTGCGCGCGGGCCTGGCTGACCTGCTCCTGGAGGGCGCCCACCACGGCCGCCCGGTCCTCGCGCGCGAGGGCCACGCCGATCTGGCCGGCCAGGCCCTCCAGCACCCGCAGCTCCTCGGGAGGGAGCTCGAACCCCGGCTCGTCCCAGGACAGCGCCAGGAGGCAGCGCGGGCTGGCCTCGCCGGCGCGGATCGGGAGCACCAGCCAGGCCGCGCCCGCGTGGCGCAGCCAGGCCGGCGCGCCGGCGAGGGGGAAGCCCGTCACCCAGGCGGGCTGGCCGCGCTCGATCAGGCGCCCGAGCTCATCGGTCAGGCTGAGGGTCGCGCCCTCGAGGGCGCCCTGGTCGAGCGGACCCGTGTCCCACCCCGCGACGGCGGCGAGGGACGCGCTGTCCGGCGCGGGCGCGAGGAACGCCAGCGCCTGGCTCGGACGGAAGGCCGTCGCGAGCCGCGGCATCACGGCCCGGAGCGCCCGTGCGGGCTCCGTCCCGGTCACGAACGCGTCGACGACCGCGAGCAGCGCCTCGACGGCGCGCGTGCGCGCCTGGGCGCGCTGGAGGAGGCTCGCCTGGTCGATCGCGAGCGCGGCCGTGCTGGCGAACAGCCGGAGAACCGCGAGGTCGCTGGACGTGAAGCGGGCGCCGCCGGCCAGGCGGTTGGCGTTGAGGACTCCCACGACCCGGCCGCCGACCTCGAGGGGGACGGAGACGGCCGACTGGATGCGTCCCCCTTTGGGCACGAAGTTCGGGAACCGCGAGAGGTCGTCGCCCTCGCTCAGCAGGACCGGGCTACCGGTCTGGGCCACCCAGCCCGCCACGCCCTCGCCGAGGCGCGACCGCTGCTGCCAGGCCTCGGCCTCTCCCGCCCGGGTCCGCGTCGAGGACGCCACTCGCAGCTCGTCTCCCTCGACGAGCATCAGCGACGCCTCGTCGGCGCTGAGCGAGTCAGCGGCCCCGTCGACCACGTGGCGGAACAGCTCGTCCGGGGTGACCTTGTTGGAGAGGAGGTTGAGTGTGAGCTCCTGGACGCGGAGGATCTCGTCCCAGCGCTCGCCGCCCTCGGTCGCGCTCCTCGGCGCCGGGGGCGGAGCCTCGCCCGGCGGGACGGCGGACGGCTGACCGGCTCCGAGAGCGGCTCTCGCGAGCCAGTCCCTCAGCCGGCCGAGCAACGGGCGGTCCTCGACTGCCACCCAGCCTCCAATGGTCGGGGGTAGAAGTGCCTCAGGAGCCCAAGTCTACCAGGGAGGACCGTTTGTACATACTTGGACTCTGTGCGAAATCACTTGGTGTGCCCCTCCGTTCGTGATATCGTCCAGCCGCCGACCGGGGTCCCGGTCCGGTGGACCTAGGGTTGGCAGAGCATGGGCCGGGAGGACCGGCGGGGGGGAGGGGCGATGGGTACGAGACAGCTGATCATCGTGGCAGTCGTCGCGGCGCTCGGTCTGGGGTGCGCGGCCAACGACCTCAAGACGCGGAAGGAGAACGCGTGGGACCGCGTCCCCCAGGCGTTGCCGGACGGGGAGTACATCTACAACCCGTCCCTCCCGACGCTCTCGACGCTGCCGGATCCGACGTGGGCCGGGTACTCGTCGGCGCCGAACGCCTACGGTCACCCGTTCCGCCTGCCCGGGTTCGCGCTGTACCCGCTCGGCGTGGCTCTCGACTACGCGCTGGTGCGCCCGTTTTACATGCTCGGCGGGCTGGCCCCGGAGTGGTTCGGTCTCTCGACGGACGACGCGCAGCTTTACCAGTCGCACATGCCGGAGCTGACGACCTCGCGGGACGCTCCGCGCCACCGGTTCGAATAGCCGCGCCCTCGCCGCACACCGGGTCGCTCGCCCGGGAGGCGCCGGAATCCGCTACCGGCGCCTGCCTAGCCCCGGCGCTGGTGAGCCTGGAGGCCTCGCTCCCAGAGGTACTCCGGCTCGCCCAGCCGCCGGGCGGTCCAGCGTGAGAGCACGAAGAGCAGGTCGCTCAGCCGGTTGACGTAGCGGAGTGGCCACTCGGGGATCGGCTCCGCGCGCGAGAGCCGCAGGATCTCCCGCTCGGCCCGCCGGCACACGGTCCTGGCCTGGTGGAGAAACGCACCGACCCGCCCGCCTCCCGGCAGCACGAACGACTTCAGCGGCTCGAGCTCCTTCTGGCACCGGTCGATCAGCTTCTCCAGCTCCGTCACCTCCGCCTGCCCGACCCGGTACATTCCCTCGTAGGCGGCGTCCTCGGGCGTCGCCAGCTCCGACCCGAGGTCGAACAGCTGGTTCTGCAGCCGCCGAAGGGTCTCGTCGAGCCACCGCGGTCCCTCGCCCTCGCCGAGCCGCTCGGCGTTGAAGACCCGCGCCAGGCCGAGGACCGCGTTCAGCTCGTCGACCGTCCCGTAGGACTCGATGCGGGGGGTGTCCTTGGGCACGCGCCGGCCGCCGACCAGCGCCGTCTCGCCGCGGTCGCCGGTGCGCGTGTAGACGCGGGTGATGCGGATCGCCATGGCTCGCCTCTCGCCTCCTCCCGGTCGACGTCCCGTGGCCTTCACGCATACCGCGTCGCCGGCCCCTCGTCAACGCGCGCCGCTGGCGGGCGCCTTGACGCCGCCCCGGTGGGGTCTCGATACTTGACGGGCGCCGCGCCGAATTCCACGCAAGGAGATCCGTGAATGGCGAAGCCCGAGCTCGAGTTCTTCGCGCCTGACCACATCCCCTGGCAGCCCGTCGCCGGCTCCGCGACGGGCGGCGCCGGAGGTCCGGGCGTCGAGCAGAAGATCCTGGCCCTCGATCCGCAGACCGGCGACGTCACGCGCTTGCTCCGGTTCGCGGCGGGCGTCGAGACCTGGGAGACGATCACGCACGACTTCTGGGAGGAGGTCTGGATCCTCGACGGCGAGCTGATGGACCTCGGGAAAGGCCAGACGTTCACGGCCGGGATGTACGCCTGCCGCCCGCCCGGAATGGTGCACGGCCCCTACCGCGTGCCGCGGGGCTGCACGACTCTGGAGCTGCGCTACGGGAAGACGTCGGCGTGACGGTATCGGTCGATCTCGGCTCAACGCACACGAAGGAGTAGGCAGAGATGGCCAAGCTCAAGTTCGGGGTGTGGATCCCCACCTACGCATGGGCGGACGACCCGGGGACCCCCGAGAGCGTCCGGGAGAACATCGCCAAGATCCGGGACTCCGTCGTCAAGTGCGAGGAGCACGGGATCGACGTGTGGGTCATCGACCACCTCCTGTCGGCGCCGGGGCTCTACGGCAACGCGTGGCTGGAGCCGCTCAGCGTCCTGTCGTACGCCGCCGCGCTCACCACGCGCGTCAAGCTGGCGACAGGCATCCTGGTGCTGCCGGTGAGGCATCCGGTGATGCTCGCCAAGGAGATCTCCACGCTCTGCCACCTCTCCCAGGGCCGCTACCTGTTCGGCGTGGGGCCGGGCTGGTACGCGCGGGAATACGAGGTGACGGGCACGCGGATCGAGGAGCGCGGCAAGCGGACCGACGAGCTCATCGAGGCCGTGCTGCTCCTGCTCTCGCGGCCCAACGCGAGCTTCCACGGGCGGTACTACCGCTTCGACGACGTGACGATCGACCCGCGGCCGCCGCGGCTCCCGGAGGTGTGGGTGTCGGGCGGCTCCCGGATCCCGGACCCCGGCGAGCACGACGTGCCGAAGCTCGCCACGACCGTGGCGGACCGGATCGTGCGCGCGGGGAACTGGATCTCGCGGTGCTCGGGGAAGCAGGAGTGGGTGAAGCGCGACTGGGAGAACCTGCAGCGCCACGCGGCGCAGATGGGGCGCGATCCCAAGACCCTGGTGTTCGGGCACTGCAACTTCACGCACCTCGTGGAGACCGCGAAGCACGAGCGGGCGGTCGAGGCGTCCCGGGCGCCGTTCCTCCGCACGATGGGGACGCACCGGAGCTGGGAGCACCTGCAGGAGTGCTACATGGTGGGCTCCGTCGACCGGATCAACGCGCGGGTCGCCGATCTCGCCTCCGCCGGGATGGAGTACCTGGTCCTCGGCCCGGTGAGCGACGATCCCAGGCAGATCGACCTGATCGCCAAGCACGTCATGCCCGCCTTCGCATGAGCCGGCCGGGTGGCGCCGCCGGGTCGATCAAGGCGGTGATCTTCGACATCGGGGGGATCCTCGAGCCGGCGTTCGACCACGTGCTCGTGCCCGAGCTGGCGACGATGCTCGGGATCCCGGCGGAGCGGCTCACCCGGCGGCGGACCGCGGAGGCCGTCGCCCTCAGCGAGGGCCGGCTGACGCTGCGGGACCTCTACACCCGCGTGGCGGCGGAGGGCGGCCTGCCGGTTGACCCGGCCGCGGTCGTGGCGCGGCACCTGGCGGTATACGAGACGGCGACGGCGCGCCTCGACCCGCGCGTGCTCACGCTGATCGAGGCGCTCCGGCGGCGCCACGTCGTCGCGTGCCTGACGAACACGGAGGTCGAGGTCGGGCGGTTCAACCGGCAGCGCGGCCTGTTCGCTCCGTTCGACCGCGCGTTCCTGTCGACGGAGCTGGGCCTGCACAAGCCGCAGCGGGCGATCTTCGAGCGCCTGCTCGCCGATCTCGGCTGCGGGCCCGCAGAGGCCGTGTTCACCGACGACAAGCTGGAGAACGCGGACGGAGCCCGGGCGGCCGGGATGCACGCGATCCACTACCGGGACTTCGAGGGCTTCACGCGAGAGCTCGCCGAGCTCGTGGGGCGGGACGCCTGACCAATGGGAGGAAAGTACGTCGGGGCCGTCGTCCGGCGCCGCGAGGATCCGCGTCTCGTGGCCGGGCGGGGGCGCTACGTCGACGACCTTCGCGTGCCGGGTTGCCTCCATGCGGCGATCCTGCGCAGCCCCCACGCGCACGCGCGCATCCGAGGAATCCGGCTCGATCGCGCCCGGGCGCAGCCCGGGGTGGTGGGCTGCTTCACCTACGACGACCTCCGCCCCCTGCTGCCGCCGCTTCCGATCGCCGGGGCACCGCCGCCGCCGCTCCAGGCCCGCGTCGGGTTCCGCCTGAAGTCGGCGGACCAGCTCGCGCTCGCACACGGCAAGGTCCGCTACGTCGGGGAGGCGGTGGCGGTCGTGGTGGCGACGGACCGCTATGCCGCCGAGGACGCGCTCGAGCTGGTGGACGTCGACTACGAGCCGCTTCCGGCGGTGACGGGTGTCGAGCAGGGCCTGGCGTCCGGCGCGCCGCTGATCCACGAGGCCTGGGGCGACAACGTGAGCGTGGCGTTCGAGACGCACATCGGCGATCCGGATCGGGCCCTGGCCGGTGCGCCGGTCCGGGTGCGGGCGCGGATCCGCGTGCCCCGGTACGCGGGGATCCCGATCGAGCCGCGCGGTGTCCTGGCCGAGCCGTCGGCGCGCGGCGAGGGGCTCACGGTCTGGGCGTCGACCCAGATACCCCACTGGCTCCAGCGGACGCTCGGCGAGGCGCTGGGCCTGCCGGCCCACAAGCTCCGGATCGTCGCGCCCGAGGTCGGGGGCGGGTTCGGGACGAAGTGCTCGATCTATCCCGAGGACGTCCTGATCCCGGCGCTGTCGGCGCGGCTCGGCCGTCCGGTCAAGTGGATCGAGACCCGCCGCGAGCACCTCCAGAGCTCGACCCACTCCCGCGAGCAGCTGCACGAGGCCGAGCTCTGCGCGACGCGCGACGGCGCCCTCGTGGGCTTCCGCGACCGGATCCTGCTGGACCAGGGCGCGTACAACCCGTGGGGGATCGTGCAGCCGTACAACACGATCGGCCACATGCTCGGGCCCTACCGCATTCCTCACGCGGCCTTCGAGGCGCGCTCGGTCGTCACAAGCAAGACGCCGCACGCCCCGTACCGGGGAGCGGGCCGGCCGGAGGCCGTGTTCGTCATGGACCGCATGCTCGATCTCCTCGCGCGCGAGCTCGTCCTGGATCCGGCGGAGCTGCGCCGCCGGAACCTCGTTCGCCCGGACGAGATGCCCTACGACGTCGGGCTCCTCTACCGGGACGGCAATCCGCTCGTGTACGACGGCGGCGACTTCCCGGACGCCCTGGCCCAGGCGCTGCGGGCGGCCGACTACCAGGGCTTCAGGGGCACCCAGGCGGAGCTTCGCACCCGCGGGATCTACCGGGGCGTGGGCATCTCGTCGTACGTCGAGGGTACGGGGGTCGGACCCTACGAGGGCGCGACCGTGCGCCTCGACGCCTCGGGCAAGGTCCTGGTCGCGACCGGCGCGTGCTCGCAGGGGCAGGGCCACGAGACGGTCTACGCCCAGATCGCCGCGGACGCGCTCGGCGTCGCGCTCGAGGACGTCACGGTGATCGGCGGGGACACCGACGCCATCCCGTTCGGCGTCGGGACCTTCGCGAGCCGCAGCACGGTCCTCGCGGGCAACGCCGTGGCGGCGTCGGGCGCGGCTGTCCGGGCGAAGCTGGTGCGGGCCGCGGCGCGCCTCCTCGAGGCGGCCGAGACCGACTTGCTGGTGGAGGAGGGCCGGGTGTTCGTGCGGGGCAGCCCGGGTCGCGCGCTCACGTTCGCCGGCATCGTGCGCGCGAGCTTGCCGACCTTCGACCAGCCGGCAGCCGTCGAGCCCGACTTCGAGGCGACGATCTACCAGGGCGTGCCCACCGTGACGTACGCGAGCGCCGTCCACGTGGCGGTGGTCGAGGTCGATCCCGAGACGGGGCGCGTCCGCATACTCCGCTACGTGGTCGCCCACGACTGCGGCCGCGTGGTCAATCCCATGCTCGTGGAGGGCCAGATCCACGGCGGGGTCGCCCAGGGCATCGGGGGCGGGCTCGCCGAGGAGATCGCCTACGACGAGGCGGGCCAGCTCCTGACCGGCTCGCTCATGGACTACGCGCTGCCGCGGGCCGACGAGCTGCCGTTCATCGAGACGGTCCACCTGGAGCATCCCTCGCCGCGCAACCCGCTCGAGGTGAAGGGAGTCGGCGAAGGGGGCGCCATCTCGCCGCCGGCGGCCCTGGCCAACGCGATCGAGGACGCCCTCGCGCCGTTCGGCGTGCGCGTCAGCGAGGGCCCGGTCACGCCCGCCCGGATCGTCGCCCTGCTGCGGCCGGAGGCCGCGCGCCCGCCTGGTGCCGCCGGGTGAGGGCCTTCAAGGCCTGATGGCTTCCAGGCGCGCGTCCCCCCTGAGCCTGAGCTCGATGCGGAGGCGCACGGGGCCCGGGTTCCCGTCGTTCCCGAAGAGGTAGGAGTAGCGGCCCGACTCGTCAGGCGCGCAGCGGACCGTCGCGTGGGCCGCCGACCCCTGCTGAAGCGTGAGGAAGGCCATCGGCTTCGCGTCCTCCGGGTGGACGTGGAGGTTCCAGCTCACCTCGCCGCCCTCCACGGTCACCTCGGCCACCGCCTCCGCGCCCGCGGCCAGTCTGAGGTCGATCTCGGCCCACATCCTCGGATAGAGCGTCCAGGAGAAGGCCATGACCCGAGGGGCGTCGGGCGAGGCGGGCGGAGACTCGGCCTGGACGGTCATCGGGCTGGCCCGCCCCAGGGGTCCCGCGGCCGCCGCGGCGCCCGCGGGCGCCGCCAGCGCGGTGACGACCCACCCCAGGAGAGGCGGGAGAACCCCGAGGAGCCTCCGCACGCTGCCAGCTTGCCAGCGATCCTCGCCGACCGCTACCATGCCCTCGGGCGTCAGGGGACTGCGAGGTCGGCGCGGCCGGCGGGGGGCCCCGGGCTCGAGGGGAGGACGAGGCGTGCGGGTCGTTCGGGGCGTTCTCGGCGCGATCCGAGGGCACGCGCGTCTCTTCCTGGCGGTCGCCGCTGCCGTGGTGACGCTGTCCGTCCTGGGTCCGCCGGCGGTGCTCTCCGTCGCGCGCCAGCCCGTCGACTACTTCACCGTGAACCCGTGGCTGAAGCGGCTGCCCGCGTACGTGGCGTCCCCGGCGGTCCCGCTGGGTCAGAAGATCGACAAGATCCCCGACCTCGCGCTCTTCTGGTTCTCGTCCGACAGCCCGTACGGAGTGGACTGGGGCTTCGCCGTGGACGTCACCGACCTCGGGCGCATCCTTCTCATGGCCGGCCTGTTCGGCGCCTATTTCGCGCTGCTCGCGGATCGACGCGGGAGGGGCGTCGGTTCGCCCCAGGGGGTCGGCGCGACGCGCCGCGGCGGTGTCGCGGGCATGCTCACGAGCGTCATCGGGCTCTCGACGGGACCGTGCAGCGTCATGGGCTGCGGGGCGCCGGTGATCCCCGTCGTCGGGCTCGCCTTCGCGGGCCTGTCGAGCGGGACGCTCGCCTTCCTGGCGGGCCTGTCCCGGGTCACGACGGCGCTGGTCTTCGTGGCGCTCGTGGGCGCGGTGGCGTATCTCGGCTGGCGGGCCGGTGAGCCGCGCGGCGCCGGCGCGAGGCGGGCGCGCGGGCCCGCCCCGCGCCCCTCCTCCTGACCCCGGGCGCCGCCCGCCCGGCCGGGGACCGGCCAGGGACGCTCACCCCCGAAGGGTGCGCATCACTTCTTCGTTCGCCATGGCCGCCCCCGGATCGCCCTGGAAGATGATCTCGCCGCGGTCGATGGCGTAGAGCCGGTCGGCGATGCGGCTCGCCGTGGCGAGGTTCGACTCGGCGATCAGGAGCGAGACGCCCATCTCCTTGATGCGCCGGGCGGCGTCGATGAAGCGGCTAACAACGACGGGGGCGAGCCCCTCGAACGGCTCGTCGAGGAGAAGAATCGCGGGTGACAGGGTCAGGGCCCGGGCGATCGCGACCATCTTCTTCTGCCCTCCGGAGAGGTTCAGTCCCCGGCGGTCGAGGAACTGCTGCACCTCGGGGAAGAGCGCGAAGACCCGGTCGTCGACCTCGCCGGCGCCGAGGGCGGCGCCCGTCTTCCGCGCCGCGCCCAGCGTCTGGCTGATCTGGAAGTTCTCCGCCACCGTCAGGTCCGGGAAGATGCCCGCGTCTTCCGGGGCGTACCCGATCCCGAGCTTGGCCCGCTCGTGGGTCGGGAGCCGCGAGATGTCGCGGCCCTGGAGGACGACCCGGCCGCTCCGCACGGCCAGGAGGCCCATCGCGCTCTCGATGGTCGTGGTCTTGCCCGCGCCGTTCCGCCCGACCAGGCAGACCGCCTCGCCCTCGTCGACGCGAAGGGAGACGCCCTGGAGCACGTGCGCCGCACCCCGGTAGGTGTGGATGCCGTCCAGCTCGAGCGCGCTCACGATCTAGCCCGCGTGGTTCACGTGGGTGCCGAGGAGCGTCATGGCGACCTGCTCGTTGCGCCGGATCTCCTCCGGCGTCCCGGAGGCGAGGATCGCCCCCTGGTGCATCGCGACGATCCGGTCCGAGTAGCGGAAGACGATGTCCATGTCGTGCTCGATCACGACGGCGGTGATCCCCTCGGCGCGGACGACGGCCGTGATCGTGTCCATGATGGGCGCCTTCTCCCGGGTGCTTACGCCGCTGGTCGGCTCGTCCAGAAAGAGCAGCTTCGGGCGGAGCGCGTAGGCCACGGCGACGTCGAGCAGCTTCCGCTCGCCCTGCGAGATCGCTCCCGCCAGCATGCCGGCCTTGGGCCCCATGCCGAACTGCCCGAGCACCGTCACGGCCTCGTCCCGGACCGCGCCGTCCCGGTCCGCCAGCGTCCACAGCCACCGTGTCTTGCCCTGGCGCGAGAAGATCGTGAGGGCCACGTTGTCGAGCACGGTCAGGTGGTCGAAGAGGTTCACGAGCTGGAAGCTGCGCGCGATGCCGACGCGGATGCGCTCGTTGACGGACTGGCGGGTGATGTCCCGCCCGTCGAACACGAGGGCGCCGCGGTCCGCCGGGAAGAAGCCGCTGATCAGGTTCACCAGCGTGGTCTTGCCGGCGCCGTTCGAGCCGATGAGACCGAGGAACTCGCCCTTCTGGACGGTCAGCGAGACGTCGTCGACGGCGCGGTTGCTCCCGAAGGACTTGCTGATGTTGCGGATCTCCAGGAGACTCACGGCCGCGGCCTCCCGCGCAGGCGCGTGACGAGCTGCCCGGCCGTCCCGACGAGGCCGGTCGGCATGGCGAGGACGAGCGCGACGAGGATCACCCCGAGGACGAGCTGCCAGTACACGGTGGTGCCCACGGCCCACACCTCGAGATAGTTGTATACGAACCCGCCGACGATCGGGCCCCAGAAGGTCCGGAAGCCCCCCA
The DNA here is from genome assembly GCA_035550795.1 of Candidatus Methylomirabilota bacterium. Taxonomy (GTDB): domain Bacteria; phylum Methylomirabilota; class Methylomirabilia; order Rokubacteriales; family DASRDR01; genus DASRDR01. The sequence goes on from DASZOL010000068.1 coordinate 263,298, forward strand.
GCACGGCCATGAACACGATCCGGCCGGAGAACGGCCAGTAGAGGACGTCCGGCGTCGTCAGCCCGTTCAGTGGCACCCAGAGCGTCCCGGCCAGGCCCGTGAAGGCGCCGGAGACGAGAAACGCGACGTACCGGTAGCGCCGCACCTGGACGCCGACGAACTCCGCCCGCACTTCGTTGTCGCGGATTGCCTGGAGCGCCTTGCCGAAGGGCGAGTGGACGATCACCCACATGACGGCGGTCGACAGGACGAACACCACCAGGACGTAGTAATAGTAGCGGTGCGCCAGGAACTCCGTCTTGTCGGCGGACACGCCCAGCGCGTCGGAGACGATGCCGCCGAGCAGGGTGGGAGTGGGCACCCGTAGCCCGTCGGTCCCCCCGGTCACCCAGAAGAGCTTCAGGGCGAGGCTCCACAGCACCTGCGAGAGGGCGAGGGCGAGGATGCCGAAGAAGATCCGCGTGTAGCGGACGCAGACCGCGCCGATGATCGCGGCCACGGCGAGCGAGCCGAGCACGCCGGCCACGATGAAGGCCTCCATCGAGCGGATCTCCCAGTACTTCACCAGGAATGCCGCGACGTAGGCGCCGGTGCCGAAGAAGGCGGAGTGGCCGAAGGACAGCAGTCCGGTGTATCCGAGCAGCAGGTTGAAGCCCAGCGCGGCGATCCCGAAGATGAGCCCGTAGGACACCTGGAGCGTCTCGAAGGGCGGGAGCACCTTCGGGAACAGGAGGAGTACCAGGAGGCCGAGGGCGACGCCGATCACGCGGCCCGGGGTGAGGAGGGCCTGCGTGGCGGATGTGATCGGGCCGGCGATCCTCATGCGCGTCCGAAGAGGCCGGCGGGCCGGACGAAGAGGACGACCGCCGCGATGAGGTAGAGGATGGCCAGCTCGATCTCCGCGAAGTAGGTGATGCCGAGCGTCCGGACCACGCCCACGATCAACGCCCCCACCAAGGCGCCCTCCAGCGACCCCAGGCCGCCGATCACGACGACGACGAACGCGAGGATGAGCGCCTCCACGCCCATCCCGAGCACGGCGCCGGAGATCGGCATGACCACGGCGCCGCCGAGGCCCGCCATGAAGCACCCGATCGTGAACGCCTGGACGTAGACCCGCTTGACGTTGACGCCGAGGGCGGAGGCCATGCGCATGTCCTGGGAGGTCGCCCGGAGCATGACGCCGAACCGGGTCTTGTAGACGAAGGCCCAGAGGGCGACGGCGGCGATGGCGCCGACCAGGATGACGAAGATGTTGTAGCCGGGGTACGTGGCGCCCAGGATGGTGACGCTGCCGAGGGCGTCCGAGAGCGCGCTCGCCGTCAGGGGATAGGGCCCCCAGACGAGGCGGAGGAGATCCTCGAGGATGAGGAGGAGCCCGAAGGTGATGAGGAGCTGGTACTCCTCGGGCCGCCGGTAGAGCGGCCGGAGCATCGTCGGCTCCAGGATCGCCCCGGCCAGGGCGGCGGCGCCCGCGCCGACCAGCAGCAGGAGGAAGAGCGCCGCCGATTGGAAGGTCCCCGCGGCGAGGCCGATGATCCAGGCGGCCACGTAGGCGCCGACCGCGTACAGGTTGCCGTGCGCCATGTTGACGATGCGCATGACGCCGTAGACGAGCGTCAGTCCGCACGCGATCAGAAAGAGAATCGACGCGTAGAAGAGCGAGTTCAGCACCTGGATGACTAGCGTGTCCACGGGACCACCTTCACGGGCAGGTCGGTGCGATTGTCGTCGACGGTGAGTGCGAACAGGATCGAGTAGCCGCCCGGCCGGTCGAGCTGCCGGAGGTCGACGCGGTAGTCACCCGGATCCGTCGCCTCCACCGTGCCCGTGGCCGCCACGGCGCGATCCGGCCCGATCACGACGTAGTGGCCGATCGGCAGGCTCCGGCGATCCTGCTCGAGGACGCGCCTGACGAACGGCTCCCGCACGATCCGGGAGTCTCGGCCGAATCGCTCCAGCCGCTCGACGTCGGCCTTGACCACCAGCACGTCGGCGCGGATCTCGCTCCCGGTGACGAAGGCGCGGAGCGGCGCCGCGTGGCTGTTGAAGGTGCCCAGCCCGCGGGGATAGGAAAGGTCCCGGAACACCTGGAGGACGGCGCTGTCGTCCGTCCACCGGGCGAGCCGGTAGGGTCCGTTCGTGACCAGGAAGTGCCCGGATGCGTCGTGGAACGCGCGGAGCGCCGCCCACCGCGCCCCCACCTCGGCGGGCGTCACCCGGCCGGCGAGGGCCGCCGGCACGTGACGGCGCCCAGCGAGCTCGTCCAGCAGCCCGCGGAGACGCGGCGCGAGCGCCCGGTCGCGCACGAGGTCCAGCCACGGGACGCCCCGCGCGCGAGCGCCCTCGCGCGAGAAGGCCGCCAGGCCCCGGGCCACCGCCTCCTCCGCGAGGGCCAGCACGGGCCAGGGCACGGTCGTCCACGGCGCCGCGATGAGGGCCGCCTCGGCGGGATCCGCCGGCGGCCGGTCGACGAACACCTCGACGATCGGCACCTCGTAGCTGAGCTTGTCCTCGCCGAACGCGAGCACGTCCGTCTCGGTCCGGAGGATGCGGAGCGCCACGAAGCGCTCGCGCATTCGGGCGGTCGCCCGCAGGACGGCCGGATCCTGGGTCCGCCAGGCGAGCCCGAGCGCGTAGAAGAGATCGGCCGCCTCCAGCTTCGTGCCGTCGTGGAAGCGGGAGGCGAGGACACGGTAGACGACGCGCGCGCCGGCGTGGCGGCCGGGACCCACCGGCCGGAAGACGCCGGTGCCCGGCTCGGGGGCGCGCGCCTCGTCGGGGACCGCCAGACCTCCCGGGGCGCCGAGCTCCACGGAGGCGACGGTCACGCGGTTCGGCACCCAGCCGGCTCCGTGCGGCGAGGGGAAGAAGGCGGGATCGCCGAGCGTGAGCCACAGGAGGCGGCCGGCCGGGTCGCTGAAGCCCGCAACCGGGTTCCAGGCCGCCGACGGGCGCTCGGGGACCCCCACCGTGAGCCAGCCGTTCCAGGGGAAGTCCTTGAGCTTGACCGTCCGGGGGAAGATCGCGGAGGCCAGGCCGGCCTGGGCGTCGTACGCGGCGTTCTCGACCCCGCCCGAGTAGTCGCCGTTGAGCGATTCCGTCCTGAGCGTGTACCCGGCAATCGTCCGCTCGCACCCGGCGCGAAGCGTGGAGACGAGCTCGCGCTCGAGCGTCAGTCGCTGCGGACCGGCAAGACCCTCGCCGCTCGCGAGCCGCTCGTGCAAGGCGTCGACCCGCTGCCCGGCGCCGGCGTCCGGCACGCCCGCACGCAGCAGGCGGTACGCGTGGTGCCAGCCCGTCTTGACCCAGGGCGGGCCCGCGCTCCCGTTCGGGCCCACGGCCGCCTCCGCCCAGAGCGGGGCGACCTCCACGGTCTCGACGGCCGCGTCCCAGTCGGGGCCGGTGGCCCGCAGGGTCGCCGGGACCAGCGCCGCCGAGCCCGGGTCGCCCGCGCGAACGCGCAGCGGCGGGCCGTCCCACGCGGTGCCTGCCGGCGCGCTTGCCGCGGCGGCCAGGTCGACGTGCTGGAGGTAGTCCGGGTGATACGGAGTGACCGGGTAAGGATGCCGGTGGTAGTCGGGCGTGCGCGCCAGGGCGTCGGCCACGGCGTGAGCCGCGACGCAGCGGCGCCCGGCATCCCCGGGAAGCCTGGCCGCCGGGTTGAGCGTGATCACCACGTACGCCGCCAGTGACGGCACCCGGGCGACGGTGGGCGGCACCGACTGGCTGGCGAGCGGATCGGCGCCGAGATAGGCGTGAAGCGAGCCGTCGGCGAGCTTCGCCGGCGCCGCGGCCGGGGAGAGCACGCTCAGCGTGATCTCCTGGGGATAGTACGAGGGATAGAAGGGGAACTCGTGACCGGCCCGGACGGGGGCAAGGGAGGCGAGCCACAGGCCGAGCGCCGCAGCGACCATCGCGACACGGCGCGGGTGGGGCCTCATGACGGGGTGAACTGGCTCCTCGCGGGCCCGGTCGGGCCGGATCGCGATCCTGACGGGAGGAAACCCCGGCGGGCCGCAGCGCCCGCCGGGGTCCGGGGTCTCAGTTACGCGGTCGCCTGCGGCCAGGTCTCGTCAATCCACTTGAAGGTCGTCGTCGGCTCGCCCTTCGGGTAGCCGGGCGGGGCCGTGACCGCGCGGATCGGCACCGCGATGATGCGCCTGGGGTCCGGCACCGGGAACGGGTAGTCCTTGCTGTTCATGCTGAAGCCGGTGACGGCGTCCTTGTAACCCTGGTGGTTGTCCGCCCGGATGTGGATGTAGCCCGCCGGGGAGTCCCAGGACAGGCCTTCCAGCATCGCGATGATCGCATCCTCGTCGGGCCACCCGCCCACCAGGCGGTTGGCCTTCTCGATCGCGACCTTCAGCATGTAGAGGGCCGTATACGCGCCTTCCGCCTCGAAGTTCGGGTACTCCTTCCAACGGTCGTGGAACTTCTTGACGAACTGCACGTTGAGCGGCCACCGGTTGCCCGGCGGGTAAAGGAAGTGGTAGTTCGCGTGGACGCCGGCCACGATCCCCTCGGGGTGGTCCGACCCGAGCGCGTGCGGCGCGACGCCGAAGGCGAGGGTGGTCGCCACCTTCATCTTCTTGAAGAGGTCGTAGCGCAGCGCCTGCTTGTAAAACGCGACGTAGTCGCCGCCCCACACCGAGCAAAAGAGGAGATCCGGCTTGGCGGAGATGGTCTTGGTGATGTGCGCCGTGAACTCGGTCGTCCCGAGCTTCGGCCAGGCCTCCGAGACCACGTCGATCTTGCCGGGGGTGAGCTTCTTCATGACCACGTTGAAGTGGTCGAAGGCGTTGCGCCCGTACGAGTAGTCGGGGTGGATGTGCGCGATCTTGCGCACCTCCGGCCACGCGGTCGTGGCGGCGATCGCCGCCATCGCCCCGTCCGCTGACTGGATGTTGGTGCCCCGGAAGACGTAATGGGGGGTCGGCACGGCCTTCTCGAACAGGAAGTCCGTGCAGCCGTCAGTGAAGATCGTCAGGCACTTCACCTCCTCGGCCACCGGGCCGAGGGCGGGCGTGTTGCCGCTGCTGATGACGCCCGTGAAGCAGTCGATCTTCTCGGACAGCTTCATCCGGCGGAGCTCCTTGACGTTCGCGTCGGTGCCCGCCGCCTCGTCGGCCTTCAGCGTCTCGATCTGGCGCTTGCCGAGAAGCCCGCCTTCCTTGTTGATCTCCTCCGCGGCGAGGATGTGGCCCTTGTAGGACTGCTCGCCGAGCACGGCGGCCGGGCCCGTGAAGAAGGTCATGTGGCCGGTCTTGTAGGGCGTGCTCGGGATGTTGCCCTTCGGCGTGAACTTCTGCTGGGCTTCCGCCGCCTTCGGGGTCACGAGCGACCCGGCACTGGCCGCGGCGGCGCCGACCGTCACGCCCAAACGCTTGAGAAGATCCCGTCGGGTGACCTGATCTGCCATCGACTACCCTCCTTGAGCTACGCGTGTGTCAGGGGCCCGCGGACAGGTGACCCCGCCCGCTCAGGGCTTGGCGAGTGTGGCGGCATTCCACCACGCTCCCTTCGGGGGTGTCAAGGCCGACCTGAAGCCGGCGTGAGGTCGACGGAAGCCGACGCCGGGCGCGCGTCGCGCCGGATCGGCCCACCCGGCGGACGCCCGGGCGCGGGAGGGGCGCATGAACCGCCCCGGGCCGACCCCCCCGGGTGATGTAACCTGACGGCGGGAGGCGGTCATGATCGGATACGGCGGGCGGACGCTTCACGTGGACCTCAGCAGCGGCCGGAGCGAGGTGCGCGCGCTCGACGAGCGCACGGCCCGGGCGTTCCTCGGCGGGAACGGCCTGGCGGCGCGCCTCCTGTGGGAAGCGGCCGTGCCGGGGCTGGACGCCTTTGACCCCTCGAGTCCCGTCGCTCTTGCCGTGGGACCCATCACCGACACCCTCGTCCCCGGCAACAGCCGCGCGTGCGTCGCCGCCAAGTCGCCCCAGACGGGCCTCTTCTTCGACTCCACGCTCGGGGGCCGGTTCCCGGCGACGCTCAAGCGCACCGGCTTCGACGCCGTCGTCGTGACCGGGCGCGCCGCGCAGCCGGTCTATCTCGTCGTGGACGAGGAGGGGGCGACCCTCCGGGACGCGCAGGGCGTCTGGGGGAAGACGACGCGGGACGCGGTGGAGGCGATCCAGGCGGCCGACGGCGCCGAGACCGACGTGCTGGCCATCGGGCCGGCCGGGGAGCACCGCGTCCGCTTCGCGTGCCTCGCGCACTACTGGAAGAACCGCGAGGGCGTGGCCGGCCGCGGGGGCCTCGGCGCCGTGTGGGGCGCGAAGCACCTGAAGGCCGTCTGCGTCCGGGGAAGCCGCAAGACCGCCGTCGCCGATCTCCCCCGGCTCAAGCAGCTGGTCGACGAGACGCGCGAGCCGATGAAGAAGGGGACGGCGAACCTCTCGACGTACGGCACGCCGTTCCTCACCGGGCCCATCAACGCCATCGGCGCGCTCGGCGCCTTCAACCTCAAGCAGGAGACCTACGCGGACTGGGAGGCGATCGACGGCCGCTCCCTCAAGGAGCACTATCACGACCGGGACACGACGTGCCTCAAGTGCCCGGTCGCGTGCGGCAAGCAGTTCGCGGTGCCGGCGGACATCCCCGTCTACGGCGGCATCCGGGGGAAGATGCCCGAGTACGAGACGCTGTTCGCCTTCGGCTCGATGCTCGGCAACGCGCACGCCCCCAGCATCGTGCACGCGAACATCCTGTGCGACCTGCTCGGGCTCGACTCGATCTCGATGGGCGTGACGCTGGCCTTCGTGGCGGAGTGCCTCGAGCGCGGGCTGCTGACGCCGGCCGACGTGGGCGGGCCGTTCGGCTGGGCGGATCACGCGGGAATGATCCGGCTGCTGGAGCAGACGGCGCGCCGCGAGGGCTTCGGCGATCGGCTCGCCGAGGGCTCCTGGCGGCTGGCCCGGGAGATCGGGGGGGGCGCCGAGCGGCTGCCCTACGCGGTCAAGGGCCTCGAGCTCCCCGCGCACTCGGCGCGCGCGCTGAAGGGCATGTCCATCGGGTACGCCACCGCGACGCGCGGCGGGAGCCACCACGACACGCGCCCCACGCCACAGTACGCACAGGGATTCGATCGCCGCTCGACGGACGACAAGCCCGCCTTCGCGGTGAAGAGCCAGCACTTCACGGCGGTGGACGACAGTCTCGTGATGTGCCGGTTCACGTCCGAGCGCGGCTTCGGGCTCTTCCTGAACGAGGCGTACGCGGGGCTGCTCTCCGCGGTGACGGGGTGGCCGGTCGACGTCCCCGAGCTCGAGCGGATCGGGGAGCGCATCGTCAACCTCGAGCGGCTCTTCAACGTCCGGGAGGGCGCCCGCCGGAAGGACGACGTCCTGCCCTGGAAGGTGATGCACGAGCCCATCCCGGACGGGCCGTCGGCGGGGATGTACTGTCCTCCCGAGGAGCTGAGCGGAATGCTCGACGCGTACTACGCGCTGCGCGGCTGGGACGTCGACGGCGTGCCGACGCCCGAGCGGCTGACCGACCTCGGGCTCGACGCCGTGCCGGGCGTGCTCCGGTAGCGACCGCGCCGCCCGGCGCCTGCGGCTCGCACGCCACCCGCCGTCGCGGTGCCGCCCTCTCGGCCCGGGCGGTCACCCGCGTGCGCGCCCTGCCGGCGGAGACCCGCCGCGCCACGCCGGATGGCGCTCAGCGGCTGCTGCGGGAGCGAGGATGAGGGGCCGAGTGGACGAGCGGCAGCGAAAGGGGTAACTTAGCAGGCAGACAAAGAGGAAACGGATAGCAGAGGAGGTGGTGTCATACGCAGTCTCGACCCTCGCGTGACCGGCGAACCCGGGTCGCCCACCGGCGGGTTGTGAAACGGATGGCGGTACTGGCGCATCCGGTCCCGCTGGAGCGGGCCGTCGAGGCCGCCGACGTGGTGCACGCGCTCCGCCAGTTCGGACTTACCCAGGCGTCGATCGCGCTCGCGACCCAGGCCTCTCCCCGATCCGTGCGGAACTGGCAACGGACGTCCGCGATCAGGCCCCAGGCCGAGGATCGACTGCGCGATCTCCGGGAGATCACGCTGCTCCTCCAGGAGACACTGACGCCGCGAGGAGTGGGGCAGTGGCTCCGCGCGCGCAACCGGCTCCTCGGCGGCCGCCGGCCGCTCGAGGCCCTAGCCGCTGGCGAGACCAAGACCGTGCGGGAGGCCGCAGCCGCCTACGTCGAGGGCGCCTACGTCTGATCCGGGTGGCGGCATCGCCGCTGCCCGGGTGCGGGTCTTCAGCGGCCGGGTCTGGCGCCAGTGCGCGCCGACGCGGCGTCTCCGGGACGTGGCCTCCCCCGCCGCCGGGCCTGGCCGGTACCATCGCGCGGGAGGCTCCGGCCCGTGGTACGCCTCGACAACCGAGCGCGGGGCGTGGGCCGAGCTCTTTCGCCACCATGTGTCCGCAGAGATCTCACCGTTCGAGATTCGACGCCGGATCGGCCGCACGCGGGTCGAGAGCCTCAGGGTGCTCGACCTGACCGATCCCGAGGTGCGCCAAGCCCTGGCGCTGACCGAGGCCGATCTCACGGGCGATGACCTGACCCGGTGCCAGGCGCTCGGGGACGCTGCCCGGACGGCCGGATTCGAGGGGATTCTCGCCCCGTCCGCCGCGCTGACCGGCGAGATCATCTTGGTCGTCTTCGCGGGGGCCATCGCCAAGGTGACCGAGGAGCACTCGCGCGTACAGCGCGCTCCGGCTGGCCTGCGAGCCCTGGTGCCCCGCGTCCGGCGGCTGGACCGCGCGCCGGCGCCTGATCGCCCCGACGCGTGACCTGATCAAGACGTCGAATCTCGTGGGCTGGTCGACCGGGATCCGTCGGGCCCCTCGGAGGATGCGAGGGATGGTCAGCTAGCGCTGCCGGGACACCTCGGGTGGCACAGCCGGTCAAGTCCTCGTGGTGGCGACTCCCGCCGGCACCCGCAGCGGCCAGGTGGACTCCGCTAGCAGCGGTTCGCGTCGTCGATGACGAGCGTCACCAGGCCGGTCGCCGGCTCGTATCGGTAGTCGTTCCCCTCGCACTGGAACGACGGCGGCGGATTCAGGAGCGTCGCGACGGCTTCTTTGCTGGGCGGGTACCCGCCGTGCTGGCCGAAATAGAGCTGGAGGGACGTCCGGATCGCGGCCACGGTCGCCCGATCCGCGGCGAGCCGCGCCGCGGACATGGGTTTCTGCTGCTGGATGGTCTCCACGGTCTTCGTCGTGGAGACGAAGTACTGATAGAGGAACGCGCCGGCGATGGCGAGGACCACCGCGACGACGAGGATCTCCACCAGCCCGAGACCGGACTGGCGGGCCTGGTCGCCCCTCGCGAGTCGCACACCGCGGCGCACGGCGCCATCTTGGGCTGCCCGCTCGCGCAGTGTCAAGAAAAGCGCCCGCCGGTGCGCCGGCCGGCCGGCGCCGCGGTCATTCCCCGACGATCTGGATCTGGAGCCTCCGCTCGCGCGGCCCGTCGAGCTCGGCCAGGATGACGCTCTGGTACTGACCGAGGAGCACCTCGCCGTCGGCCATCGCCAGCGCGATCGGCCGGCCCAGGAGCGTCGCGCGCAGGTGCGCGTGCGCGTTGGCGCGGTCGCAATCCGAGTAGCGGGGATCGTCGTGGAAGTACCCGTCGCGCCGCGGGATCAGCTTCTGGAGCACCGCGCCCAGGTCGTCGAGGAGCGCCGACTGAAACTCGTTGACGAAGATGGCGATCGTCGTGTGAAGCGAGTTGATCAGGAGCGTCCCGTTCTGGATCCCGGACCGGCCCACCATGTCGCGCACCTGCTTGGTGATGTCCAGGAACTGCTGGTTCTCCTCGGTCCGCACCTCGATGGTGTCCCGGAAGACCTTCATCTGTCGCCCTCCCTTGCCTGCAGTCGGATGGGCGCCCGCACCGGCGCCACTAGCGCGTCGGTGCGAGCTGCCGCTTCGTCTTCGTCGAGCCCGAGCGGCGACGCTCAGGCTGCGGGCGGAGCCCGCGGCAGCTGGCGAGGGAGGGGGGCCGTATCCGGCAGGGTGGCTCTGTGGTCGAGCTCGCCGAGGGCCACGGTTGGGCGCCACCGCGGGTCGAACAGGACGGCCAGCGGGACGGCGGCCTCCAGCGTGGCGATGCCCTGCGAGTGACCGCTGTCCGTAAATCCGGCGGTCGCCGCAGGCGCGAAGGCAAGGATCTGACCCAGTCCGAGATACTGGACGACGACGAAAATGATGACGATGCGGGATGCCTGGGTCGGCCCCCAACCCTTGGGCTGCATGCTGCCCAGTATACGTGAGTTGCGCTATACTGCCGGTGCGGTCCACCACCATCGGCAGCCGCCGACCCGGAGGGTTCGAATGCCCCTTTACATCATGCTCTCGTCGCTTTCCGAGAGGGGCCGTCAGGTGCTCCGCAAGCTGCCGGGCTCGATTCGCAAGGTGAACGCCGAGGTGGGGCGGATGGGGGTCCGGGTCGTCGCGCAGTACGCCGTCCTCGGTCCGTACGATTTCGTCACCGTGCTGGAGGCGCCGGACAACGAGACCGTCTCACGCGTCTCCGTCGAGCTGGGCGCCCGGGGCTCGGTCCAGATGATGACCATGCCGGCGATCCCGGTGGACGACTTCATCAGCCGTCTGGCCGGCCCTCCCCGCCGGGGCGGGTCGCGCCGGCGCCGCTGAACCCGCCGGGCTGCCTCACCTGCGCCTGAGCGCGCGGGCGCGGGTCGGGCCGCCGTGACCGTCCGGGTCCATCCTCGTCACTCCGGACCGCGACGCCCGCTCCGGGCGGACCGGGTCCTCCACGGCTGACCCGTGCTCCTCCTCCCCGAGCGCTGCTACGCCGCGGGCGCCGTCCGCGAGGACTGGGCCATCCGGCTCGACGGCGGCCGCATCACCGCCGCGGGTCCGCGCGCGACCATGGCGCCGTCCGCGGGCGAGCCGTCGGGGTCGGACGGCGACGTCGTCCACCTGCCGGGCCGGCTCCTCCTGCCCGGGGGCGTGAACGCCCACAACCACTCCTTCCAGTCGCTGCTCCGCGGGCTCGGTGACGATCTGGATTTCATGGGCTGGCGCGACCGCGTGCTCTACCCCTTCTCGCGCCGGCTCGGGGTCCGCGGCATCGAGATCGGCGCGGCCTTCGCGTTCGCCGAGATGCTGCGCCACGGCATCACAACAGTGGTCGACTTCTTCTACGTCCAGGACGGGGGGAACGCGAACGCCGAGTCCGCCATCCGGGCGGCGAAGCGGGTCGGCATCCGGCTCGTCCTGACCCGGGCCTTCTACGACTGGTCCGGAGCGCCCCCGGAGTATCGCGAGACGGTC